>NZ_CP117458.1:5007500-6084997 GCF_030687105.1 Pseudomonas sp. FP1762
TAATTTCGCTTTTCTTGCAGATTCTGCTTTTTAGCCATTAAACGCGGGATTCGCCTCATCACCGGCGGCACACGAAGCAGCAAGAGCACAGCGCCTATAAAGGCATAAATCGCCCACTCCTCTAGATCGGCCCGCACGATCCAGAGCATATGCAGCAAACCCAGCCCAAGTATCACGTAAACCAAGCGATGCAGCTTCTTCCAGCGAGCACCCAAACGACGCTGACTATAACGATTCGACGTCACTGCCAGTATCAGCAATCCGAGAAAGCCGAGTGCACCGACAATGATGTAAGGCCGCTTGCGTAGCTCGACGCCCAACTGTGACCAGTCAAACCCGAGGATAAACGCCATATAGCTGAACAGATGCAGCGTCACATAAGCAAAACACCAAAGCCCTAACAGCCTGCGCACTGCAATCCACCCCGCCCAGCCGCTCAGCTTTTGCAACGGCGTCATGCTCAGCGTAATCAACAGCAACACCAGCGTGCCAAGCCCGAGACGATCAACCAGCACCTTGCCCGGGTCAGGCCCGAGCAGATCGGCGAACGCCTGATAGAACCACAGCAATGGCCAGATCGCTGCCGCAATGAACACGCCCACTCGCCAGAACGGATAACGCATCAGTAGTTCTTCCGCAGATCGAGCCCTGTATATAAAGAAGCGACTTCATCCGAGTAGCCGTTGAACATCTGGGTATCGCGCACATTCGGTTTGAACAGGCTGTTCGGCAAGCGCCGCTCGCGGGCTTGGGTCCAGCGCGGATGATCAACCGTCGGATTCACATTCGCGTAGAAGCCATATTCATCGGCAGCAATGCTTTGCCAGGTGGTCTTCGGCTGCTCGCTGACCAGACTGATGCGCACAATGGATTTCACGCTTTTGAAGCCGTACTTCCACGGCACCACCAGACGCAAAGGCGCGCCGTTCTGGTTCGGCAGTTCGCGTCCATACATGCCCACCGCCAGAATCGCCAAAGGATTCATCGCCTCATCCAGACGCAAGCCTTCGACGTACGGCCAGTCGATCAAGGCAAAACCGGAGCGCTGGCCGGGCATGCTCTTGGGATCCTGCAGGGTTTCAAAGCGGATGTACTTGGCCTTGGAAGTCGGCTCGACCTGCTTGAGCAAGGCCGAGATGGGAAAGCCGATCCAGGGAATGACCATCGACCACGCCTCGACGCAGCGCAGACGATAAATACGTTCCTCCAGTTGATACGGTTTCATGAAGTCTTCCAGCGCATAACGCCCCGGCTTACCCACCTCCCCGTCAATCACCACGCTCCAGGGTTCGGTTTTCAGGTCGCCAGCGTTCCTCGCGGGATCGCCCTTGCCTGTACCGAATTCATAAAAGTTGTTGTAGTTCGTGGCGTCTTTATAAGGCGTGATCGCCTCGTCCTTGACGTTGACCGCACCCCATTGAGTAGAAGGAAGCTTTTCGGCAAACCAGGCCGGAGCCTTGCCGGATTCAACATCAGAGTAGCGAGGGGCATCAGCGGCACTGGCCCAGCGTGGCAGGCTGCTCACGGCAATACCGGCAGCAGTGGCGCCGAGCAATTGGCGACGGGAGAGATAAATGGCTTCAGGCGTGACATCCGACTCATGGCAGTCGGATGCTTTGGGGATCTTGATCAACATGACAACTCCGCAGCTTTGGAGGACAGGTGCACCCATAGACTGCGGAGTATGCGGGAAATTACATCACTCGGCGTTTTTGTGACGACGAAGACGCAATAGATACTGTACCGGACCGGACGCCGCATAGGCGAGGAACACCAGCAGCAGAATGCGCGGCGGATCACTGAACACGACAGCGAATACCAGCACCACCGCCAGGATCGCCACGAACGGCACGCGACCTTTGAGATCCAGCTCCTTGAAGCTGTTGTACTTGATGTTGCTGACCATCAGCATGCCGGCCGCCGCCACCATCAACGCCACCAGGAACGACATCTTCGAACCCTGAATGCCGTAATCGCTGAACGCCCAGACAATGCCGGCCACCACACCTGCCGCCGCCGGGCTGGCCAGACCGATGAAGTAGCGTTTGTCCGCCGTGCCGACCTGGGTGTTGAAACGCGCCAGACGCAACGCCGCACCCGCTACATATATGAAGGCGACCATCCAGCCGACCTTGCCCATGTCTCCCAGCGCCCAGCCGAAGGCCAGCAATGCCGGCGCGACGCCGAAGGCGACCATGTCCGACAGCGAGTCATACTCGGCGCCGAAAGCACTTTGCGTATTGGTCATGCGCGCTACGCGACCATCGAGACCGTCGAGCACCATCGCGACGAAAATCGCGATTGCAGCGAAGGCGAAGTACTTGCTCGCATTCACCGAGTCGCCGGCGCTCAACGCGGCCTGCGCGCTCATCGAGTTGATGATGGAATAGAAGCCTGCGAACAGGTTGGCGGTGGTGAACAGGTTCGGCAGCAGATAGATACCACGATGCCGGACTTTACGACCTTCGGCGTCGTGCCCTTCTTCGATGTGTTCATCGATGGGCAGCAGGCTTTCGGCGTCGGAAGCCTTGTTCGGCTCTTCGGGACGTTCGCTCATGGACATTACCTTGCAACGGTTTGGAAAAAATTCGACAGAGGCTTGAGGACGACAGTTCGGCCACAAACGATGCAGCTTTATACCAGAAGCACCGGCCCAAACGAAAAAACGCGGCCTAGGCCGCGTTTTTCGTGCAAGGGACGACGACTTAGTTTTTGGCTTTGTCGACGATCTTGTTGGCACCGATCCACGGCATCATGGAGCGCAGTTGCTCGCCGATGATTTCGATACCGTGAGCGGCGTTGTTACGACGCTTGGCGGTCATCGAAGGGTAGCCGGTTGCGCCTTCGCTGATGAACATTTTGGCGTATTCGCCGTCCTGAATACGTTTCAGGGCGTTGCGCATGGCCTGACGGGATTCGGCGTTGATCACTTCCGGGCCGGTCACGTACTCGCCGTACTCGGCGTTGTTGGAGATCGAGTAGTTCATGTTGGCGATACCGCCTTCGTACATGAGGTCAACGATCAGCTTCAGTTCGTGCAGGCACTCGAAGTAGGCCATTTCCGGCGCGTAGCCAGCTTCAACCAGGGTTTCGAAACCGGCTTTTACCAGTTCAACGGTACCGCCGCACAGAACGGCTTGTTCGCCGAACAGGTCGGTTTCGGTCTCGTCCTTGAAGGTGGTTTCGATGATGCCGGTACGACCGCCACCGACGCCAGCGGCGTAGGACAGTGCAACGTTTTTGGCGTTGCCCGAGGCGTCCTGGTAGATCGCGATCAGGTCAGGGATACCGCCGCCTTTGACGAACTCGGAACGCACGGTGTGGCCCGGGGCTTTCGGCGCGATCATGATCACGTCGAGGTCAGCACGCGGAACAACCTGGTTGTAGTGAATCGCGAAGCCGTGGGAGAAGGCCAGGGTGGCGCCTTTCTTGATGTTCGGCTCGATTTCGTTCTTGTACAGCGAGGACTGGAACTCGTCCGGGGTCAGGATCATGACCAGGTCGGCAGCGGCAACAGCGGAAGCAACGTCGGTCACTTTCAGGCCGTGAGCTTCGGCTTTGGCAACGGTGGCCGAACCTTTACGCAGACCGACGGTAACGTCGACACCGGAGTCTTTGAGGTTGCACGCCTGAGCGTGGCCCTGGGAGCCGTAACCGATGATGGCAACTTTCTTGCCCTGGATGATCGACAGGTCGCAGTCTTTATCGTAGAAAACTTTCATGAATTTCCCCTTATATCCGGCCGTTCAGGCCATGCGCTAATTTGGTTTAGATGCTGAGAACTTTGTCGCCGCGAGCAATGCCGGTCACGCCGCTACGGACGGTTTCCAGAATCGATGCGGTGCCGATGGACTGAATGAAGCTGTCGAGCTTGTCGCTGGTACCGGTCAACTGAACGGTATACACGCTGGCGCTGACATCGACGATCTGCCCACGGTAGATATCGGTAGTGCGTTTGATCTCGGCGCGCTGGGCGCCAGTGGCCTTGACCTTGACCAGCATCAGTTCACGCTCGATGTGAGCGCTTTCCGACAGGTCCACCAGCTTGACCACTTCGATCAGCTTGTTCAGGTTTTTGGTGATCTGCTCGATGACTTCATCGTGACCCACGGTGGTCAGCGTCAGACGCGACAGGGTCGGGTCTTCGGTCGGCGCCACGGTCAGGCTTTCGATGTTGTAGTTGCGCTGCGAGAACAGGCCGACTACACGAGACAGAGCGCCGGGTTCGTTTTCCAGAAGCAGGGAAATAATGTGCCGCATGATTAAGTACGCTCCGTCTTGCTCAGCCACATATCGCGCATGGAGCCGTCTTTGATCTGCATCGGGTAGACGTGCTCGCTGGTGTCGACCGCAACATCGATGATCACCAGGCGATCCTTCATGGCGAACGCTTCGGCCATCTTCGACTTCAAATCTTTCGATTCGGTGATGCGTACGCCAACGTGGCCGTAGGCTTCAGCCAGCTTGATGAAGTCGGGCAGCGATTCCATGTAGGAGTGCGAGTGACGGCTGCCGTAGCTCATGTCCTGCCACTGGCGAACCATGCCCAGCACACCGTTGTTGAGGATGACGATCTTTACCGGCAAGCCGTATTGCAGACAGGTCGACAGCTCCTGGATGTTCATCTGGATACTGCCTTCGCCGGTGACGCAGGCAACGTCGTCGTCCGGAAAGCTCAGTTTGATGCCCATCGCGGCTGGCAGACCGAAGCCCATCGTGCCCAGACCACCGGAGTTGATCCAGCGGTTCGGCTTGTTGAACGTGTAGTACTGCGCAGCGAACATCTGGTGCTGACCCACGTCGGAGGTCACAAAGGCGTCGCCCTTGGTCACTTCGCAGAGGGTTTCGATCACGGTCTGCGGTTTGATCTTGCTGCCGTCGCCCTTTTCATAAGGGAACAGGCCGCGATCGCCACGCCATTCATCGACCTGCTTCCACCAACTGGCCACGGACTCCTTGTTCGGGGTCTCGCCGATTTCCTTGAGGATCGCGACCATTTCGGTCAGGACGCTCTCGACCGGACCCACGATTGGCACGTCAGCCTTGATGGTCTTGGAGATCGACGCCGGGTCGATGTCGATGTGGATGATCTTGGCGTTCGGGCAGAATTTCGCCGGGCCGTTGATCACCCGATCGTCGAAGCGTGCGCCGACGGCGAGGATCACATCGGCATGGTGCATCGCCAGGTTCGCGGTGTAACTGCCGTGCATGCCGAGCATGCCGATGAACTGACGGTCAGTGCCAGGGAAAGCGCCCAGACCCATCAAGGTGTTGGTCACCGGCAGGTTGAGCATTTTCGCCAGCTCGGTCAGTTGCGCGGAGCCATTGCCGAGAATCACGCCGCCGCCGGAGTACAGCACCGGGCGCTTGGCCGCCAACAACATTTCTGCCGCCTTGCGGATCTGCCCGGAGTGACCGCGAACGGCCGGGCTGTAGGAACGCAGCTTGGCTTTCTTCGGGAAAACGTATTCGAATTTCTCGGCCGGATTGGTCATGTCTTTCGGGATGTCGACCACGACCGGGCCCGGACGACCGGACTGCGCCAGGTAGAAGGCCTTCTTCATGACTTCCGGGATTTCCGAAGCGTGCTTGATCATGAAGCTGTGCTTCACGATCGGCCGGGAGATACCGATCATGTCGGTTTCCTGGAACGCGTCGGTGCCGACCATGGTGCTTGGCACCTGACCGGAAATGATCACCATCGGAATCGAGTCCATATAGGCGGTGGCGATACCGGTGATGGCGTTTGTGGCGCCTGGACCGGATGTCACCAATACCACGCCGGCTTTACCGGTGGCACGGGCGTAGCCGTCAGCCATATGGGTCGCCGCTTGTTCGTGACGAACCAGGATGTGGGTCACTTCCGGTTCTTTGAACAGGGCATCGTAAACATGCAGGAGAGCACCACCCGGGTACCCGTAGATATATTTGACGCCTTCGTCACGCAAAAAGCGGACGAGCATCTCACCGCCAGATAAAAGCTCCACGTTGTTCACCTCTAAAACGCCAGAATACCGTCCACAAAAAAGGGGCGGGTCTTAATAGGTTTACTTCTCGGCAGAGCATGAGCGACGGTGGTCGCCGACTACGTCAGCACTGACTGAGCAAGTATTGGGATCGTCCCAAGTGTTGCGGGCCTTTCCCACCCAGCGCGAGGTAACGCGTTGCGGGTGTAACAGGTCGGCGCGGATGTGCGCCTCATGATCTACCGAGTGGGTCTGCTTCTGGCAGTCCCTCTACAGCGGACTTTGGATTCTTCTGTTTCGCCCTCTGCAAGTCAAGTCGTCTGTGGGGTTAATTGTGGGTAAGCACATGAGAACGCAAGAAAAAACCTGAAAAGCGCTACTCTGTTAGCGTCAATTGCGCATTTTTGCCAAGGAATCAGCATGCGAACGCTCCTCCTCACTTTGCTGATCGGTCTCAGCCCATGGTGCTCGGCCGCTCAAATCTACAAATGGGTCGATGCCCAAGGCGTCACGCATTTCGATGCACAACCGCCGCAGGGCCAACCGGCGACGACCGTGCAAACGCCCTCCTCACCCGCGCCGAAAGCCGCGCCGCTGCCGGGCGGCGGCGTGCTCGGCGATCAGAAAGCCATTGATGCCAAGGTGAAGAAACAGGTCGCCGAGCAGCAGGCGCAGCTCAAGGCCTTTTGCGAACAGGCACGCACGAACCTGGCGCAACTGCAGAACAATCCGCGCTTGCGTGAGGAGGTCGAGGGGGATTTGCGCAGGCTCGATGATACACAGCGTCAGGAACGCATCGTCGAAGCGAAGAAGCAGATTGCCGAGAATTGCTCGTAATCGCGACGTCGGAACTTGTAGGAGCTGACGAGTGCAACGAGGCTGCGATCTTTTGATCCTGCTCGTCTAAAGTCAAAAGATCGCAGCCTTCGGCAGCTCCTACAAAGCTCCTACACAACCGCGCTCAGCGGGAGGCAGTGATCAGCCGGTCAAACTCTTTGAGCAGCACCTGCAACTGCCGATCCTTGCCGCCAAGGTTGCGCTGGGCGAAGACCATTTCCGCCATTTCCTGAATGCCCGAGGCGTTCGGCAAGGGCAGATCCTGTTCGAGGATCATCTTCATGCGCGGCAGGAAGATCCATTGCAGCCATTGCTCGAAGTCCAGCGTGTCGACCGAGAACGGCTCGACACTGCTCAGGGCTTCGACCGACGGCTGAACCTCATCCCACCAGCCCTGGGTGCGCAGCTCGCGTTCAATCAACAACAGCTGATCGGCGATTTTCGGGAAACGCACGTCCATCACAGGGAAACCTTGGCCTTCTGACGGGCCAGCGCGGCGCCGGCGGAATCGCCTTGTTTCTCACGAGATTGAGCGATGATTTCCCACAGGCTGGCTTGCAGATCCGGACGACCGTTGGCCATGGTCAACGCGCGACGGGCAAATTGCTCGGCTTGCGGCGCATCGCCCTGGGCCATGCGCACCTGCGCCAGACGGTAAAGCACTTGTGGCTCCCGGGGGGCGACACGTTGCGCCCGCTCCAGGCTGGAAGAGGCACCGTTGAGGTCGCCGCCAGCCTGCTGCTGTTGCGCGGTGGTCAGCAAGGCGAGTACCGGACCGTCCAGTTGCTCATCCGCCGACAGCCCGCCACCGCTGCTGGCCGAAGGAATGCCACTTGGCGTCGACGGCATGCTGTAGCTGCCGGAGTTGATCGGCGCCGACTCAACCGCCGATGGGTTATACGGCCCCGACGTGATACCGCCAGATGCAGGCCCCGGGACGATCGGCGAAGAACTGATCGGTGTTGACACCGCAGCACCGCCGCCCGGCACCATCACCACCACGCCGGTATCGCCCTGCGGAATCGCCTGAGTCTGGCCCTGCGCCGGGCGCTTGACCGTGGTCTGGCGGAAACCGCCATTGGCGCCGATGCGTTCGCTATTGGACACGGCCGTACCCGAATCCACTACCGGAATCGAACCACGCTGTACGGTGGAGCAGCCGCTGAGCAAAGCCACGGCGGTCACCGCTGGAATCAACCACTTGTTCACTTGAAACCCTCTTTGCTTAATTCATCCAGCCCTTGACCCAGTCCATCACCGACTCCGGCGAGGCAGGTGTTTCGCTTGCACACGCGGCGCCGGGTGGCGGCTCGCTGCCGCGAATATACGGCATCTGTACCGCGCCGGGGCAGTTGGCATCCGAACCCTGGCCGGTGCGCGAATCGACCCAGGCCTGCACGACGTTGTCCGGCTGCGGCATGTCCAGCGGCAGCGGATCGGCCTTGCGCATGAAACTGGTCCAGACCTGCAGCGCACCGGTCGCCCCGGTGAACGGCGTCTTGCCGTTGTCGTCGCGACCCAGCCAGACCACTGCCAGCAGATCCTGACTGAAACCGGCAAACCAGCTGTCGCGCGAATCGTTACTGGTACCGGTCTTGCCCGCCAGTGTCAGGGTCTTGGGCAGCACGTTATAAACCGAACTGCCTGTACCTTCACGCATCACCCGCTGCATGGCGTTCTGGATCAGGTAAATCGAGGCAGGGTCGAAGCGCTGTTCGATCTGGAACGGATAACGCTTGAGCGGCTCGCCCTCGGCGGTCAGCACGCTGCGAATGCCGCGCATCGGCGTATTGAAACCACCGTTGGCCAGCGTCTGGTACATGGTCGCCACTTCGATCGGCGTCATGCCGCCAGCACCGAGCAGCATCGACGGGAACGCCGGGAATTCACGGGTAACGCCCAGGCGACCTACGGTCTTGAGCACGTTCGGCACGCCGACTTCTAGGCCCAGGCGCGAGGTCGACAGGTTGTAGGAATGCGCCAGGCCTTGATAGAGGAACACCGTACCGTGGGAGCGGCGATCGTAGTTCTGCGGCTTCCACACCTGACCGTTGGCGCCTTTGACTGACAGCGGATCGTCCGACAGCCAACTGGTCAACGTGTATTGGCTCGGTTTCTCCAGCGCGGTCAGATACACCGCCGGTTTGATCAGCGAGCCGATCGGGCGTACCGCATCCAGTGCACGGTTGAAACCGGCGTAACTGGCCTGACGGCTGCCGATCATCGCCTGGACTTCACCGGTTTCCGGGTTGGTCACGACCATCGCCGCTTCGACGTCATCCGAGCCCTTGCGCCCGGCCAGACGCTTGAACGTGTCGTTGACCGAGGCTTCGGCTTTCATCTGCAGAATAGGGTCGAAACTGGTGAAGATGCGCAGGCCTTCTTCGGTCAAGTCTTCGTCGCGGTAGTCTTCGCGCAACTGGCGTTTGACCAGGTCGATAAAGCCCGGGAACGAGCTGTCGGCGAGCTTGCCGCGAGTCGTCACACCGAGCGGCATTTTCTTCGCCGCTTCGACCTGTTCGGGGGTTGCCACGCCTTGCTGCGCCAGCACGTCGAGGACCAGATTGCGCCGCTCCAGCGCGCGCTCCGGGTTGCGACGCGGGTTGTAGTAGGACGGCCCCTTGACCATGCCGACCAGCAGCGCTACCTGATGCAGTTTCAGCTCGGACAAAGGCTGGCCGAAGAAGAACTGACTGGCCAGACCAAAACCGTGCACCGCACGCTGGCCGTCCTGACCGACGAAGACTTCGTTGAGGTAGGCCTCAAGAATTTCCTTCTTGTCGTAATGCAGTTCCAGCAGCAACGCCATCATCGCTTCGGTGAGCTTGCGGGTCAGGCTGCGTTCGCTGGTCAGGTAGAAGTTCTTCACCAACTGCTGGGTCAGCGTACTGCCGCCCTGGGTCATCTTGCCGCCGGAGGTGTTGATCCACACGGCGCGGGCGATCGATTTCGGCGACACGCCCCAGTGGCTGTAGAAGTCGCGGTCTTCGACGGCGATCAGGGTTTCGAGCAGGTACGGCGGCACCTGATCGAGTTTGATCAGGATGCGGTCTTCGAGATTTTTCGGGTAAATGCCGCCGATCATCAGCGGCTCGAGGCGCACCACCGACAGTTTCGAACCGTTGGTCGAGGACAGTTCGGCGACGTAGTCGCCGGAGAAGCGCACACGCACTGGCTGCGGCTTTTCCAGACCTTCATAGAACTGGAAGCCACGAGTGTTCAGGTCAACCGTATTGCCGCTGACGGCGGCTGCGCCGGGGCCATTGCTCACGGCTTCGCGGCGATAGCCGAGGGCATCGAGTTCGGTGAGGAAATCGTCCTTGCTGAGCTTCTGTCCGACGAACAGCTCAAGCGGGCGCGCGTACACCTTGGCCGGGATGGTCCAGCGCTTGCCGGAGAACTTCTCCTGCACCACGGCATCGAGGTAAACGGCAAAGCCGGCCAGCACTACAAGGCCGACCAGGCTGAGTTTAATGGCCCAGCTCAACCATGGGCTGAGGCCCTTGGCTGGTGGTTTTTTCTTGGTACGGGGGGATCGGGATCGAGTCATGGCGGCGGATTATACGCACTTTATCGATCCTCAACAGGCACGCGCGGAGGTTTGCGTCAGGCGGGCAAGCAGCCATAATGGCCGCCTCGAATTCCCCCGCCTCTGAAGGATCGCCCGTGAGCCAGTCCCTGATCGCTGCCCTGCAAAACCCGGCCCTCTACCCGCATCCCGTCGAAGGGTTTCAGGTCATCGAAACCCACATCTCGTGGGTGATTCTCACCGGGCCCTTTGCCTATAAAGTGAAGAAGCCGGTGAATTTCGGCTTCCTCGACTTCACCAGCCTCGACGCACGTGCGCATTTCTGCGCTGAAGAGCTGCGGCTGAACCAGCGTCTGACCGATGATTTGTATCTGGACGTGTTGCCGGTCACCGGCAGCGTCGAGGCACCGCAACTGGGCGGCGACGGCCCGGCTATCGAATACGTGCTGAAAATGCGCCAGTTCCCGCAGAGCGGCTTGCTCAGCACCCTGCAAGCCAATGGCGAACTGACCACTCAGCACATCGACGCGTTGGCCGAGCAGATCGCCCATTTCCATCTCAACGCCCCGAAAGTCCCGGCCGAACACGACGCCGGTACACCGGACAGCGTGATGGCGCCGGTCGCGCAAAATTTCGAGCAGATCCTGCCGTTCCTCAGCGACAAGAACGACTTGCTGCAACTTGAGGCATTGAAAGCCTGGGCCGAAAGCAGCTTCGAGCGCCTCAAGCCCCTGTTCGCCCAGCGCAAGACACAAGGTTTCACCCGTGAATGCCACGGCGACATTCACCTGGGCAACGCCACGGTCATCGACGGCAATGTGGTGATCTTCGACTGCATCGAGTTCAACGAGCCATTCCGTTTCACTGATGTCTGGGCCGACACCGGCTTCCTCGCCATGGACCTGGAAGACCGTGGCCTGAAATCGTTGGCGCGTCGCCTCATCAGCCAGTATCTGGAACTGACCGGCGACTATGAGGGCCTGGAAGTGCTGAACTTCTATAAAGCCTACCGCGCGCTGGTGCGGGCCAAGGTGGCATTGTTCAGCATGCCGGCGGACGCGACTGCGGTGCAGCGCGCCACCACCCTGCGCCAGTACCGCAACTACGCCAACCTGGCGGAAAGCTACAGCACCATTCCTTCGCGCTTCATGGCCATTACCCACGGTGTTTCCGCCGTCGGCAAGAGCCATGTGGCCATGCGCCTGGTCGAAGCGCTGGGCGCGATTCGCCTGCGTTCCGATGTCGAACGCAAGCGCCTGTTTGGCGAGCAGACCGTCGCCAACGATGTGCAGGCCGGCATTTACAGTGCCGACGCCAGCACCGCGACCTACGCACGTCTGCATGAAATCGCCGAGGTGATTTTGCACGCCGGGTTCCCGGTAGTGATCGACGCGACCTATCTCAAACGCGAGCAGCGCGATAACGCGGCGAAGATTGCCGAAGCCACCGGCACGCCGTTCCTGATCCTCGACTGCAACGCCCCGCAAGCGGTAATCGAGAGCTGGCTGGCGATGCGCCAGGCCGATCAGAAGGATCCGTCCGACGCCACCCTGGCAGTGATCGAAGCGCAGCAGGCCAACCGCGAAGCGCTGACCCCGGAGGAGATTCTGCGCAGCAAACGCGTGCAGACCAATGAATCCGGCACGCTGGACACCGTGGTCGCGCAGATCCGTCAGCGCCTGCCGGGCCTGTAAAAAACTATTTCGGCCGTGAAGCCCTCGCTCGCTTCACGGCCGGCAAATAGTGGCACTATACTGGCGTCATAAAACCAACAGGTGATCTGACATGAGCCAGCCTAAACTGCTCGACACTCCGCTTTACGCCCTGCTGCACAAAGACGACGTTGCAGGCTTCAACAAGGAACGCCCACAGGATGGCCCCATCGACATGGTCGGCGGCGATTTCCGGGGCCTCGACCTGCGCGAACTGAACGCCGATAACGTGGATTTCCGCGATGCGTATTTCCGCTCCGCCGATTTGCGCGGCATCGATTTCCGCAAGGCTTCGCTCGAAGGCGCCAGCCTGGCCCATGCACAGATTTCCGGTGCGTACTTCCCGCCGGAGCTGAGTGCCGACGAGATCCTGATGTCGATGAATTTCGGTACACGGTTGCGCTATCGCACTCGCTGACATCCGGAAATCTTCCTGACACCACGCCTTGCCCCTATGGGAGCGAGCCTGCTCGCGACGGCGTAGTGTCAGTCGATATTGATTGTGTCTGATACGCCCTCTTCGCGAGCAGGCTCGCTCCCACATTGATAATCGTTTACCTCCCTTCCCTCTGCGTTCGCAGGTCCTTTACCCCCCTTTCTTAGAAGCTTTTGCGTCGAATCCGACCAAACAACCACGCTTTTCCTACTGATGGCTACACTGCTGAGAAGCTCGCCCACGCACCATTCGGCCGTCGCAAGGAGGCTTGATGAATGATGAACTGCAACACCTGAAAAATCTTGGCAAGACATCGGCGCAATGGCTGCATGCCGTGGGCATCCACAGCGCCTCGGACTTGCGTCGCCTCGGTGCAGTGGATGCCTACCGGGCCGTGCGTACTCGAGGCTTTCGCGCTTCAAAGGTGTTGTTGTATGCGATCGAAGGGGCGTTGATGGACGTGCACTGGAACGACATCCCTGCCGAGCGCAAGGACGCCTTGAACAAGCAGCTCGAAGCCATTTCCGCGCGCCATAAAAACTGAACAGGCGCTGACGCCATGTATTTGCTGGGGGAACAGTCGGCGCACGCCGACGCATTGATCAATCGCTTGCAGAGTCTTCCCGGGCAGTGGCTACAGGATTTATCGCCATGCGCGACTGTTGTCGAACTGGAGGCCACGGATGATTTGTTTGCGCAGTTGCCGGACGATCAGCTGTTTTTGCTGAGCGAGGGCGTTGTGCATGGCTGCATCGCGGGCCGCCCTCTGTTCTATTGGCAGGAAGGTGATCTGCTCGGTCTGCAACGTGGCGAGCAATGGAGCGACTGTCGCGTATGCAGCGACAGCACTGTGCGCCTGCTGCCCTACGGTCGCGCAGAGGTTTTGCAGCATTTGTATGCCGACCCTGATCGAGCCGAGCAGCTTCTGAGCTATCTGCTCGGGCAAATGGCGCTGCTCGCCCACGCTGTGGCCGAGTTGAAACCCCGGGAGTTCCGCAGCACCAACGGCTTCAAACGGGTCGAGGCCGGCGCCGTGCTGATCCAACAGGGCGATGCAGCGGATCATGTCTTCGTGATCATCGACGGGCACGCCGAGGCATTTGTTGACGGGCACAAGGTCGGTGACGTGCCGAAGGACGAGATTTTCGGCGCCATGGCGTTGTTTACCGGCGAGCCGCGCAACGCTTCGGTGGTGACGTCCGAGCCGAGCACGGTGATGTTGATTCCCGGTGATCAATTTTTGAGCATGACTCGCAGCAATCCGAAGATCGCCCATGGCCTGATTGAGGGTATGGCTCGACGCATCGGACAGTTGAATCGCCAGATCACGCAGTTGACGACGCAGCGCACCTAGCGCATAGCCCTTTATTCACAGGGCCTCACCACCACTCGCAAAACTAAATTACAGATTGGCAAAAACAGCGGTTGACTCGGTAATGAGAATCGCTATGATTATCACAACTGGTCGCGAGATCAGTCGATATTCTGAAAAGCCCTTGGTTCGGACTCTCAGATTATCTCCTCATCAGGCTAATCACGGTTATTTGACCCGGTTTTTACCGGGTCTTTTTTTGCCTGCCGAAAAGTCATTTGGCGAATTGCTGACGCATCTGCTCGCAGTAATCCGGCTTCGGTGTGGCCGGCGTGTACCAGACGTAATCGGCCATCGCCGCCGTTACCGCAGCGCCCTGCTCGGCCAGCATCAATACGATCGGTGGCTTGTCAGCGCCAAGATCCAGCAAATGCAGCGGCACGCCGACATCCTTGCGCGCATGCCAGGCACCGGCCAGCAGGATCGAAGGCATTGGCGCCGCCAGCATGCGTTCGGCCATGCGTCGATCACGCTGTTGCTGAATCGCCAGCATCGCCGGCATCTGTGATTCGGGCAGCAAGCCGCAGTGAGATTCACTGACTTGTCCAAGCAACGTGTTCTGCACGGACAACGCATTACTGCGAGGACCGTTCAGCGCAGGTGGATTTCGGTAAAACGCACGGATTTCGCTGTCATCGAGATTGGCCGCCAGCAGCGGATATGGCTGTGTCAGAGCGAAGCGCACGATCGGCCCGTAAAGATTCCAGTCCCAGCCCTCCTGCCAGGCCAATGCCGCAGGCAAATCAGCCGCGACGGACTTCGACTGGCGCAGCGCATCGACTTTCGCTTGTTGATCCGGCGTGAGCATTTCCAGCAGCAGACTGCCTTGCACCCGGCGCTCGCCCAGCGACTGCAACAGCCACAATTGCGCAGCATGATGATCGGCATTGTCGTGCTGCTCACCGATGATCAAACGCTCAGGTTCAGCGAGACGCACCAGCAGTTGCTGCGCGGTGAGCATCTCGCCGCTGCGCAGATCGCGGATATCGCCGCCCACCGGTGGAGCCACCACGTGCTGACACCCCGCGAGCAACACCAGTGCCAACAACCACAATCCACGCATGCGACACCTCGATGATTGATCAGCGGGCGATGATCAGCGGATGCCCACGCTCCGGGTGCGGTTGCACCAAAACCTCCAGGCCGAACACCGCTCTGAGCGTATCCGGACGCAGCACCTGCTGCGGGGTATCCAGCGCAACCGGGCGCCCCTCCTCCAGCAACAGCACGCGATCACAATAGCGCGCCGCAAGATTCAGATCATGCAGGATCACCAGTACCGCCGCGCCGCGATCGGCGAACTCGCGCACCGCCTGCAGGGTGGTGTGCTGATGCAGCGGATCGAGCATCGATGTCGGTTCGTCGAGCAACAAGGTTTGCCCGGCCTGACCCGGCCAGAGTTGCGCCAGCACCCGCGCCAGATGCACGCGCTGACGCTCGCCACCGGACAATGCCAGATAGCTGCGCCCACCCAAGTGACCGGCATCGGCGGCGGCCAGCGCTGCCGCGACGATTTCGTCATCACGTACGCGCCCGGTCTGGTACGGCAAACGGCCCATGCCGACGACCTCTTCGACGGCGAAGGCAAAATCCAGCGTCGACACCTGCGGCAACACCGCCAGTCGTTGTGCCCGCTGTGTTCCGCTCCAATAGCTCAATGCCTGACCATCGAGCGAAACGTTGCCGTCACTGGCGAGCAACTCCCCGCACAAGGCGCCAAGTAACGTGCTTTTCCCGGCGCCGTTCGGCCCCAGCACCCCAAGCACCTCGCCGGGTTCGAGCCCGAGCGTAACCCCACTGAGCACCGCTTTGCGGCCACGGCGGACATGCAGATCGTGCGCGGACAACATCAGGCACGCCCTCGCAGCAGCAGATAAAGGAAGAACGGCGCGCCGATAAACGCGGTGACAATGCCGATCGGCAACTCCGCCGGCGCCAGCGACAAGCGCGCCACCAAATCGGCGAGCAATAACAGGCTTGCACCGGCCAGCACCGAGGCTGGCAATAGCACTTTGTGATCGGGGCCGGCCAGCAGGCGCACCAGATGCGGCACCACCAGCCCGACAAAACCGATCATGCCCGCAGCGGCCACCGCCGCGCCGACACCCAGCGCGGTGCAGAACACCAGTTCGCGCTTGAGCCGTTCGACATCGATGCCCAGATGACCGGCCTCGGATTCACCGAGCAACAAGGCATTCAATGCCTTGGCCCGACGCGGCAACCACAGCGCCACGCCGATGGTGATGATCAGCAGTGGCCACAGCCGCGCGTAACTGGCGCCGTTGAGGCTGCCCAGGTTCCAGAATGTCAGGGTGCGCAGCGTGGCGTCATCGGCCAGGTAAGTGAACAGACCGACCGCCGAACTGGCCAGCGCCGTCAGCGCGATACCGGCCAGCAACATGGTCGCCACGTGGGTCTGACCGTTGCGCCTGCCCAGCCGATAGACCAGCGCCGTCACCCCGAGCCCGCCAAGAAACGCGCACACCGACAACAGATACGGCCCGAACCACTCCGGCAGGCCGCCAAAGAACGAGCCGCCGACAATCGCAATCGCCGCGCCAAGTGCCGCGCCACTGGACACCCCGACCAGTCCCGGGTCCGCCAGCGGATTACGAAACAGACCCTGCATCGCCACGCCGGACAGCGCCAGCACGCCACCGACCGCCAAGCCGAGCAAGGTTCGCGGCAGGCGGATCTGGCCGAGAATCAGCTCGGCCTGCTCCAGACCTTCCGGCGCCAGCGGCACGCCGATCAGACGCAGCGCCGCGCGCAGGGTATCGAACAACGGCAGGCTCACCGGCCCCAATGCCAGCGACAGCCAGATCGCCAGCAAACACAGCAATGTCAGGCCGATGAACAAGCCACGGGGTTTGACCTGTGTGGTCATTGGCCGCCCTTGGCCGGGTAGAAACCGTCCGTCAGGGTTTGCAAAGCAGCCGGCAACCGTGGCCCGAGACCGCCCACCAGCAGCGTCGGGTCCAGCTCCATCACCCGCCCGCTCTTGGCCGCGCGGCTGGAATTGAGGATGGGGTTTTCCTTGAACAACGCGGCTTTTGCCGCCTCGCCGGTCAATGCTCGGTCAGCGAACACCAGCACTTCGGGATCGAGGCTGGCGAGGGATTCGACAGAAAACGGTTTGTAGCCGGTATGAGTAGCAAGGTTGTGCCCGCCCGCCTGTTGCAGCAGCCAATCGGCGGCAGTGTCCTTGCCGGCGATCAACGGCTTGCCGCCGGCGTGCCCGAGCAGCAGCAACACACCGGGGGCTTTCTGTGTGGTTTGCACTTGGGCAACTCGCACTGTCTGCGCCTGGAGCTGCTGTTGATAATTCTCCAGCAACTGCGCAGCCTTCTCTTGCGCACCGAGCAACTGGCCCAGATGAGTGACATTCTTTTCCAGCGTCGGCAGATCAGGCTGGGCTGAAAACAACTCGACCTGTACCTTGGCTGCTTTGACTTGCGCCAGAACCGGCGGCGGCCCCATTTCTTCGGTACCGATCAGAATGTCCGGACGCAGGCTCAAGATGCCTTCGGCCGACAGGCTGCGCTGATAACCAATGCTCGGCAGCGCCTGCAACGATTCGGGATGCTGGCTGGTGGTATCGACCCCCACCAGCTTCGACTCGCCGCCCAGTGCGCTGACCCATTCCGACAGCGCGCCACCGGCGCTGACCCAGCGTTGCGGTAAATCCGCCGCAGCCGCCTGATGGCAGAGCAAAAGGCCGGCGCACAGCACGGCAACGCGGGTTTTCAGGCGCATACACAGCTTCCTTGAACAAGGTTTCCCGGGCATCGGCGCAGCGAGCCAAGTATCCTCGGCAACGGCCAGACTCCCTGTGGGAGAAGGTCGCCATTTGATAATTGTTTGCATTTGAACGTCAAGCTCGGACATATCCAGACACGAGCGGACATTAGAGGATAGCCATGAAGTTTCTCTGCGCCGGCAGTGATCTGGCCGAAGCCGGCAGTCGCGGTTTCGAAATTGAAGGCAAAAAGCTTTTCGCCGTGCGTCGTGGCGGGCAGGTCTATGTCTACTTCAATCGCTGCCCGCATCGCGGCGTCGGGCTGGAATGGCAGCCCGACCAGTTTCTCGACCCCAGCAACAGTCTGATCCAGTGCGCCACCCATGGCGCACTGTTTCTGATCGAGAACGGCGAATGCGTCGCCGGCCCCTGCGCCGGGCAGTCACTCACGGCAATTGAATGCCGGGAAGATACACGAGGCGTGTGGATCGACGTTTAACCGTTGAGCCGCACATCGAGTCGGCGGTCGATGACCATCTCTTCATGGTCCAGGCGCACGCCGTACGCCAACACCTCGACACCGCACGCGACCGCTTCACGCAGCGCCTCGGCGTAAGCCCAATCGATTTCCTCGGCCGGGCGCACGGCATCGATGCCGGAGAGGTTCACGCAGTACAACTGCACCGCCCGAATGCCGTCGCGCGCCAGATGCGCCAGCTCGCGCAGATGTTTGGCGCCGCGCTGGGTCACCGCATCGGGAAACGCCGCCACCGCCGTGCCGTCGAAGCCGAGGGTGACGCTTTTGACTTCGACATACGCCGGCCCGCTGGGGTATTCGAGGCGGAAGTCGATGCGGCTTTTTTCCTGTCCGTAGGCAACCTCACGCTTCAACGCGGTAAAGCCGTTCAACTCGGTAATCACCCCAGCGTGCAAGGCTTCTTCGACCAAACCGTTGGCGCGCCCGGTGTTGACGCAAAACAGTCGGCCCTGCGGGGTTTCGCCAATTTCCCAAGTGCCGGGCAATTTGCGTTTCGGGTCATTGGAGCGACTGAACCAGACCTGCCCGCCCTCGACCTGGCAATTGAGCATCGAGCCGGTATTGGGGCAGTGAATGGTCAGCAACTCGCCGCTAACGGTCTCGATATCGGCGAGAAAACGCTTATAACGACGAATCAGCCGCGCTTCTTCCAGAGCAGGATAAAAGCGCATCAGCCTTGCCAGCTCTTCAAGCCGCGCGCGATGCGTTCCACGGCTTCCTGTAATCGTGCGAGGTTTTGTGTGTAAGCGAAGCGCACGTGATGACCGGCCTGATAACGACCGAAATCCAGTCCCGGCGTAAAGGCGACGTGCTCGGTTTCGAGGAAATGCCGGCAGAACGCGAAGGCATCACCGCCGAAACGGCTGATATCGGCGTACAGATAAAACGCGCCTTCCGGCTCAACCGCGATGTTGAAACCCAGTTCACGCAGCGCCGGCAGGAGAAAATCGCGACGGCGCGCAAACTCGGCGCGGCGCTCTTCGAGAATCGCAATGGTGGCGGGCTCGAAACAGGCCAGCGCAGCGTATTGCGCCATGCTTGGCGCGCTGATGTAGAGGTTCTGCGCAAGCTTTTCCAATTCGCTGACCGCCGCGTCTGGCGCCACGAGCCAGCCCAGGCGCCAACCGGTCATACCGAAATACTTGGAGAAACTGTTGAGGACAAAAGCGCCGTCATCGACTTCCAGCACACTGGCAGCATCAGTGCCGTAGGTCAGGCCGTGGTAGATCTCATCCACCACCAAGTGCCCGTGCCGGGCCTTGATGGCTGTGGATAATCCGCCCAGTTCATCGCGGGTCAGCAGGGTTCCGGTCGGGTTGGCCGGCGAAGCGACGAGGGCGCCGACACTGTCGTGGTCCCAATGCCGCGCCACCAGATCCGGGGTCAGTTGGTAACGCACCTCCGGCCCGACCGGCACCAGTTGCGCCGCGCCTTCGACCAGCCGCAAGAAATGCCGGTTGCACGGGTAGCCCGGGTCGGCGAGCAGCCAGTGTTTACCCGGATCGACCAACAGGGCACTGGCCAGCAACAACGCGCCGGAGCCGCCCGGCGTGATCAGAATCCGCCGTGGGTCGATATTCAGGCCGTAACGCGATTGGTAGAAACCGGCGATCGCCTCGCGCAGTTCGGGAATGCCACGGGCGGCGGTGTAGCGGGTCTTGCCCGCCGTCAACGCAGCTTGTCCGGCGCGAATGATCGGCTCGGCGGTGGTGAAGTCCGGCTCACCGATTTCCAGATGGATCACGTCGTGGCCTTCGGCCTGCAATTCATTGGCCCGCGCCAGCAGCGCCATCACATGGAACGGTTCGATCGCACGACTGCGCGCACTGTAGGGGGCCATTGGAATGCCTTCGACGGAAAAAAGAGACGATTCTACCTGTCTGCCGGAACGAGCGAGAACCCGTGAAGGTCACAGCCTCAAGAACGCTGGACTGTAACGATCTGAACGTACGCTCCAGGATTGACTAAAATCAGTGATTGAACAGGTCTCCCTTCCCACAGACACGGCTTGTCAGACATCTGCAAGCGCCACCCGCCGGGGGCTCGACATCCGGGAGTAGCGCAGGCTGATTTGATCTGGTAAGTTCGCCCGCTTGCAGCCGCAGGGCCGGCAGGTGTCGGTGATGGAGCAATCCTGCGCAATGGATTACAAGAGTAGAGGCGGTCCATTTCATGCCCACCCAAGCAAAGCAACAGCAGCAAACGTCGATCAGCGGCTTCGAACCTTACGTTCAGAAGGCGGGTGAAGAGTACATGGGCGCTCCGATGCGCGCGCACTTCACCAAGATCCTGAACAAGTGGAAACTGGACTTGATGCAGGAAGTCGACCGTACGGTTGATCACATGAAAGACGAAGCTGCCAACTTCCCTGACCCGGCCGACCGTGCCAGCCAGGAAGAAGAGTTCTCCCTCGAACTGCGCGCCCGCGACCGCGAGCGTAAGCTGATCAAAAAAATCGACAAGACCCTGCAGTTGATCGAAGACGAAGAGTACGGCTGGTGCGAGTCCTGCGGCATCGAGATTGGCGTCAAGCGCCTCGAAGCCCGTCCGACCGCGGATCTGTGCATCGACTGCAAGACCCTGGCGGAAATCAAGGAAAAGCAGGTCGGCAAGTAATCTCGGCCTGAACGAAAAACGGAGCGTGTAAACGCTCCGTTTTTGTTTCTGTGTTTTGCCCGCGGAACCTGCGTCTGCCTCTGTGGGAGCGAGCCTGCTCGCGAAAGCGTCCTCTCAGATAACTCTTTCATGACTGACACAGCTTTCGCGAGCAGGCTCGCTCCCACAGAGGTAACCTGCTCAAATTCTGAATAGCCTTTATCGCCTCCATGACTGCCAAATCCCCCGCCTACATCGGCCGCTTCGCCCCTACCCCCAGTGGCCACCTGCACTTCGGTTCGCTGGTCGCTGCGTTGGCGTCTTACCTCGACGCCCGCTCCGTCGGTGGGCGCTGGCTGGTGCGCATGGAAGATCTCGATCCGCCGCGCGAAGAGCCCGGTGCGCAAGAGGCCATTCTCAAGGCGCTGGAAAGTTACGGCTTCGAATGGGACGGCGAAATGGTCCGCCAGAGCGATCGGCGCGCGGCTTATGCCGAAGTGCTCGACAGCCTGTTCAACCACGGTCTGGCCTACGCCTGCACCTGCTCGCGCAAACAACTGGAGCCCTATCACGGGATTTATCCGGGGTTTTGCCGCAATGCCGGCCATGATCAGCACGACGCCGCGATCCGCCTGCGCGTGCCTGAGCTGGAATACCACTTCATCGATCGCGTGCAGGGCGAATACCGTCAGCACCTGGGCCGCGACGTCGGCGACTTCGTCATTCGTCGGCGCGATGGTCTCTACGCTTATCAATTGGCGGTGGTGCTCGACGACGCTTGGCAAGGCATTACCGATATTGTGCGCGGCGCCGATCTGCTCGATTCGACGCCGCGTCAGCTGTACCTGCAAGAACTGCTCGGCCTGAAACAGCCGCGCTATCTGCACCTGCCACTGATCACCCAGCAGGACGGCAACAAACTCGGCAAGTCCTACCGTTCGCCGCCGCTCGAAGCCGATCAGGCCACGCCGTTGCTGCTGCGGGCCTTGCGCGCGCTGGGGCAGCATCCCGGCACCGAACTGGCTCACGCTTCGCCGCGCGAACTGCTGGCCTGGGGCAGCGCACATTGGGATGCTGCCAAGATCCCGCGCACACTGACCCTGCCCGAAGCGCAACTGCAATGACGACACTTGCAGTCGCGCGCCCATCCGTTACCATCGCCGCACGTTTTCGGGCACGCGCATAAAAAAGAGAGGCCGGGATGTACATCTATCGCTTGGTCCTGCTTTTGGTCGTCGGGATCTACCTGTTCTCCCCCGCCATCATGGATTGGTGGATCGACGCGACGGGCGCCTGGTATCGCCCTTATCTGCTCTGGCTGATCCTGATTGTCGTGACCTTCATCCTGCAGAGCCAAAAAGATGCCGATGAGCTTTAGCCTGACCCAGATGATCCTGATCAGCGCCGCGTACCTGGCGGCGCTGTTCGGCGTTGCCTGGGTCAGCGAACGGGGCATGATCCCGCGCGCGATCATTCGCCACCCGTTGACCTACACCCTGTCGCTGGGGGTTTACGCCAGTGCCTGGGCGTTCTACGGCACGGTGGGCCTGGCCTATCAGTACGGTTACGGCTTTCTGTCCAGTTATCTCGGCGTGTCCGGTGCATTCCTGCTGGCGCCGGTGCTGCTTTATCCGATCCTGAAGATCACCCGCACCTATCAACTGTCGTCGCTGGCCGATCTGTTTGCCTTCCGCTTTCGCAGCACTTGGGCCGGCGCGCTGACCACGATTTTCATGCTGATTGGCGTCTTGCCATTGCTTGCCCTGCAGATTCAGGCAGTGGCCGACTCGATCGGCATCCTCACCGGCGAACGCGTGCAGAGCCGCGTGGCGCTGGCGTTCTGTGCGCTGATCATTCTGTTCACAATCTTCTTCGGTTCCCGGCATATCGCCACGCGCGAGAAACATGAAGGGCTGGTGTTCGCGATTGCCTTTGAGTCGATCATCAAACTGATCGCCCTCGGCGGCGTTGGCCTGTATGCGCTGTATGGCGTATTCGACGGCCCGCAACAGCTCGAACTGTGGCTGCTGCAAAACCAGACGGCCCTCGCCGCCCTGCACACGCCGTTGCAGGAAGGCCCGTGGCGCACGCTGCTGCTGGTGTTCTTCGCCTCGGCGATCGTGATGCCGCACATGTATCACATGACCTTTACGGAAAACCTCAACCCGCGCTCGCTGGTCAGCGCCAGTTGGGGCCTGCCGTTGTTTCTGCTGTTGATGAGTCTTGCCGTACCGCTGATTCTCTGGGCAGGCCTGAAACTCGGCGCCACCACCGACCCGGAATATTTCACCCTCGGCATCGGCATTGCCGCCAACAGCAAACCGCTGGCCTTGCTCGCCTACGTCGGTGGCCTGTCCGCCGCCAGTGGCCTGATCATCGTCACCACCCTGGCCTTGTCGGGCATGGCGCTGAACCATCTGGTGCTGCCGCTTTATCAACCGCCGGCCGAAGGCAATATCTACCGCTGGCTGAAATGGACCCGCCGGGCGCTGATCGTGGCGATCATCATGGCCGGCTTCGGCTTCTACCTGATGCTCGGCGTCGAACAGGATCTGGCCAACCTCGGCATCGTCGCGTTCGTTGCGACTCTGCAATTTCTGCCCGGGGTGTTGTCGGTGTTGTACTGGCCCACCGCCAACCGCCGCGGCTTCATTGCCGGTCTGCTGGCTGGGATCACGGTCTGGGTGGTGACCATGCTGCTGCCGCTGGTCGGCAATCTGCAGGGCTTCTATATCCCGCTGCTGAACATGATCTACGTGCTCGACGACACCAGTTGGCACATGGCGGCCATCGCCTCGCTGGCCGCCAACGTGCTGATGTTCACTTTGATCTCGCTGTTCACCAACGCCAGCCCGGAAGAAGCCAGCGCCGCCGAAGCCTGTGCAGTGGACAACGTGCGGCGCCCGCAACGCCGCGAACTGCACGCCGCCTCGCCGCAGGAGTTCGCCACGCAGCTGGCCAAGCCGCTGGGTGCCAAGGCTGCGCAGAAAGAAGTCGAGCAAGCGCTGCGCGACTTGTATCTACCCTTCGATGAACGCCGGCCGTATGCCTTGCGCCGGTTGCGCGACCGCATCGAGGCCAACCTGTCCGGCCTGATGGGCCCGAGCGTTGCGCAGGATATGGTGGAAACCTTCCTGCCCTATAAGGCTGGCGGCGAAAACTACGTCACCGAAGACATTCACTTCATTGAAAGCCGTCTCGAGGATTACCACTCGCGCCTCACCGGCCTGGCCGCCGAGCTCGATGCCCTGCGCCGCTACCACCGCCAGACCTTGCAGGAACTGCCGATGGGCGTCTGCTCGCTGGCCAAGGATCAGGAGATCCTGATGTGGAACAAGGCGATGGAAGAGCTGACCGGCATCGCCGCACAGCGAGTGGTCGGTTCGCGCCTGAGCACGATCGCCAACCCGTGGAAAGAATTGCTGCAAGGCTTCATCAACCTGCCCGACGAGCATTTGCACAAACAGCATCTGGCCCTCGATGGTCAGACCCGCTGGCTGAATCTGCACAAAGCGGCAATCGACGAGCCGTTGGCCCCGGGTAACAGTGGCCTGGTGTTACTGGTCGAGGATCTGACCGAAACGCAGATGCTCGAAGATAAACTGGTGCATTCCGAACGGCTGGCCAGCATCGGTCGACTCGCAGCGGGTGTGGCCCACGAAATCGGTAATCCGATCACCGGCATCGCCTGCCTGGCGCAGAACCTGCGCGAAGAGCGTGAAGATGACGGCGAGCTGACGGAAATCAGCGGGCAGATTCTCGAGCAGACCAAACGCGTCTCGCGCATCGTCCAGTCGCTGATGAGCTTCGCCCATGCCGGCAGCCATCAGCACAACGACGAACCAGTGTGTCTGGCCGAAGTCGCGCAGGACGCCATTGGCCTGCTGGCGCTGAACCGGCGCAATTTCGAAGTGCAGTTCTACAACCTGTGCGATCCCGATCATTGGGTCGAAGGCGACCCGCAACGGCTCGCCCAGGTGCTGATCAATCTGCTCTCCAACGCCCGCGACGCCTCGCCGCCGCACAGTGCGGTACGGGTCAAGAGCGAAGCCGGCGAACACACGGTCGATCTGATCGTCGAAGACGAAGGCAGCGGTATTCCGTCGAGCATCATGGACCGATTGTTCGAACCTTTCTTCACCACCAAGGATCCGGGTGAAGGCACCGGTCTGGGCCTTGCACTGGTCTATTCCATCGTTGAAGAGCATTATGGACAAATCACCATCGACAGCCCGGCTGATGTACAAAGCCAACGCGGCACCCGTATCCGGGTGACCTTACCGCGTCATGTCGAAGCGACGTCCGCTGTGAACTGAGACCGTCGAGAGTATCGAATCAATGCCGCACATTTTGATCGTCGAAGACGAAACCATTATCCGCTCCGCCTTGCGCCGCCTGCTGGAACGCAACCAGTACCAGGTCAGCGAAGCCGGATCAGTGCAGGAAGCACAAGAACGCTTCACCATTCCTACGTTCGATCTGATCGTCAGCGACCTGCGCCTGCCGGGCGCTCCGGGCACCGAGCTGATCAAGCTCGGGCAAGGCACACCGGTGCTGATCATGACCAGTTACGCCAGCCTGCGCTCGGCGGTCGACTCGATGAAAATGGGTGCGGTCGATTACATCGCCAAGCCGTTCGACCACGATGAAATGCTCCAGGCGGTTGCACGGATCCTGCGCGATCGCCAGTCGGCGCCAGCTGCCGGCGAAACCACGGCGAGCAAGCCTGCCGCCGGCAATGGCAAAGCCTCTGTGGATAACAGCAATGGTGAAATTGGCATCATCGGCTCCTGCCCGCCGATGCAGGACCTGTACAGCAAGATCCGCAAAGTCGCGCCAACCGATTCCAACGTATTGATTCAGGGTGAGTCCGGCACCGGTAAAGAACTGGTGGCCCGCGCCCTGCACAATCTGTCGAAACGCGCCAAGGCGCCGATGATCTCGGTGAACTGCGCGGCGATTCCGGAAAGCCTGATCGAGTCCGAACTGTTCGGCCACGAGAAAGGCGCGTTCACCGGCGCCAGCGCCGGTCGCGCCGGTCTGGTCGAAGCGGCGGACGGCGGCACCCTGTTCCTCGATGAGATCGGCGAACTGCCCCTCGAAGCCCAGGCTCGCCTGCTGCGGGTTCTGCAGGAGGGCGAGATCCGCCGCGTAGGTTCGGTGCAGTCGCAGAAAGTCGATGTGCGCCTGATCGCTGCAACGCACCGCGATCTGAAGAGCCTGGCGAAAATCGGCCAGTTCCGTGAAGACCTTTATTACCGTCTGCACGTGATTGCCCTGAAGCTGCCGCCGCTGCGCGAGCGTGGCGCCGACGTCAACGAAATCGCCAATGCCTTCCTCGCTCGCCAGAGCGCGCGGATCAATCGCACCGACCTGAAATTCGCTGCCGACGCTGAACAGGCGATCCGACACTATTCCTGGCCCGGTAACGTGCGTGAGCTGGAAAACGCAGTTGAGCGCGCGGTGATTCTCAGCGAAAGCCCGGAGATTTCGGCCGACCTGCTGGGCATCGACATCGAGCTGAGCGATCTGGAAGACGACGAGTTCATCGGTCTGCCGCCGCAAACCGGCGGTAACGCCAGCAACAGCAGCCATGAGCCGACCGAGGATCTGTCGCTGGAAGACTATTTCCAGCACTTCGTCCTCGAGCATCAGGACCATATGACCGAGACCGAACTGGCACGCAAACTGGGCGTCAGCCGCAAATGCCTGTGGGAACGCCGCCAGCGTCTGGGCATTCCACGGCGCAAGACCGGGGTCGCCAGCGAAAGCTGAGCGTTACCCACCGCGTGCGCGGGTAACGCATGACAATGTGAAAAAACTGTTACCGCAGTCGATTCACGTAACAGAAGCCGGGGTTATCGGTAACGAAACCCCGGCTTTTTTTCGCCCCTGCAAAACGGTTATATCGACCTAACCCCTTGTTTTACTGGGCTTGGCAAAAGTTGGCACGCACCCTGCTATATGTTTGGTACAAGAACAATAACAAGCAATGCACAAGACAATAAAAATAAGACGAATCGACTCACGCACAATAAAAACAAGACGGCGAGAGGCGCAGCTAACTGATTCTTTTGGAGAGGCGTTGTATTTGGGGCTTGCCCCACGACCAGGCCGAGAACAACAAAAACTGTCCTAAGACAGAGCCTGTACTGGTTGGATCGACAGATCACTGCAATTCAGCGACCAAAGCAATCCGTTTGCTCTTGGCTCCCGATTGGGAGGGTCACGAAGGAAACACTTCGTGGCGAGGGCACTCAACAAAAACAAGAAGCCCGAATCAATAATAAAAAGAGCACGCAACTACTTCTTGGGGAGCTTCGGCTCCCCTTGTAGTTTCTCCCTTCCGTGAAATTCCCCCGTTTTCCTCGCTGGACCCTTGTAGCTTGGGGCTTGCAGCTCATATCTGCCGCGTCCTACACCATCCCCCGACTAAATGCTAGAATCTGCGCCCATCATGCGGTCATTCTTTTGGTATGGCCGAACATTCCTTCAAACAGTGCATCCCATGCTGAAGAAGCTGTTCCAGTCATTCCGAACTCCCGTGCGTCGTACGCAACACATCCGCAGCACCCCTGAAGTGCTCAACAGCGGCCAACATTCGCTGCAGAAAACGCAGTTCAGCCGCTATGCGGTGAATATCGTCGAACGCCTGCAAGGTGCCGGTTACCAGGCTTATCTGGTCGGTGGTTGCGTGCGTGACATGCTGTTGGGCATCACGCCCAAGGATTTCGACGTCGCCACCAGCGCCACCCCCGAGCAGGTCCGTGCCGAATTCCGCAATGCGCGGATCATCGGTCGCCGATTCAAACTGGTGCACATCCATTTCGGTCGCGAAATCATTGAAGTCGCGACCTTCCGCGCCAATCACCCGATCAACGAAGACGAGGAAGACAGCAACCAGTCTTCGCGCAACGAGAGCGGGCGGATTCTGCGCGACAACGTCTACGGCACCCTGGAAGAAGACGCGCAACGCCGCGACTTCACCATCAATGCTCTGTATTACGATCCGGTCAGCGAGCGCATTCTCGATTACGCCAATGGCGTGCACGACATTCGCAATCACCTGATCCGTCTGATCGGCGACCCGAAGCAGCGTTACCAGGAAGACCCGGTGCGCATGCTGCGGGCCGTGCGTTTCGCCGCCAAGCTCAACTTCGGCATCGAGAAGCACACCGTGCAGCCGATCCGTGAGCTGGCGCCGATGCTGCGCGAGATTCCGTCGGCGCGGCTGTTCGAAGAAGTGCTCAAGCTGTTCCTCTCCGGGCACGGCGCGATCACCTTTGAAATGCTGGTTGATCTGCAACTGTTCGCCCCGCTGTTCCCGGCCAGTGCCGAGGCGCTGGAATACAACCCGGAATACACCCACACGCTGATCAGCGAAGCGCTGACCAACACCGACCTGCGCATCAAGCAGAACAAACCGGTGACCCCGGCGTTCCTGTTTGCCGCCCTGCTCTGGCCGGCACTGCCGGCCCGCGTGTTGCGTCTGCAGGAACGTGGCATGCCGCCGATTCCGGCGATGCAGGAAGCCGCTCACGAGCTGATTGCCGAACAGTGCCAGCGCATCGCGATTCCGAAGCGCTTCACCATGCCGATCCGCGAAATCTGGGACATGCAGGAACGCCTGCCACGGCGCAGTGGCAAACGCGCCGATCTGTTGCTGGACAACCCGCGTTTCCGCGCCGGTTACGATTTCCTCCTGCTGCGTGAAAGCGCCGGCGAGGAGACCGATGGCCTCGGCGAATGGTGGACCGATTATCAGGACGCCAACGACAGCGAGCGTCGCGACATGATCCGCGACCTCAGCGGCAAGGGTGACGATGCCAGCGGCGCGCCACGCAAACGTCGCCGCAGCGGCGGTTCCAAGCGCAAGCGCGCCGGCGCTTCGAGCGCGACGGGCGAGTAAGCGATGGAACGCATCTACATTGGTCTGGGCAGCAACCTCGCTGACCCGGCCGACCAGTTGCGCAGCGCCATCGCGGCGCTGGGGCAATTGCCGCAGACGAGTCTTGCCGGCGTTTCAGCCTTTTATCAAAGCGATTCACTGTTGCCGGGCCAGCCGCGCTACACCAACGCTGTCGCCGCCCTCGACAGCTCGCTCGCACCGATCGAGCTGCTCGACGCCTTGCAAGCGATCGAAAACGCTCAGGGCCGCGAGCGTCTTGAGCGCTGGGGGCCACGCACGCTGGATCTGGATATTCTGCTGTTCGGCGATCGCCTGATCGACGAGCCACGGCTGAAAGTCCCGCATTACCAGATTCAGGAGCGGGCGTTCGTTCTCTATCCCCTCGCTGAACTGGCACCGCAGGATCTGCGTCTTGCCGATGGCCGCACGCTGACAGACCTGCTGGCCGCCTGCCCGTTCGTCGGCCTCGAGCGCCTCCCCCAGCCCTGACAAAAATCTTCTGTGAAATGTGGTTGTGTGGCGAGGGGATTTATCCCCGTTGGGTCGCGGAGCGGCCCCATGTTGTGTACAGCTTGGTCAGATTTGGGCCTGCTTCGCAGTCCAACGGGGATAAATCCCCTCGCCACAGGTCACCTGCCAATCTCCAGTTTTTGTCAGACAAAAATCCCCCGAATCAGGCCCGCCGCGCCGCTGAATCGCATCAGTAACGCCGGTAACACCGCCCGCGTAACAAGGCGGTAACACACGCAATTGACTTCCTGTTGGCTCATCACGACTATAGGCGTCCCGCTGCCGCCAACCCGGCATGAACGGGCGCAATCCAGGCCTTTCAAAGCACGACACAAGACCGTGCGCCTGAGTAGATGAAGAATCACGCGCGTGACTCGCAGCAGTTTCCAGAGCGCCTGAACGAGGATTTTTTACATGCCAGCCATCACCCTGACCACGCTCCAGAGCCTCAAGCAGAAAGGTGAAAAAATCACCATGCTGACCTGCTATGACGCGACCTTCGCCCACGCCTGCAACGAGGCCGGTGTCGAAGTGCTGCTGGTCGGCGACTCCCTGGGCATGGTCCTGCAGGGGCACGACAGCACCCTGCCAGTGACCACGGCGGAAATGGCCTATCACGTCGCCAGCGTCAAGCGTGGCAATGGCGATGCCCTGATCCTCGCCGACCTGCCGTTCATGGCCAACGCCACCCTCGAACAGACCATGAACAACAGCGCCATGCTGATGCAGGCCGGCGCGCACATGGTCAAGGTTGAAGGTCAGCTGTGGCTGGCGGAGTCGATCCGCCTGCTCGCCGAGCGCGGTGTGCCGGTGTGCGCGCACATGGGCCTGACCCCGCAAGCGGTGAACATCCTCGGTGGCTATAAGGTGCAGGGCCGCAATGAGAACCAGGCGCGGCAGATGCGTGCCGATGCGATCGCGCTGGAGCAGGCCGGTGCGGCCATGCTGTTGCTCGAGTGCGTGCCGAGCGAACTGGCGGCAGAAATCAGCCAGGCCGTGGGCATTCCGGTGATCGGTATCGGTGCCGGCAACGCCACCGACGGCCAGGTGCTGGTATTGCACGACATGCTCGGCCTGTCGATCACCGGCCGCGTACCCAAATTCGTCAAAAACTTCATGCAAGGTCAGGACAGCATCCAGTCCGCGCTGAAGGCTTACGTCAGCGAAGTCAAAGCCACTACGTTCCCTGGCATCGAACACGGATTCTCTGCATGAACACCGTCAAAACCGTACGCGAACTGCGCGCCGCCGTCGCCCGCGCGCGCAGTGAAGGCAAGCGCATCGGCTTCGTGCCGACCATGGGCAACCTGCACAGCGGCCACGTCGCATTGATCACCAAAGCTACCCAGCGAGTGGATTTCGTCGTCGCGAGTATTTTCGTCAATCCGTTGCAATTCGGCGCCGGCGAAGACCTCGACAAATACCCGCGCACCCTCGCCGCCGATCAGGAAAAGCTCCTCGAAGCCGGTTGCGACCTGCTGTTCGCGCCAACGGTTGAAGAGATGTACCCGGACGGCATGGCCGGGCAAACCCGGGTCAGCGTGCCGCAATTGTCCGAAGGCCTGTGTGGCGCCAGCCGTCCGGGGCACTTCGAAGGTGTGGCGACCGTAGTCAGCAAGCTGTTCAACATGGTCCAGCCGGATCTGGCGATCTTCGGCCAGAAGGATTACCAGCAACTGGCGGTGATCCGCGCACTGGTGCACGACCTGAACATGCCGATCCAGATCATCGGCGAGCCAACCGTACGTGCTGCGGACGGTCTAGCGCTGTCGTCGCGCAACGGCTTCCTCAGTGAAGACCAGCGCGCCGTGTCACCGGTGGTGTATCGCGTGCTGAGCAGCATCGCCGAATCGATCAAACAAGGTGAGCGTGATTACCCAGCGCTGATCGCTGCGCAGTTGCAGGTGCTGGAAGCGGCGGGGCTGCGTCCGGATTATCTGGAAATCCGTCATGGCCTGACCTTGCGTCCGGCGACGGCGGAGGATCGCGATCTGGTGATTCTCGCGGCGGCGTTCCTCGGCACCACGCGGTTGATCGACAACCTGCACCTGAATCTCGATAGCCCGATTTAAGCAGTAACGAATTTCCCTGTGGGAGCGAGCCTGCTCGCGAAAGCGGTGTATCAGCGACTTATAAGTTGCCTGACACGCCGCCTTCGCGAGCAGGCTCGCTCCCACATGTGTTTCAGGTGCATGCCGGTGGGCGAAAGTCTTCCGGGCACCTCCGTTTGTCGGCCAGATTCCTCTGCGGATGTTAAAAAAGTACAGGGATCTGGTCAGACAAAGTCAAGACAGAACGCAGCGCGAGGTTTACTGTATTCGCCCTGTGTCCAGATCTCGTGTCGACGCAGTTGATCCCATGCGCTAAAACCCGTGGTTGATCTGTACCGTGTTCAAAAGGCCGTTCAAGTAAAAAGGAAAACCGCAGCGATGGCGTACTACCGCACTCCTCACGACGTTACCGCTCTGCCCGCCTGGCAAGCGTTGAAAGACCACCGCCAAGCCATGCAGGATTTCAGCATGCGCGAAGCCTTCAACGCCGATCCGCAGCGTTTCAATCAGTTCACCCTCAGTAGCTGCGGTCTGTTTCTCGATTATTCGAAGAATTTGATCAACGCCGAGACCCGCAACCTGCTCGTGGGCCTGGCCAATGAAGTCGATCTGAAGGGCGCGATCAAAGCGCTGTTCGACGGCGAAATCGTCAATGCCTCCGAAGGCCGCCCGGCACTGCACACCGCCCTGCGCCGCCCGGTCGGCGACAAATTGTCGGTCAACGGCGTCAACGTGATGCCGGAAGTGCACAAGGTGCTGAACCAGATCACCGATCTGGTTGGCCGAATTCATGATGGCTTGTGGCGCGGTTACACCGAGAAGCCGATCACCGACGTGGTCAACATCGGTATCGGTGGTTCGTTCCTCGGTCCTGAGCTGGTGTCCGAAGCACTGCTGTCCTACGCGCAGAAAGGCGTACGTTGCCACTATCTGGCAAATATCGACGGCAGCGAATTCCATGAGCTGACGCAGAAACTGCGCGCCGAGACCACGCTGTTCATCGTTTCGTCGAAGTCGTTCAACACCCTCGAAACCCTGAAGAACGCGCAGGCCGCACGCGCCTGGTACCTGGCGCAGGGCGGTTCCGAAGCCGAGCTGTATCGCCACTTCATCGCTGTGTCGAGCAACAACGCCGCCGCTGTGGCTTTCGGGATTCGCGAAGAAAACATCTTCCCGATGTGGGACTGGGTCGGCGGGCGTTACTCGCTGTGGTCGGCCATCGGTTTGCCGATCGCACTGGCCATCGGCATGTCCAACTTCAAGGAACTGCTGTCCGGTGCCTACACCATGGACCAGCATTTCCAGACCGCGCCGTTCGAACAGAACATGCCGGTGCTGCTGGCGCTGCTCGGCGTGTGGTACGGCAACTTCTGGGGTGCGCAAAGCCACGCGATCCTGCCGTACGACCACTACCTGCGCAACATCACCAAGCACTTGCAACAGCTGGACATGGAGTCCAATGGCAAGAGCGTGCGTCAGGACGGCACCTCGGTGTCGACCGATACCGGCCCGGTGATCTGGGGCGGCGTCGGCTGCAACGGTCAGCACGCTTATCACCAGTTGCTGCACCAGGGCACCCAACTGATCCCGGCCGACTTCATCGTGCCGATCGTCAGCTTCAACCCGGTTTCCGACCATCACCAGTGGCTGTACGCCAACTGCCTGTCGCAGAGCCAGGCGCTGATGCTCGGCAAGACCCTGCCGGAAGCCGAAGCCGAACTGCGCGACAAAGGCATGGGCGAAGACGACGTGCGCAAACTGGCGCCGCACAAGGTGATCCCGGGCAATCGCCCGAGCAACACCTTGGTAGTCGAACGCATCAGCCCGCGTCGCCTCGGCGCCCTGGTTGCGATGTACGAGCACAAAGTGTTCGTGCAAAGCGTGGTCTGGGGCATCAACGCCTTCGACCAGTGGGGTGTGGAACTGGGCAAGGAATTGGGCAAAGGCGTCTACAACCGTCTGGTCGGCAGCGACGAGACCGTGGCTGACGATGCCTCGACTCAAGGCCTGATCAACTACTTCCGCGGACGCCATCGCGGCTGATAAAAGCCTTCGGGCACAACGCTGTTCCCCTGTGGGAGCGAGCCTTCTCGCGAAAGCGGTTCTTCATTCAACACCTTCGTTGACTGACATTCCGCCTTCGCGAGCAGGCTCGCTCCCACAGTTGTTTTGGCACATGACTTGAACCTGTGCAGCGCTCGGCGCATCTTTATTCGTGTCGCACCACAAGAATAAGGAACCGTCATGTTCGATATCAGCACGTTCCCCAAAGCCGATGCCGTGCGCCAGGCCGCTCAGTTGAGCCAGGACGAGTATCGGCGCCTGTACCGCGAATCGATTGAACACCCCAGTGCCTTCTGGGCCGAGCAGGCCACGCGTTTCCTCGATTGGAGCACGCCGTGGCAGACTGTTCAGCGCTATGACCTGAAAACCGGAGAAGCCGCCTGGTTTGCCGGCGGCAAGCTCAACGTCAGCTACAACTGCATCGACCGTCACCTCAAGCAACGCGGCGAGCAGACCGCCCTGCTCTGGGAAGGCGACGACCCAGCCGAATCGGCGCAGATCACTTACAACAAACTCCATCACCACGTCTGCCGTCTGGCCAACGTGCTGAAAAGCCGTGGCGTAAAGAAAGGCGACCGGGTGTGCATCTACATGCCGATGATCCCCGAAGCCGCCTACGCCATGCTCGCCTGCGCGCGAATCGGCGCGATTCATTCGGTGGTGTTCGGCGGATTTTCCCCGGATTCCCTGCGTGATCGAATTCTCGACGCCGACTGCCGTACCGTGATCACCGCCGATGAGGGCGTACGTGGCGGCCGCTTCGTGCCACTGAAAAACAACGTCGACAAAGCCCTGCAAAGCTGCCCGAACGTCAGCACCGTGGTGGTCGTCGAGCGCACTCAGGGCCAAGTCGATTGGGTCGAAGGCCGTGACCTTTGGTATCACCAGGCCGTGCGCGAGGTCAGCGACGACTGCCCGCCGGAACCGATGGACGCCGAAGATCCGCTGTTCATCCTCTACACCTCCGGCAGCACCGGCAAACCCAAAGGCGTGCTGCACACTACCGGCGGCTATCTGCTGCAAGCGGCGATGACCTTCACATATGTGCTCGACTACCGCGACGGCGAAGTGTTCTGGTGCACCGCCGACGTCGGCTGGGTCACCGGCCACAGTTACATCGTCTACGGGCCGCTGGCCAACGGTGCGACCACACTGATGTTCGAAGGCGTGCCGAGCTACCCGAGCAGTTCGCGCTTCTGGCAGGTCATCGACAAGCACAAGGTCAACATTTTCTACACAGCACCCACCGCCCTGCGCGCGCTGATGCGCGAAGGCGCCGGACCATTGAAGGAAACTTCACGCGCCAGCCTCAGATTGCTCGGCAGCGTCGGTGAGCCGATCAACCCGGAAGCGTGGGAATGGTATTTCAATGCTGTCGGTGAACAGCGCTGCCCGATCGTCGACACCTGGTGGCAGACCGAAACCGGCGGCATCATGCTCAGCCCGCTGGTCAGCGCCCAACGGATCAAACCCGGCTGCGCGACGCAACCGATGTTCGGCGTGCAACCGGTATTGCTTGACGAAGCCGGCAAGGAAATCAAAGGCGCCGGCAGCGGCGTGCTGGCGATCAAGTCGAGCTGGCCGGCGCAGATTCGCAGCGTCTACGGCGATCCGCAGCGGATGATCGACACCTACTTCAAACCCTACCCCGGCTATTACTTCACTGGCGACGGCGCCCGCCGCGACGAGGACGGCGATTACTGGATCACCGGACGCATCGACGACGTGATCAACGTTTCCGGCCACCGCATCGGCACCGCCGAAGTGGAAAGCGCCCTGGTGCTGCACGACAGCATCGCCGAAGCCGCCGTGGTCGGTTATCCCCACGACGTCAAAGGCCAGGGCATCTACGCATTCGTGACGCCAATGAACGGCACCGAGGCCAACGAAGAGCTGAAGAAAGACCTGCTGGCGCATGTCAGCAAGGAGATCGGCAGCTTCGCCAAACCTGACCTGATCCAGTGGGCGCCGGCATTGCCCAAGACCCGTTCGGGCAAGATCATGCGGCGGATTCTGCGCAAGATTGCCTGCAATGAGCTCGACAGCCTTGGCGATACTTCGACCCTGGCAGATCCGAGTGTGGTGCAGGACCTCGTTGATAAACGTTTGAATCAATAGCTTCGCGAGCAGGCTCGCTGCCACAGGTGATCGCATTGCACATGTGGCAGCGAGCTCGCTCGCGAAGGGCCATCACGCGATCCCCCGGCAAACTGTTAAACTCCCGCGCCCCAATTCCCCTCAGCAAGGCGCCCGCATGTCTTCCTTGAATCAGGCGCTGCGCGCCGCCCTCGATCAACGCCAGGACCTGCTCGCTGCGCTGCACAGCCAGGGCACCGATTGCTATCGGCTGTTCCACGGCAGCCAGGAAGGCGCCGGCGGCCTGACCATCGACCGCTACGGCCCGCAACTGCTGGTGCAGAGTTTTCACCAGACGCTCGAACGTGACGACCTGCTGCAACTGCACGCCATGGTCAACCAGACCCTGGGCCTCGACAGCCTGCTGGTCTACAACGACCGCTCCCGTGGCAACTCGCGGATTGATCGCGAGGACAGCGTCTATAAAGCCGATGACGCCGCACTGGCGGATCTGGTCGGGCATGAATGGGGCCTGAACTACCGCGTGCGCGGGCGTCATGCCGGGCAGGATCCGCTGCTGTTCCTCGACCTGCGCAACACCCGTGGCTGGGTCAAGGATCATGCGCAAGGCAAAAGCGTGCTCAACCTGTTCGCCTACACCTGTGGTGTTGGCCTCAGTGCGGCGGCCGGCGGTGCGCGCGAGGTGTGCAACCTGGACTTTGCCGAGGGCAATCTGGCGGTCGGTCGCGAGAATGGATTGCTCAACCCGCAGTTGCCGCCGATGCAATTCATTCAGTCCGATTACTTCCCGGCAATCCGCCAACTCGCCGGCCTGCCGATCAGCGTGCGGCGCGGGCAGAAGCTGCCGAGCTATCAGCGCCTCGAACAGCGCCAATACGATCTGGTGCTGCTCGACCCGCCGGCGTGGGCCAAAAGCGCATTTGGCACGGTCGACCTGCTACGCGATTATCAAAGCCTGCTCAAACCGGCCCTGCTGACCACCGCCGACAATGGCGTACTGATCTGCTGCAACAACCTGGCGAAAGTCAGCATGGACGACTGGCGCGAACAAGTGCTGCGCTGCGCCGAAAAGGCCGGCCGCCCGGTGCGCGAATGGAGTGTGATGACCCCGGGCGCCGACTTCCCTTCGCGGGACCAGCAGCCACCGTTGAAGACGCTGATCTTGCAGCTGTGATCCCTCCGGCATGAGCGATTACATTTCCCTGTGGGAGCGAGCCTGCTCGCGAAAGCGCAGTGTCAGTCGACTTGTTTTTCACTGAACCACCGCATTCGCGAGCAGGCTCGCTCCCACCGGGGAGATCTATTCCTACAGAAATTTCTGAACAATCCTGTCCCACATCAAGCACTTCGGAACCAGAATCGCGTGCCATACTCCAAGGCACTCCGATTCAGACAGATGAAGCCGCACATGCCCAAAGGATTGATTCGCGCGATTGGCGCACTGCTGACAGCCCTGGCCCTCTACAGCCTGCTGGGGTTTCTGATCCTGCCGGGCATTGCCTTGCGCGTGGCCAACCAGCAATTGGCGAACTACGCGACGGTGCCGGCGCATCTGCAGCGCATCGAACTCAACCCGTTCAGCCTTGAGGTCACCCTGTGGGGCCTGGTCATCGGCGAACCGGGCAAGGAGCAGGTCGGCTTCGATCGGCTCTATGCCAACCTGCAAATCGACAGCCTGTGGACCAAAGCGCTGCATCTGTCCGACATCGAACTGGACAAACCCAAAAGCGAAATCCTCTTCGCCAAGGACAGCAAGCTCAACCTGCTCGGCCTGTTCAACCTGCCGCCGAGCGAGCCGACACCCGCCGATCCCGACGCCAAGCCATTCCCGCTGCGTATCGACAACATCAAACTGGCCGGCGGCGTGGTGCATTTCGAGGATATGCGGCCCAGCGAGCCGATCGAATTTCTTTACGACGACCTCAGTTTCGAGCTGAAAAACCTCAGCACTTTGCCCGAGGACAGCGCCGACATGACCCTCGTCGCCATCGGCCCCGCTGGCGGGAGGATCGACTGGACCGGCAATTTCAGCCTGATCCCGTTCACCTCCGAAGGCACCCTGAAAGTCACCGATGGCCAGATGAAATCCTTCTGGCCTTACGTGCGTGACGCCGTGCCGCTGGTGCTGGAAAACGGCGTGGTCAGCCTCAGCACTGAGTACAAACTCAACCTGTCGAAACAAACCGAACTGCTGCTGAACAACGTCGCGGTGAGCATTGCGCCGTTCGCCATCAAGGCTCCGGACGGACGTCCGCTGGCCAGGCTCGAACGCCTCGACGTCAGCGAAACCTCGCTGGACCTGGCCAAGCAGCAAGTGGTGGTCGGCAAGATCCGCAGCAACAAACTGGAAACCTGGGCGGCGCTGGAAGCTGACGGCCAACTGGACTGGCAGAAGCTGTTCGCCAGCCAGCCGTCGAAACCGGCTGCCAAAGCCGCTGCCGAACCGGCGGATACACCGGCCGCCGCCGACTCGCCGAAACCTGAGCCAAGCGCCCCGAGCAAGCCATGGCAGGTGCTGGTCAAGGATGTGCAACTGCGCAACTACACGGTCCATCTCGCTGACCGCTCGGCGCAACCGGCGGTGGCGCTGGACATCACCCCGCTGAACGTCGACCTGCAGGATTTCGACAGCCTCAACGGCTCGCCTTTCAAGCTCAAGCTCGACAGCGGTCTGGGCAAGCAAGGCAAGATCAGCGCCGACGGCACGGTCAATCTGGCCCCGGTCAACGCGCAGCTCAACGTGAAAACCCAGGACGTCGACCTGCGTGTCGCGCAGTCCTATATCAACCCGTTCATTCGCCTGGAACTGCGCAGCGGCATGCTCGGCAGTGACCTCAAGGTCAACCTGAAAAGCACCGAACCACTGGCCCTCAGCGTCACCGGCCGCGCGCAGATCGATCAACTGCACACCCTCGATACGCTGAAGACCCGCGACTTCCTCAAATGGCAGCAAGTCGTGGTCGACGGCATCAATTATCAGCACGGCGACAGCCTGTCGATTGACAAGGTCAACCTGTTGCAGCCGTATGTGCGCTTCATGGTCAACGACGATCGCACCACCAACGTCGACGACCTGCTGATCCCGCAACCGGCCGACAGCGGTGCCAAACCTGCCGGAGCCAAACCGCCCGGCAAGGACAAACCACTGGGCATTCACATCGGTGCGATTGCGATCAACGACGGCTCGGCCAACTTCGCCGACTTCAGCCTGACGCCGAATTTCGCCACCGCCGTGCAGCAGCTCAACGGTCAGATCGGCACCATCGACAGCCGTCAGGCAAAACCGGCCAGCGTCGATATCAAAGGCAAGGTCGACCGCTATGCGCCGGTGACCATCAAGGGGGCGGTCAATCCGTTCGACCCGATGGCCAGCCTCGACATCGCCACCAGCTTCAAGCGCGTCGAACTGACGACCCTGACGCCCTACTCCGGCAAATTCGCCGGCTACCGCATCCGCAAGGGCCGGCTCAACCTCGATCTGCACTACCTGATCACCAAAGGCCAGCTGAAAGCCGAGAACAAAGTCGTCGTCGAGCAGCTGCAACTGGGCGAGAAGGTCGACAGCCCTGATGCAGTGAGTCTGCCGCTGAAACTGGCGATCGCCCTGCTCAAGGACGTCGACGGCAAGATCTCCATCGAATTGCCGGTGACCGGCGACCTGAATAATCCACAGTTCAGCGTGATGCCGATCGTCTGGCAAACCCTGCGCAATCTGATCGTCAAAGCGGCCGCCGCACCGTTCAAGATGATCGGCGGGCTGGTCAGTGGCGGCGGCTCCGAAGACCTCGGCACGGTGTCCTTCGCGCCGGGCTCCAGCGATCTGAGCAAAGACGCCGAAGCGGCGCTGGTGAAACTGTCGCAGGCACTCAAGGAACGTCCGGCGCTGCGCCTGGAAATCGAAGGCACGGCCGCGAAGAGCAGCGATGGGCCACTGCTCGCCGAACAACGCCTGGAACGCGAATATCAGTACAACTACTACAAGATGCTCCAGCGCCGTGGCGACAAAGTCCCGGCCCAGGCCTCGCTGCTGCAAGTGCCCGAAAGCGAGAAAGGCGCGTTGCTCGAAGGCATCTACCGCACCCGCCTGAAAACCCAGCCACCGGCAGAATGGAAAGACCTGGGCAAGGAAGAACGCACGGCGAAAATGCGCCAGGGCGTGATCGCGTTCTGGAGTGGCAGCGAGGTGCTGTTGCGCCAGTTGGGCCAGGATCGCGCCAGCACCATCAAGGATTACCTGGTCGACAAGGGCAAGCTCGAGGATGACCGCGTGTATTTCATCGACGCCAACCTCGGCGAGGCCGAAAGCGATGGCCGCGTGGTCACGCAAATGCACCTGGATGCAGAATGACCGCGCGTAACTGGTTGATGGCGCTCGCTCTGACGTGCGCCGCCGGCCATGCGTCGGCTTCGGATACATTGCGCTGCGGCAGCCAATTGATCAGCCTCGGCGACCGCGCTAGCGAGGTGCTGCAAAAATGCGGCGAGCCGGTCAGCCGCGATGTGCTCGGCTACAAGCGCAGTGCCAATCGCCGCGAAGAGTTTCAGGTCGAGGAATGGACCTACGGACCAAACAACGGCATGTACCAGTACCTGCGCTTTGAAGGTAATCGCTTGAGGCAGATCAACAGCAAACGCGGTAACTAAGCCGAACGAAATTCACCCTGTGGGAGCGAGCCTGCTCGCGAATACGGTCTGTCTACTGACGAACTTGTCGGCTGACACTACGCATTCGCGAGCAGGCTCGCTCCCACATTGGTATTGCCCAAAATAGAACAGGCCCCGACACAAGTGCCGGGGCCTGTAATGGTCACATCCGTGTGACCGTTCGCATGAACTCTAAAGTTGCGGCAGACGTATTGCTCGGCCCGTCTGTCGCGTCTTCTCCCGGTTCAGGCGAGAAGTCTTGCCTTACTCGGCTTTCAGGCCGTCAGCGGAGACCGCTTTAACGCCTTTGATTTTCTTGGCGATGCCTACGGCGACTTCTTTCTGCGACTCGGTTACCGCAGTGGTCGACGACAGGGAAACTACACCCTTGTTGGTTTCGACTTTGATATCAGTGCCTGGAATGCCTTTTTCGGTGACCAGATCAGCTTTGACCTTGGTGGTGATCCAGGTATCGGAAGTCTCTTCTTTAGCCTTGGTCATTTCACCGGCAGCCAGAACCATTGGCGACTGGGTAGCCTGAGCGGACTGGGCGAAAGCGCCACCAGCCATGGTCAGGGTCAGAGCGGTAGCAGCGGCAGTGATAGCGAACTTCTTCATACGAGTAACTCCTGTTTTTACTGGAAGTCTGCTGTAACGCTTGTCAGCAGGGTTACCGGATATATTGCGAACGCTGTGCCAACTTTTTTTGCCATATAAATTCTTTTAAAAACAATGAGTTATGAAAAATGCCAATTTTCATTTTCATGCAAAATGCATGACTCGCTCAATCTTCGCATGCAAGTTGCGGTTTTTTGGAAAGTTCATAAGCTGCTGAAATTATTGGAGCTTTTGTAGACAGGTGACCATACGAAAATGCCCCGCAGTGCGGGGCATTCGCTTTGTACTCAGTTAAACGCCAGGGCAACTGGTCGTCGTGTATTCCTTGGAACCGGAGAAGCCGCAAGACCAACCCGCGGTCGCACTACGAGTCAAGGTGATCGTCTGGCCAAGAACCGGAGCCGGAGCATTAAGCAACTTGCAAGTAATCGTCCCGGTACCGTCAGCCACTTTGCCACTCACACCCATTGTGCAGTTTTGAGTGGCACCTACGTTTGCGTTGACGTTAGCCAAAGTTGGATCACCAGATCCCGCGTTGATCACGTCTTCGAAATTGACTTTGAGGGCGGAAACTTCGGCAATACCCGCCGTCACCTTCGACCGCGCCTGATACTTCGAATACTGCGGCAGGGCGATAGTCGCCAGAATGCCGATGATCGCCACAACGATCAGCAGCTCGATCAATGTGAAACCTTGTTGTTTTTTCATAGACACGCTCCATGCATGAGTCGAAATCTCATGATCTGAACAAGGCCCAGCACAGCCCATGCCAACGCCCATTTGCCCCCGTCTGCTGGGCGCGCTCATTCCCCAACGCCGTTTCCTACAACCCGCAACCGCACTATCTGACACTTTTTGTCACCTGCACCGGCCGTGTTTGGCGCTGTCACTTGACTAGGCTATAAGTCATGAACGGCAAGCGTGCGGAATCCCCATGAATGACATCGCTCTGAGCGGTCTGGCCAAGCAATTGGTCCAGGCCGAACTGCTCACGGAAACAAGCGCCCGGCAATCCTGGGCGCAGGCCCAGCGCAATCGCGTGTCGCTGGTCAATTACCTGGTGCACAACAAACTGGTCAACAGCCGGCAAATTGCCGAGATCGCCTCGGAACATTTCGGCATGGCCCTGCTCGATCTGCATTGCCTCGACAAAGAGACTCAGCCCAAGGGTCTGGTCAGTGAGAAACTGGTTCGCCAGCACTGCGCCCTGCCCCTCTGGCGGCGCGGCAACAAACTGTTCGTGGGCCTTTCCGACCCAAGCAATCAGCAGGCGATCAGCGACATTCAGTTCAGCACCGGCCTGAGCACCGAAGCGATTCTGGTGGAGGACGACAAGCTCAGCGACGCCATCGACAAGTTCTTCGACAGCCATGCCTCGGGCCTGGAGGAAATGGCCGATGTCGATCTCGACGGCCTCGACGTCGAGTCCATTGATGACAACAAACAGGACGTGATCGGCGGCCTCGATGCCGACGACGCCCCGGTCGTACGTTTTGTGCACAAGATGCTGCTCGATGCGATCAAAAGCGGCTCTTCCGACCTGCATTTCGAACCCTACGAAAAAAACTATCGGGTGCGCATGCGCACCGACGGCATGCTGCGCGAGGTGGCCAAGCCGCCGATCCAGTTGGCCGGGCGCATTGCCGCGCGCTTGAAGGTAATGGCCAGTCTGGATATCTCGGAACGGCGCAAACCTCAGGACGGCCGCATCAAAATGCGCCTGTCGAAAAGCAAATCCATCGATTTCCGCGTCAACACCCTGCCGACTCTGTGGGGCGAAAAAGTGGTGATCCGGATTCTCGACCCGTCCAGTGCGCAAATGGGCATCGATGCGCTGGGCTACGAGGCCGAACAAAAGGCCTTGTACCTGGCCGCACTGAAACAGCCGCAAGGGATGATTCTGGTCACCGGCCCCACCGGTTCCGGTAAAACCGTGTCGCTGTACACCGGGCTGAACATCCTCAACACCGTCGACATCAATATTTCCACCGCCGAAGATCCGGTGGAAATCAACATGGAAGGCATCAATCAGGTCAACGTCAATCCCCGCCAAGGGCTGGACTTCGCCCAGGCGCTTCGCTCGTTTCTGCGTCAGGACCCGGATGTGATCATGGTCGGCGAGATCCGCGACCTGGAAACCGCCGAGATCGCAATCAAGGCTGCGCAGACCGGCCACCTGGTGCTGTCGACCCTGCACACCAATAGCGCAGCGGAAACCCTGACACGCCTGCACAACATGGGCATTCCCGGTTTCAACATCGCCACCTCGGTCAGCCTGATCATCGCCCAGCGTCTGGCGCGCAAGTTGTGCGCACACTGCAAGCGGCCGCTGGAGATCCCGCACGAAACCTTGCTCAAGGAAGGCTTCCCCGAGGAACGCATCGGCCATTTCACGATCTACGAGCCGGTCGGTTGCGATCACTGCAATGGCGGTTACAAAGGACGCGTGGGGATTTATGAAGTGGTAAAGAACACACCGGACCTGCAACGGCTGATCATGGCCGAAGGCAATTCGCTGGAAATCGATATTCAGATGCGCCGCGACGGCTTCGCCGATCTGCGCACTTCCGGGCTCCACAAGGCCATGCAAGGCATCACCAGCCTTGAGGAAATCAACCGGGTCACCAAGGATTGAACATGGCGGTCAAGGCAGCGAAAGTCAGCGTTTACGCCTGGGAAGGCACCGACCGCAAAGGCAGTAAAGTCAGCGGCGAGTTGAGCGGACAGAACCCCGCACTGATCAAGGCGCAACTGCGCAAACAGGGGATCAACCCGGGCAAGGTGCGCAAGAAATCCGCGTCCCTGCTGACCTTCGGCAAACGCATCAAACCGCAGGACATCGCCCTGTTCACCCGGCAGATGGCGACCATGATGAAGGCCGGCGTGCCGCTGTTGCAGTCCTTCGACATCATCGGCGAAGGCTTCGAAAACCCGGCCATGCGCAAACTGGTCGACGAGGTCAAACAGGAGGTCGCGGCCGGTAACAGCTTCGCTACGGCCCTGCGCAAGAAACCGCAATACTTCGACGAGTTGTACTGCAATCTGGTCGACGCCGGCGAACAGTCTGGCGCCCTCGACACCTTGCTTGAACGGGTCGCGACCTATAAGGAAAAAAGCGAAGCGCTCAAGGCCAAGATCAAGAAAGCCATGACCTACCCCACCGCCGTGGTGCTGGTGGCGGCAGTGGTAACAGGCATTCTGCTGGTCAAAGTGGTGCCGCAGTTCCAGTCGGTATTCTCCGGGTTCGGCGCCGAATTGCCGGGCTTTACCCTGATGATCATCAGCCTGTCGGAGTTCATGCAGCAGTGGTGGTGGGCGATTCTTTTTGCGCTGGTGGCGGTGTTTTTCGGCACTCGCCACGCGTTGAAGACTTCGCAGGCCCTGCGCGACCGGCGCGATGCCTGGCTGCTGAAGCTGCCACTGGTGGGCACCTTGATGTACAAGTCCGCCGTCGCCCGCTTTGCCCGCACCCTGTCGACCACTTTCGCAGCCGGCGTGCCGCTGGTGGAAGCACTGGATTCGGTCGCCGGTGCCACCGGCAATGTGGTGTTCAAGCGCGCGGTGTTGCGCGTGCGGCAGGACGTCTCGACCGGCATGCAACTGAATTTCTCCATGCGCAGCACCGGTGTGTTTCCCAACATGGCGGTGCAGATGACCGCCATCGGCGAGGAATCGGGCGCGCTGGATGACATGCTCGACAAGGTCGCCGGTTTTTATGAAGCGGAAGTCGATAACATGGTCGACAACCTCACCAGCCTGATGGAGCCGTTCATCATGGTGGTGCTGGGGGTCATCGTCGGTGGACTGGTGGTGGCCATGTACCTGCCGATCTTCCAGCTCGGCTCAGCGATCTGACATGTCTATCGATGAACTGTTTGCCGTGTATCCGCTGGCCTTTGTGGTCAGCGCGCTGCTGCTCGGGCTGGTGGTCGGCAGCTTCCTCAATGTTGTGGTCTGGCGCTTGCCGAAAATGCTTGAGCGCGACTGGCGCCAGCAGGCTCATGATGTGCTCGGCCTGCCCACTGAAACGCCTGTGCCGACCTACAACCTGATGCTGCCGCACTCCGCGTGCCCGCATTGCGGACACCGGATCCGCCCTTGGGAAAACATTCCGCTGCTCAGTTATCTGCTGCTGCGCGGGCGCTGCTCGGCTTGTTCGGCGCCGATCAGCAAACGTTACCCGCTGACCGAACTGGCCTGCGGCGTCCTCTCGGCATTCATTGCCTGGCATCTCGGCTTCGGTTGGCCGGCAGGTCTGCTGATCTTGCTGACATGGGGCTTGCTGGCGATGAGTCTGATCGACTGCGAACATCAACTGCTGCCCGATGTGCTGGTGCTGCCGCTGCTGTGGCTGGGGCTGATCGTCAACAGCTTCGGCGTGTTCGTGGCGTTGCCCGATGCGTTGTGGGGCGCGGTCGCGGGTTATTTGGCGCTGTGGTCGGTGTTCTGGCTGTTCAAACTGCTCACCGGCAAGGACGGTATCGGCCATGGCGATTTCAAGCTGTTGGCCTTGCTCGGCGCATGGGGTGGCTGGCAGATTCTGCCGCTGACGATTCTTCTATCTTCCCTGGTGGGGGCGACATTGGGCGTTGTCATGCTGCGTCTGCGTGCCCAGGAAACCTCGACGCCGATCCCCTTCGGACCCTTTCTGGCAATTGCCGGCTGGATTGCCTTGCTCTGGGGTGGTCAAATAACCGACTTCTATTGGCAGTCTGTCGGTTTGAAATGAATACCTCTGTGGAAAAACCCTGGATTCTCGGCCTGACCGGCGGCATCGGCAGCGGCAAAAGTGCGGCGGCGCAGCACTTCATCGATCTCGGTGTGCATGTGGTGGATGCTGATCATGCGGCGCGCTGGGTAGTCGAGCCGGGGCGTCCAGCGCTGGCGAAAATCGCCGAGCATTTCGGTTCCGGCGTGTTGCTGGCCGATGGCACGCTGGACCGCGCCGCCCTGCGCAAACTGATTTTTGAAGACCCTGAACAGCGGCGTTGGCTAGAGGCGCTGTTGCATCCGTTGATCGGCGAAGAAATCGCTGATCATCTGGCGCAGGCAAAATCGCCTTACGCGATTCTGGTGTCACCGTTGCTGATCGAGTCCGGGCAATACGCGATGACCCAGCGCATTCTGGTCATCGATGCGCCGCAACAACTGCAGATCGAACGCACCTTGCAGCGTGACCAGACCAGCGAAGCGCAGGTGCAGGCGATCCTCAAGGCGCAATCGAGCCGTGAAGACCGCGTGAACCGTGCCGACGATGTGATCGTCAACGATCGCGACCTTGCCTGGCTGCACAGCGAGGTCGAGCGTCTGCATCACTTTTATCTGACTTTATCCGGAGGCCAAGCATGAGCCAGATTCCAACCGTTGAATGCCCGACCTGCGGCGCCCCCGTCGAATTCACCCCGGCGAACAAATTCCGTCCGTTTTGCTCCGATCGCTGCAAACTGATCGACCTCGGCGCCTGGGCCTCGGAAGAACACAAGATTCCGGTCGCCCCGGATGCCGAGGACGAGCTGTTTTCCGGCGATTTCGATCCGCGTCACTGATCGCTGATCAGGGCCGCATAAAGCCGTAGTCCTGACTGTCGTCGAGGTTCTCCGCGAGAAAGCGCAACTCGTCGGCCAGGTCTTCGGCATTGCGCACTGCCTTGCTCTGCTGCACCACGGCGCTGAGCAGGGCGCGCAAACTCAGGCCCGGATCAAAGCCCACTTCCTGCGCCAGCTCCAGACTCTGCCGGGTTTCCTGCCGCGCCCATTCGTACACGCCCATGCCACTGCTCCTGAAGGAATTTGCGCGAGCATGAAATCTCTGCTGCCTGGCCGGTTTGATGTGGATCAAGACTTCGGATCGTCGTCCTTCCACGGCGCCGAAAGGTAACGGGTGCGGTTGAAGGTCTCCAGCCATTCCGGGCAGAACACCACCAATGCACTGACGACCATGCCGTTGATAAAAGCCTCGGGAAACAGCAGCAACCACAGGTAGCCGACGAAATCTTCCAGCCATTCCGGCATGGCGAAGAGGCCGTCGTACCACAGCAGCGTCAGGCTCAGAATCAGGCACAACAGGCCGGACAACGCAGCGGCGAAGAAGCCGGAACAGAAGATGTAAACGAACGGATTTCGTGGCTGCGCACGCTCGACCAGAATCGCCACGCATTCGGTGATCAGCACTGGCAGCAGAATCAGCAACGCGCCATTGACGCCGACCGCTGCGAGATCCTGTCGCCCCAACAACACCAGGCCGATCTGCGCAACCAGCCCGCCGACGATCGCCAGCGGCCAATCGAGCAGCAGCGTCACCGCCGTCATGCCGATAAAGTGGTAAGACACACCGGTGTCGAAATCCCTGCGCACCAGCCACAGCAGAAACAGCGCGAACACCGTGCCGAACAGCAAGTGCTGCCGACGACTGTCGCTGAACAGCTCGACCCATGGCGCACGCATGATCGCCCAGAGCAGCGCCGGCAGATAAATCAGCCAGCCGAGTGTCAGGCTTGCCGTTGAAAGCAGTTCGGCACCGATCATGATTCCCTCACCTGCTACTCGACACGCTTTTTTGTAGGAGCTGCCGAAGGCTGCGATCTTTTGATCTTGTTTATAAAAGCAAAAGATCGCAGCCTTCGGCAGCGCCTACAAGGGCGCAATCGCGCGACGTTTATGTCTGAGCCGATGCAAAGCTATCTGCTTGTCGCATTTGGACGCTAAGCTTGGGCTTATGGATGATTCAGATTATTTACGCCTGCTGACCATCGCGGCCGAGCAAGCCAACGCGTTCCTGTCCAATGCCCGCAAATGGGAGCGTGAGCGTTGGGTCTGCCAGCGCCTGCTGCAAGGTCTGAACATCCCCTACCGCGCCGACGAATTCGCCCCGGCCGGTGAGCCGCCGGACGTGTTGTTCCGCGATGCCAATTTCGAAGTTTTTTTCGTCCTCGACGAAGGCCGCCGTCTCAATGATGAATGGCGCGACGAATTGCAGCGTCGGCGCAGTGCGTTCTCCCTGAGCCAACTGGTGCGCCGCGAAGCCAAACCCAAGCGCATCCCGGCCAATGAATTTCTCCTGCGTCTGGCGCCAACCCTGCGCAAGAAGGCGCACAACTACAAGGAACGCGGCATGGATCTGGGTGAACTGGACATCATCGCCTTCGCCAGCCTCAAGCGCGAAGTGCTGGATCTCAACAGTCATTTCCCGCCACCGACCGAATATCTGCGTCAGGGCTGGCGCTCGCTGTCGCTGGTCGGCCCGACATTCGCCAGGGTGCTGTTTGCTCATCCCGACGCGCCGGACTTTCTGCGCAGCAACCTCGGCCGCAGCATTGTGTTCGACGTGGGTATCAGCCTGTGACGCCGCTGCAGCAGTTGATCGCTGAGGTTCCGCAAACCGGTCGTGTGCGCTGGATCGGTGTGCGTCCAGAATCCCGTGGGCCGATGCTTGAGCTGGACGCGGTCGAGGCGCGGCTGGAAGCCGGGCTCACCGGCGACCACGCCCGCCCGGGCGTTCGCAATGCGCGACAGGTGACGCTGATTCAGTGGGAGCACTTGGCGGTGATCAATGCATTGATGGGCCGTCCCGATGACGAGCCGGTCCGGCCTGAAGATCTGCGGCGCAATCTCGTTATAAGCGGAATCAATTTGTTTAGCCTGAAGGGGCGGCGCTTTCGCATCGGGCAAGCGATACTCGAAACCACTGGCTGGTGTCAGCCCTGCGCACGCTTGCAGAACAATCTCGGCCCGGGCACGTTTCAAGCCGTGCGCGGGCATGGCGGGATCACTGCCCGGGTGTTACAAAGCGGCATCATTCGCCTCGACGATAGCGTGTGCGTCGAACCGGTCCCGGACAGCGGCTACGCTGCGTTCAACCCGGGCTGAAAACCGCTGTAGCCTGTGCTCATTCAGTAACGTCTACCTGACGAGGCAAATATGACCAGCCGCCTGAACCCCGAAGACCAAAAGCATGTCGAAGAGTACCTGCAATTGTCCCAACACCGTGTCGAGCGCCGGCCTTTCCGGCCGTGGATGCTCCTGGTGCTGGTGCTGGCAGTGACCATTGGTCTGGGCCTGTTGAGCCGATTTATCAGTTACCTGACGTTATGAGCTGCCTTGCGCTCCCTCGGGTAACCGCACCGATTTCCTTTAAAAACCTTGCGAGTTATCCCTATGTCCCATCGTATTGTCATTGTCGGCGGCGGCGCCGGCGGTCTGGAGTTGGCTACCCGTCTGGGTAAGACTCTGGGCAAGCGCGGCACGGCGAGCGTCATGCTGGTCGACGCGAACCTGACCCACATCTGGAAACCGCTGCTGCACGAAGTGGCCGCCGGTTCCCTGAACTCCTCCGAAGACGAACTCAATTATGTCGCCCAGGCAAAATGGAACCACTTCGAGTTCCAGCTCGGGCGCATGAGCGGGCTTGATCGCGCGCAGAAGAAAATCCAGCTGGCGGCAACCTATGACGAAAACGGCGTCGAGCTGGTACCGGCGCGTGAAGTGGCTTATGACTCGCTGGTGATCAGCGTCGGTAGCACCACCAACGATTTCGGCACCCAGGGCGCGGCGCAGCATTGCCTGTTTCTTGATACGCGCAAACAGGCCGAGCGCTTCCATCAGCAATTGCTCAATCATTATCTGCGCGCCCACGCCGGGCAGACCGACGTGGTCGAGCAGATCAGCGTAGCGATCGTCGGCGCTGGCGCCACTGGCGTCGAACTGGCGGCCGAGTTGCACAACGCCGCCCATGAACTGGCCGCGTATGGTCTGGACCGGATCAAACCGGAAAACATGCACATCACGCTGATCGAAGCCGGCCCACGGGTGCTGCCTGCCCTGCCGGAGCGCATCAGCGGGCCGGTGCACAAGACCCTGGAGAAGCTCGGGGTCAATGTGATGACCAACGCAGCAGTCAGCGAAGTGACTGCCGACAGCCTGATCACCGCCGATGGCAACGAGATCAAGGCCAGCCTGAAGGTCTGGGCTGCCGGCATTCGCGCACCGGGTTTCCTCAAGGACATCGACGGTCTGGAAACCAACCGCATCAATCAGCTGCAAGTGCTGCCGACTCTGCAAACCACTCGCGACGAAAACATCTTTGCCTTCGGTGACTGCGCGGCCTGTCCGCAACCGGGTACCGATCGCAACGTGCCGCCACGGGCACAAGCGGCGCATCAACAGGCGTCGCTGCTGGCCAAGTCGCTGAAATTGCGCATCGAAGGCAAGACCCTGCCGGAGTACAAGTACACCGACTACGGCTCGCTGATTTCACTGTCGCGTTTTTCTGCTGTGGGTAACTTGATGGGTAACCTGACCGGCAGCGTCATGCTCGAAGGCTGGCTGGCGCGGATGTTCTATGTGTCGCTGTACCGTATGCACCAGATGGCGCTGTACGGCCCGTTCCGCACGGCGATGCTGATGCTGGGGAGCAAGATTGGTCGTGGCACCGAACCGCGTCTGAAACTGCACTAAAGCGCCAACCTGTGGGAGCGAGCCTGCTCGCGAAAGCGGTGGATCAGTCAACACTGTCGTTGAATGATTCGCCCCCTTCGCGAGCAAGCTCGCTCCCACATTCTTTCGTGTTGTGCGCAAATCAGCAGGCGAAGGCCTGCAATTGATCTCTGTTCATCAGAGCTGAAAGCGTCGCACCATGCCCTGTAGCGCATTGGCCAGTTGCGACAGTTCGTGGCTCGACGCGCTGGTCTGATCAGCACCTGCAGCCGAACGCACCGACAGGTCGCGAATGTTCACCAGATTGCGATCCACTTCCCGCGCCACCTGCGCCTGCTCCTCGGCAGCGCTGGCGATCACCAGGTTGCGCTCGTGAATCTCGTGCACCGACGCCGTGATCGTCACCAACGCCTCACCTGCCCGCTCTGCGAGAACCAGCGTGCTCGCCGCACGAGATGCGCTGGCCTGCATTGACTCCAGCGCCTGGCTCGAACCGCTGCGCATGCCTTGCACCATCTGCTCGATTTCCTGCGTCGATTGCTGGGTGCGATACGCCAGCGCGCGCACCTCATCGGCTACCACCGCAAAACCTCGACCGCTTTCGCCCGCACGTGCTGCCTCGATGGCAGCGTTGAGCGCCAGCAGATTGGTCTGCTCGGCGATGGCGCGAATCACGTCCAGAACCTTGCCGATGTCTTGCGATTGATTGGCCAGCGACTGCACCAGTTCGCCGGTGTTCTGTACATCACTGGCCAGGGCGTTGATCGCACTGGCGGTTTCGCTGACGCGCTCCTGGCCCAATTGCGCTGATTGACTGGACTGGCGCGTGGCATCGGACGTCGACACCGCGTTGCGCGCGACCTCCTCCACCGCAGCGGTCATCTCGTTGACCGCAGTGGCAGCTTGTTCAATTTCGTTGTTCTGCTCTTGCAGGCCTTGGGTGCTGTCGACAGTGACGGCGCTCAGTTCGTCAGCGGCGGTGGCCAGTTGTGTGGCTGAGCCGCTGATACCTTGCAGGGTCTCGCGCAGGTTCTGTTGCATCGTCGCCAAGGCTTTGAGCAAGCGGCTGACTTCGTCGTTGCCATGGGTTTCGATCGGCCGCGTGAGATCGCCCTTGGCGACACTTTCAGCGGCATCCACAGCGCTGCTCAGCGGGCGCACGATACTGCGCGTGAGCAACATCGCCAGCGCCACTGTGGCCAGCGCTGCCAATCCAATGAACAGGCTGACGATGGTCCGCGAGGTTTCATAATGCGCGGCGGACTTCTCGCTTTCGGCGGCGACCTGGCGGGCGAACAGATCGGCGAGATCGTTGAGTTGCTTGCCGGAGCCGTCGACCACGGTCTTCATGTCAACCAGCAACAATTTGGTCAACTCGTCACGCTTGCCTTGCTCGGCAAGGGTGAATGACTGGGCGATGCCGGTGCGATAGGCGGCGAAGGTTTTCTTGAACTGGTCATACAGCTGCTGACCTTCGGCAGTGTCGACCAGTTTGTCGTAGGCGGCGATTTTCTCGCTCAGTTCCTTGTCGCGGGTGTCCATCTGGCCGCGATAGGTGGCGATATTGGCCGGATCCTGATCGAGCGCCATGCGCAGGGAGATGGTGCGGATGCGCAGCATCAGTTCGCGGATCTCGTCGCCGCCACGGATGCTCGGCAACCAGCGGTTCTCCACCGCCACCTCGCTGTCGCGAATGCTCGACATCTGCCCCAGCGCAAACACGCCGAGCAAGGCCACCAACACCGCGATCAGGGCAAATCCCAGGGCAGCCCGGGGAGCAATATTCAACTGACGAAGCAACATGACGAACGCCCTTATTCTTGTAATGGCCAGATCAAGGGGCGAAGCGTTGGCAGTCCCCTCGTGTTAGCGGGCTATCGGCAGGTTGTATGACGACTTGAAGGGATTCGCCTTTCAGCAGGCAAAAAAAATCCCCGCATCTTTCGATACGAGGATTTTCAATATGGTCGGGGTAAGGGGATTCGAACTCCTGACATCCTGCTCCCAAAGCAGGCGCGCTACCGGACTGCGCTATACCCCGGTAAAAAAAAGGCGACCTTTCAAAGATCGCCTTCTTCGATCAGCGCTTTTGGCCTCTGATCTTAAGATTCGATCCCAGCGCAAACTGGTTTCAAAAATGGTGGGTCGTGTGGGATTCGAACCTACGACCAATTGGTTAAAAGCCAACTGCTCTACCAACTGAGCTAACGACCCAAATATGGTCGGGGTAAGGGGATTCGAACTCCTGACATCCTGCTCCCAAAGCAGGCGCGCTACCGGACTGCGCTATACCCCGGTTTGAAATTGGCTCCGTGACCAGGACTCGAACCTGGGACCCAATGATTAACAGTCATTTGCTCTACCGACTGAGCTATCACGGAACTACACATTTCAATTTACAACGGTGAAGCTTTGTTGCATCTCGCCACCCGTTCGCATCGCTGCGTTCGTGTGTCTGAGGCGCGCTATTCTACAACCTAGAACACCTCTGTCAACCCCCTAAATTGCTTTCAAGTTAATGATTTGCAACTTATTTCAGATTCCAACCCGGTGGGTTGAAACGCTGCCGGTGACTGACTGCGGGGCGCACTTTACAAGCCTTTTCCTTTGAGTTCAACAGCCTGGCGAAAAAAAGGCCTCGCAATGCGAGGCCTTCCCGGTTTCATTGCCGCTGAGGCTTAGCCGAAAACGATTTCGTCGTTCTCGACCTTGCCGGTGGCGGTGTCGCCCGGCATGAAATGACCCGACAGGATCAACTGTGCCAGCGGGTTTTCGATCCAGCGCTGGATCGCCCGTTTCAAAGGACGTGCGCCATACACCGGGTCGTAACCGACGGCGATCAGCTTGTCCATCGCTTCCGGGCTCAGCTCCAGCTTCAGCTCGCGCTCGGCCAGGCGGCTGCGCAGGCGGCCCAACTGGATCTCGGTGATGCCGGCGATCTGATCCCGCGCCAGCGGCTCGAAGATCACCACTTCGTCAACGCGGTTGATGAACTCCGGACGGAAGTGTGAGGTCAGCGCGTCCATCACCGCAGCACGCTGCGCCTCACGATCACCGACCAGTTCCTGGATCTGCATCGACCCGAGGTTGGACGTCATCACGATCACCGTGTTGCGGAAGTCCACCGTACGCCCGTGACTGTCGGTCAGACGGCCATCCTCAAGCACTTGCAGGAGGATGTTGAACACATCCGGGTGCGCCTTCTCGACTTCGTCCATAAGGATCACCGAGTACGGCTTGCGACGCACCGCTTCGGTCAGGTAACCGCCCTCTTCATAGCCTACGTAGCCCGGTGGCGCACCAATCAGACGAGCCACGGAGTGTTTCTCCATGAACTCGGACATGTCGATCCGCACCATCGCCTCTTCGGTATCGAAAAGGAATTCGGCCAAGGCCTTGCACAGCTCGGTTTTACCGACACCGGTAGGGCCGAGGAACATGAACGAGCCGCTCGGACGATTCGGGTCGGACAGTCCGGCGCGGGAACGCCGTACGGCGTTGGCCACAGCCACAACCGCTTCTTCCTGACCGATTACCCGTTTGTGCAACAGGCTCTCCATCTTCATAAGCTTGTCGCGCTCGCCTTCGAGCATTTTCGACACCGGGATGCCAGTCCACTTCGACACGACTTCGGCAATCTCTTCTTCAGTCACCTTGCTGCGCAGCAACTGGTTCTCGCTCTTGCCGTGCTGGTCGACCATTTGCAGGCTGCGTTCCAGATCGGGGATCACCCCGTATTGCAACTCGGCCATGCGATTCAGGTCGCCTTTACGGCGCGCGGCTTCCAGTTCCTGGCGCGACTGTTCGATCTTCTGCTGAATCTGCGCAGAACCCTGCACCTCGGCTTTCTCCGAGTTCCAGATTTCCTCCAGATCGGAATACTCACGCTCGTGACGCTCGATTTCTTCCTGGAGTTTTTCCAGGCGTTTCTTCGCCGCGTCGTCGCTTTCTTTCTTCAGCGCCTGGGATTCCACCTTCAGCTGAATCAGGCGCCGCTCCAGACGATCGAGTACTTCCGGTTTGGAGTCGATCTCCATGCGGATACGGCTGGCCGCCTCGTCGATCAGGTCGATGGCCTTGTCCGGCAGCTGTCGATCCGTGATGTAGCGATGGCTGAGCTTGGCCGCAGCGATGATCGCGCCGTCGGTGATCGCCACCTTGTGGTGGACCTCGTAACGCTCCTTGAGGCCACGCAGAATCGCGATGGTGTCTTCTTCGCTCGGCTCGTCCACCAGAACTTTCTGGAAACGCCGCTCGAGCGCCGCGTCCTTCTCTATATATTGGCGGTACTCATTGAGCGTGGTCGCGCCGACGCAGTGCAGCTCGCCGCGAGCCAGCGCAGGCTTGAGCATGTTGCCAGCGTCCATCGAGCCTTCGCCTTTACCGGCGCCGACCATGGTGTGCAGTTCGTCGATGAACAGAATGATCTGCCCTTCCTGCTTCGACAGTTCATTGAGCAAGCCTTTGAGGCGCTCTTCGAACTCGCCGCGATACTTGGCGCCGGCAATCAGCGCGCCCATGTCCAGCGACAGCAGACGCTTGCCTTTAAGGCCGTCCGGCACTTCGCCGTTGATGATGCGCTGCGCCAGCCCCTCGGCGATCGCGGTTTTACCCACGCCAGGTTCACCGATCAGCACCGGGTTGTTCTTGGTGCGGCGTTGCAGAACCTGAATCGTGCGACGGATTTCGTCGTCGCGGCCGATCACCGGATCAAGCTTGCCGTCTTCGGCGCGTTTGGTCAGGTCGACTGTGTACTTGTCCAGCGCCTGCCGCGACTCTTCGTGGTTGGCGTCGTTTACCGCTTCGCCGCCACGCAGGTTGTTGATCGCGTTTTCCAGGGCCTTCTTGCTCACGCCTTGGCCGAGCAGCAACTTGCCGAGCTTGCTGTTCTCGTCCATCGCGGCGAGCAGCACCAGTTCGCTGGAAATGAACTGGTCGCCCTTCTGCTGAGCGAGACGGTCAGCCTGATTGAGCAGGCGCGCCAGATCCTGCGACATGTTGACGTCGCCGGTCGGGTTCTGGATTTTCGGTAGTTGATCGAGCTCTTTGGTCAGCTCTTTACGCAAGCTGTTGACGTCGAAGCCGACTTGCATCAGCAGCGGCTTGATCGAACCGCCCTGCTGTTCAAGCATGGCCTGCATCAAGTGCGCCGGCTCGATGGCCGGATGATCGTGGCCAACCGCCAACGACTGGGCGTCGGACAGGGCCAACTGTAATTTGCTGGTTAAACGGTCAATACGCATGGGTCACCTTCCTTTTGAGCAGGCCGGACCTAAGAAACCATCCTGAATAAAGAAACCTGCCAGATACCACTGTAGATGCGGTCGATTCTGGGAGATTCAAGCGTCGGAGAGTTGATGCAGATCAGAGAGTTTAGCGGGTGAGCCAAACAAGGGAGGCGAAACGACCGGTGCGCGACGCACGGCGATAGGAGAAGAAGCGCGGATCGGTCACGGTGCAGAAACCGCCACCATAAACAGCCGTGACACCCCGTTCAGCCAGACGCAGGCGCGCCAGCAGATAGATATCAGCCATGAACTTGCCGGCATTGTTGCTCGGTACGAACGCTTCTGCTGCTTCAGGCAGTTGATTGATGAAGACTTCCCGTACTTCCGGACCGACTTCAAAGGCTTTGGGGCCAATGGCCGGGCCGAGCCAGACCAGTACCTCGTCAGCAGGAACATCGAGGCTGTCGAGAGTTGCCTCAAGCACGCCCGCCGCCAGACCCCGCCAACCGGCATGAGCGGCCGCGACACGCGTGCCGGCACGATCGCAGAACAATGCCGGCAAACAGTCTGCCGTCATCGCCGCGCAGGCAATACCCGGCGCTGCCGTCCAACTGGCATCTGCAGTCGCAACGACGCCCGGATCAGCATGGGCAACGGTGATCCCGTGCACTTGCTGCAACCAGGCAGGCTGTATGGAGAAGTGATCGGTCAAGCGTCGACGGTTCTCAGCGACGTCCTGCGGACGATCATCGACATGATCGCCCAGATTCAGGCTGTCGAACGGCGCCTCGCTGACACCACCCTCGCGGGTGGTGACACAGGCCCTGACGCTGGCCGGCGCAGGCCAGTCCGGCGTCAGCCAGTTCATCCGACGAAGGCCTCGCGATCCTGCTTGAGCAGGGTCAGCAGCCAGACGAAATCTTCCGGCAGCGGCGATTCCCAGCTCATGCGCTCACCGCTCGTCGGGTGATCGAGTTCAAGGAAGCGCGCGTGCAGCGCCTGACGCGGGAAGTGCTTGAGCGATTCCACCATGGTCGGGTTGGCCGCAGGCGGAATGCGGAAACGCCCGCCGTACGCCGGATCGCCGACCAACGGGAAGTTGATGTGCGCCATGTGCACGCGGATCTGGTGGGTCCGACCGGTTTCCAGTTTCACCCGCACGTGGGTGTGCGAACGGAAACGTTCGAGCACGCGGTAGTGGCTGACGGCAGGCTTGCCGCCTTCCATCACTGCCATGCGCTGGCGTTGCTGGCCGTGACGACCGATCGGCGCGTTGATCTTGCCACCGGCGGTGACCACGCCAATGACGATGCACTCATAGATGCGGCTGACACTGCGGCTCTGCAATTGCGCAACCAGTTTGGTCTGCGCCTGAATGGTCTTGGCCACCACCATCAGACCGGTGGTGTCCTTGTCCAGACGATGCACGATACCGGCGCGCGGGACATTGATGATGTCCGGCACATGGTGCAACAAAGCGTTGAGCAGGGTGCCATCGGCGTGACCGGCGGCCGGGTGCACCACCAGGCCCGCAGGCTTGTTGATCACCAGGATGTCGTCGTCTTCATAGACGATGTCGAGCTCGATGTCCTGGGCGATCCACTCGCCCTGGGCTTCCTGCTCGGCAGTCAGCTCAAGGACGGCACCGCCATGCACAATGTCGCGCGGGCGGATCACCGCCCCGTCCACAGTCAGGCGACCTTCTTTGATCCAGGCGGAAAGGCGCGAGCGTGAGTGCTCAGCGAAGAGTTGGGCGGCGACTTGATCGAGGCGTTGGCCGCCCAATTCGGACGGCACCTCTGCGCGAAGTTCAATTTTATCGGACATGCTCGGACTGGGCGTCGGCACAGCCTTTGGTTTCGGCTGCGCGCTTGTGGTTAAATACGGCGTCTTTTGCCCCGAGGCTTTTCAACGGGGCGCTCATCATAACAGGACGGCCCCGCCCAAGACAGCGGCCGTCATAGGGACGCAAGCCGCCATGCAAGTGAAACACCTGCTGCTGATCGCCATCCTCGCATTGACCGCTGCTTGCTCATCGAAGGAAGTCGTAGACGAAAACCTCAGCGAAGCCGAGCTGTATCAGCAGGCTCAGACTGACCTGGACAACAACAGCTACACCAGCGCCACAGCCAAGCTGAAGGCTCTGGAGTCGCGTTATCCGTTCGGTCGCTACGCCGATCAGGCTCAGCTGGAGTTGATCTACGCCAACTACAAGAACGCCGAGCCGGAAGCTGCAAAGTCTGCCGCCGAGCGCTTCATTCGTTTGCATCCGCAGCATCCGAACGTGGATTACGCGTACTACCTCAAGGGTCTGACTTCGTTCGACCAGGACGTCGGCCTGCTGGCGCGCTTCCTGCCGCTGGACATGACCAAGCGTGACCCGGGCGCCGCCCGCGACTCGTACAACGAGTTCGCGCAGCTGACCAGCCGCTACCCGAACAGCCGCTACGCGCCGGACGCCAAGCAGCGCATGATCTATCTGCGCAACCTGCTGGCCGCCTACGAAATCCACGTCGCTGACTACTACCTGACCCGTCAGGCTTATGTAGCCGCTGCCAACCGTGGCAAGTACGTCGTGGAAAACTTCCAGGAAACCCCATCGGTCGGCGACGGCCTGGCGGTGATGACCGAAGCCTACCAGCGTCTGCACCTCGACGATCTGGCGGCCACCAGCCTGGAAACCCTCAAGCTCAACTACCCGGACCACCCGAGCCTGGAAGATGGCCAGTTCGTGCCACGCGTAGCCGAGGTTGACAACCGTTCGTTTCTGAGCAAAGCGACTTTGGGCCTGATCGAATCGCGTCCACCGCTGCCGCCGGGCGAAACCCGCGCCAACCAGGACGTGCAGAAGCAGTTCCAGGACGCGAAAGATGCGATCCCGAACGAGCTCAAGCCTAAAGACGAGAACGGCGACGTGATCGAAGAGCCAGAACCGGAATCCAGCGACACCGACCGCTCGTGGTTCAGCTACATGACCTTCGGCGTGTTCGACTGATCACACCGGCTGTACGAAAAAAGGGAGATCCGCGGATCTCCCTTTTTTATTGCCGCGCTTTAATAGGCTGTGCGCTGATCGGGTCCTTGGCTAAACTGCCGGATCATCAGTCGAAAAGCCGCTCATCATGCTTCGTTTATTGTTCTGGATTGCCCTGATCTTCGCCGCCATCTGGCTCTGGCGCAAATTCAAGGCCCCCGCCTCGTCCGCCCGATCGCCGCGCGAACAGGACGCGCCGCCGATGGTGCGTTGCGCCCACTGCGGCGTGCACCTGCCGCGCGACCGCGCGCTGGGCAACCAGCAACTGTGGTATTGCAGCCAGGCTCATCTCGAGCAAGGCCCGGGCGCCAGTGGTCGCTGAGGCCGTCAACGCCGACCAGAAACAGGCGCAGCGTCTGCTGCGCCTTTATCACCTCTACCGTTTAAGTGTCGGCATCACTCTGGTGTTGCTGATCTCCAGCAACATGGACAACCGCCTGCTGACGTCGGCCAACGACGATCTGCTGCGCGGTGGCAGCTGGCTGTACCTGATCATCAATATGCTGTTGGTGGTGTTCCTCGAAAACACCCGGCGCCCGGCGCAGTTGTTCACCCTGGCCCTCGTCGACGTGCTGCTGTTGTGCGGCCTGTTCTACGCGGCCGGCGGCGTGGCCAGTGCGCTGGGCAATCTGCTGGTGGTCTCGGTGGCAATCAGCAACACCCTGCTGCGCCGACGCATCGGCCTGCTGATTGCCGCCATCGCGGCGATCGGCATTGTCGGCCTGAGTTTTCTGCTGGGGCTCAGCCGCCCCTTGAGCGCCAACGCGTACCTGCAAGCCGGCACCCTCGGCGCGCTGTGCTTCGCCGCCTCACTGCTGGTGCAAGGGCTGATCCGCCGCCTCGAAGTCAGCGAGAACCTGGCCGAACAACGCGCCAGCGAGGTGGTCAGCCTGGAGGCGTTGAATGCGTTGATCCTGCAACGCATGCGCACCGGCATTCTGGTACTCGACGAACAACGCCGGGTACAACTGGCCAATCACAGTGCGCAGAGTCTGCTCGGCCATAGTCACCTGCAAGGTCATTTGATCGACGAATATTCGCCAGCACTCGTCGAGCGCCTGCAACTGTGGCGCAACAACCCGACCTTGCGCCCGCAGAGTCTGAAAATCCCCGGCAATGGCCTTGAGCTGCAACCCAGCTTCATCGCTCTCGAGCAGAGTCCGAACCAGCAGACGCTGGTGTTTCTCGAAGACCTCGCGCAAATCACCCAACAAGCCCAGCAACTCAAGCTCGCTGCGCTCGGGCGTTTGACCGCCGGCATCTCCCATGAAATTCGCAATCCACTGGGCGCGATCAGTCATGCCGCGCAGCTGTTGGCCGAGTCCGAGGAACTCGATAGCGCAGATCGACGTCTGACGCAGATTATTCAAGACCACTCCCAGCGCATGAACCGAGTCATCGAAAACGTCCTGCAACTGTCCCGCCGCCAGCAAAGCGCGCCGCAACGGCTGGACCTCAAGCCGTGGCTGGAAGACTTCGTCGGCGAAACCCGCGAGCAGGCCACCGAACGCCAGCACATTCATCTGCGAATCAATTCCGGCGATTTCACCACACTGATGGACCCCAACCAGCTGCGGCAGATTCTCGACAATCTGATCCGCAACGCCTGGCGTCACAGTGCCCAACTGCACGAGCAGGCCGACGTCTGGCTGGCACTGTTCGTCGACCCCGACAGCCAACTGGCAGTGCTCGAAGTGCAGGACAACGGCCCCGGCGTGTCGGCCGATGAACAGGCGCATCTGTTTGAGCCGTTCTTCACTACGAGCAGTCAGGGCACCGGTCTTGGCCTTTATCTGTCCCGTGAGCTGTGCGAAAGCAACCAGGCACGCCTAGACTTCAAATCACGCCAAGGCGGCGGCTGCTTTTGCATCACTTTTGCTCACGGACGGAAACAAAGTTGAATACAAGCCCACGGCAAAAAATTCTAATCGTCGACGACGAACCGGATATCCGCGAGCTCCTGGAAATCACCCTGGGACGGATGAAACTCGAGACCTTCAGCGCACGCAATCTGGGCGAGGCTCAGGCGCTGTTGCAGCGCGAGCACTTTGACCTGTGCCTGACCGACATGCGCCTGCCCGACGGCACCGGGCTGGAGCTGGTGCAACACATTCAGCAACGCGATCCAAACCTGCCGGTGGCGATGATCACTGCGTACGGAAGCCTGGAAACGGCCATCAATGCATTGAAGGCCGGGGCGTTCGATTTCCTCACCAAACCGGTGGAGCTGCCGCGCCTGCGCGAACTGGTCAGCTCGGCGCTGCGCCTGCCGACAGCGGGCGGCTTGAGCACGGCAATCGAGCGACGCTTGCTGGGCGATTCGCCGCCGATGGCCAATCTGCGCAAGCAGATCGACAAGCTCGCACGCAGTCAGGCGCCGGTGTACATCAGTGGTGAATCCGGCAGCGGCAAAGAACTGGTCGCGCGTCTGATTCACGAACAAGGCCCGCGCGCCAGCCAGCCGTTTGTGCCGGTGAACTGCGGGGCAATTCCGTCGGAACTGATGGAAAGCGAATTTTTCGGCCACCGCAAAGGCAGCTTCACCGGTGCCGTCGAAGACAAGCCGGGGCTATTCCAGGCGGCCCATGGCGGCACTCTGTTTCTCGATGAAGTCGCCGATCTGCCACTGTCGATGCAAGTGAAACTGCTGCGGGCAATTCAGGAAAAAGCCGTGCGCAGCGTCGGCGGCCAGCAGGAAACGGTGGTCGACGTGCGTATCCTTTGCGCCACGCACAAAGACCTTGAAGCCGAAGTTTCGGCCGAACGCTTCCGCCAGGATCTGTATTACCGGCTCAACGTCATCGAACTGCGCGTGCCTTCCCTGCGCGAACGCCGCGACGACATCGAGGCGCTTGCCATGCACGTACTCAAGCGCTTGGCCAAAGACACCGGACAACCCGAAGCGCGCCTGCACCCGCAAGCGCTGGAGGCGCTGAAGAACTATCGCTTTCCCGGCAACGTGCGCGAACTGGAGAATGTTCTCGAACGCGCGCACACCCTGTGTGAAAACCGCACGATCGAAGCGCAGGATCTGCGTTTGAGCGAAGGCAATTGCACGGCGGATGGGGCGATGGCCGATCTGACACAGATCGACAATCTCGAGGATTATCTGGAGAGCGTCGAGAGGAAACTGATTCTGCAGGCGCTGGAGGAAACCCGCTGGAACCGCACGGCAGCGGCGCAGCGGTTGAGTCTGTCGTTCAGGTCGATGCGCTATCGGCTGAAGAAATTGGGACTGGATTGAAGGCCCATTCGCGAGCAGGCTCGCTCCCACATTTGTAATGAGTATTCCTGTGGGAGCGAGCCTGCTCGCGAAGGCGGTCTACCAGCCTCTGACTAAATCCGGCCCTCAGGCGCATACGGCGCCGGATCAATGATCGGCGCTCGCCCCAGCATGACATCGGCAAACAACTGGCATGACGCCGGCGCGAGCACCAGCCCGTTGCGGTAATGCCCGCAGTTCAGCCACAACCCCTCGAACCCCGGCACCCGGCCAATAAAGGGAACCCCTTCCGGCGACCCCGGCCGCAGCCCGGCCCAGTGCCCGACCACTTCGGCGTCCGCCAGCGCCGGCAACAATTCGATCGCCGAGGCCTTGAGGCTTTGCAGCGCTAAATCGGTCGGGGTCTTGTCGTAACCTTCGTGCTCCAGCGTGCTGCCGATCAGAATGTGACCGTCGCGACGCGGGATCGCATAACGTCCCTTGGCCAGCACCATGCTCGGCAGGAAATCAGCCGCGCACTTGTAGAGAATCATCTGGCCTTTGACCGGTTCGACCGGCAGCGTCAGGTTCAGCGTCTTGAGCAGATCGCCGCTCCACGCCCCCGCCGTCAGCACAAACTCGTCGCCGCTCATCACCCCAGTGGAGGTTTGCACGCCAACCACGCGCTCGTCCTCGCGGACGAAACCACTGACTTCGCATTGCTCGTGAATCGTCACGTTCGGCAGCGCCAGCAGCGCGGCTTTCAGCGATTTGACCAGCCGTGGATTGCGCACGTTGGCGACATCGGCCATGTAGATCGCTCGGCTGAAACCGCTGCCGAGCACCGGCACCGCGTCATGTGCCGCCGAGATATCCACAGCCCGCAGCGGCCGATTTTCCCGCGCGGCCCAGGCCATGGCTGCGGCTTCATCGTCCAGATCCAACCAATACAGACCAGTGGTGTGCACTTCAGGATCAACCCCAGTGTCAGCAAACAAGCGCTCGCCGAGCTGTGGATAAAAATCCTGCGACCAATGCGCCAGCGCGGTGACTGCCGGACTGTAGCGCCACGGGTATAACGGCGAGACGATGCCGCCGCCAGCCCAGGACGATTCCTGGCCGACATTCGAGCGATCCAGCAGCACCACGCTGCGCACTTCGGAGGCGAGATTGTAGGCAGTGAGCAGGCCAATCACCCCGCCGCCGACAATCACCACTTGCTGTTGCCTGGTCATGTTTGATCCAACCGTAAAAAAGACAGTGGGCGCAAAAGGCGCCCGAAAAAGAATGCGTCAGCGGCCCCAGCAATCCTTGGCGGTCACACCGGTAGTCGCGTTGTTCATGCTTCGCACGCCGGTGTTGGTCAGGGTGAAATCACCGCATTTGTCGGTGGCCATGGCCGAGCCGGTTTTACGAATCGCGGTGAGCACAAAGGTCTGGTCGGTCAGCGTCGGGGTGATGGTATAGAAATCATTGCCCGTGCTCAGTCCGGTGACGCCGGTGTAGACATTGTTGCGGGTGTAGAAGCGTTCGAGGGTCTGCGCCTGCTCCGAGAGCAGCGAGACCACTTCGGCGCGACGGCCCTTCTTCACGTATTCGTTGTAGCTGGGAATGCTGATGGTGAGGATGATCCCGATAATCGCGATGACGATCATGATCTCGATCAGGGTAAAACCTCGGCTGGTTCTGCGCATGCCTCAAACTCTCGCTTACTGGATTTGTCGCCACATGATACGACGGCTGCCGCCGCCACCTTTTTCCACAACGGTGGTGATGACGCCACTGGTCTCGGTCACGACCTTTCCCGTACCACCCGCGGAAATAACGTTAAGGGTCGGAATGCCACCGGTGAATACCACGCCACTTGATATCGTGTCAGTGCCATCGACCAAACGGTCACCGTTGGTGTCGATCACGGCGTAGTTGAGCATCTTACCGTTGAACGCATCGAGTTCGACCAGTCGGCCCGTACCAAAACTCGAACAAGGGTCGGTGGTATCGACGCTGGCAGTGGTGAAAACAACTCGCCCCAATACAATACTGGCCTGATTGATCACGCGTTCACCGGTCAGCACGTTGTTATACGCCAGCGGCAGATACCACCCTTTCTCTGCCGGATACGTCGTTTCATTCTGGCTGGTGGTCAGAAACTGCCCGGAACTGCCGGAGAACGAGCCGGTAATCGCCTGTGCCTGCAAGCTGCTAACGGTGATTTGCCCTGAGCCTCCTTCCGCATCCCAGATCGAATAGAACGCCTGCAGATCCTTGTTGGTCTTGTCGGCAGTCTCGTTGAACTTGCCGGTGCCAAAGAACACCTGCTTGCCGCCCTGCGGATTATCCGCCAGCAGCGGTTGCGCGGTGATCGGCTGCGTTGCCCCGCCCGGGGCGGTGAACAATGGCTTGCCGGCAAACGCCACGCCCCAGCTTTCTGCCCCGGGTGCGCTCAAGTCGAATTTCCACATACGCCCCTTCAGGTCACCAGCGTAGGCAGCCTGCACTACGTTCGAGGAATTGACCCTGAGTTTTACCGAAGACAGACCGTTAGTGGTTTCCGTGCTGTCGATGACGATTTTCCTGATCAGCGAACCATCCAGCGCATCCAGCACATACAACGCTGCAACCCCCGAATTGCTGCCGTAACCATTGGCGATGAATGTCGCCCAGCGACCATTGGCCAAGCGTGCGACTTCCGGACGGGCGTAGGCGTAACCCAGATCATTGAAAGCATTCGACGCATTGGCCGTAGCCGGCGCACTGACTTCCCACAGTGCCTTGATCACGTTGCCTGCCGAGGCATCGAACAGTTGCAGTCCGTAGAAGGTTTTACCACCGGCCCCCGTTCCGCCAATGGCCAGCGTTCTCCAGGTGGTGCCGGCCTGCGCATCGAACACGCCGACCTGACCGTCCACGAGAAACTTGTGGCTGACGCCGTTGACGTAATTGGTATCCGCAATCAGCCGCAACGAAGGCAGCACGCTGGAGGGGATGTAGGCATAACGGCGGGTGCCGTTCGCCGAATTGATCACGTTGACGAAACCGTCGTTGGCGTTCACCACCAGACTGGCATTCATGTTCGCAGCCTTGGTGGTCAGGTAGTTGGTGTAACTGCTGTCACCCGTCAGATCGGATGCGGTCTTGTCCGAAGGCGACGCGAGCACCAGCGGCGAATTGATGATGTCGCCCAGCAGCGCAGTGCGCACTTTGAGCCCGGCCCTGTTGGTCCCTTTGCTCCACTCCACCAGATCATTACCGTTGATTCCGGCGGGCAACCCCTGATTCAGCGTAGTCTGCTGCGCCGGGGAAAAGTTGAGGAGTGCCAGGGCAATAGGCGTGTTGCTCAAGGTGTTCCATGACTGGAAAGTCGGCGCTGTGGCAGAGGGCACGATGGTGGTGTCGGTCGACCATTGCGCCGCCGAGGTATTTACCGTGCCGGTCGAGGTAAAGCCGAACGACCTGATCGTGCCCCGCCAATCCTTGGGATCGTAAGTGGTCTGGTAAAAACTGCTGCCACTGCTCAAGGTGCTGCTGCTGGCGACGCCGGCACCACCGGAGCCGGCCTTGGAAGTGATATCGCTCAATGCCGACGATAACGCCGCATTGAGCCCGGAGCTGTCGGTCGCCTGGTAGTACCTGCCCTGCCCGTAACTGGCGGCGTCGGACAACATGTCGTTATCCGCCGCGAAACCCACGGTGTAGGTGTTCATGTTCTGCCGGGGAAAATCCACCGCGTTCCAGCTCTTGCCTGCTGCGTCAGTACCGGTCGAACGCATGTCGATGTCGAAGGCGAATTTGGCGATGTCATCCAGATAAAGCGTGTCGCCTTCACCGTCACCGTTGAGGTTGTCGCCATCGTTATTCACGCCATCCCAGTTCGGTAGCCGGCTGCCTCCCAGCGGATCGTTGGTCGGGAAGGTACGGTCATAGGTTGGCAAGCCATCGGTAATCACCACGCCGTAGTTTTTCTGGCAGCGGTATTGAATCGGACTGGTATAGCTCGCCGGTGTGCCGTTGTAGTAAGGCGCCAAGCCACGCATGTAGCGCGTGACTTCGTAGTAGCTCTCGGCCAACGGAGTGTTGGCCACGGCGTTCAAGCCGTTGATCGATGAAATCAGCGCGTTGTAGTTGGTGTCTGCCTGGGCCTGGGTGACGCTGCCCGCGACGGGTGACAAATCGGTGATCGAGCGGGCGATGAAACCGCCGTTGCCCGGGTTGCTGCTGGTCGCCGGATTGAATGTCGACAGGCCCATGCGCAAAGTGCGGTTGCTGCTCACCAGTGCGGTGGAAACGTTGCGCGCCACGTTCATCCGGTAATCGTTGGGAATCGCCCCCGTAGTGAAGTCGCGGGTGCCGGTGCTGTTGGCGAGGCTGACTATGTAGGAAATGTAATCGGCGGAATACCGAGTGCTCTCGTTGCCTACCGGGTCGGGGAGCTTGAGGCACAACGGCGCCACGCTGTTGTTGTAGAACGCATAGGCGCCTCCCGAGCACCCGGAAGTCGGCAGGCTCGATAGAAACACTGTGTCGCCAGTAATCTGCGGCGCATTGAGTGCAGAGCACAAGCCGAGGAAGGCATTGCACTGCCGGGCGGGAGTGCGGTTGACGTTCGGGTCGAATCCGGCGGCGTAGATGATGCTGTTCATACTCCCCGAGTCATCGATCAGCAGCATCACGTTGGGCGCCACCGCAGCCGCGCTCAGCAATGGCGAATCGGAAGGCGTGAAAGCCCAGGCCGGTGCCGCCAGGTAGCAACTCAGCAGCATGCCGATCAGCAGCGACAGGCCGCGCTCAATACTTCGCATAGACACTCTCCACCACGCTACGCGAATTGCCGGCGATGCCGACCGCAGTGACTCGATACAACGTCGCCGAAGTGTTACTCGGCACGTTCACCGCCGTCAGGGTCGTGCCGATGTTCTGCACGCCATAAAAGCCATTACCGGCGGCGATCCAGGTCACCCCGGAGGTCGAATTGAAGCCGGCCGAGCTGACCACTGACGACTCCGCCGGCGGCAGACATTGGGTCGTGCCGCTGCACACCGCCAACGAGTAACTGTCCAGCTGCACCGCACTTTCGCCGATACGCAACGCCGCTTCCGCAGCCTGAAACGATTGATTGCGCAGGCTTACGCTGCCGGCCATTTTCTCTTGCAGGTTGGCGCTCTGCATCGAGGACAAACCGATCAATGTGAGCAACAGCAGAAACACCAGGCTCACCAACAGGACCATGCCGCGCTGGGCCTGACGTTGTTGCAAGGAAATCCTCATCGCCGCCCCCTCATGGCAAGCGGTTGCGCAATGCCGCAACCACGTTGAAGGTTTGATTGCGCACCCGATTGTTCGGGTCGGTGAGGGTCAGGCTCAGGCGCACGCTGCGGATGCGCGCCGGATCGCCGGGGTTGCTGCTGTACGTTGAAGCTGCGACGTCGGTCGCGGAGCTGGCCAGACCGAATGTGACGTTGAAGGCGCTGACGTTGTTCACCAGCACTTGCTGCGCCGGATTGCCGCTGCCAGTGCCCATGAGGATCTGGTTATTGCTGAAGCTGTAGATCAGGCGCCGGATCGGGAACGCGATCTGCCCCGTGGTCGGGCTGCGCAATCCGCTGTAGGCGACCGCGCTGTTGCGACAATCGGAAATCACCGTCCAGGTCGGCGTTCCCCCGCCGCTGCCGACATCGGCGGTGACCATGGTCAGCTTGAGACTGGCGTTATCCCAGTTGATCGGGATGAGTTGCGCGGTGTTGAAATCCCCTGCAGAACTGGAGTCGACGATGGTGCCGAGGCAGCCGAACATGCCGACCATACGGATTTCCTGAATCATTTTGCTGAGAACGAAGCGCGCATCTTCCTGCATCGCTGCGGCGCTGTTCTGACTGACGTAAGTGTTTTTTGCGGCGATGAAAATCTGTACCACGCCGAGCACGACGATCAGCCCCAAAGCCAGGGCAATCAGCAGCTCAATCAGGCCGAAACCACGGCTGGCGTACTTCATGGTGTGGCCACCGGATCGACCGCCGCCCGGCTGCTCAGCACGAAACTGCGCTGTGCACTGGCAGCGTTCGCCGCGCGCGCATCGCTCCAGGTAATGGTGATGGTGTAGACCCGCTGATTGAGGGTGATGCTGCCCGTCGCGGTCGGGCCGCCGAAGTTGGCGATGTTGGTGGTGAAATCGTAGAGATCCTGATCCCGCGCATTACTCAGATTGCCCGAGGTCGGTGGCGTGACGGTGTAGTTGGCGCCGGAATTGGCGCGGATGCGATCCATCATGTCATAGGCGATGAAACTGGCCTGACTGGTCATCCGCGAACTGTCGGTGTACTTCAGCGCATTGAGCTGCACCGCCGCTGCGCCCAACAGCCCGACGGTAAGAATCAGCAACGCGACCAGCACTTCGATCAGCGTCATGCCCTCCTGTGCGTTTTTGCTCCCTGCCCTCATCCGCAATTTCCACCCAATTGAATGCGTCCGTTCAAACACACGTTCAGCGTCCTGCTTTGCGTGCCCAGCGTGTAACCGATGACCACCGCCGTCGACGGTGCCGCCAGACCGCCGAGATTGTTGAAATCCAGTGCGGTCACTCCTGAGGGTAGCGTCAGAGTCGCGCCACTGCTCATTGCTGGAACAACCCGCAACACATTGGCCGGATTGCCAGTACTGTCGTAGACCGCCAGCTCACCGGTCCAGACACTGCCGCCAGCGGTCGGACGCAGACGTGTCGTGACGCCGCGGTTGATTGCCTCGAGGCGAGCGAAATTGATTGCCCGCTGCAAGTCGCCGACTTCGGTATCCGCCTTGCTGCTCTGGATCGTACGGGTAAAGGCCGGCACCGCCAGCGTGATCAGTATCAGGAACACCGCAATGGCGACCAGCAACTCGACCAGCGTGAAACCTTTTGTACGAAGATCCATCGGTGCCCTCCGTTGCCGTCGGCTATACCTGCTTTTACACGCTAGAACATTCGCTCGGCACGCGCCGACTGATTTGCCCTGCGCGGCGCACGGATTGCGCTGCTCATACCATTCCACGGAGGGATTTTTCATGCCGCAACACGGTTTCAGCCTGATTGAACTGCTTATCGGACTGGCGATTGGCGCAATTGTTCTGCTGCTGGTCAGCCCGGCGTTCGCCGCGCTCAAGCAAGCGACTCAGCGCGACCACGCAGCGCAGTCGCTGCTCGAAGGTATCCGCCATGCTCGCACCCTGGCTATGACCCACAATCAAAGTGTGGTGATCCATGGCATTGACGGCGACTGGAGTCAGGGTTGGCGAATCATTCTGGATCTTAGCGGCAAAGGGCCGGAGGACAGCAGCAATCCGCTGCTGGTTGAACGCGCCAGTGAGGCGAAGGTGGCGATTGTCGGCAATTGGTGGGTGAGCCGCTACGTGCGGTTCAGTCATCTGGGACAGCCGCTGATGCCGGGACGGCGATTTCAGGCGGGGACAATACACATCTGCTCGCCGCGCGAACCGGTCAGCCAGCGGCAGATCGTGCTGGCGGCGACCGGTCGCGTGCGCCTGGGCAGTCAGGAGACCGAACAGGCGCTGTGCGACAAAGGCAGAAGCGTCAGATCGAACGGACGCGCAGCTCTTTCGGCATCGAGAACGTGATGTTCTCCTCACGGCCAGCCAGCTCGTCGGCACCGGTCGCGCCCCAGGCCTGCAATTGCTGGATCACGCCCCGGACCAGCACTTCCGGTGCGGACGCGCCAGCGGTAATGCCAATACGCTCGACGCCGTCGAACCAGCTCTGTTGCAGGTCCTCGGCACCGTCGATCAGGTAGGCCGGAGTCGCCATACGCTCAGCCAGTTCACGCAGACGGTTGGAGTTGGAACTGTTCGGGCTGCCGACCACCAGCACCACGTCGCACTCGTCGGCCAGTTGCTTGACGGCGTCCTGGCGGTTTTGTGTGGCGTAGCAGATGTCATCCTTGCGCGGACCACCGATGGCCGGGAAGCGCGTGCGCAGGGCATCGATAACGCGACTGGTGTCGTCCATCGACAAGGTTGTCTGGGTGACGAAGGCGAGTCTTTCCGGATCGCGTACCTGCAATGCGGCCACGTCCTTTTCGTCTTCGACGAGGTAGATCGCGCCGCCGTTGCTGGCATCGTACTGGCCCATGGTGCCTTCGACTTCCGGGTGACCGGCGTGGCCGATCAGGATGCACTCGCGACCGTCGCGGCTGTATTTGGCGACTTCGATGTGCACCTTGGTCACCAGCGGGCAGGTTGCATCGAAGACTTTCAGGCCACGACCTGCAGCTTCGTTGCGCACGGCTTGGGAAACACCGTGGGCGCTGAAGATGACGATCACGTCATCGGGTACCTGATCGAGCTCTTCGACGAAAATCGCGCCACGGCTGCGCAGGTCTTCGACGACGAACTTGTTGTGCACCACTTCATGACGCACATAGATCGGCGGCCCGAAGACTTCCAGGGCGCGGTTGACGATTTCGATCGCCCGGTCCACACCGGCGCAGAAGCCACGGGGGTTGGCGAGTTTGATTTGCATGCTGTGCCTCGTGTCTTGCGCGCGAAAACAATGGAAAACAGACTGTGGAGACCTGCTTGTTGTGGCGAGGGGAATCATCCCCGCTCGGCTGCGTAGCAGTCGCAGACCTTCAACGGACTTATCTCAGAATCCGTTGACTGGTCTGGGGGCGCTTCGCACCCCAGCGGGGATGAATCCCCTCGCCACAGAAGCTCACTCCTGCATTTTTAGATCGCTTTGACGGAAATGATTTCCACGTCAAAGGTCAGCGTCTTGCCCGCCAGCGGGTGGTTGAAGTCGACGGTCACTTGCGTGTCATCGAATTCCTTCACCACTCCTGGCAATTCAGTATTGGCCGCATCGTTGAAGATCACCAGCAGACCCGGCGACAACTCCATGTCGTTGAACTGCGAACGCGGGATGGTCTGCACGTTCTGCGGGTTTGGCTGTCCGAAAGCGTTTTCCGGCTCAACGGTCACTGTGCGCCTGTCGCCGGCCTTGAAGCCAAACAGTGCGGCTTCGAAACCCGGCAGCAGGTTGCCATCGCCGACCTTGAAGGTCGCCGGGGCCTTGTCGAAGGTACTGTCGACGGTGTCACCGTTTTCCAGGCGCAAGGCAAAGTGCAGGGTGACTTCGGTGTTCTGGCCGATGCGTTGCTCAGTCGATTGCGGTTCAGTCATGAGCAGCCTCTTCGGTTTTCTTCGATTTGAACATGTCCAGTGCCAGCATGATCGCGCCAACGGTGATCGCGCTGTCGGCAATGTTGAACGCCGGGAAATACCAGCGGTTCTGCCAGTGCACCAGAATGAAGTCGATCACATGGCCCAGGGCAATGCGGTCATACAGGTTGCCCAGCGCGCCACCCAGCACCAGTGCCAGGGCGACGGCCAGCCAGGTGTCGTTGCGACCCAAACGCTTGAGCCAGACCACCAGCACCGCACTGACGACAATGGCGATCAGCGCAAACAGCCAGCGCTGCCAGCCGGAGCTGTCGGCGAGGAAGCTGAAGGCAGCGCCAGTGTTGTAGGCCAGGGTCCAGCTGAACAGATCGGGAATGATCACGATCTGCTGGAACATTTCGAGCTTGCTTTCGAAGTAGAACTTGCTGGCCTGGTCAATGACCAGGACCAGCAGGCTCAACCACAGCCAGCTCAGCCGTCCGAAACGGCCAATGGCATCAGGCATAGTGACGAACCTCGCCAGCACCGCTGATGTTGTCGACGCAACGCCCGCAGATTTCCGGATGTTCCGGATTCACGCCGACGTCTTCGCGGCAATGCCAGCACCGCGCGCATTTCGGGAACGCCGATTTGACGATCTTCAGTTTCAGACCGCTGACTTCGGTGGCCACTGCATCGGCCGGAGCCTGAACGAATGGCGCGACGCTGGCAGTCGAGGTGATCAGGACAAAGCGCAGCTCGTTGCTCAGCTTGGCCAGATCGGCGCTCAGCGCCTCTTCGGCAAACAGCGTCACTTCGGCCTGCAGGTTGCCACCGACGGCTTTCGCCGCACGCTGGATTTCCATCTCTTTGTTGACCGCGACTTTCACTTCCATGATGCGATCCCAGTAGGCGCGACCCAGCTCGAAGCCTTCCGGCAGCTCGGTCAGGCCTTCGTACCAGGTGTTGAGCATGACCGACTCGTTACGCTCGCCCGGCAGGTATTGCCACAGCTCGTCGGCAGTGAAGGCGAGGATCGGCGCGATCCAGCGCACCAGCGCTTCAGAGATGTGGAACAGCGCGGTCTGGCACGAGCGACGGGCCTTGCTGTCGGCGCCGGTGGTGTACTGGCGGTCCTTGATGATGTCGAGGTAGAAACCGCCCAGCTCCTGCACGCAGAAGTTGTGGATCTTCGAGTACACGTTCCAGAAACGATATTCGCCGTAATGCTCTTGCAACTCGCGTTGCAGCAACAGCGTGCGATCCACCGCCCAGCGATCCAGCGCCAGCATGTCTTCTGCCGGCAGCAGATCGGTGGCCGGATTGAAACCGGTCAGGTTGGAAAGCAGGAAGCGCGCGGTGTTACGGATACGACGATAGGCATCGGCGCTGCGGGTCAGGATCTGATCCGACACAGCGATTTCGCCAGAGTAGTCGGTCGACGCGACCCAAAGACGCATGATGTCGGCGCCCAGCGTATCGTTGATCTTCTTCGGCTCAATCACGTTTTTCAGCGACTTGGACATCTTGCGGCCGGACTCGTCGACGGTGAAGCCGTGCGTCAGCAGTTCGCGGTACGGTGCGTGGTTGTCGATGGCGCAACCGGTCAGCAACGAGGAGTGGAACCAGCCACGGTGCTGGTCGGAACCTTCCAGGTACAGGTCGGCACGCGGGCCGCTCTCGTGGCCCATCGGGTGCGATCCGCGCAGGACGTGCCAGTGCGTGGTGCCGGAGTCGAACCAGACGTCGAGGGTGTCGCTGATCTTGTCGTATTGCGGCGCTTCATCGCCCAGCAGTTCGGCGGCGTCGAGTTTGAACCAGGCTTCGATGCCTTCGACTTCAACGCGTTTGGCGACTTCTTCCATCAGCTCGACGGTACGTGGGTGCAGCTCGCCGCTTTCCTTGTTGAGGAAGAACGGGATCGGCACGCCCCAGTTGCGCTGACGCGAGATGCACCAGTCCGGACGATTGGCGATCATCGAGTGCAGGCGCGCCTGGCCCCAGGCCGGAACGAACTTGGTGTCTTCGATGGCTTTGAGCGAGCGCACGCGCAGGGTGTCGCCGCTGGTTGGCTCCTTGTCCATGCCGATGAACCACTGCGCAGTAGCGCGGTAGATCAGCGGGGTCTTGTGGCGCCAGCAGTGCATGTAGCTGTGTTCGATGACGGTGGTGTGCATCAGCGCACCGACTTCGGTCAGTTTTTCGACGATGGCCGGGTTGGCCTTCCAGATGAACTGGCCACCGAAGAATTCCAGCGACGGCACGTACACGCCGTTGCTCTGTACCGGGTTGAGGATGTCGTCGTTGACCATGCCGTATTTCTTGCAGGTCACGAAGTCGTCCACGCCATAGGCCGGGGCGGAGTGAACCACGCCGGTGCCTGCACCCAGTTCGACGTAGTCAGCCAGGTACACCGGCGACAGACGATCGTAGAACGGGTGACGGAAGTTGATCAGCTCCAGCTCTTTACCGGTGGTGGTGGCGATGACCGAACCTTCCACGCCATAGCGCGCCAGGCAGGCTTCGACCAGCTCTTCAGCCAGCACCAGCAGCTTGTCGCCGATATCGACCAGGGCGTAGTTGAATTCAGGGTGCACGTTCAGCGCCTGGTTGGCCGGGATGGTCCACGGGGTGGTGGTCCAGATCACGATCGCAGCAGGTTTGCTCAGCGAGGCCAGACCGAAGGCCGCAGCCAGTTTGGCTTCGTCGGCGATCGGGAACGCAACGTCGATGGTCGAGGACTTCTTGTTCTCGTACTCGACTTCCGCTTCAGCCAGAGCCGAACCGCAATCGAAGCACCAGTTCACTGGCTTGAGGCCCTTGAAGACAAAACCGCCCTTGACGATTTCGGCGAGGGCGCGGATTTCACCGGCCTCGTTCTTGAAATCCATGGTCTTGTACGGGTTGGCGAAGTCGCCCAGCACGCCGAGACGGATGAACTCGGACTTCTGCCCTTCGATCTGCTCGGTGGCGTAGGCACGGCACAGCTCGCGGGTCTTATCCGCGCCGAGGTTCTTGCCGTGGGTCACTTCCACCTTGTGCTCGATCGGCAGGCCGTGGCAGTCCCAGCCCGGGACGTACGGCGCGTCGAAACCCGACAGGGTTTTCGAGCGGATGATCATGTCCTTGAGAATCTTGTTCAGTGCGTGACCGATGTGGATCGTGCCGTTGGCGTACGGAGGGCCGTCGTGCAGGACGAACTTCGGACGATCCTTGCCAATCTCGCGCAACTTTCCGTACAGGCCAATACTGTCCCAGCGCTGCAGGATCTGCGGTTCGCGCTGTGGCAGGCCGGCCTTCATTGGGAAGGCGGTGTCCGGAAGGTTTAGCGTGGCTTTATAGTCGGTCATTTAAGGCTCTTCATTAGCGATGGGCGCTAGGTGCGGCTAGTGCACGGGCGGTGGCGACATCCGCATTGATCGCCGTTTTCAATGCCTCCAGAGAGGCGAAGCGCTGCTCTTCACGCAGCTTTTGGTGGAAAACCACCGTCAAACGCCGGTCATACAGATCGCCGGCAAAATCTAACAGATGGACCTCGAGGTGGGCTTTGCCATCTCCTTGCACCGTGGGGCGCACGCCGATATTGGCGACGCCGGGCCAGGTCTTGCCGTCGATGTCGACATTCACCAGATACACCCCGGTAAACGGCACGCGACGACGCTTGAGTTGAATGTTGGCAGTGGGCGTGCCCAGTTGCCGGGCCAGTTTCTGACCATGCAGCACGCGACCGGCGATGCGGTACGGACGGCCGAGCAAGCGTTCGGCCAAGGCAAAATCCGCCGCAGCCAAGGCGTTGCGCACCTGCGTGCTGCTGACGCGAATGCCGTCCAGCTCGACGGTTTGCGCCGCTTCGACGGTGAAACCGTGAACCTGCCCGGCCTGCATCAGAAAATCGAAATCGCCGAGGCGGTCGCAACCGAAACGGAAATCATCACCGACCTCCAGATGCTGCACGCCAAGGCCATCGACCAGAATGGTATCGACGAACTCACTGGCGCTGAGCTTGCTCAGCCGTTGGTTGAAAGCCAGGCACAAGACCCGGTCGACGCCTTCAGCGGCCAGTAACTGCAGCTTGTCGCGCAACCGCGCCAGACGTGCCGGTGCGGTGTCGGGAGCAAAGAACTCCCGCGGCTGCGGCTCGAAAATCACCACGCAGCTGGGTACGCCCAACTCGAGCGCACGCTCACGCAGCCGGGCCAGGATAGCCTGGTGACCACGGTGAACACCGTCAAAGTTGCCAATAGTGGCGACGCAGCCCCGATGCTGGGGGCGCAAGTTGTGGAGGCCTCGAACCAGCTGCATAACGCGCTTCTTGCTCATAAAGTGGTCGATTATAACCACACCCGACGGCCGACGACAGGCAACACCGTAACGCAAAGTGAACGAGCCGACAAAACCGCCGGCCCATGCCTGCTCATGAAGGCTGAAACCTCAGCTCAAGGCCCTGCGATTGAAGTCGCGCAGGCGGAAACCCAACAGCAACAACATACCGAAATACGCCACCACGCCAGCAACCACCAGCGCGCCCAGGCGCAAGAAGCGCTCAAGCATATGGCCCTCATCCCAGGCGGGCATGAAATGTATGCCGGCCAGCAAGACCGCCGACATCACGGTCACCGCAACGACCAGCTTGAAGCCGAATTTGCCCCAGCCCGGTTGCGGTTGATACATCTTTTGCTTGCGCAGTTGGTAGAACAGCAGCCCGGCGTTCAGGCAAGCACCGGCACTGATCGCCAAGGCAAGGCCGGCGTGGGCCAGCGGCCCGATCAGCGCCAGGTTGAACAACTGCGTGCAGACCAGCGTGAAAATTGCGATTTTCACCGGGGTGCGAATGTTCTGTTGCGCATAAAAGCCCGGCGCCAGCACTTTGATCACGATAATCCCGAGCAGGCCGACCGAATAGGCAATCAGCGCGCGCTGGGTCATCTCGGCATCAAAGCCACTGAACTGACCGTACTGGAACAACGAAACAGTCAGCGGCTCGGCAAGAATCCCCAGTGCCAGCGCGCACGGCAGCACCAGCACAAAGCACAGGCGCAGCCCCCAATCGAGGATGCGCGAGTATTCGTGGCGATCCTTGCTGGCGTAGGTCTTGGCCAGTGTCGGCAGCAGAATCGTGCCGAGCGCCACGCCCAATACGCCCGACGGCAATTCCATCAAACGGTCGGCGTAATACATCCACGACACTGAACCTGCGACCAGAAACGAGGCGAAGATGGTGTTGATGATCAATGAAATCTGACTGACCGACACGCCGAGAATCGCCGGCAGCATCTGCTTCATCACCCGCCAAACGCCGCTGTCGCGCAGGTTCAGGCGTGGCAGCACCAGCATGCCGATCTTTTTCAGGTGCGGCAGCTGATACAGCAACTGCGCCAGACCGCCGACCAACACCGCCCAGCCAAGAGCCATGACCGGTGGATCGAAATACGGCGTGAGGAACAGCGAAAACACGATCATGCTGACGTTGAGCAGAGTCGGTACGAAGGCCGGCACCGAGAAGCGGTTCCAGGTATTCAGAATCGCGCCGGCCAGCGACGACAGCGAGATCAGCAATATATAAGGAAAGGTCACCCGCAACAGATCGGAGGTGAGCTGGAATTTTTCCGGGGTATCGGTAAAACCGGGCGCTGTGGCCCAGATCACCCAGGGCGCAGCGATCATGCCCAGCGCCGTCACCACCGCCAACACCAGCGTCAGCAGGCCCGACACATAGGCAATAAAGGTGCGCGTCGCCTCTTCGCCCTGCTGGCTTTTATATTCGGCAAGGATCGGCACGAACGCCTGGGAAAACGCCCCCTCGGCGAAAATGCGCCGCAGCAGGTTGGGCAGTTTGAACGCAATAAAGAAGGCATCCGTGGCCATCCCGGCGCCGAATGTCCGCGCGATCAGCGTGTCACGAACGAAACCCAGAATCCGGGAAAGCATCGTGATAGAGCTGACGGCGGCCAACGATTTGAGCAGATTCATTGAGAGAGTTTGTGCCTGTCGATAAACAGCAGGCGAACAATGCGCCTACTTGTGCGATACTCCGCGCCGCAACAGCACAGAGCCAAAGCTCGCGAGTTTACAGGTCAAGCGCCGGAAATAAATATCCCGCCTCTTTATACCTACCACTTAGCGGAACGATTCAAGTGCCCTTGACAAGACAAGTCTTCATCGGCATGATTCGCGGCCTATTTTGTTTGCTATTTCCTAAAAAGTCTTTCGAGGAGCTCGACGGTGGCCAACTCACCTTCCGCCAAAAAACGTGCAAAACAGGCTGAGAAGCGTCGCAGCCACAACGCCAGCCTGCGTTCCATGGTTCGTACCTACATCAAGAATGTAGTTAAGGCCATCGACGCAAAAGACGCTGAAAAAGCTCAAGCTGCATACGTTCTGGCTGTGCCAGTTATCGACCGTATGGCCGATAAAGGCATCATCCACAAGAACAAGGCTGCTCGTCATAAGAGCCGTCTGAATGGCCACGTCAAAGCGCTGAAAGAAGCCGCTTAATCGACGTAGTCATTAAAAAACCGACCTCAGGGTCGGTTTTTTATTGCCCGTGATTTAACAAGCTACAGGCAAAAAAAGTGTGGGAGCGAGCCTGCTTGCGAATGCGATCTGCCAGTTGATATTTCTATCGACCGACATGACCTCTTCGCGAGCAGGCTCGCTCCCACAGTTCGGATTGGTGGCGCTTATTGCTGGACCGGCACCCACGGCAGGATCGGGATCGCCGTCACGGCATTCTGCGGACTGCCCTCGATCAAGCGATCGCTGTAGACCAGATACACCAGCGTGTTGCGCTTCTTGTCGAGGAAACGCACCACCTGCATGGTCTTGAACACCAGCGAGGTGCGCTCCTTGAACACCTCGTCGCCGTCCTTCAACTCACCCTTGAACTTGATCGGCCCGACCTGACGACAGGCAATCGAGGCTTCGGCACGATCCTCGGCCAGACCGAGACCACCCTTCACTCCGCCCGTCTTGGCACGCGACAGGTAGCAGGTCACGCCCTCGACTTTCGGATCGTCGAAGGCCTCGACCACGATCCGGTCATTCGGCCCGACAAACTTGAACACCGTCGACACCTGACCGATTTCCTCGGCCGAGACCAGCAACGGCATGGCCATCAGCAGGCCCAACAACCCTTTCGCTACACGCATCGAATTTTCCTTAGACCAGAATCAGGTTGTCACGGTGAACCAGTTCCGGCTCCGCCATGTAACCGAGCAAACCGACAATCGCATCCGACGACTGACCGATGATTTTTTGCGCTTCCAGGGCGCTGTAATTGGCCAGACCCCGCGCAATCTCCCGACCGTCCGGCGCCACACAGACGACCATCTCACCGCGACGGAAACTGCCTTGAACCAGTTTCACCCCCACCGGCAGCAGACTTTTGTTGCCCTTGGACAACGCCGACACCGCCCCCTCATCCAGCACCAGGGTGCCACGGGTTTGCAGGTGCCCGGCCAGCCACTGCTTGCGCGCCGCGAGCATGCCACGCTCAGGGGATAGCAGCGTGCCGATGCGCTCGCCCGCCTTGAGACGATCAAGCACACGCTCAAGCCGCCCGCCAACGATGATGGTGTGCGCACCGGAACGCGCTGCCAGGCGTGCCGCACGCAACTTGGTCTGCATGCCACCGCGCCCCAGCGCACCGCCGGTACCACCTGCAACCGCATCGAGCGTCGGATCATCGGCGCGCGCTTCATAAATCAGCTGCGCATCGGGATTGTTGCGCGGATCGGCGTCGAACATGCCGTCGCGATCAGTGAGGATCACCAGCAGATCGGCCTCGACCAGATTGGCCACCAGCGCCGCCAGCGTGTCGTTGTCGCCGAAACGGATTTCATCGGTGACCACAGTGTCGTTTTCGTTGATCACCGGAATGACCTTCAGCTCGACCAGTGCACGCAAGGTACTGCGGGCATTCAGGTAGCGCTTGCGGTCGGACAGGTCGTCGTGGGTGAGGAGAATCTGCGCAGTGTGCCGGCCATGCTCGGCGAAGCTCGACTCCCACGCCTGCACCAACCCCATCTGACCGATTGCAGCGGCCGCCTGGAGCTCGTGCATGGCACTGGGTCGTGCGGTCCAGCCCAAGCGACTCATGCCGGCCGCCACCGCCCCGGAGGACACCAGCACCAGCTCGACGCCCGCCTCATGCAGCGCCACCATCTGCTCGACCCAGACACTCATTGCCGCGCGATCCAGCCCTTTGCCGTCAGCTGTCAGCAAAGCGCTGCCGATCTTCACGACCCAACGCTGCGCACCTGTCACCTTGCTCCGCATCATCTTCAACCTTAGCTTGAGGGCAGCGCGACCTGGCACTGCCCGTGACGTTAATCGTGGCGATTGCTGACCAACGATCGATTTCCGGATACTAAAACGCCGCTCGATTGAGCGGCGTTCAAGTTTATCGCAACGGATCAGTCACGCACGTAAATGATTTCCGGACCGTCTTCGTCATCCACATCTTCTTCGTCCCAGTCATCGTCGCCGATGTCATGGACCGACTTCACGCCACTGCGACGCAGGGCACGCTTGTCGTCCAGCGCCTGCAACTGCGCACGGGCTTCGTCTTCGATGCGCTGATCGAGATCGGCCAGCTCTTCCTTGTACGCAGGGTCTGCGGCGAGGCGATCGGCACGGTCTTCCATGTAACGCATGATGTCGTGGCACAGACGCTCGGTACCGATCTTGGCGATGGCCGAGATCACGTACACCGGACCAGTCCATTCCAGGCGATCGACGATTTCCTTGACGCGAGCATCGTGCTCTTCTTCAAGGATCTGATCGCACTTGTTCAGCACCAGCCAGCGATCACGCTCGGCCAGCGACGGGCTGAACTTGATCAGCTCGTTGACGATCACTTCAGCTGCGTCCGGAGCACTGGAATCATCCAGCGGCGCCATGTCGACGAGGTGCAGCAGCAGACGCGTACGCGCCAGGTGCTTGAGGAAGCGAATGCCCAGGCCGGCACCGTCGGAAGCGCCTTCGATCAGACCCGGAATGTCGGCAATGACGAAGCTTTTCCAGCGATCGACACTGACCACACCCAGGTTCGGCACCAGTGTGGTGAACGGGTAGTCGGCGACTTTCGGCTTGGCGGCCGAGACCGAACGGATAAAGGTACTTTTACCGGCGTTCGGCAAGCCCAGCAGACCGACATCGGCCAGCACTTTCATTTCCAGCTTCAGGTCGCGCTGCTCGCCCGGCTTGCCTGGCGTGGTCTGACGCGGTGCACGGTTGGTACTGGATTTGAAACGGGTGTTGCCCAGACCGTGCCAGCCGCCCTGCACTACCATCAGTTTCTGACCAGCCTTGGTCAGGTCGCCGATGACCTCCTGGGTGGCGGAGTCGATCACGGTAGTGCCGACCGGCACGCGCAGGATCAGGTCTTCGCCCTTCTTGCCGGTGCAGTCGGTGCTGCCACCGTTGGAGCCACGCTCGGCATCGAAGTGACGGGTGTAACGGTAGTCGACCAGGGTATTGAGGTTTTCGTCGGCCATCATGTAGATGGAACCGCCGTCACCGCCATCACCGCCGTTCGGGCCGCCGTTTTCAATGAATTTTTCCCGACGGAAACTCATGGCACCGTTGCCACCGTCACCGGCCTTTACGCGAATCGATACTTCATCAACAAACTTCATAACCAACGCCTCTCGCCGTACGGACGAGCCGAAAAACAATCAAGACATAAGACTCTTGCAAAAATGAGCGCAGCGACCCCAAGACACGACCTGCATCGCACGCCGACAGCCCATACAAACAGCTTTGCAAGAGACTCACCCCACAAACGAAAAAGCCCCGTCGCAAGACAGGGCTTCTCCAGCGATCTCGCGATTAAGCCGCGATTACGCTCACGTAACGACGACCGAAGGCGCCCTTTACTTCGAACTTGATCACGCCTTCGATTTTAGCGAAGAGAGTGTGATCCTTGCCCATGCCAACGCCGTAGCCAGCGTGGAATTGGGTGCCGCGCTGACGCACGATGATGTTGCCGGCCTTGATGACCTGGCCGCCATACATCTTCACGCCAAGGCGTTTGGCTTCTGAGTCGCGACCGTTACGGGTACTACCACCAGCTTTTTTGTGTGCCATGAGTTCAATTCTCCTAGTGAGGAATTAGGCTGTAATTAAGCCTGAATACCGGTGATTTTGATCTCGGTGAACCACTGGCGGTGGCCCATACGCTTCATGTGGTGCTTACGGCGACGGAACTTGATGATGCGGACTTTATCGTGACGACCTTGGGAGATCACTTCAGCCTTGACGGTTGCGCCAGCAACAACTGGTGCGCCGATGTTCACGTCGTCGCCGTTGGCGACCAGCAGAACGCGATCAAAAGTCACGGATTCGCCAGTAGCGATTTCCAGTTTTTCGATCTTCAGGTATTCACCTTCAGCGACCTTGTATTGCTTACCGCCGGTAACGATTACTGCGTACATGGTATTTCTCCGATAATCCTGCTCACCCAGCTCTTTATAAGAAGAGGTATTGGCTGGCATGGCTGCATGGGGCTGGAACGGCCCAAGTGCAATTGCGTAAGGCAGGTGCTGCCCAGGAAGTTCAGGGTGCGCGATTGTACGCAAGCAATCTGCCTCGCGCAAGTGGCCGTCCATCGCGCCTTGACAGGTCTGGACGGGGGTCCTAGCATGCCGCGCAACCCTTCTGGAGCGACTCTCGCTGATGCAACCCCAAGCTTTCTACCGCGCGGTGGCGGACGATTTTAGCGCCGTCGACGGCATCATCAAGAAGCAGCTGACGTCTCGAGTGCCGCTGGTATCGAAAATCGGCGATTACATCACGTCGGCCGGCGGCAAACGCCTGCGTCCTTTATTAGTGTTGCTGTGTGGCAAGGCCCTGGGTCGCGAAGGCGACGACATGCGCCTGCTGGCCGCCACCATCGAATTCCTGCACACCGCGACCTTGCTGCATGACGACGTCGTCGACATGTCCGGCATGCGCCGTGGCCGCTCGACCGCCAACGCCATGTGGGGCAATGCCCCGAGCGTGCTGGTCGGCGACTTCCTGTATTCGCGCTCGTTCGAAATGATGGTCGAACTGGGCTCGATGCCGGTGATGAAGATTCTCTCCCAGGCCACGCGCATCATCGCTGAAGGCGAAGTGTTGCAGCTGTCCAAGGTGCGTGACGCCAGCACCAGCGAAGAAACCTACATGGAAGTCATCCGCGGCAAGACCGCGATGCTCTTCGAAGCCTCGACCCACAGCGCCGCCGCCCTGGCTGGCGCGACCGCCGAGCAGAGTGAAGCCCTGCGCACGTTCGGCGATCACCTGGGTGTGGCGTTCCAGCTGGTTGATGACTTGCTCGACTATAAAGGCGACGCGGAAACCCTGGGCAAGAACGTCGGCGACGATCTGGCCGAAGGCAAGCCAACCCTGCCGCTGATCTACACCATGCGCGAAGGTACAGCCGAGCAGGCGGCACTGGTGCGTCAGGCGATCCAGAAAGGCGGGATCGAAGACCTGGAAAGCATCCGCATCGCCGTCGAAGCGTCCGGCTCGCTGGAGTACACCGCGCAACTGGCCCGCGATTACGTGGCCCGCGCGATCAAGTGCCTGGAGGCGCTGCCGGCCAGCGAATACCGCGATGCGCTGGTGGAACTGAGCGAGTTCGCGGTCGCCCGCACGCACTGATTCATCCCCTGTGGGAGCGAGCCTGCTCGCGAAAGCAATCTGCCAATCGACTCAATGTTGACTGACACAGCGCTTTCGCGAGCAGGCTCGCTCCCACAGTTGTTTCTGCGCTATGCCCTCCTCCGCGTAAAACCCTATACAATGTGCGCCCTTTAGTCCTCCTGATACCCAAGGAACCTTAGTGAGCACGTTGCCACCCTGCCCGAAATGCAATTCCGAATACACCTACGAAGACGGCACCCAACTGGTCTGCCCCGAGTGCGCCCACGAGTGGTCTGCCAGCGGCGAAGCCGAAGTGGCGGCCGATGATGCCGTGAAGAAAGATTCGGTCGGCAACGTCCTGCAGGACGGCGACACCATCACCGTGATCAAGGACCTCAAGGTCAAAGGCACGTCGCTGGTGGTCAAGGTCGGCACCAAGGTCAAGAACATCCGCCTGTGCGACGGCGATCATGACATCGACTGCAAGATCGACGGCATCGGCCCGATGAAGCTCAAATCCGAGTTCGTCAGAAAAGTCTGAGCCTTGCGTCAGCCATCCCGCGCCAGTCGTGGGATGGAGCTTTGCCCTCCCCGCTCCAGCTCAATGAATTCGCGCATGGCCATCAGCCAGCCATTTTGACCTGACACAACCTTTACCCGGAAAAATCCACGATCCGCCAATAGGCACTTGCTATTTAATGAATAAGAATTATTCTCATTGAAACCTTTCAAGGAGATGAGACCCATGACTTATTTGATCGACGCCTGGCTGGATCGCCCACACCCGTACCTCAGAATCCTCCATCGGGAAACCGGCGAAGTCTGTGCGGTGCTTGAAGAAGAAGCCTTGCATGAGCTGCAGGATCAAGGTGATCTGGACGTCAGCAGCCTCAATTCCAGCGAGCCGCTGGTACTCAAGGAGCTGGTGCGCAATCTGTTCCTGTTCTGCTATGCCCGGGCGTTGCGCCCGACCAATGAGCTGCACAACAAGATCGAAATATGAGCAGCATTAAAAAAACCTGTGGGAGCGAGCTTGCTCGCGAAAGCGATAAATCAGTCAACGAATGAGTCGACTGAAAAACCGCCTTCGCGAGCGAGCTCGCTCCCACATTTTTTAGCCCGCCATCTAGGCAGGCTCGGTATTACAGAACGTCCAGCAGCTCGACGTCGAATACTAGAACGCTGTGCGGCGGGATGCTGCCCACGCCTTGTGCGCCGTAAGCCAGTTCGCTCGGCACGTACAGGCGCCATTTGCTGCCGGCATTCATCAGTTGCAGGGCTTCGGTCCAACCAGCGATCACGCCGCCAACCGGGAATTCTGCAGGCTGGCCGCGCTCGTAGGAGCTGTCGAACACAGTGCCGTCGATCAGGGTGCCGTGGTAATGCGTACGTACCTGGTCTTCACGGGTCGGCTTGGCGCCTTCGCCCTGAGTCAGCACTTCGAATTGCAGGCCGGAAGCCAGGGTGGTGATGCCGTCACGCTTGGCGTTTTCGGCGAGGAAGGCCAGGCCTTCGCCAGCCGCGGCTTCAGCCTTGGCCGCTGCTTCGGCTTGCATGATCTCGCGGATCACCTTGAAGCTGGCGGACATTTCTTCCTGGCCAACACGGCTTGGCTTGCCGGCGAAAGCGTCGGTCAGACCGGCCAGGATCGCGTCCAGGCTGACACCCGGTGGCGGGTTGTCGCGCAGCTGGTCGCCGAGTTGACGGCCGATACCGTAGCTGACGCGGGTTTCGTCGGTGGACAGATTTACTTCGGACATGACACTGCTCCGCTGTGCGGACGGCCACAGGACTTGCCGTGCGTGCACAGCGCGTCCCGGCGCGCCCGGAACCAAAAGGGCGAGCAGACTAGCACAGATACCCCGGACTTGGGGCCGGGGCTACAGGGCCGAGCGCCAGGCGAGCGGCACTTTCAGGCTTTCATCGAGGTCACCGACCAGGCCACACATTTCGTCGTGGACCGAGGTGTGCACAAGATTGAAGGGCAGTACCGGAAAGGCATGCAGCAGATCCCGCGCGTGCTCCACTGAGCGCAGCGTCAGCATATTGCCCTTGAGATCGCTCAACGGATACGCCGCTCCATGCATCCTCGCTTCCAACAGGTAAATGCCACCCTCCATCGAGATCAGGTTCAACTCATCGACCTTTTTGGCAACAGCAAACGCGTTCAACTCTTGCAGGTTCATGGAAGCACCTCACACATGGCGAATCGCACCGTTACAGGCATAGGCCGCTGCGCTTGAAAGCACAAGCCACAAACGAAACCGCCCGTCTGTTTCGCAACAGACGGGCGGTTTTTTTGCCTTGATCGGCTGATCAGTGCTTGGTGACCTTGTCCAGGTAACCCATGGCAAATGCGGATACCACAAAAGTCATGTGAATGATCACGTACCACATCAAATGCTCGGGATCGACGTTCTTGGCGTCCATGAAGATACGCAGCAAATGGATCGAGGAAATCGCCACGATCGACGCCGCGACTTTCATCTTCAGCGACGACGAGTCCATGGTGCCCAGCCAGCTGAGCTTCTCTTTGCCTTCGTCGATGTCCAGTTGCGAGACAAAGTTCTCGTAGCCGGAAATCATCACCATTACCAGCAGACCGCCCACCAGCGCCATGTCGATCAGCGACAGCAGCACCAGAATCAGATCCGATTCAGCCATGGCGAAGACGTTGGGCAGGATATGGATGATTTCCTGGAAGAACTTCAATGCCAGCGCCAGCAGACCGAGGGACAGGCCGATGTAGATCGGCGCCAGCAGCCAGCGGGTGGCGTACATTGCATTTTCGATAAAGCGTTCCATTGACTCTCACACAAGGGGCTGGAAATGGCGGCGAGTATAACAGCCCGCTGTGACAGCCAGAAACCGCCGGAAAATCCGCCACCTGCGTGTGTGTGACAAAGTTTTTCTGCTAGTGTCCAAAGCATTGACAGCCCAATGACAGTGGACAGGATGCGTGGAAATGGATGTGCGATCAGCCTTGACGACTGCCGGAATCTGCCTCGCCTTGCTCATCGGCGGTTGCTCGCCCGGCGATGAAAAACAAGTCGCCAACCTTGACGAAAAGACCGCCACCTTCGAACAGTCACTGGACACGATCAGCGATCCGAAGCTCAAGGACGCCATCACCGAACTCGGCGGTTCGCTGCTGTTGCTCGAACGGGCCAGGCTCAAGCTTGACGACATCACCCCGCATACCGAATACGGTGCCGACGCCCTCGCCGTGCTCAAGCACTATCCTACCCCGCAGGCGCTGGTCGATACGTTCATCAACGGCCTGTTCGTGCTGCACAAGGACGCCAGCTCGGATTACCTGACCGATCTGCAACCGGTATTCCCGTTCAACCTGAACATTCCCGGCGGTTTTCTGTTCCCGCACGGCATCGAATGGCATTCGGTCACGTTGAGCAACAAACGGGTGATCGCCTGGCAGCCGGAATGGTCGGAAACCGATCCGGGCATTCAGCTCAGCCCGTCCAGCTCCAACGTGACCAACCCCGATGACCTGACGGTGACCTATCCGTTCATCGATGGCCTCAACGTCGACAAAAAAAGCCTGCCACAACCGGTCAGCCTGCAAGGCCAGGTCGAGGTCATTGCGCCCCGTCGCTTGTACAGTTTCGACCTGACGCAGAAAGACGTCGGCCAGACCCGCAGCAACGACAATCTCAGCGTCAAACTGCTCAAGCTGGAAAAAAACTACGCCGAGGTCGAAGTCAGCAACAGCCTGCCGCTCGCGGCAGAAGTCGCCGAAACCCGGATCAATCCGCTGATCGTCCAGGCCCGCGACGCCAGTGGCCAATACCTGGTGCGCGCCGGTTCGATCAACGAAAGCCCGGAGCAGGTCGAGTTTTACCAGAAGCAACTGACGCAGTTACAGAAGCAGAAGAGCTGGAGCGACACCCTGGAAAAACAGCTCAGCGACGAACAGCAAGCCTTCGAGAAAGAACACCCGCGCCGCTACAACAAGGTGTATTTCCACGGCCCCATCGACACACTGGAAGTCAGCGTGCTCGACTTCTCCTCGGCAACGGTGACGCGCAAATCCCTGGATCTGCCGGTGCGCACCTTCAATCCGCACACCACGGCCAAAGCCGTGCAGCCGCTGGATCTGCCAGTTGTGGTGTATGACGATCTGGCCGCCAACTGGCTCAAAGGCGCGGACCTGACCGAGGAACAATTGAAGGCCGGCGTGCGCATTCATCAATCGGTGGAAGAGCCGAGCGCGGCGCGTATCGAGTTTTCCCACCGCCGCACCTTCAATGACGAATTGCTTGGCGACCAACTCAATCCCGGCGTCAGCCCGGTGACTTTCTTCACGGAAAAGCGCGGCGGCAAACTCGACGAGCCGATCGAACTGCCGCCCGAGGCGTATCAGGTCGATCCGCTGCAAGCGACGATTACATATGATCTGAACCTGTTTCCGGAAACCCCGGCGATTGCCGTGGGCTCGATGCCGTTATTTCTGGCCACGGTGGCCAAGCAATCCTACGACGCGCAGTCATTGCCCAAAGGCCTGGCGATCAAGGACAGCACGCTGGTGGTCGACCTGAAAACCTTCCCGGCCAACGAATGGCGTTTCTTCGTCAAGGACGACAGTGGCCACTACCTCAAGCAGATTCTTTCGGTCAGCCACGACGCCAGTGCAGAAGGCCCGGCGCTACTCGGCGTGCACTATTTTTACGGTCGCCCGACTCGCGTGGAAACCTATCAGCGCACCGACCTCGCCACCGTGCAATACGGTTTTGAGGTCAAGCTCGACAAGGCGCAGGTCGACCAGTCAGCACCTTAACCGTTGAGGCTGCGCCCACGGCCGCCGTTGATCTGCCGCAACTGGGCTTGCAGGTGCAGGCTCCAGATCTGCGGATCATCGGCCAGTTCGTAACCATGCAAGGTCAGGCTTTCAACGATGGTGTCGAGAATCGACTCGGCCGCGACCGGGCCGTGAAAAGGGCCTTGGGCTTTGATCGCGGAAGGTTGTTCGCCGGCCATGCCGGCCGCGAAGAGCAGCGTCCACATGCCGTTGTCGCCGGCCAGCGGCTTGACGGCGCATTCGATCCGGGTCACCAGACCCAGGCATTGACGGGTGAGACAGAGGTTGCGCGACATGGCGGCGACCCTCGGTAAAGCCGGTATTCAGCCCCCATGGGAGGACTGGCTCGATCCAGTGATACTGTCGATATCCTTGACCTGAGAATAGAAGAAAAGTGTCCCGCGCAAGCCAAATGGAACCAGAAGGCGCCGAATGGTCATTGTGTGAATATTGGCGCCAGACTCGTGACACATTCCCCGAAGATCCCCGCAGAAATCAATCTGGAAAAGCATTGTGGGAGCGAGCCTGCTCGCGAAGACGATGGATCAGCCAACTCATTCGTCGATTGATACAGCGCTTTCGCGAGCAGGCTCGCTCCCACAGGGTCTGGCGTGAACTGATCAGGCCGGTTTGGCTTCGGCGAGAGCCTCCTGCGCCAGCTCCTTCTCGGCCTCTTTCAAGTCCTCTTCGCTGATCATCTCGGCGATATCGCGCAGGCGCTCGACCACTCGGGCATTGATGCTGCCTTCGGGGAATTCGCCATCGGCGTTCGGCTCTCCGGCCGGCTCGCCCACCAGCAGGCTCAGCGCCTCATCGGCCTGACGCACCGCATACACGTGGAACTGGCCGGCGCGCACGGCGGCGAGGACTTTCTCATCGAGCATCAGCGTGGCGACGTTGGCCTGGGGAATGATCGCGCCCTGCTCGCCGGTCAGACCGCGTGCTTCGCAGAGGCGGAAGAAGCCTTCGATCTTCTCGTTGACCCCGCCGACCGCCTGCACTTCGCCAAACTGGTTGATCGAACCGGTGATGGCAAAACATTGCTTGAGCGGGGTTTTCGACAGTGCCGAAATCAGCGTGCACGCCTCGCCCAGCGATGCACTGTCGCCGTCGACGTAACCGTACGACTGCTCGAGCGCAATGCTTGCCGAAATCGCCAGCGGGAATTCCTGGGCGTAACGGCTGCCCAGATAACCGGTGAGGATCATCACGCCTTTGGAGTGAATCGGCTGGCCGAGGTTGACCTCACGTTCGATGTCGACGATACCGCTCCCGCCCGGGTACACCGTGGCGGAAATCCGCGCCGGCACGCCGAACGCCGAATCACCGACCTCCAGCACCGTCAGCCCGTTGCACTTGCCGACTGCTGCACCGTCAGTGTCGATGAGGATGATTCCGGCGAGCATGTCGTCGAGAATCCGCGCCGAGACCCGCCCGGTGCGGGTGGCCTTGGCTTTCAGGGCGCGTTCGATATGGCCGGCGTCGGTCATTTCATCGCCGGCCAGATGGCGAATGAAATCCGCCTCGCTGACCAGTTGGAACAGATCACCAATGCGCGCCGACAAGCGCCCCTGATGCTCGGCCAGCCGCGCACTGTAGGTCGCCAGCCGTGCCACCGCATCGGCGGTCAGCGGCGCCATGCCTTCTTCCGAAGTACGCGTCTTCAGGAGCTGGGCGAACTGCTCGAGGCTTTCGTCGACCATCGGGATGTCTTCGTCGAAGTCGACCAGAACGCGAAACATCTCCTGGAAGTCCGGATCGAGATCCTGCAGCGTGTAATACAGCTGCCGCGCACCAATGATGATGACTTTGACCTGCAGCGGGATGTGCTGCGGATTCAGGGTCATGGTGGCGAAGCGGCCCATCTCGCCCAGCGGCGACTCCATTTTCAGTTTGCGCGATTGCAGGGCGCGTTTGAGCGCATCCCACACGAACGGCTCGCTGAGCATTTTTTCCGCTTCAAGAATCAGGAAACCGCCGTTGGCGCGGTGCAGCGCCCCCGGACGCAACTGCCGGTAAGTGGTGTAGAGCGCACCCTGATCGGTGGTGTACTCGATGCGGCCGAACAGGTTTTCGTAGGTCGGATGTGGCTCGAATACCACCGGTGCACCGCCGCTGGCCGGATGCCCGACCACCAGGCTTGGTGCGTATTGTTCTTCCAGCAACTTGCGCGCGACGGCGTCGGTCTTGCTGTCGTCGACCAGTTGCTCGACCACGGTTTTCAGCAGGTAGACCTGCATCGCTTGCAGGTAACCGCAGACCCCGGCGTTCTCCGCGTACTTCTCCGACAGCGGCGCCAGCAACGGCTGCAAGGCCAGGGTGATGGTTTCTTCGTTGAGGTGGCGCAGTTGATTGTTCGACTCGCGCTTCCACTGCGGCAGGCTGGCGAGTTCTTCGTTCAGGCGCTCTTCGAGGCCGGAAATGTCATCGTGAAACCGCTCGCGCTCGGCTTCCGGCAACTGCGCGAATTCGGCTTCGTCCAGGGCCTTGCCGTCGAGCATCGGCGTGAAGGCGATATTGCTGCTGTCGCGGTACAGGGCGACGTCTTTTTCCAGGGCCAGGCGCTCGATGATGTCCAGCGCCTTGTCGTAGCGCTGGTTGAAGGCGCGGTCGATGGCGCTTTTTTTCTGCTGGTAGGACGGGTGTTCGAAAACCGCCGGAAAAGTCGCCAGCAGGTTGTCGATCAGGCCGTTGATGTCAGCGATGAACGAGGCCGCCGTGCCCGATGGCAGCTCCAGTGCACGCGGTTCGCGCGGCTCATCGAAGTTGTTGACGTAGACCCAGTCCGCCGGGGTCTGCAGGCGCTTGCCTTCGGCTTTCAGGTAGCGTTTGACGAACGAAAAACGGCCAGTGCCGGGCTCGCCCATGACGAATACGTTGTAACCGGGGCGTGGCATCGCCACACCGAACTGCAAGGCTTCGACCGCGCGTTCCTGGCCGAGCACACCGCGAAAGGGCTCCAGATCATTGGTGCTAGTGAAGCTGAACTGTTCAGCGGAAAACGGACGAGTCAGCGCTTCGGGCGCAAGACGCAGGCTGGCAGCAACAGGATCAGGCATCGGGCTTCCTTAACAATCAGGCGGGGCAGGTAGCGGCATTCTGGCGCTGCCCGTGCCCCACTGGCAAGGCGCGCCACATGACAAAGCATAGACAAGCGCGCGGCCGGCCGACGCATCCCGATAAATCAGAGGTTTATTCCAAATATTTTGCAAAAAATCACGGAACCGCTGGAACGTGCCTAAACTCCAAACTGCGCGGCTGGAACTAATACCGGCCCACTGACACTTTCGGTTCTGTCCTCGGGCAGAGCGCGAAGGGCCAGAACCCTGTCCATTGGTATGCACATAAAGAGAACAAAGCTATGAAACGGATTCTTCTCGGTACTCTCTTCACCGCTGTATCCATCAACGCAATGGCGCAAGCCCCGGGCGGCCCGGATTGCGGTTGGGGCAACATGCTGTTCGAAGGTCAGCGTGGCACCCCGGCGCACTTCCTTGCTTCCACCACCAACGGCACTTCCGGTAACGCCACGTTCGGTATGACTTCCGGCACCAACGGTTGCTCGACCAACGCATCGCTGACCTACGGCGGCAAATCCTGGTTCGCCATGAATGGCATGATGAACGAGCTGTCCGAAGACATGGCCAAAGGCAATGGCGAAGCGCTGACCACTTATGCCGTGGTCCTGGGCGTAGCACCGGAAGATCGCGCGCACTTCGCGCAAGTGACCCACGAGCACTTCCAGCAGATCTTCAGCAAGGCTGACGTGACCGCTGAAGACGTGCATACCAACACCCTGGCGGTACTGAAATCGGACCCACGTCTGGCCAAGTACGCAACTCAGGCTTAAGCTCGACCCCGCCCGCTTCCTTCGGGAAGCGGGTTTTGTTTTTTTGGCCCGCCCCTCTTTGGGTCTTTTATTTCTTTTCCTGTTCAAGTTGCCGACTATGCTCAAACGCCTTGCCTGGCTGGCGCTCTGTGTCTGCGCCCCGCTGTCCGCCGCGCCTCACATCGATCCTCAACGTTTGCAGCAACTGGCCAACGACCGCTTCTGGATTTCCCTCGGTCATTACGAAACCGCCAAACTCGGCGGCTGGCGCAGCTATGTCAGCGACAAGAAGTTCTTTCTCGCGCCCGACGGCAACGAGCATCCGGACCGCGAACTGGCCGCCACCGTGCAGGCGCTGTACGCCCCGGCCAGCCTCGGCGAGCAACACGCACAATGCGTCTACCCGGCGCGTACACGCTGGCTGAAAGCGCAGCTCAATCTCGCCGACCTGCCAGCGCCCGAATGCGCCGAATACAAGCAATGGTTCAAGGACGTCTCGCCGCACAGCGCGGTGATGATCTTCCCGGCGGCGTATCTCAACAGCCCTTCGTCGATGTTCGGCCACACCCTGCTGCGCATCGATCAGGCGGATGTGCAGGCCGACAAGACTTCACTGCTCAGCTACGCGATCAACTTCGGTGCCTACATCGAAGGCTCGGACAACAGCATTCTGTATGCCTGGAAAGGCTTGATGGGCGGCTACCCGGGGCTGTTTGCGCTGGTGCCGTATCAGGAAAAACTCTCGGAATACCGCAGCCTGGAAAACCGCGACCTGTGGGAATACCGCCTCAACCTGACCCAGGAAGAAACCGCACGCATGGTCGAACATGTGTGGGAGCTCAAGCAGATCCAGTTCGACTACTTCTTCTTCGACGAAAACTGCTCGTATCGTTTGCTGGAACTGCTGCAAGTGGCGCGACCGAGCCTGCGCCTGACCGAACAATTCCCGCTGACCGCGATCCCGACCGACACTGTCAAAGCGGTGAAAGAGGCCGGGCTGGTCGAACACATCGAATATCGCCCGTCCCGCGAACGTGAACTGCTCAGCCGCGCCGAACCGTTGAGCGATGAAGAACAGCAATGGGTGCTGAAAGTCAGCGCCGATCAAAAAGTCCTGCAAGAGCCAAAGTTCAAAGCCCTGCCGCGCGCACGTCAGGCGTTGATCGTCGACGCCGCCTATCGTCTGGAGCGCTACCGCGCCAACGGTCAGGAGCGCGACCCGCAACGAGCGCAGCGCAGTTTTGAACTGCTGCGGGCGATCAACAAGAACCCGGCGCCGGAGTTGGAAATTCCGCAACCCGGTCTGCCCGAAGATGGCCACGAGTCCCGCACCTGGCAGGCCGGCCTAGGTACGCGAGGCGATCGCGCCTTTGGCGAATATGGCCTACGCATGGCTTATCACGACCTCAATGACAACGCCGAAAGCTTTCCTCTCGGCGCGCAGATCGAGATCCTGCAACTGAAGCTGCGCCAATACGAAAGCAATGACTGGCAGTTGCAGCAACTGGACCTGGCGACCATTCGTTCGCTGACACCGCGCAACGAGCTGCTGCAACCGCTGTCGTGGCAAGTCACCGGTGGCCTTGAGCGCGTGCCGGGCAAGCATGATGACGAGACGCTGGTCAGCCATGTCAACGGTGGCGGCGGCGGCACGTGGCAGTTGGGCGAAGACGTGCTCGGCTTCGCGCTGGGCACGGTACGCGTGGAACACAACAATGACTTCGCCGAGTTTGTTTCCCCGGCTGGTGGCTTCAATACCGGCGTGCTATGGAAAAACCCGCTGGGCAATCTGAGCCTGGAGGCCAAGGGCGACTACTTCTTCAACGGCGAAGTGCGCCGTAGCCTGAGCCTGAATCAGCAGTGGGAGCTGTCGCGCAACCTCGGTTTGCGCCTGAGCGCGCAGCGCGAGTTCAGCCAGCTCGCCAGCCCGGAAACGGAAGTCATGCTTGAAGTGAAGTGGTATCACTACTGATCCCGAGCCTGTGTAAATCTCCCTGTGGGAGCGAGCCTGCTCGCGAAAGCGGTGGGTCAGTCAATAGCAGTGTTGCCTGACAAGACGCCTTCGCGAGCAGGCTCGCTCCCACAGGGGCCTTGTGGTGTGCAATGGATTTTTCACAGGCCTTCGACAGCCGCCTCATGAATCCCCTTCTAGACTTTCCTTATGAGCCGAGTATCGGCGCGGGAGAGTGCGATGTGGCGGTGCGTGGGGTTGTTGGGCGTTGTATTGGCGCTGGGCGGTTGCCAGACCACCCATGAAGACTTGATCGCCAAGGGTTATCCACCGGCCTTCGCCGACGGTTTCGATGACGGTTGCGTCAGCGGCCGGCAAGCGGCGGGCTCGATCAGCGGTGAGTTTCGCAAGAATGTGCCGCGCTATCTCAAGGACCAGCAATACGCCGACGGCTGGGTCGACGGCTTCCGCCAATGTCAGGCGATGCTGGAAAACAGGGATCGCGAGCAATATCGCAACGAACATTGGGATGAACGCGAACGCGCCTGGCAGCAGCAGAAGGACCAGGACGTCGGGCGGGCTTATCGCTCGCAATAGGTCGTTTGCAGACATCCGTTGAAACCAAATGCCGGCAACCATGGCCCAAATCCTTTAACAGGAGGACTTCATGAGTCGCGCATTCGTCAACGAAGACAACGCCGCCGCGCAGGCCGATCAGCCGGTCGAACGTCAGGTCAGCACGCAGCCCAATTACGTCACCCCGCAAGGTCTGACGCAATTGCAGGCGAAAGTCACCGAGTTGCAAAGCCTGCACGCCGAGCAAACGGCCAAGGGCGAGCAGGCCGACAAGCAACGTCTGGCCGATCTGCAACGGGATCTGCGTTATTTCACTCAACGCCTGAGCAGCGCCCAAGTTGCAATCGCTGCGACCTCCACCGACAAGGTCCAAATCGGTAGCTGGGTGACCTTCGCCGACGAACACGACACAGAACACCGCGTGCAACTGGTCGGCGAAGATCAGGCCGACGCCAGTCAGGGCCTGATCAACTGGGCCTCACCGCTGGGCCGGGCTTTGCTTGGCGCCCGGCTCAACGATGAAGTGCTATGGCAGCGGCCTGCCGGCGACCAACTGATCGAAGTGATCCGCATCGAACCGGCTTAAACCACGCCTTGCGCCAACATCGCATCGGCGACTTTGACGAAGCCGGCAATGTTCGCGCCTTTGACGTAATTGATCTGACCGTTGTCTTCGCCGTAATGCACGCAGGCGTGGTGGATCGACTGCATGATCGCGTGCAGCTTGCTGTCCACCTCGCCCGCCGTCCACAGCAGGCGCATGGCGTTCTGCGACATTTCCAGACCACTCACGGCAACACCGCCCGCATTCGACGCCTTGCCCGGTGCGAACAGAATGCCGGCCTCGATAAAGATATCCACAGCCTCCAGCGTGGTCGGCATGTTCGCGCCTTCAGCCACACAGACGCAGCCATTGCGCAGTAGCGTGCGTGCGGCCTCGGCGTCGAGTTCGTTCTGCGTCGCGCAGGGCAGCGCGATATCGCACGGCAGCGACCACGGATGTTGGCCGGCGCGGAATTCCAGACCATGGGCGCTCGCCAGTTCGCTGATGCGCCCGCGTTTGATGTTCTTCAGCTCCAGCAGCGCCAGCCACTGTGCTTCGCTCAAGCCTGCCTCGCAGTACAGCGTGCCTTCGGAGTCGGACAGGGAAATCACTTTGCCGCCCAGGTCCATCACTTTGCGCGCCGCGTACTGAGCAACGTTGCCGGAACCGGAAATCGCCACGCGCTTGCCTTCCACGCCCTGCCCGCGGCGCTTGAGCATCTCCTCGGCGAAGTACACGCAGCCGAAACCGGTGGCTTCCGGGCGAATCAGGCTGCCGCCGTAGGTCATGCCCTTGCCGGTGAGGACGCTGGTGAACTGGTTGCTCAGGCGCTTGTACTGGCCGAAGAGGAAACCGATCTCCCGCGCACCGACGCCGATGTCACCGGCCGGCACGTCAACGTCGGCGCCGATGTGGCGATACAACTCGCTCATGAACGCTTGGCAGAAACGCATGACCTCGGCGTCGCTCTTGCCCTTCGGATCGAAGTCGGAACCGCCCTTGCCGCCGCCCATGGGCAGGGAGGTCAGCGAGTTCTTGAAGGTCTGCTCGAAGGCGAGGAATTTCAGCACGCCGAGGTTCACCGATGGATGGAAGCGCAGGCCGCCCTTGTAAGGGCCGATGGCGCTGTTCATCTGGATGCGGAAACCGCGATTGACCTGGACCTTGCCCTGATCGTCGACCCACGACACGCGAAACACCACCGCGCGCTCGGGCTCGCAGATGCGCTCGAGAATGCCTGAAGTCAGGTAATGCGGATTGGCTTCAAGAAACGGCCACAGACTGCGCAGGACTTCTTCGACAGCCTGGTGGAATTCGGGTTGATCCGGGTCGCGTTTTTTCAGGCGCGCAAGGAAGGATTCGACGGATTCGATCATGGGCAAAGTCTCGGCAAATTTATTGTCGTTGGAAGAGATTGGGTCGGACTGTAACAAACGAATTGCGCACAGGAACAGAGCAAAATGTCGCAGTTATGAAATTAAATGGTGCACAGGATATAAATCCGAGGGGTATTTGATCCGTTTTTGCACCTGAGTGGGGAGCACAGATCCAAGACTTGCACCAACAGTTACACCGTATTCGCGAGCAGGCTCGCTCCCACATTTGGAATGCGTTACCCCTGTGGGAGCGAGCCTGCTCGCGAAAGCCGCAACTCGGTTTATCAGGAAAAAACCAGGCGAAAAAAAACGGAGCCCGAAGGCTCCGCTCTTTTTGCAACCAACCCGAATCAGGCCAGTTTCTTGTGACGTACCCGGTGAGGCTGGGCCGCTGCTTCGCCGAGGCGTTTTTTGCGGTCGGCTTCGTATTCGGTGTAGTTGCCTTCGAAGAACACCGCTTGCGAGTCGTCTTCATACGCCAGGATGTGCGTGGCGACACGGTCAAGGAACCACCGATCGTGGGAGATCACAATGGCGGCGCCCGGGAAGTCCAGCAGGGCTTCTTCCAGCGAACGCAGGGTTTCCACGTCGAGGTCGTTGGACGGTTCGTCGAGCAGCAGGACGTTGCCGCCCTCCTTCAGGGTCAGCGCCAGGTGCAGACGACCGCGCTCACCGCCGGACAGATCCTTGACGAACTTTTGCTGATCGCCGCCCTTGAAGTTGAAGCGGCCGACGTAAGTGCGCGACGGGATTTCGTAGTTGCCGATGCGGATCTGGTCGGAACCGTCGGAAATCTGCTGGAACACGGTCTTGCTGCCGTCGAGGTCTTCGCGGCTCTGGTCGACGCAGGCCAGTTGCACGGTTTCGCCGATTTCGATGCTGCCCGAATCCGGGGTTTCCTTGCCCATCAGCATGCGGAACAGCGTCGACTTACCGGCACCGTTACCACCGATCACGCCGACAATGGCGCCTTTCGGCATGGAGAACGACAGGTTGTCGATCAGCACGCGATCGCCGTAGCCCTTGGTGACGTTCTTGAACTCGATGACCTTGTCGCCCAGGCGTGGACCGGCCGGGATGTAGATCTCGTTGGTCTCGCTGCGCTTCTGGAATTCCTGCGATTGCATTTCTTCGAAGCGTTGCAGGCGTGCCTTGGATTTCGACTGGCGGGCCTTGGCGCCTTTGCGCACCCACTCCAGTTCTTCTTTCATGGCTTTTTCGTGAGCCGACTGCTGCTTTGATTCCTGGGCCAGACGATCGGACTTGGCTTCGAGCCAGCCCGAATAGTTGCCCTCGTAAGGAATGCCCGCGCCGCGGTCGAGTTCCAGAATCCAGCCGGCGACGTTGTCGAGGAAGTAACGGTCGTGCGTGATCGCGACCACGGTGCCCGGGAAGTCGTGGAGGAAATGCTCCAGCCACGCCACCGAATCGGCATCCAGGTGGTTGGTCGGTTCGTCGAGCAGCAGCATGTCCGGCGCGGACAGCAGCAGACGGCACAGGGCGACACGGCGCTTTTCACCACCGGACAGGTGTTCGACTTTCGCGTCCCAGGCCGGCAGACGCAGTGCATCGGCAGCAACTTCCAGCTGGCGCTCGAGGTTGTGGCCGTCGCTGGCCTGCAGAATCGCTTCGAGCTTGGCCTGTTCAGCAGCAAGCTTGTCGAAGTCGGCATCCGGGTCGGCGTAGGCCGCGTAGACCTCGTCCAGACGCGCTTGCGCATCCTTGATCACGCTGACCGCTTCCTCGACCACTTCACGTACGGTCTTGGCTGGGTCGAGCTGCGGCTCTTGCGGCAGGTAACCGATGTTCAGGTCCGGCATCGGACGGGCTTCGCCTTCGAACTCGGTGTCGACGCCGGCCATGATTTTCAGCAGCGTGGATTTACCCGAACCGTTGAGGCCGAGCACGCCGATCTTGGCGCCGGGGAAGAAGGACAGCGAAATGTTCTTGAGAATTTCCCGCTTCGGCGGAACAACTTTGCCCAGCCGATGCATGGTGAAGACGTATTGAGCCATGGAGAACCTTGGGTCAGTGACAGATGAATGATTGGAGCGCAGGCGATGCCTGGCCAGACCGGTGCGCGTCGTTCACTTGAGGATCATCAATGCGTGCGCGCGGAAAAAGTCTGATTCTAGGAGCTGGAACGCCCCCGCGTAACCGGCAAAGCTACCTTAATGACCGATGGCAGTCCAGCCGAGAGGGGCTGGCACTTCGCCACGAGTCAAGGCATGCTAGCCGCCCTTCGGGCGTCCGGCTTATAGTGCACGTCGCGCCAGTCCAGCCAAATCGCAGGATCACAGCTTGACCAATGTCACTCCGCCAGCCTCTGTGAGCAGCACCCCACCGGCGCCCGGCTCGCCCCTGCGCGGGACATTGAAGGGTGCGCTGGCCACCCTCGTGCTGTTATTGCTCGCGTTGCTGTTCTGGCAACTGCTCGATCAATTGCGTGAAACGCAGAAGAATCAGCGCCAGTACACCATCGACTACACCGCCGACCTCGCCGCCCAGGTCAGCCTGAACATGGCGCTGAATGCGCAAATCGCCCTCAATCTGCTACCGATCGTCGAACAACCGCAAACCGCCGACGAACAGCAGATGCTCCTGCGCAAGTTGCAGCGTTCGCTGCCGGATCTGCGCAGCATGGCCCTGCTTTCTCCCTCCGGCCGCATCATCAGCGACAGCGCCACCGACAGTTCCGACGCCGATTACCTGACCGAACTGGTGCGTCGCAGTCGCGCTCAGGCGCATTATTTCAGCAATGCCGATGACGGCTCGGTGGTGCACCTGCTGTTGCATCAGGCCAGCGGCAGCAGTCGCGGTTACTGGGCCTTGCGCCTGACGCCAACCTTCTTCGACTCGCTGACCAAACAGGACGCCACCGCCCTGCGCCCGTTGTGGCTGGTGGAAAACCGCCTCAATCACCAGATCATCAGCCGCGAAGCGGGGCTGCCCTCGGCCAAGGCTGGCGGGCTGACGCCTGACGATGTCGCCAACACCGTGCTGACCGTGCCGCTGAGCAGCAGCGACTGGCAACTGCGCGGGCTGTTCGACCGCCAGCGCGTACTGGAAGAATTGCTGCCGGCGTTCATCGGCAAATGCCTGCTCGGCCTGGCGTTCTCGATGTTGCCGGTGATCGCCCTGTTGAACATGCGTCGGCGCCAGCGCCAGGTGCATGAAGGCCGGCGGCGTTATCAGGATATTTTCGAAGGCACCGGCGTGGCCTTGTGCGTGCTTGACCTGTCCGGCCTCAAGCAGATGTTCGACAAGGCGCAGATCCAGACCAGCGACCAGCTCAAGGCCTGGCTCGACCAACCGCAGCAGCGCCAGCAGTTGCTCGCGGAAATGCGCGTCACCGAGGTCAATCAGGTCGCCCTGCAACTGCTCGATGTGCATTCCTGCGACGATGCCTGGCAACTGCTGATCGATGGCCAGCGCCATCCGCAGTGCGCGATCGGTCAGCAGATCCTCGACGCCGTCCTGCAGCAGCAGAAACAGCTGGAACTGGAAATCAAACTGCCCAACAGCAATGGTCGCGACCAGCACCTGTGGATGGTCCTGCGCCTGCCGAGCGAGCAGCACGACTATAAAGCGGTGATCCTCAGCATCAACGACATCACCAGCCGCAAGCTGATCGAGCTGTCGTTGCTGGAGCGCGAAGGCTTCTGGTCGGACGTGGTGCGCACCGTGCCGGATCATCTGTATGTGCAGGACGTGATCAGCCAGCGGATGATTTTCAGCAACCACCACCTCGGCCAGACCCTGGGGTACAACCGCACTGAACTGCATCAGATGGGCGAATACTTCTGGGAAATCCTTCTGCATCCGGAAGACGCCGACTATTACCATCGCTCGCGGCAGTTGCAGCGTCACGCCGGTTACAGCCAGTTGTTGCAATGCCAATTGCGCTTCCGCCATCGCGACGGCAAGTGGCGGCGCTTCGACATCCGTGAACAGGCGCTGGCGCGGGACAAGCATGATCAGGTCACGCGGATCATCGGCGTCGCCAAGGACATCACCGAACAGATTGAGGCGAGCGAATCGCTGCGTGACAGCGAGCAGCGCTACCGCATGCTCGCCGAAAGCATCAGCGACGTGATTTTCTCCACCGACAGCAAGCTCTCGCTGAACTACGTCAGCCCGTCGGTGCAGGCCGTGCTTGGCTACAACGCCGAATGGATTTTCCAGAACGGCTGGCAATCGATCATCGCCAATCCCGGGCAACTGAACGGCATTCATGTGCTGATGGACCGCGTCAGCAAGGCGCTGGACAAGCCCGAGCAACTGGCATTGCTGCGCAGTCAGGTGCAAACCCAGCTGTTCCTCTTCGATTGCCTGCGTGCCGATGGCCGCAAGATTCCGATCGAACTGCGCCTGGTGCTGGTTTGGGACGAACACGGCGCGTTCGAAGGCGTGCTCGGCGTCGGCCGCGATATCAGCCAGCAGCGCCGCGCGGAAAAAGACCTGCGCATGGCCGCTACGGTATTCGAGCACTCGACTTCGGCAATCCTGATCACCGACCCGGCCGGTTATATCGTTCAGGCCAACGAAGCCTTCAGTCGGGTCAGCGGCTACAGCGTCGGCGAAGTGCTTGACCAGTTGCCGAACATGCTCACCGTCGACGAACAGCAGGATGCGCACCTGCGCTACGTGCTCAAGCAGTTGCACGAGCACAGCACCTGGGAAGGCGAAGTATGGATGAAGCGCCGTAACGGCGAGCACTACCCGGCGTGGGTCGGCATCACTGCCGTGCTCGACGACGAGGGCGATCTGGCCAGTTACGTGTGTTTCTTCAGCGACATCAGCGAGCGCAAGGCCAGCGAGCAGCGCATCCACCGCCTCGCCTATTACGACGCCCTCACCCACCTGCCGAACCGCACGCTGTTCCAGGACCGTCTGCACACCGCGCTGCAAGCGGCCGAACGGCAGAAGTCGTGGGTGGTGCTGATGTTCCTCGACCTCGACCGTTTCAAACCGATCAACGACTCCCTCGGCCACGCCGCCGGCGACCGCATGCTCAAGGACATGGCCACGCGCCTGCTGGCCTGCGTCGATGACGACGACACCGTGGCGCGCATGGGCGGCGACGAATTCACCTTGCTGCTGCAGCATCGCTCCAATCGCGAACTGGCGCTGAACCGGGCGATTCATGTCGCCGAGCAGATTCTCGCCAGCCTGGTGCGGCCGTTCGTGCTCGAGGGCCGCGAGTTCTTCGTCACCGCCAGTATCGGCATCGCCCTGAGTCCGCAGGACGGCAACGAACTCAGCCAGTTGATGAAGAACGCCGACACGGCGATGTACCACGCCAAGGAACGCGGCAAGAACAACTTCCAGTTCTATCAGGCCGACATGAACGCCAGTGCGCTGGAGCGTCTGGAACTGGAAAGCGATCTGCGCCATGCGCTGGAGCAGAACGAATTCGTCCTGTATTACCAGCCGCAGTTCAGTGGCGACGGCAAGCGCCTGACCGGCGCCGAAGCGCTGCTGCGCTGGCGCCATCCGCGTCGCGGGCTGGTGCCGCCGGGTGATTTCATTCCGGTGCTGGAAGAGCTCGGCCTGGTGGTGGACGTTGGCGACTGGGTCATCAGCGAGGCCTGTCGACAGCTGAAAACCTGGCACCAGCAACGGGTGCGGGTGCCGAAGGTCTCGGTGAACATTTCCGCACGGCAGTTCTCCGATGGCCAGTTGGGCACGCGAATCGCGACGATCCTGCGCGAAACCGGCCTGCCACCGGCGTGTCTGGAGCTGGAACTGACCGAAAGTATCCTGATGCGCGAAGTCAGCGAGGCGATGCAGATTCTTGCCGGGCTGAAGAACCTCGGCCTGAGCATCGCAGTCGATGACTTCGGCACCGGTTATTCATCGCTCAACTACCTCAAGCAATTCCCGATCGACGTGCTGAAGATCGACCGTACTTTCGTCGACGGCCTGCCGTCCGGCGAACAGGACGCGCAGATCGCCCGGGCGATCATCGCCATGGCCCACAGCCTGAACCTGGCGGTGATCGCCGAGGGCGTGGAAACCCACGAGCAACTGGACTTCCTGCGTGAGCATGGTTGCGATGAGGTGCAGGGCTATCTGTTCGGCCGGCCGATGCCGGCGGGACGGTTTGAAGCGCAGTTCTGTAACGATGCGCTGTTCATGTTCGACTGAACATCTGCGGCGCGCCCTTCGCGAGCAGGCTCGCTCCCACAGGGGAATGCATTGCAGCAGGGGAATGCATCTCAAATGTGGGAGCGAGCCTGCTCGCGAAGGGGCCGGCAAAAGCACCGCACATCTGTCATGAACGCCACTTGTCTGCGACATGACGTCGTTTCATATGTCATCCAAAAGCGGTTGGGTTAGAATGCCCCCCTTTTCTGCCCCCGATCCTTGAGGACCGCCATGTTCAGCCGTGATTTGACTATTGCCAAGTACGACGCCGACCTTTTTGCCGCCATGGAGCAAGAAGCTCAGCGTCAGGAAGAACACATTGAGCTGATCGCTTCGGAAAACTACACCAGCCCAGCGGTGATGGAAGCTCAAGGCTCGGTCCTGACCAACAAGTACGCCGAAGGCTATCCGGGCAAGCGTTACTACGGTGGTTGCGAATACGTTGACGTGGTTGAACAACTGGCCATCGACCGTGCCAAGGAACTGTTCGGTGCTGATTACGCCAACGTTCAGCCGCACGCCGGTTCCCAAGCCAACGCCGCTGTTTACCTGGCTCTGCTGCAAGGTGGCGACACCATTCTGGGCATGAGCCTGGCCCATGGCGGTCACCTGACCCACGGCGCCAGCGTTTCCTCCTCGGGCAAGCTGTACAACGCCGTTCAATACGGTATCGATGCCAACGGCCTGATCGACTACGACGAAGTCGAGCGTCTGGCGGTCGAGCACAAGCCGAAAATGATCGTTGCCGGTTTCTCGGCCTACTCGCAGATCCTCGACTTCCCGCGCTTCCGCGAAATCGCTGACAAGGTCGGCGCTTACCTGTTCGTCGACATGGCTCACGTCGCCGGTCTGGTTGCCGCTGGTGTGTACCCGAACCCGGTGCCGTTCGCCGACGTCGTGACCACCACCACGCACAAGACCCTGCGCGGTCCACGTGGCGGTCTGATCCTGGCCCGTGCCAACGCCGAGATCGAGAAGAAGCTCAACTCCGCAGTATTCCCGGGCGCCCAGGGTGGCCCGCTGGAGCACGTGATCGCGGCCAAGGCGATCTGCTTCAAGGAAGCGCTGCAGCCTGAGTTCAAGGCTTACCAGCAACAAGTGGTGAAGAACGCCAAGGCCATGGCCGAAGTGTTCATCGCGCGCGGTTTCGACGTGGTTTCGGGCGGTACTGAAAACCACCTGTTCCTGCTGTCGCTGATCAAGCAGGACATCTCCGGCAAAGACGCTGACGCCGCTCTGGGCAAAGCGTTCATCACCGTGAACAAGAACTCCGTGCCGAACGATCCACGCTCGCCGTTCGTCACCTCCGGCCTGCGCTTCGGTACTCCGGCTGTGACCACTCGCGGTTTCAAAGAGGCTGAGTGCAAAGAGCTGGCCGGCTGGATCTGCGACATCCTGGCTGACCTGAACAACGAAGCGGTGATCGACGCCGTTCGCGAGAAAGTCAAAGCCATCTGCAAGAAACTGCCGGTGTACGGCGCTTAATCGCGACGTTAAACCAGCAGCATGAAAAACCGGCCAAGTGATTGGCCGGTTTTTTTTCGCCTGCAATTCACCTGTAGGAGCTGCCGAAGGCTGCGATCTTTTGATCTGGATTTTATAAACAAGATCAAAAGATCGCAGCCTTCGGCAGCTCCTACGCGGCTTTGGCCGCTGGTCAGACCGGTCATGCCAATTTCATGCTTTCCCCTTGTAATCAGGAAAAAACCAAGCCTAGACTGCGCCTGCACTGGACATACCGGTAAGACCACAATAATTAAGTCCTGCATCCGATGCGCAACGCGTGCGGCAGCCAGGACACCGACCCAGGATTCCTCCCATGCTCAGATGGTGCTCGCGTTCAATCTTCCTTCAAGTGGTTCTCGGACTGATGCTCGGCATCGTCTGCGGGCTGACCCTTCCTGAATACTCCGCTCAGCTCAAACCGCTCGGCGATGGCTTCATCAAACTGATCAAGATGCTGATTGGCCTGATCGTGTTCTGCGTGGTGGTCAGCGGCATCAGCGGCGCGGGCGATCTGAAGAAGGTCGGGCGCATTGGCCTCAAATCGGTGATCTACTTTGAAGTGCTGACCACCATCGCTCTGGTGATCGGCCTGGTGTTCGCCTTCAGCACCGGCATTGGCAGCGGCGCGAACATTCATCTGGAGCAGCTCTCCAGCGCCGACATGGGCGACCTCGCCGAGCGCAGCCAGCACATGCACACCACCACGCAATTTCTGATGGACCTGATCCCGACCTCGGTGATCGGTGCCTTCGCTGACAACAATATCTTGCAAGTGCTGTTGTTCTCGGTGCTGTTCGGCAGTGCGCTGAATCTGGTTGGCGAAGCGGCTTCCGGGATTTCGCGACTGATCAACGAACTCAGCCACGTGATTTTCCGCATCATGGGCATGATCGTCCGGCTGGCGCCGATCGGCGTGTTCGGCGCCATCGCCTTCACCACCAGCAAATACGGTCTCGACTCGCTGCAGCACCTGGGCAGTCTGGTCGGTCTGTTCTATTTGACCTGCATCGCCTTCGTCGCGCTGATCCTCGGTCTGGTGATGCGCGTCTCCGGCCTGCGCATGTGGCCGCTGCTCAAGTACCTGCGGGAAGAACTGCTGATCGTCATGGGCACCGCCTCTTCCGACGCCGTGCTGCCGCAGATCATGCGCAAGCTCGAACACCTCGGTATCGGCAGCTCGACGGTCGGTCTGGTGATCCCGACCGGGTACTCGTTCAACCTCGACGGTTTCTCGATTTACCTGACCCTGGCCATCGTGTTCATCGCCAATGCCACCGGCACACCGCTGGCGATGACCGATTTGCTGACGATTCTGCTGGTGTCGCTGATCACCTCCAAAGGCGCCCACGGCATTCCCGGTTCGGCGCTGGTGATTCTCGCGGCAACGCTGACGGCGATTCCGGCGATTCCCGTGGTCGGCCTGGTGCTGGTGTTGGCCGTGGACTGGTTCATGGGCATCGGCCGCGCGCTGACCAATCTGATCGGCAACTGCGTCGCCACCGTGGCCATCGCCCGCTGGGAAAAGGACATCGACGTGCAGCGAGCGAACAAGGTGCTCAACGGCGAACAGGGCTATAACTTTCAACCGCGAAAAACCGTCGCTCCGGCGGCGGCCAAAGAATTCTGAATGAGTGCCGTGCCTGCCAATGCGCAGGCACGGCGCAGGGAGCCAATACGTGATTACAACTTCAACCGTCGTCAATTCAGTGGTGGAGAAACTCCGCGCCGCGTTGGCCCGAGGCCAGTGGCGCTCCGGCGACATGCTGCCGGGCCAGCGTGAACTGGCCGAACAGCTGGGCATCAGCCGGCCGAGCCTGCGCGAAGCGGTGATCGTGCTGGAAACACTCGGCCTGGTGCGCTCGATGCCGGGCAAAGGCGTGGTCGTCCTCGATGCGCAACTCAGCGACAGCCAGAGCCACGACAGCGCAGTCGCCGGCGCCAGTCTCGAAGACGTGCTGCAACTGCGCTACACCCTTGAGCCGTTCATCGTCGGGCTGGTCGCGCAATCGATCAGCAGCAAGGAAGTCGGCCAATTGCGCCTGACCCTGATGGACATGCGCGAAGCCCTCGAGGCCGGTGACAGTGAAGCCGGGGTCAGCGCCTACATCGCCTTTCACGAAGAACTGTTCACGCTGACCTCGAACCCGATTTTCCAGAGCGTGGTGCAGCAGACCAGCAATGCCCTCAAGCAAAGCGCCGAAGTGTTGCGCAATTCACCGGAACATCTGGCCGAACGCCTGGAAGAAAACGAAGCCGTAGTCCGCGCGATCCGCAGCAAGAACAGCGCTCAGGCCAGCGCCGAAATGCGTCGGCACATTCTGCGCGAAGGCCAGCGCATGGGCGTTGAGCTGAATATTCCGGACGACAACCTGCCCACCTGATTTGCCAGGAGAACGGCCATGAACAGTTTTGCTTCAGCCTCGCATGCGCATTCGACCGCCCTGCCCGTCTCTCGCCTGGGCACGCCGACGGAGGATCTGTATCCGCGACTGTTCGACGCGATCCTCGAACAGCGTATCGATGAAGACAGCCGGTTCACCGAGGACAGTCTGCAAGCGATGTTCGGCGCCGGCCGCGCCGATGTACGACGGGTGCTGACGCAGTTGTTCCATGAGCAGATCGTGGTGTTGCGCGCCAATCATCGACCACGAGTGGCCGCGCCTGATCGGGAACTGATCCGGCAGACCTTGCATGCGCGACGGCTGGCTGAGAACACCTTGGTGCGATTGGCGTGTCAGCGTCCGCAGCCAGACGATTTGAAATGCTTGCGCACGTTGATAGAGCGCGAGAAGCGCGCCGTCGAGCAGGATCGTCGGGGGGCGGCGATTCGGTTATCGGGGGAGTTTCATTTGCAATTGGCACGAATGGCGGGAAATCTGCCGTTGGCGCATTTTCTGCGCAGTCTGGTGCCGCTGACGTCGCTGGCGATTGCGCGGAGTCGGTGCCCGACGCGCAGCTGTTGCGCGTGGCAGGAGCATTTGGCGTTGGTTGAGGTTGTGGAGCGAGGTGATGCTTGCAAGGCCGGGAGGCTGATAAATCGGCATCTGGATCATCTTGAGCAGACACTGCTCGCTCCAGACCTTGAGCATTGTGCTGTCGGTTAGACCGCCTTCGCGAGCAGGCTCGCTCCCACAGTGGATTGCATTCCTTCTGACAGAATGCGTTCTACTGTGGGAGCGAGCCTGCTCGCGAAGAGGCCCGTTGAGCTATTGAAATTATCAGGCTTGTTGCGCTGCAACCCTGGCAAACCCCGCCCGAATCTTCTCTTCCGGCAAGTCATCGGCGATAAACACGATCACACTCTCCCGCGCCTCGCCCTCGGCCCATTCAGTGTCCCAGTCGAAACCATAGAGTTTCAGCACACCCTGAAACACCAGGCGCCGATCTTCGCCAGCAATATTCAGCACGCCTTTGTAACGCAGCAATTGCTTGCCATGCTCTTCCAGCAACTCGTTCATGAAATCGCTGAGCTGATCGATATCCAGCGCCTGATCGGTGCGCAGCACCAGGCTGGAGATGCGATCGATCGACGGTGCCTTGCTCACCGGACGCAGGCTCAAACCACCGCCCAGATCAGCATTGAGGTTGAAGCCGCGCACATCCAGCAGTTCGGCCAGATCGATGTTGCCATGCTCGACCACACGGATTGGTGCGCGGCGGTTGATTCGGGTGAGGCGTTCGCTCAGCGCGGTGAACGTCGCCTCATCGACCAGGTCGGTCTTGCTCACCAGCAAGCGATCGGCGAAACCGATCTGCGCCTGGGCAATGGTCTGGGTCAGGTGCACGTCGGCGTGAGCGGCGTCGACCAGGGTGATGATGCCGTCGAGCAGGTAACGCTCGCGCAGCTCTTCGTCGATGAAGAACGTCTGCGCCACCGGTGCCGGATCGGCGAGACCGGTGCACTCGATCACCAGACGATCGAAGGCGATCTCGCCGCTGTCCAGGCGCTCGAGCAGCAAGTACAGCGCCTTGGTCAGATCGGTGTGAATGGTGCAGCAGACGCAGCCGTTGGCCAGGGTCATGACCTGCACCGGCTCGTCACCCAGCAACTGAGTGTCGATGCCGGCGTCGCTGAATTCGTTTTCGATCACGGCGATTTTCAGGCCGTGCTCGGCTTTCAATAAATGACGCAGCAAGGTGGTCTTGCCGGCGCCGAGGAAACCGCTGAGGACCGTTACCGGAATGGGAGAAGACAAAACCCGATCTCCTGAAAAGAACACAAAAACAAATGTGGGAGCGAGCCTGCTCGCGAAAGCGGTGTGTCAGTCAAATCCTTCATCAACTGACACTCCGTATTCGCGAGCAGGCTCGCTCCCACAGGGGATTACCTCAACCGCAGGCTGTCAGCTCAACAGCACTTCGGCCCACCCTTGCCACCGTAACGGGCTTCCTGACGTTCGCGAAAGAACATCTCGTAGCTCATCACCGGTTTGTCCGGGTGTTTGGTTTGCATATGCTCGACGTAGGTGTCGTAGTCGGGCATGCCGACCATCAAGCGCGCGGCCTGACCGAGGTATTTACCGAGGCGACTCAGGTCATTGAACATGCTGCAATCCTCTGGTTACGCATCCGGCAGGGCCTGGAATGGCGATTCTTTATCCGTACGCTCTTTTTTGCCCCAGGCGGCGATGCCGACCTTGAGCGCATAGAACAGGATGCTGAACACCACGAACAGGAACAGCGCGGTGAGTGTGGCGTTGGTGTAGGCGTTGAAGATCACGTGCTGCATCTGCTCGACGCTCTTCGCCGGAGCCAGCACCTGACCGTTGGCCAGCGCATCGCTGTACTTCTTGGCCAGGGACAGGAAGCCGATCGCCGGATTGGCGTCGAACAGCTTGATGAAGCCAGCAGTGGTGGTGCAGATCAACAGCCAGGTGGCCGGCAACAGGGTGACCCAGATGTAGCGCTGGCGCTTCATCTTGATCAGGACCACGGTGCCGAGCATCAGCGCGATACCGGCGAGCATCTGGTTGGAGATGCCGAACAGTGGCCACAGGGTGTTGATGCCGCCCAGTGGATCGATCACGCCCTGATACAGCAACCAGCCCCACATCGCCACACAACCGGCGGTGGCGATCAGGTTGGCGGTCCACGATTCGGTGCGCTTCAGCGCCGGTACGAAGGAGCCGAGCAGATCCTGCAGCATGAAACGCCCGGCACGGGTACCGGCGTCCACAGCGGTGAGGATGAACAGCGCTTCGAACAGGATCGCGAAGTGGTACCAGAACGCCATGGTGTTTTCACCCGGCAGGACACTGTGCAGGATCTGCGCGATACCGACCGCCAGGGTCGGCGCACCACCGGCGCGAGCCAAAATGGTGGTTTCGCCGATATCATGGGCAACCGCTTGCAGCGCCTCCGGCGTAATCGCGAAGCCCCAGCTGGTGACCATTTGCGCCACTGACGCGGCATCACTGCCGACCACGGCGGCCGGGCTGTTCATGGCGAAGTACACGCCTGGCTCGATCACCGAAGCGGCAACCATGGCCATGATCGCCACGAACGATTCCATCAGCATGCCGCCGTAACCGATGTAGCGGGCGTTGGTTTCGTTATCCAAAAGCTTCGGCGTGGTGCCCGACGAGATCAGCGCGTGGAAACCCGATACCGCGCCGCAAGCGATGGTGATGAACAGGAACGGGAACAGACCGCCCTTCCATACCGGCCCGGTGCCGTCGACGAACTGGGTCAGCGCCGGCATTTTCAGCTCGGGCATGGTCACCAGAATACCGATCGCCAGGGCGACGATGGTGCCGATCTTGAGGAAGGTCGACAGATAGTCACGCGGCGCCAGAATCAGCCAGACCGGCAGCGACGCGGCGACAAAACCGTAACCGACCAGCATCCAGGTAATCTGCACACCGGTGAAGGTGAAGGCTTTGGCCCATACCGGATCGGCAGCAATCTGCCCGCCCAGCCAGATCGAGCCGAGCAGCAGCAACACACCGACCACGGAGATCTCGCCGATGCGGCCCGGGCGGATGTAGCGCATGTAGATGCCCATGAACATCGCGATCGGGATGGTCGCCATCACGGTGAAGATGCCCCACGGGCTCTCGGCCAGGGCCTTGACCACGATCAGCGCCAGCACCGCGAGGATGATGATCATGATCAGGAAACAGCCGAACAGTGCGATGGTCCCGGGAATCCGGCCCATCTCTTCACGCACCATGTCGCCCAGGGAACGGCCGTTGCGTCGGGTCGACATGAACAGGACCATGAAGTCCTGCACCGCGCCCGCCAGCACCACACCGGCAATCAGCCAGAGTGTGCCGGGCAGATACCCCATCTGCGCCGCCAGCACCGGACCGACCAGCGGCCCCGCGCCAGCGATGGCCGCGAAGTGGTGACCGAAAAGAATGTGTTTGTTGGTCGGCACATAGTCCAGACCATCGTTGTTGAGCACGGCGGGGGTGGCCCGACGCGAATCCAGTTGCATCACGTTGTTGGCGATGAACAGACTGTAGTAACGGTACGCAACCAGATAAATGGCCACGGCAGCGACCACAATCCACAAGGCGTTGATCGCCTCGCCGCGGCGCAATGCCACTACGCCAAGGGCGCACGCTCCTACGATTGCCAGCACGAGCCAGGGTAAGTGGCGCAGCAGGCTATTATTATTTTTCATTTTATTATTCCAGCCAGGGTGGACAAGAAATACAGCCACCCCGAGTTTAGCGCTTACGGCGCCAAAGGCCATACCCCGACATAGGTCTAGACGCTTGAGCGATTGGCTGGCGCCCGCATTCGCGGTCTATAGTCAGCGAACCTTCATGAGGATTGCGCCATGAGCGAGCACCCCGCCAATCGACGTCGTTTCAAACGTATTGCGTTCGATGCCCGAACCGAGCTGAAACAGGGCGAGTACATCTGGCCGGTCAAGTTGATCGACCTGTCGCTCAAGGGCCTGCTGATCGAGCGACCGGAGCCGTGGCTCGGGGATAAAGAGCAGGACTTCCTAGTCGACATTCATCTGAGCGAAGACGTCGATATAGAAATGGACGTGCGTCTGGCCCACGAGGAAAACGGCCACTTGGGGTTCATCTGCCGGCACATCAGCCTGGAATCGATCCAGCGCCTGCGCCGCTTGATCGAACTGAATCTGGCGGATGAGGCCGAGCTGGAGCGCGAACTGGGTGCGCTGATCGAAATCTAGCGCCACCCCCAACCCCGAATTGGAATGCCCTGTGGTGAGGGGGATCTATGTGGTGAAGGGACTTATGTGGCGAGGGGATTTATCCCCGTTGGGCTGCGCAGCAGACCCGTTTTTTTCAGGGCCGCTACGCGCCCCAACGGGGATAAATCCCCTCACCACAGAGGTTCGGCGTTCACTCAAACAGTGCGTCAAGTGCTTGTTCAAGGCGGGTCACGGCAATGATCTGCAACCCCGCCGGCGATTCCTTCGGAGCATTACCCTTCGGCACGATGGCGCGTTTGAAACCGTGCTTGGCCGCTTCTTTCAGCCGCTCCTGCCCGCTTGGCACCGGGCGCACCTCGCCGGACAGGCCGACTTCGCCGAACACCAGCAGATCATGCGGTAACGGCCGATTGCGCAAACTCGACATCACCGCCGCCATCAACGCCAGATCCGACGCTGTCTCCAGCACCTTCACGCCACCGACCACGTTGAGGAACACGTCCTGATCGTGGGTCGGAATCCCGCCGTGGCGGTGCAGCACCGCGAGCAACATCGCCAGACGGTTCTGATCCAGCCCCAGCGTCACCCGACGCGGGTTGGCCAGATGGCTGTCATCGACCAGTGCCTGCACTTCCACCAGCATCGGTCGGGTGCCTTCCCACGTCGCCATGACCACACTGCCCGGGACTTCTTCCTGGGCGCGGGTGAGAAAAATCGCCGATGGGTTGGAGACTTCTTTCAGGCCCTTGTCGGTCATGCCGAACACGCCCAATTCGTTGACCGCCCCGAAACGGTTCTTCACCGCGCGCAGCAGACGTAGACGACCATCGGATTCACCTTCGAAATACAGCACGGTATCGACCATGTGTTCCAGAACACGCGGACCGGCCAAGGCGCCCTCTTTGGTGACGTGGCCGACGAGGAAGATCGCCGTGCCGCTCTGTTTGGCGTAACGCACCAGCAACGCCGCACTTTCGCGCACCTGCGACACGCCGCCCGGCGCCGATTGCAGTTGTTCGGTGAAGATGGTCTGGATCGAGTCGATCACCATGACCTTGGGCTTTTCCTGGCGGGCGGTGGCGATGATGGTTTCGATGCAGGTTTCGGTCATCACCCGCAGTTGATCCTGCGGCAGGCCGAGACGGCGGGCGCGCATCGCCACTTGCTGCTGGGATTCCTCACCAGTGACGTACAGCGCCGGCATGCTCTTGGCCAGATTGCACAGGGTCTGGAGCAGGATTGTCGACTTGCCGATCCCCGGATCACCGCCGATCAGCACCACCGAGCCATCGACCAGACCACCGCCGAGCACGCGGTCGAGCTCACCGGAGGCGGTGGAAAAACGTGGAATCTCTTCGATGCTGACTTCGGCGAGCGTCTTGATCTGCGCCTGCTGGCCAGCCCAACCGGTGCGCCCGGTAGGTGCCGTGGCGCCGCCGCTTTCGATCATGGTTTCAGTCAGAGTGTTCCAAGCACCGCACTCGCCGCACTGCCCGGCCCACTTGGGAAAGGTTGCGCCGCACTCGGTGCAGCCGTACATGCGCTTGGCCTTGGCCATCAGAACCCCCGGAACAAAAGACGCGATGATAACGCAGCCATCGATGATCAGCGCGGCGCAGCGGTACGGATTTCGCCGCTGGCCAGACGCGCGGCGCTGTTGCCCAGCGGATCCTCGGCGTTGAGGTCGGCGCCCTTGGCTTTCAGCGCATCAAGCAATTCCAGACGCTTGAACAGCCCGGCGTACATCGCCGCTGTCTGTCCGGCGCCATTACGCTGGTCGGGGCTGCAATCGCTGGCCATCAGTCGCCGGGCGATCTGTAATTCGCCTTTGAATATCGCGCCCATCAGCGCCGTGTTACCGCGTTGGTCCTGGGCACAGGCATCTGCGCCAGCGGCGAGCAGGCGCTCAACCGCCGGCGCCTGACCGTGATAGGCCGCCAGGATCAGCGCGGTGTAACCCTTGCTGTCGCGGGTATCGAGGGAATAGCCAGACTCGATAAAGGTCTCGAGCATCGGCACATCACCCCGGCGGGCGGCGTCGAAGTAGTAATCCTGCAACTGCGCCTTGACCGCCTCGGGACTTTGCTCGACCGGTGCCGCCCACGCGCTGAACGACAGGCACCCGGCCAGGCATAAAAGAAAAACACGCATCGGGCTCTCCTTGAGCGCACGCGAGGCCGCACAGGCCCTCGCGTGCGCCGCATGGCTATCAGTCGGTCAGTTTCGCCGCCAGTGCTTTCACACGGCTGAGGTCGCCCTTGGCCACTTCGGTCACACCGCTGCCGTACTCAGGGTCGGCCTTGTACAGGAACGACAGGATGATGTGCTTGCTCTCGTCATCAGTGGTGGCCAGTGAGCCGCCGAAGCTGTCGATCAGGTCGCGGCGTTCCTGCTTGCTGTACGAGCGATACAGATCACCGGCCTGCTTGAAGTTCTGCTCACGCTGGATCTTCGCCTGCTGCGTGCTGCCCGCCAGCGCCGACTGGCTGTAACGCGCCGCTGGCGTTTCTTCACGCGGTTGCAGGCGGCTTGGCTGGTAGTTGACGCCGGACTGGCTGGCGCCGAAATTCATCGCACCATCCTGATTGCCATTGTTCACTGCGGTTTTCGGTGCATTGACCGGCAATTGCAAAGCGTTGGCGCCGAGGCGATACATCTGCGTATCGGCATAAGAGAACACTCGGCCCTGCAACAAGCGGTCTTCCGAAGGTTCGATACCCGGAACTACGTTGGCTGGAGCCATGGCAACTTGTTCGGTTTCCTGGAAGACATTGGCCGGATTACGGTTCAGGACCATTTGTCCAACTTTGCGCTCGGCAATACCCGGCCAGATCTTGGTTGCATCCAATGGATCGAAATCAAACTTGGACAAATCCTGTGGCTTGAGAACTTGCACGTACAAGTCCCACTTCGGAAAGTTGCCCTTGTTGATATTACTCACCAAGTCGTTAGTCATATGACTGTAATCCTGACCCTGAACTTCGCTGACTTGTTTTGGCGTGAGATTCTTGATGCCTTGAAGACTCTTCCAGTGAAACTTCACGTAGTGAACTTCATTCTTGGCATTGATCAGCTTATAGGCATGAACACCATTGCCATCCATCTCCCGGTAACTGGCCGGAGTGCCGTAGTTGGAATACAACTCGGTCAGCGTGCGGGTGGCTTCCGGTACATGGGAGAAGAAATCGAACCGGCGCGAATCGTCATCGAGGTTGGTGCGCGGATCGGGCTTGAAGGCGTGCACCATGTCCGGGAATTTGATCGCATCGCGGATGAAGAAGGTCGGGAAATTGTTGCCGACCAGATCCCAATTGCCGTCAGCAGTGTAGAACTTGGTGGCGAAACCGCGCGGGTCACGCAGGGTTTCCGGGGAATGGTTGCCATGCACCACCGCCGAGAAACGCACGAATACCGGCGTGCTCTGGCCTGCGGCGAACACCTTGGCCTTGCTCAGGTCGCTGAGGTCATCGGTCACGGTGAAGGTGCCGTGAGCGCCGGTGCCGCGTGCGTGTACGACGCGCTCGGGGATGCGTTCACGATCGAAGCGCTGCAGCTTCTGGATCAGTTGCACATCCTGCAGCAGCACCGGGCCGTTGGCGCCGGCAGTTTGCGAGTTCTGATTGTCACCGACTGCCGAGCCGTTATCGCGGGTCAGCGGAGCGGCGTTGACCGAAAAGGTCAGCAGCCCGGCAGTCAGTACGCCGAAGGTGCGGCGGAAGGGAAAAGCCCCCAGTCCAGGAGTGGATGTCATATCAGGTTCCTCTGGTTTTATTGGGCGCATCCAGGTGCGCCACACCAAGGCTAGAGGCCTGTGCCGCAGAACATAAATAGAAAGAACGTAACACCATGATTGAAGAAATTGGCTTTCCCGTCAGCGGGTTAGCGCGTATTCCGCGCGCGATTGCTGGCAATTTGCAAACTAATCGTCAATCGATGTGTCGATAAAAACGGGCATTGTAAGAAGGTGTTTCGCGCAGGAGGCGTTTCGCTGATTTACACTGCCAACACCAAACTCATCTGTAACAAGGAAATAACTATGGGCGTGCTTAGCGAGTTCAAGGCCTTCGCGGTCAAAGGCAATGTGGTCGACATGGCCGTCGGTATCATCATCGGCGCGGCGTTTGGCAAAATCGTTTCGTCGTTTGTCGGCGACGTGATCATGCCGCCGATTGGCCTGTTGATCGGTGGAGTGGACTTCAGTGATCTGGCTGTCACGCTCAAAGCAGCCCAGGGCGATGCGCCCGCAGTGGTGCTGGCTTACGGCAAATTCCTGCAGACGGTGCTGGATTTCGTGATTGTCGCATTCGCGATTTTCATGGGTGTCAAAGCCATCAACCGCCTCAAGCGCGAAGAAGCTGTAGCACCGACCGCGCCGCCGATCCCGAGCAAGGAAGAGCAACTGCTGGGCGAAATTCGCGACCTGCTCAAGGCGCAGAACGAGCGGCCCTGAGGCATTCGGTAGTCATCAAAACGGCAACCGCGGGTGCCGTTTTCGTTACCAGTAATTTTCCACCGCAACCTGCCCCGGCTTGCGCGTCAGGCTCAGGCGCATGTCGCGCTGCTTGAGCAAGGCGCGGGTGTCGTCGATCATCTGCGGGTTGCCGCACAACATCACACGCGAATGCTCTGGCGAGAGCTTAACGCCCGCCGCGCGTTCCAGCTCGCCGTTTTCAATCAGCGTAGTAATCCGGCCCCGCAGCGCGCCTGGATGCGCTTCGCGGGTCACAGTGGGGATGAATTGCAGCTTGTGGGCGTATTCGCTCAGATACTCCCGTTGCGCCAACCCGGCGATCAACTCCTGATAACCCAGTTCCCGCGCCTCCCGTACGCTGTAAACCAGAATGATCCGCTCGAATTTCTCCCAGACCTCGAAGTCCTGCAGGATCGACAGAAACGGTGCCACCCCGGTGCCGGTGGACAGTAACCACAGGTCTCGGCCATCGACAAAGCGATCCAGCGTCAGGTAGCCAAACGCCTGGCGTTCTACCATCAAGCTGTCGCCGACCTGGAGCCGGCTCAGCTCACTGGTGAATTCGCCGCCCGGCACGACGATGGAAAAGAACTCGAGAAACTCGTCGAACGGCGACGACACCATCGAATAGGCGCGCCAGACCGTGCTGCCATCGGCCTTGGTGACGCCCAGCCGGGCGAACTGGCCGGCACGGAAGCGAAAGCCTGGGTCGCGGCTGGTGCGCAGCGTGAACAGGTTCGGCGTCAACGGTTGCACATCGAGCAAGGTCTGGGTGGTGTACTTCTCGGTACTGGCAGTCATGAGGCGCTCCTTGAAACGATTGCCTACAGTGTCCCGCAAAACCGCGCTGCCAAACACCTGCCAACGGTAATGATATTGACAGAATCAGCGCTGCACATTCGATGTGATGTCAATTTTAGATCTAGAGTAATAACTTTAAGATGGCAGTTAAAATATAACAGCGCGTATTGCTAGGAACACTTTATAAAAAACATCAAAGTTTCAATCTCGAAAAAATGTAAGGCGTTTCGCAGGAAAGATCCTACACTTCGATTCGTGCCGGATCTTTTGGATCCATTCCGCACCCCGATATCAAGATACAGAGGCAAAGTTCATGGAAACGTGGAAGGAATCACAATTGAAACAACTGACATTTGCCAAAGGCATTGAAGCGGCGTACCCGATACTGCTGAGATTTGCCGAGAATCTGGGCTTTAACTACTGTGCAATAGCAGTGACGTCCCCTCATCGTGATGTCCACCTGAATGCCTTGCAGATCAATAACTACCCTAAAGAATGGAACATTCAGTACAACAAAGAGAACTTTCGCAATATTGATCCGGTAATAGCGCATTGCAATCACTCAATATTACCCATCGTTTGGGAAGAAAGAGTCTTCAACGATGCACCCGAGTTGTGGCAGGCGTTGAAACAGAATGGGCTGCAGCATGGCTGGTCGCAGGCCTTTCATGACGAAACCAGCGGTTTGTGCAGCATCATCAGTCTGGCTCGAACCCACTGCCCGATCAGCCCGCTCGAACTGTATGAGCATTACGGTTATCTGTTTTTTGCCAACCGACACTTCAGTGACCTGTATGCCCGCACCGTTCCCACACCGGCCAAACCCAGCAAACCGAGGCTATCGTCCCGGGAACTGGAGATCATGAAATTGTCCGCCATGGGCAAGACCGCTCACGATATTTCGAGAATCCTCAGCCTGAGCGAACGCACCGTTAACTATCACGTACAAAACGTCATCGAAAAATTCAACGTCTGCAACAAGATTTCCGCAGTGATTGCCGCCGCTCGTGCCGGGATTATCTGACTGACGAGCGATATCGCACGGTAATCCTGCGAGTATTTACGCGCAAAAAAACGTACCATTCAGGCCTTTCCGAGTGATGACGCAACCTGCTTGCATCGCAGTCCACTCGGTCGGATCCCGTCGCACCATCTGCCGGCAACGGGATATCTGCCGAATATCCTGAGTCCCCGCCCCATGCCCTTGCTCGAAACGCCTTTCGCCCAGCTCGACCTGATCCGCCAGCCTGAACAGCAGAATGAACCGCTGCAAGCCTTCGATGCGGCGGACGAATACCTGCTCAATCATCTCGCCAGCGAACAACCTCAGAGCAGCACCCGCGTGCTGGTGCTCAATGACAGCTTTGGCGCCTTGGCGATCAGCCTGCAGGGCAAGGTCGAGGTGAGCAGCAGCGGCGACTCGTTCCTCGGTTTCGTCGGGCTGGAAAAGAATCTGCTACGCAATGGCCAGGCGTTCGATGCGATTCGTCCGATTCCGGCCAGTGAGCCCTTGGTCGGGCCGTTTGACCGGGTGCTGATCCGCGTCCCTAAAACCCTGGCGCTGTTGGAGGAGCAGTTGATCCGCCTGCAAGGGCAACTCGCTCCGGGCGCGCAAGTGATCGCCGCCGCCATGGTCAAGCATCTGCCGCGCGCTGCCGGCGATCTGCTCGAGCGCTACATTGGCCCGGTGCAGGCGTCGCTGGCCGTGAAGAAAGCCCGACTGCTGATCGCCACGCCTGAAAGCAAAGCGCCCGCCACATCGCCCTACCCGACTCGTTATCGCCTCGACGAACCGGCAATCGAACTGCTCAACCACGCCAATGTGTTCTGCCGCGAAGGCCTCGACATCGGTACTCGCGCGTTTCTGCCGCATCTGCCGAAGAACCTTGGCCACGCGCGAGTCGCCGATCTCGGTTGCGGCAACGGTGTTCTGGCAATTGCCAGCGCCTTGCAGAACCCGGATGCGCATTACACGCTGGTCGACGAATCGTTCATGGCGGTGCAATCGGCTGCCGAGAACTGGCGCGCGGCATTGGGCGATCGCGAAGTGATCGTGCGCGCTGGCGATGGTCTGGCCGGGCAGGCGCCGCAGTCGCTGGACGTGGTGCTGTGCAACCCACCGTTCCATCAGCAACAGGTGGTCGGCGATTTCCTCGCCTGGCGCATGTTCCAGCAGGCGCGCGAGGCGCTGGTGGTCGGCGGTGCGCTGTACATTGTCGGCAATCGGCATCTGGGCTATCACAGCAAACTGGCGCGCTTGTTTCGTGGCGTCGAGCAAGTGGCGGCCACGCCGAAATTCGTCATCCTCAAAGCGCGCAAATAAATCTGCGGCATAAAAAAACCCTCCGTGAGGAGGGTCGCAAGTCCATACCCGAAGGCGCCGGGACGGGATATTTCAGTGGGTGGTCAAACCCGCGGCATTCATGAACATGCGCATCAGGCTGGCGGCGATGAACAACACGCCGACACTGCCAACCCAGATCAGGGCCAACCAGCCGAGCCGCTGCCACAGCGGCTTTTTTTCGGCTTCTTCAATGTCGTGCAGGGAATGTTTGCCGGTCATTGCATCGATCTCCGTTAAGCCAAGGCGTCACTGCGGACGCCTTCGCGAGCAGGCTCGCTCCCACAGGGCAAGCCCTGCAATTGGATTAGTGATAACCATCTTCGTGGGTGACCTTGCCGCGGAACACGTAGTAGCTCCAGAAGGTATAACCCAGGATGAACGGAATGATGAACAGCGTGCCGACCAGCATGAAGCCCTGACTTTGCGGCGGCGCGGCGGCGTCCCAGATCGAGATCGACGGCGGCACGATGTTCGGCCACAGGCTGATGCCCAAGCCACTGTAGCCGAGGAAGATCAGCACCAGGGTCAGCAGGAACGGCGTGTAGTTGGCGTTACGTGCCACCGCGCGGATCAGGCCGTACAAGGTGACCAGCACCAGAATCGGCACCGGCATGAACCAGAACAGATTCGGCATGCTGAACCAGCGTGAGGCGATTTCCGGATGCGACAGGGGTGTCCACAGGCTGACGATACCGATCACTGCCAGCAGGACGAACGCCAACGGCCGCGCCAGGTCATGCATCTGCTCCTGCAATTTGCCTTCGGTTTTCATGATCAGCCAGGTGCAACCGAGCAAGGCATAAGCCACTACCAGCGCCGCGCCGCAAAACAGCGTGAACGGTGTCAGCCAGTCCAGTGAACCTCCAGCGAACTGGCGATTGACCACCGGCAGACCATCGATGAACGCTCCCAGCGCCACGCCCTGAAAGAACGTCGCCGCGATCGAACCACCGATGAATGCCTTGTCCCACAGGTGACGTTTTTCATCCTTGGCCTTGAAGCGGAACTCGAAGGCCACACCGCGAAAGATCAGGCCCATGAGCATGAAGATCAGCGGCAGGTACAGCGCCGACAACACCACCGAATAGGCCAGCGGGAAGGCGCCGAACAACGCCGCGCCACCCAGCACCAGCCAGGTTTCGTTGCCGTCCCACACAGGGGCGACGGTGTTCATCATCACGTCGCGATCGGTCTTGCCGGGCACGAACGGGAAGAGAATGCCGATGCCCAGGTCGAAGCCGTCCATGACCACGTACATCATGATGCCGAAGATGATGATCACGGCCCAGATCAGCGGAAGATCGATACCCATGAGTCAAATCTCCTTGGTCAAGCGAGTGTTGTCTTCGTGCTCGCCCTCGGCCGGATCGTCGGCTGCGGACAACGGACGCGCCGGGGTGCGTTTCTTGCCTGGACCACCGTCCGGCGTTTCACTGCCTTCGCTGATCTTCGGCCCTTTGCGCACCAGGCGCATCATGTAGCCGAGCCCCGCGCCGAACAGGGCGAAATACACCACTACGAACATGATCAGGGTGATGCTCATCTGCATGAAGCTGTGGTTGGACGAAGCATCTGCGGTGCGCATCAGGCCATAGACCACCCACGGTTGACGGCCGATTTCCGTGGTGAACCAGCCGGCAAGAATTGCGATCAGGCCGGACGGCCCCATCCACAACGCCAGATGCAGGAACGGCCGCGAGGTATACAGCGAATCGCGTTTGCGCAGCCACAGACTCCACAAACCGGTGAAGATCATCAGGAAACCGAGACCGACCATGATCCGGAAGGACCAGAACACGATGGTCGAATTCGGCCGGTCTTCCGGTGGAAATTCCTTCAGCGCCGGTACTTGTTTATCCAGCGAGTGGGTCAGAATCAGGCTGCCGAGGTATGGAATCTCTACGGCGAACTTGGTGCGTTCCTCTTTCATGTCCGGCCAGCCGAACAGGATCAGCGGCGTCGCTTCGTCGCCATGGTTTTCCCAGTGGCCTTCGATCGCAGCGATTTTTGCCGGCTGATGCTTGAGCGTATTGAGGCCGTGGAAGTCGCCGATCACCGCTTGAATCGGCGCGACGATCAATGCCATCCACATGGCCATCGACAGCATGGTGCGGATCGCCGGGTTGTCCCTGCCGCGCAGCAGGTGCCAGGCCGCCGACGAGCCGACGAAGAACGCCGTGGCGACGAACGCCGCCGTGGCCATGTGCATCAGCCGGTAAGGGAATGACGGGTTGAAGATGATTGCCAGCCAGTCGGTGGGGATGACCTGACCGTTGACGATTTCAAAGCCTTGCGGGGTCTGCATCCAGCTGTTGGAGGCGAGAATCCAGAAGGTCGAAATCAGCGTGCCGATCGCTACCATCACCGTCGAGAAGAAGTGCAGGCCGCGCCCGACCTTGTTCCAGCCGAACAGCATCACGCCAAGGAAACCGGCCTCAAGGAAGAACGCCGTAAGCACTTCATAGGTCAGCAACGGCCCGGTGACGGCACCGGCGAAGTCGGAAAAACGACTCCAGTTGGTGCCGAACTGATAAGCCATGACCAGCCCGGAAACCACGCCCATGCCGAAGTTGACGGCAAAAATCTTCGACCAGAAATGGTAGAGATCGCGGTAGGTGTCGTTGCGGGTCTTCAGCCACAAGCCTTCGAGCACCGCCAGGTAACTCGCCAGGCCAATCGTGATGGCCGGGAACAGAATGTGGAACGAGATGGTGAACGCGAACTGAATTCGGGCGAGATCGAGAGCCTCTAAACCGAACATATGGCTTCCTCTGTCAGGTAATACGGGTAGCTGGCCCGGAGGCCTGCACCACTGCCCCCACGGATATGGAGTGCGGCGAATTCGGATTCGTTCTTTTTTTGCAACCATCGCAACGCAGGGAGTCTGGCCAAATGGCCGCCAGATCAGTTCCGGTCGGGATCTTGATCTGGATCAAGCAACGTTGAAAGAGTAGTCCCATTTTTACCAATGAACTGCGTGGTGGTTTGCCGCGTGACAAGTTGCCTCACTCTCCTGTGGCGAGGGGATTTATCCCCGTTGGGCTGCGCAGCAGTCGTCGCTTCCAGCTTTTGGGGCCGCTGCGCGACCCAACGGGGATAAATCCCCTCACCACAGGGTTGATTGTCAGCATGAAAGATCGATGTCTGGCTAACTGAATTGTTTCTCGTAGCAACTTCCTGTTACAGACTGGTGATAATCTCGCCGTTCACTCGCCCAAGACTGCCTTCAGATGCCCATTCAAGAGCCCCTGCTGCTACGTCACCATCGTCCATTCATGGCCTTTTGGCTGGCGCGGATTTTCACCGCCAGCGGTTTCCAGATGCTCACCGTGGCGATCGGCTGGAATCTGTATCAACTGACCGGCAACGTGCTGGATCTGGGCCTGGTCGGGCTGGTCGAATTCGCCCCGCGCGTGCTGTTCATGCTGCACACCGGGCACGTTGCCGATCGCTATGATCGGCGCAAGGTCGCCGCGCTTTGCCAGTCGTTGCAGGCACTGATTGCCTTGGCGCTGGCCATCGGCAGCGCCACCGATCACGTCACCCGCGAGATGATTTTCATCCTCGCCTTCCTGCTCGGCGCCGCCCGTTCGTTCGAGATGCCGACGACTCAGGCGCTGCTGCCGAGCATCGTCCCCAGTGCGCTTTTCCCCCGTGCAGTTGCCGCCGCGCAATCGGCGCAGCAGTCGGCCACTATCGTCGCTCCGGCTCTTGGCGGTTTGCTCTATGCGTTCGGCAGCGTCTGGGTCTACGGCCCGACCGTGCTGCTGTACGTGATCGCCTGCGCGCTGATGCTCAACCTGCCGGCACGCCAGACGCCATTGAATAAAGGCAAAGCCACGCTGGACTCGCTGTTGGCAGGGATTCGCTTCATCCGCAGCCGCCCGGACATCCTCGGTGCGATCTCGCTGGACCTGTTCGCCGTGTTGCTCGGCGGCGCCACGGCGTTGCTGCCGGTGTTCGCCAAGGACATTCTGCTGACCGGCCCGTGGGGCCTTGGCCTGTTGCGCTCGGCGCCGGCGGTGGGTGCGTTGCTGATGTCACTGTTCCTGGCGCGATTTGCCGTGGAGCGCAATGTTGGCCGGGTGATGTTCACCGCCGTCGGCATCTTCGGCGTCGCCACTATCGCGTTTGGTTTGTCGACCTCGTTCTGGTTCTCGCTGGCGGTGCTGGTGGTGCTCGGCGCAGCGGACATGATCAGCATGGTCATCCGTGCCTCATTCGTACAACTGGAAACCCCCGACGAAATGCGCGGCCGGGTCAGTGCGGTCAACGGCCTGTTCATCGGCGCATCCAACCAGTTGGGCGAATTCGAATCCGGCCTCACCGCCCACTGGTTCGGCACCGTGCCGGCCGTGGTCATGGGCGGGATCGGCACGCTGGTGGTGACGGGGACGTGGATCAAACTGTTTCCGACGTTGGCGAATCGGGATCGGATGCATGTACCGGTGGAAGAGAAGGCCTGAATCCGTCAGGCCATCAACTCCCCCGCCACCCTCGCCCGCAACGCCTTGCCACCAAGTTGCTCGACCAAGGTCAAGGCAAACTCCAGCGCCGGTCCCGAGCCTTGGGCGGTGATGCAGTTGCCGTCGACTACCACCGGTTGATCAACAAACGTACAGCCTGATAGTTGATGGCTGGCGCCGGGCAGGCAGGTCATGCGTCGCTGGCGCAGCACGCCTGATGCTTGCAGGGCGACAGCCGGAGCTTCGCCGATGGCGGCGAACAGGCGGCCGGCGCTGGCTTGGTCCTTGAGCAATTGCTGCAAGGGCTGATGCGCCGCCAGATGCCGGGAACCGACGGCACCGCCTGGCAGGACGATCAGGTCAAAAGTCTGTGCCAGTACATCGACCAGCATGCCGTCGGCAGTCAGCCGGGTGCCGCGCGCACAGGTCAGCATGCGTCGGCCTTCGATGCTGGCGGCGACCACTTCGATGCCGGCGCGGCGCAGCACGTCGATCAGGGTCACGCTTTGCAAATCGTCGATGCCCTCGGCGAGGGCAATCAGGGCTCTGGAAGTCATGGGCGCTTTCCGCTGGATAGTCAGTCAAGCGTAGTCAGCTTTGTCCCACCCTGTTCGCAGACAGCCGTTACTTGATGTAAAGCTGGGTCGAAAGCGTGTTGCGCGGGGCGTTGATCGAGGTGTTGCTGAAGTTGAAGGTGCCTTCCTGTTTGCCGGCCAGATCGAAGGTATAAAGAGATCCGACGGTTTTGCTGCCGGGCGTGCACTCGGTGAGATTGCCATTATCGAAGGCGCACACCGGGCCTCGGGTGCCGTTGACCTCGAAGCCATCCAGAGTCACGTGTGGCTGGTTCTGGCCATAGCCGACTTCCAGCACGAAGACTTTGATATTCGGCCCGCTGTGATTGCATTGGGTTTGCGGCTGGTTATCGGCAATATCTTCCAGGCCGCAGGACGGTGACTGAACTTTGATCACCTTCACCTCGGAGAGTGGCGGCGCCGATGCCGCGAACGCCGGAGCTGTCAGCAGCAGTGCTGCAATCCATCCGAAAATCCTGATCCCGCTGTTGCGCATGCCTGCCCACTCCGAAAAATCAGCGCGCAGTATGGCGCAGTTGTCGGCTGCGCAAAACTTCGCCGACGATCGACACCAACATCCGCCAAATTCCTCACGCGGCTGGTATGATGCGCGGCTTTTTCCGGCCCACGACAATTTTCCAGGCGCTTGCGACGGTCTGTGCTTTGCTGTTGAGGTCGATACATTCACGGCGCCACGCGCGCCACGGGGAGCAGACATGCTGGAAAGGCTGTTTCAACTCAAGGCACACAACACCAACGTGCGCACCGAAATTCTTGCGGGCGTCACGACTTTCCTGGCCATGGCTTACATTCTGTTCGTCAACCCGAGCATCCTCGGCGAGACCGGCATGGACAAGGGCGCGATCTTCGTCGCCACCTGTCTGGCGGCTGCCATCGGCTCGACCGTTATGGGCCTGATCGCCAACTACCCGATCGCTCTCGCTCCGGGCATGGGCCTGAACGCCTTCTTTACCTACACCGTGGTGCTGCACATGGGCCACACCTGGCAGGTGGCGCTGGGTGCGGTGTTCATTTCCGCCGTGCTGTTCTTTCTGCTGTCGATCTTCCGCATCCGTGAATGGATCATCAACGCCATTCCGCTGCCACTGCGCTCGGCGATTGCCGCCGGTATCGGCCTGTTCCTGGCACTGATCGCCCTGCACAATGCCGGCATCGTGGTCAGCAACCCGGCGACCATGGTCGGCCTCGGCGATCTGACCAAACCGGCACCGATTCTGGCCACCGTCGGCTTTGCCGTGATCGTCGCCCTCGAAGCGCTGAAAGTGCGCGGCGCGGTGCTGATCGGCATTCTGGCAGTGACCATCGCCTCGATCGTACTGAACGTCACCGAGTTCGGCGGCATCATGTCAATGCCGCCGTCGCTGGCGCCAACCTTCCTGCAACTGGACATCAAAGGCGCACTGGACATCGGTCTGGTCAGCGTGATTTTCGCCTTCCTGTTCGTCGACCTGTTCGACAACTCCGGGACCCTGATCGGCGTCGCCAAGCGCGCCGGCCTGATGGGCAAGGACGGCCACATGCCGAAAATGGGCCGCGCGCTGATCGCCGACAGCACGGCGGCCATGGCCGGCTCGCTGCTGGGTACGTCGACCACGACCAGTTACATCGAATCCGCTGCCGGCGTCAGTGCCGGTGGCCGCACAGGCCTGACCGCCATCGTCGTGGCAATCCTGTTCCTGCTGGCGCTGTTCTTCTCGCCCCTGGCGGCCAGCGTTCCGGCGTTCGCCACTGCGCCAGCGCTGCTGTTCGTCGCCGTGCTGATGACTTCCGGCCTGGCGGAAATAGACTGGGACGACATCACCGTGGCTGCGCCGGTTGTGGTTACCGCGCTGGCCATGCCGTTCACCTATTCGATCGCCAACGGCATCGCTTTCGGCTTCATCGCCTGGACCGCCATCAAACTGTTGTCCGGCCGCGCCCGTGAGCTGAACCCGGCACTGGTGATTCTGTCGATTCTGTTTGTGATCAAGTTGGGTTGGTTCAACGCATGAGTTTCGATTCCCAAGCCTACGCCGAACAACTCGAAGCCAAGGTCACGCGCTTGCGTGATCTGCTGGCACCGTTCGATGCACCTGCGCCGACGGTGTTTGACTCGCCTCTGCAGAACTTCCGCCTGCGCGCCGAATTCCGCCTCTGGCGCGAGGGCGGCGAACGGCATTACGCGATGTTCTCTCAGGACGACAAACGCACGCCGATCCTTATCGAAGAATTCCCGATTGCCAGCCTGCGCATCAACCAGTTGATGCCGCAGTTGAAGGCCGCGTGGCAAGCCAGTTCGGCGCTGAGCCACAAGCTGTTCCAAGTCGAATTTCTGACCACGCTGGCCGGCGACGCGATGATCACCCTGTGCTATCACCGTCCGCTGGACGAGCACTGGCATGCGGCAGCAACGAAGCTGTCGGCCGATCTCGGCGTGAGCATCATCGGCCGCTCCAAGGGCAAGCGCGAAGTGCTCGGTCAGGACTATGTCGTCGAGAAACTCGAAGTCGGCGGCCGCACCTTCAGCTATCGCCAGCCCGAGGGCGCATTCACCCAGCCCAACGGCACGGTGAACCAGAAGATGCTCAATTGGGCATACGACGCGCTGGGCGATCGCAGCGACGATCTGCTCGAGTTGTACTGCGGCAACGGCAACTTCACCCTGCCGCTGGCGACGCGCGTGCGCAAAGTGCTCGCTACCGAAATCAGCAAGACTTCGGTCAACGCGGCCCTGAGCAACCTCAGCGAAAACACTGTGGATAACGTTACGCTGGTGCGTTTGTCCGCCGAGGAGCTGACCGAAGCGCTCAACGAAGTGCGCCCGTTCCGCCGCCTGCACGGCATCGATCTGAAGAGTTACGAATTCGGCAGCGTCTTCGTCGACCCACCGCGCGCCGGCATGGACCCGGACACCTGCGAACTGACCCGGCGCTTCGACAATATCCTCTACATCTCCTGCAACCCGGACACCCTGGCGGCCAACATCGCCCAGCTGCATGACACCCACCGCATTACCAAGTGCGCATTGTTCGACCAGTTCCCGTGGACCCATCACATGGAATCCGGTGTGCTGCTGACCCGGCGCTAATCGCGGGTAGTTGGTACGAGAAAGCCGTCGTGATTGACGGCTTTTTTGTGGGTGCTATGGCGCGATATCAGTTTTGCGTGGACGCCCGCCTTTTTTGCCATTGGCTCGCGCTGCCGCAGATTTCGCAGCGCTGCTTTGACGCCCGTTGCGCGAGGCGACGATCGACGCGGCCATGCGCATAAGTGGCGGGCTCGCTGAAATCATTCCGGCAATGGAAATATCCAGATCCTTACCCTCATGGCACAGCGCAGTGCCGGCGAAGCCGATCGTCAGGCTTGCATAATCGCCCGCTTCAAACCCCGCGAATTCGGGATACAGCTTCACCGGAAGCAAAACACCGCTGCCGTCCTCGAAACGAATGACCAAAGAGGATTCTTCGAAGCTCACTGACACGGCCTGCAAACCATTGGCCTGTCGTACTTCGCCAAGTGTGATGGCGGCATCGAGCATTTCTTCCGTCAGGGGGCGATGCACCGACGGTTTTGCCTTGATGACTTTCATAATTCGATCTCAACTCCTTCCAACTTGCCGATCAAGGACAGCAGCACCTTGTCTTCATCGGGTTCATAGCGCGCCGATCCGATCCTGTAGGTCTCGTCGGTGACTGGCTTCATCACGGGCACTTCGTTTGCTTGGCAGTCCCATATCTGATTATCGAGACAAACGGTCTTCAAGCCCGACCACCAGATCCCTCGTGCTCGACGCAGGTGCGCCGGTTGTCCAAGTGACAGACACAAGCCGTTCAGCACAGCGAGCGGTGGTCGTCGGGACAGCGGCACGACATCCCACAGATCAACTTCGTTGTGCCAGAAGCTGAACCGGAAGCGGGCATTCCAGGCACCCGCATCTACATGGGCGTGCGGTGGGCAGTGTTCGTCTCTCAACATGATGCGAATCGACATTCCTTTGTAGCTGCATATCTTCATGCTAACCCATCCGTTAGGTTAATTGATTTCCAGAGCTCGAATTTCCTTTCGAGTCCGACGACCGGTTAACACAAAGCGATGTGCCGGAGGTCACTGAAGACTAGCGGGCGTGGGGTTGGTGCTCGAGAAATGAGCCGAGAAAAACGTAAGAAAAGCTGTCGTTACGTTTTGAAATTACGCTTGGCATGATCCCCCCTGTGCGATCACCGAACGAAAATTACAGCTCTTAAAGTTGTCCAATTGACCGATGTAACCATCTAGTACATTTTATCTCCACAGGCTGAACCCTCTCGGCCAATGCCAAAAACAATAAGTGGAGTTACCCCATGCCCCCTATCGTTCTGGTGCTTAACGGCCCGAACCTGAACCTGCTCGGCACCCGCGAGCCGGCGACTTATGGTCATGAAACCCTGGCCGATATTTCTGCACTGTGTGGTCGCGCGGCTGACGAGTTCGGCCTGACCGTGGAATTTCGCCAGACCAATCATGAAGGCGAGCTGCTCGACTGGATTCACGCCGCGCGTGGTCGTTGTGCCGGGATCGTGATCAATCCGGCGGCGTGGACGCATACGTCCGTGGCGATTCGCGATGCACTGGTCGCCAGTGAATTGCCGGTGATTGAGGTGCATCTGTCCAACGTCCACGCCCGTGAGCCGTTTCGTCATCATTCGTTTGTTTCCGGCATCGCCACGGCGGTGATGTGCGGGTTCGGCAGCCATGGCTACCGCCTGGCGCTGGAGCATTTCGGTCAGCGGTTGCAGAGGTAAGAACCATGTCGCGTTCCAAGGTGATACTCGCCGGGCTGATCGGCGCCGGGATTCAGGCTTCACGTACGCCGGCACTGCATGAGCACGAAGGTGATGCGCAGGGCCTGCGTTATCTGTACCAGCTCATCGACCTCGATCAATTGCACCTCGACAGCACGGCTCTGCCCGACTTGCTGCAAGCGGCGGAGCGGATGAATTACACCGGGTTGAACATCACTTTCCCGTGCAAACAGGCGGTCATCCCGCTGCTCGACGAGTTGTCGCCGGAAGCCCGGGGTATCGGCGCGGTCAACACCGTGGTGCTGAAGGACGGCAAGCGTGTCGGCCACAACACCGATTGCCTCGGTTTCGCCGAGGGTTTTCGCCGAGGTCTGCCGGACGCTGCCCGAGAACGTGTCGTCCAGATGGGCGCCGGTGGCGCTGGCGCGGCGGTGGCCCACGCGCTGCTCAGTGAAGGCGTACGGCAATTGACGATTTTTGATGTCGACCGCGAGCGTGCCGAGAGCCTGGCGAACAATCTGAATCAACATTTTGGCGCCGGTCGCGCGCAGGCGGGACGGGATTTGCCCGGGGCGCTGGCGCAGACCGATGGTCTGGTCAACACCACGCCGATGGGCATGGCCAAGCTGCCGGGTTCACCGGTGCCGGCCGGGTTGCTACGCAAGGCAATGTGGGTCGCGGAGATTGTGTATTTCCCGCTGGAAACCGAACTGCTGCGCGACGCCCGCGCCTTGGGCTGCCGCACCCTGGATGGCGGCAACATGGCGGTGTTTCAGGCGGTGAAGGCGTTTGAATTGTTCAGCGGCGTGGTGCCGGATGCGCAGCGCATGCTCGAGCATTTTCAGAGCATGAATGGCTGAACAACAGGGTAACTCTTGTGGGAGCGAGCCTGCTCGCGAAGGCGTCGATTCAGTCAACGAACAGGGCGACTGACACACCGCTTTCGCGAGCAGGCTCGCTCCCACAGGGGGGATCGAGTCAGGCCTTCAGGTAGCGCAACACCGATTCGCAGATCATCTCGCGGTGGCGCTGCTTGATGGTTTCGTCCGGCAGGTCGATCTGGAAGATTTCTCCCAGCGTGTGGCGGTTCGACACGCGATAGAAGCAGAACGAACTGATCAGCAGGTGCACGTCCAGCGCATCGATGCCACGCCGGAACAAACCTTCGTCCACGCCTCGTTGCAGAATCCCGCCCAAGGTGCCGAGGATCGTGTTGTTCAGCGCCTTGATCGCATCGGAACGCTTTACGTACTCGGCGTTGTGGATGTTTTCGATGCTGACGATGCGCACGAAATCGACGTTGTGGTCATGGTGATCGAAGGTGAATTCCACCAACCGACGGATCGCCAGCTCGGGCGGCAGCTCGTCCAGGTGCAGGCGGTTTTCCGTGCTGCGAATATCGCCGTAAAGCTTCTCCAGCACCTCGACGTACAACTGCTCCTTGCTGCCGAAGTAGTAATAGATCATGCGCTTGGAGGTGTGGATGCGCTCGGCGATCGCGTCGACGCGGGCGCCGGACAAGCCCTGCTGGACGAACTCGACGATCGCCTCCTGGAGAATGTTTTCGCGGGTCTTTTCCGGGTTGTTCTTGCGACTCTTGCGCGGCACTGCGTCGGACTCGACAGCAGCGGCGGAAAGTTCTGAATTCATGGTCATCGCGGGCTCACGGCCATCACTGCACAAGCTGGCGATTATGGGCCGCGCGGGACAGTGAAGGAAGCCGCGCAGCCGGTGTTTAATCCCGCGTTTACGAATTCCCTACAACTTCGCCTGACGCACCGCACCGCTGCGGGATTTGGCCATCGCCGCCAGCCGCACCGCAACGTTGGCCGCGCCGTAGCCGGCATAGCCATTCTTGCGCTGGATGATCTCGAAGAAGAAACGCCCCTCGAACGGCTCGGTGTAGACATGAAACAACTCGCCGCCCTGGGCGTCACGGTCGTAGAGCACGTTGTAATAGGCCAGTTCGCTGAGGAATTCATCGTCGAAATCGAAACGCGCCGCGAGGTCGTCGTAGTAATTCAACGGGATGTCCAGCAGCGGCACGCCGGCCTCTTTGGCGCGACTGACCTGGGCAAAGATGTCGTCACAATCGAAAGCGATGTGATGCACACCGGAGCCGCGATAACTCGACAGCGCATGCGAAATGGCAGTGTTGCGGTTCTCGGAAATGTTCAGCGGCAGCCGGATCGAACTGTCGCGGCTACGCAGTGCGCGGCTCTTCACCAGACCGTACGGATCGGGCAGCACCACTTCGTCGTCGGCTTCGAAATCCAGCAGGCTTTTGTAAAACAGCACCCAACTGTCGAGGCTGTCCGCCGGCAGTGCCATGGCCATGTGATCGATACGCTTGAGGCCGCCGCCGCTCTGCGCGTCCGGCAACAGATTGAAATCGGTGCCGTACACGTCGGCGTCCTCATCGACCAGATAAATCAGGCTGCCGTCCGGTGCGCGCACCGCCGCTAGTTCCAGTTCATTCGGCCCGACCAGGCCGCGATAGGGCTGCCCCTTGTAAGCGACCGCGCGGGCCAGTGCACTGGCGCTGTCCTTGACCCGCACCGCCGTGGCGCACAGCGACGGACCGTGGGCTTCGAAAAAGCTGTGGGCGAACGAATACGGCTCGGAGTTGAGGATCAGGTTGATATCGCCCTGACGCAGCAGGCTGACACTCTTGGAGCGATGCTGCCCGGCCTTGGCAAAACCGAGGCGTTGCAGCCAGTGACTGAGCTTCGCGCCCAGCGCTTCGTCGACGGCAAACTCGAGAAATTCCACACCGTTGTATTCGCTGGCGGACGGCGTTTCGAAAAGAATTTCACGGTTGGCCACCGGCGGCGCTTCCTGCTCGAGACGCTGACGGGTCTTCTCTTCCAGATACAGCAGCGAGCGCAATCCGTCGGCGGCGTTGGCTCGCGGGGGCGCGGCGCGGAAGCCGTCGTTGAAGATTTCCAGCGACAACGGCCCGTTATAGCCACTCTTGATGATCGGTGCGAGGAAACCCGGCAGATCGAACTCGCCCTGCCCCGGGAAACAACGGAAATGCCGGCTCCACTCCAGCACATCCATGGCCAGGATCGGCGCGTCGGCCATTTGCACGAAGAAGATCTTGTCGCCGGGAATGTCGGCGATCGCGCTGGGATCGCCCTTCAGCGACAGGGTGTGAAAGCTGTCGAGCAGCACGCCGAGGTTGGGGTGATCAGCCTGACGAACGATGTCCCAGACCTGTTGATAAGTATTGACGTGACGGCCCCACGCCAGCGCTTCGTAACCGATGCGCAAGCCACGGGCGCCGGCGCGTTCGGCCAGCAGGCGCAAATCATCGACGAGGATTTGTTGATCGCCGACACTGTCCGGCGAGGCGTTGCTGCAGACCAGCACCAGGTCGGTGCCAAGTTCCTGCATCAGATCGAACTTGCGCTCGGCACGCTCAAGGTTGCGCGCCAGGCGATCGCGGCGGCAACCTTCGAAGTCACGGAACGGCTGAAACAGGGTGATGGCGATCCCCAGATCGGCGCACATCTGTTTAATTTCCCGGGGACTGCCGTCGTAGTACAGGAGGTCGTTTTCGAAAATCTCCACGCCGTCGAACCCGGCGGCGGCAATGGCTTCGAGTTTTTCCGGCAGGGTGCCGCTCAAGGAAACGGTGGCAATGGAACGCTGCATGTTTCAACTCCCGGACTGCGCCGCTTTATCTTTACTGTAGGAGCTGCCGAAGGCTGCGATCGTTTGATCTTGATTACCAAAACAGCAAAATCAAAAGATCGCAGCCTTCGGCAGCTCCTACCGGGGAATGGGTTTTTATAGTGAGGGAAATTATTGGCTGCATCCCTGCGCGCAGCAATTTAAAGTGTACTACCCGGTTAGTTTTGCGTGCGATTATCGAACACTAAGGCGATTTGGCGAATTGACGATTTTTTGTTCACTGCCCAACATCGGTCGCACATCGAGTCCGGCCACTAACCACCGGGCAAGGTGTTCGACAGAAAAGAACACCAAATAACAAATCCAAAAACGGGTGGAACACATGATTCCTTCACAGACTTCCCGCATGGCTCCGGCCATGAGCACTGCCACGGGTGGCATAGGCGACAAGATCCGCGGCGCCATGGCTGTCGGCAAGACCCGCTGGGGCATGCTGGCGCTGGTGTTTTTTGCCACCACCCTCAACTACATCGACCGCGCCGCCCTCGGCGTCATGCAGCCGATCCTCGCCAAGGAAATGAGCTGGACGGCGATGGACTACGCCAACATCAACTTCTGGTTTCAGGTCGGCTACGCGATCGGTTTTGTCCTGCAGGGACGCCTGATCGACCGGGTCGGCGTCAAGCGCGTGTTCTTCTGCGCCGTACTGCTCTGGAGCCTGGCCACTGGCGCCCATGGCCTGGCGACCTCGGCAGTCGGCTTCATGGTCTGCCGCTTCATCCTCGGCCTGACGGAAGCGGCCAACTACCCGGCCTGTGTGAAAACCACGCGCCTGTGGTTCCCGGCCGGTGAACGCGCTGTCGCTACCGGCATCTTCAACGCCGGCACCAACGTCGGCGCGATGTTCACGCCGATGCTGCTGCCACTGGTCCTGCACGTGTGGGGCTGGCAAGCGGCGTTCCTGTGCATGGCGGCACTCGGCGGCATCTGGCTGCTGTTCTGGGGCTTGAAGTATTTCAATCCGGAAGATCACCCGACGGTTAAACAGTCGGAACTCGATTACATCCAGCAGCAAGTCGAACCGGAACAGGCCCGCGTGCCGTTCAGCAAGATCCTGCGCATGCGCGGCACCTGGGCCTTCGCCCTCGCTTACTCGCTGACCGCGCCGGTGTTCTGGTTCTATCTGTACTGGCTGCCGCCGTTTCTCAATCAGCAATACAACCTCGGCATCAACGTCACGCAGATGGGTATTCCGCTGATCATCATCTACGTCACGGCTGACTTCGGCAGTGTCGGCGGCGGGATTCTGTCCTCGTTCCTGATCGGTCGCGGGATGAACTCGATCAAGGCGCGGCTGCTGTCGATGTTGCTGTTTGCCTGCTGCATCATCGGCGTGGTCATGGCCGCCGGCTCGGCGAATCTGTGGGTGGCGGTGGCGGCGATCTCGCTGGCGATCGGCGCGCATCAGGCCTGGACTGCGAACATCTGGAGCCTGGTGATGGACTACACGCCCAAGCACATGATGAGCACGGTGTTCGGCTTCGGCGGCATGTGCGCAGCGATCGGCGGGATGTTCATGACCCAGATCGTCGGCCACATCCTCACCGTCACCAACAACAACTACACGGTGCTGTTCACGCTGATCCCGGCGATGTACTTCCTCGCACTGACGTGGATGTACTTCATGGCACCGCGCAAGATTCCGACCGTTACCGAATAACCTGCCTGCATATATCCCATTGTGAGAGCGAGCCTGCTCGCGAAGGCGTCACGTCAGCCGCTGAATATGGCGACTGATACACCGCTTTCGCGAGCAGGCTCGCTCCCACAAGTTGTACCGGGATCCGCTCTTCAGCGCCGGCTCTGCTGCCACGCTGCCGCCAATCCGCTGCAACAGATCACCGCAATACCAATCACCGTCAACCCGCTCGGGGTGTGATTGAACAGCAGCCAGCCCAACAACCCGGCAAAGACGATCTGGCAATAGCCGAACGGCGCCAGCAAGGCTGGGGCGGCGTGGCGGAAGGCCTGGGTCAGGAACAGATGCGCCGTCATCCCGCAACTGCCCAGCGCCAGCATCAGCGCGGCGTGAGTCAACGTCGGCACTTGCCAGAAGAACGGCACCAGCGCGCTCATCACCAGGGTATTGCACAGGCCGGCAAAGAAGTTGCTGGTGGTCGGGCTGTCCACTTCGGCAAGCTTGCGCGTCAGCAGTTGGTAGAAGCAGAAAAACAGCGCCGAGCAGAACGGCAGCAGGATCGCCGGGGTGAACAGGTCGCCGCCCGGGTGGACGATGATCAGCACGCCGATGAAGCCGCAGATCACCGCGATCCACTGCCCGCGCGTCACCCGTTCCTTGAGCAACGGCACCGACAATGCCGTGACCAATACCGGTGCGAGAAAGTTGACCGCCGTGGCTTCCGCCAGCGGGATGTACAGCAGCGCCGTGGTGAAAAACAGGCTGGTGCCGAGCAGGCACAGGGCACGGGCGAGCTGCCATAACGGCTTCTTGGTGCGCAGCACGCGCAAACCGGACTGCGGCAGGAAAATCCCTGCCATCAACAAGGTGTGCACCACATAGCGCGCCCACACCACCATCACGATCGGATAAAAACCGGAGAGGTATTTCGACAACGCGTCGTGACTGGAAAACAGGAACGTCGCCACGACAATCAGCAGAATCCCCTTGAAGGGCTGGTTGACACCGGAGAGCGGGGTGCTGACGGTCATTGGCAATCTCTGAAAAAAAATCCGGGCGAGCGTGCGCGCTGGCGGCAATCGTTGTGGCAATCATAGTCGGCTGAGCTTTCAGCAACCGCACAGGTTGCACTCTTCTTCGCCGGGAAACCGCCGCCAGGCAAAACCTTGAGGCAAGATTCCCGCCACTTCGGCGTCCGGCCAGTGTGCAACATCACAGACTGCCGTCGAAACAGCGGGTTCATGAATTCAACGGAAGAAATTCCACTCGGGATTGAATTCACGGCCCGCTCGACCGTCAATACCAGGCCCGCACCATGTGGGCGCGTGTGCATGGACGGACGACCGGACTGGCGCCACACTCACACAGCGGCAACACTCATCACCAGCAGATTCATCACCGGCAATAAAAGAGGATTCCCACATGCTATGGAAAAAAGGCCGACGCAGTGACAACGTCGTCGACGCCCGGGGTGATGATGCCGGCGGTGGTGGCGGCATGCGCTTCGGTGGCGGCAAGGGCCTGAGCCTGACCGCTATTGTGCTGATCGTCGGCATCGGCTGGCTCACCGGCCAGGACCCGATGCAGATCCTCGGCCAGTTGACCGGCCAGATGGACCAACCGGCGCCCTCCTCGCAAACCCGTCAGGCGCCACCGGCCAATGATGAACAGGCCGAATTCGTCCGTTCGATCCTTGGCGACACCGAAGACACCTGGGGTCCAATCTTCCAGCAGGCCGGACGCCAATACAAAGACCCGACACTGGTGCTGTTCAGCAATCGAGTGAACTCCGCGTGCGGCATGGCCACTTCTGCCACCGGCCCGTTCTATTGCCCGGCAGACCAGAAGGTCTATCTGGACATGGCGTTCTTTCAGGAAATGTCGCAGCGCTTCAAAGCCGCCGGCGATTTCGCTCAGGCTTACGTGATTGCGCACGAAGTCGGCCACCATGTGCAGACGCTGCTGGGCGTCTCAGCGAAGATGCAGACGGCGCGTCAGCAAGGCCGGCAAATGGAAGGCGACGGCGGCTTGCTGGTTCGTCAGGAATTGCAGGCCGACTGTCTCGCCGGCGTCTGGGCATACAACGCGCAAAAACGCCTGAACTGGCTGGAGCCCGGCGACATCGAAGAAGCCTTGAACGCCGCCAACGCCATCGGCGATGATCGCTTGCAGCAACAGGGCCAGGGCCGTGTGGTCCCGGACTCGTTTACCCACGGTACGTCAGCGCAAAGGGTGCGCTGGTTCAAAACCGGATTCGCGCAAGGCCAGGTAAGCCAGTGCGACACCTTCGCGGCGAAAACCCTGTAAATGCATAAATGGCTTGTGGCGTTACTGTTCATCGCCGGCACCGCGCAAGCGGCCGGCGTCGACGCGATCAGCCCCGGTCGCCTGCAACTCAAGGCCGGGGAAATGGCAGTGGGCATCGGCCCGGCACCTGAGAAGATCGAGCGGGTGCTGGTCGTCATTCACGGTCGCCTGCGCAACGCCGAGACCTACCGCAAAAGCGCGGAAAGCGCCGCCGAACTCGCCGGGCAGACCGCGCACACGCTGGTGATCGCTCCGCAGTTTCTCAATGAAAGCGACGTCACCCTGTATTCCTTGCCGCCGACGGTGCTGCGCTGGCAGGGCGACGAGTGGATGGGCGGCGGCTTGTCCACCGGGCCGAATCCGCTGAGTTCCTATGCGGCGCTGGACGAAATCGTCGCGCGGCTCAGCGACCGCAAACAGTTTCCGGACGTGAAGCAGATCGTGATCTTCGGCCACTCCGGCGGTGGTCAGGTGGTGCAGCGTTACGCCCTGCTGGCCAAGGATCAGCCGGCGCTCAAGGCCAACGGTATTCGCTTGCGCTATGTAGTGGCCAATCCTTCTTCTTATGCGTACTTCAACGAGCAGCGGCCAGTGGCGTTCGACCACGCACAATGCCCGGGTTTCAATCGCTGGAAGTACGGCCTGGCGGACATGCCGGTGTATGCCGGAGGGCAAACGCCGTTGCAGGTCGAGAGCGCTTACGTCAAACGCGAGGTGATTTATCTGCTCGGGCAGCAGGACGTCGACCCGGAACACCCGGCGCTGGACAAGAGCTGCGCGGCCGAGGCGCAAGGGGCTTACCGCTTGATGCGCGGGAAGCTGTATTTCGGTTATTTGCTGCGTCGCCATCCTGAGGGGGTCAATCAGCGGCTGGTGGAGGTGCCTGGGGTCGGGCATGACGGGGATGGCATGCTGACGTCGGCGGAGGGGCAGAAGGCGCTGTTTGATCAGTGAGTTTTTTGCTGAATTCACCGGCCCCTTCGAGCAGGCTCGCTCCCACATTTGGAATAAATGCCACAGTTGGAATGCATTCCCCTGTGGGAGCGAGCCTGCTCGCGAAGGCGTCCGATCAGACAACAACGATCTCAGGCCTGCAGCATCCGCCGCAACTCAACACAATCCTTCGCATGCCAATCGGTCAACTCCGGCCACGGGTTATCCGGCAGATTCACCAGCACCGTCCGCGCCCCCGCTGCTCGGCCGCAATCCAGATCAAAGCGGTAATCGCCAACCATCACCATGTCACTGGCCGGCACTTGCCAGGCCTCGGCCAGTTTCAGCAAACCGCCGGGATGTGGTTTCGGTGGTGCTTCGTCGCGACCCAGCACATTCTCGACCGCGAAGCAGTCAGCCAGGCCGATGGCCTCCAGCGTGACATGCGCCAGCTCCCGCGCATTACGCGTGAGAATGCCGAGGCGATAACCGCGCGCATGCAGGTCACGCACCAGCTCAACCGCGCCGGTGGCCGGGGTCGAGCCCAGCGCCAGATCGCGTTCGTGCTCGAGCAACCAGGCATGCTTGGCCGCTGCTTCATCCGCTGGCAATGCAGCGAGATGGGTGAGGATGTCGTCCTCTGGCGGAATCGCCAGCGCCACGCGAATCGCGGCGAAATCATGCACGGCGACAGTCAGCGTGCCGTCCATATCGAACACCCAATGACGAACCGCGGTCAGGCTCATGCCCAGTCCTTGCGATGGCGGATCAGGCCTTCCTGAGTCACCGAAGCGACCAGTTGCCCGGCACGGTTGAACACGCTGCCACGGGAAAAACCACGGGAGTTGCCGGCCCACGGGCTGTCCATCGCGTAGAGCAACCAGTCGTCGGCGCGCAGGTCGTTGTGGAACCACAGCGCGTGATCGAGGCTGGCGACCTGCATGTCCTTCTGCCAGACCGACTTGCCGTGGGGCAGCATCGAAGTGGTCAGCAGACCGAAATCCGAGGCGTACGCCAGCAGGTATTTGTGCAGCGCAGGAATGTCGGCCAGGGCGCCGTCGGCGCGAAACCACACATATTTGATCGGATCGGCCGGTTGCGGGTTGTACGGATCCTTTTCGGTGACCGGGCGTACTTCGATCGGTTTCGGGCACAGCAGTTTTTCACGCATGTGCTCGGGAATCAGGTGCGCACGCTGCTGGATCAGTTCCAGCTCCGAGGGCAGGTTTTCCGGGCCGACCACCGCCGGCATCTGGCCCTGATGCTCGAAGCCTTTTTCGTCGTACTGGAATGAAGCGCTGCACGTGAAGATCGGGTGGCCCTTCTGGATCGCCGTCACGCGGCGGGTGCTGAAGCTGCCGCCATCACGCACGCGATCAACCGAATAGACCACCGGCAACTTGGCATCGCCCGGGCGCAGGAAATAACCGTGCAGCGAGTGCACATGGCGCGCCTCTTCCACCGTCTGACTGGCCGCCGACAGCGACTGGCCGAGCACCTGACCACCGAACAACTGGCGGAACCCCAGATCCTGACTACGACCACGGAACAGGTTTTCTTCGATCGGTTCCAGGGTCAGCAGATCGACCAGATCTTCCAGCACTTGGCTCATTCAGACTCTCCTCACACAAAGCAATGGCCGCGCAGTCTTGGCTGCGGCGGACGATTCAGGTTCTGGCACGGGCCAAATACGATGGCGGCCATTGTAAACGTCCGTGTCGGCTTATTCATGCAAGGTTTGCAGCCATTGTTCGCGGCTGATGCGATACAGAACATGACGGCGCAACGGGTGATCGAGCGCAAGCTTGGGGTGATCGAAATCATCCTGTGGATCGTGATGCATGCCGATCGCCTGCATGACCTTCTCCGACTGCGCATTCTGCCCGGCGGTAAACGAGACGATTTCCTCCAGTTTCAACTGGTCGAAACCGGCGCGCAGTGCGGTCCACGCCGCTTCGCTGGCGTAACCCAGGCCCCAGTGTTCCTTGGCCAGCCGCCAGCCGATCTCCACCGCCGGGGTAAACGGCGCATCGAAGCCGACCACGCCCAACCCGGTGAAACCGATGAACTCGCCCGTGTCCTTGCGCTCCAGCGCCCACAGGCCAAAGCCGTGCTCGGCAAAATGCCCGCGCACGCGGCCGATCAATGCGGCACTTTCGAGCCGGGTCAACGGCGCCGGAAAGTAGCGCATGACCTGTGGATCGGCGCACATCGCGGCGAATGCCGGCAAATCCTCGTCCTGCCACTGACGCATCAACAACCGCGCGCTTTGCAGCTCCAGTATCGGCTCCATCGTCCCCTCCATTTCCATGCCGTTGAGTCTACATCGCTGGTAGGATCGTTCATTCTTTCCCTGGTTCTGCGCGAAACAAGCCATGCCCTTGCCGTTGATCTATCACGAAGACTACAGCCCCGAGTTTCCCGCGGATCACCGCTTTCCCATGGACAAGTTTCGTCTGCTGCGCGATCACCTGGTCGACAGCGGCCTGACCCGCGACGCCGACCTGCTGCGCCCGCAGATCTGTCCCAACGACATCCTCGCCCTCGCCCATGACCGCAGCTATATCGAACGCTACATGAGCGGCGAGTTGTCTCGCGAAGACCAACGGCGCCTCGGCCTGCCGTGGAACGAAGCGCTGGCGCGACGCACGGTGCGCGCGGTGGGCGGCTCGATCCTCGCCGCAGAGCAAGCGCTGGAACATGGCCTGGCCTGTCATCTGGCCGGCGGCACCCATCACGCTCATTACGATTACCCTGCCGGCTTCTGCATCTTCAATGACCTGGCGATCATCAGCCAGTACCTGTTGCAGAGCGGCCGGGTCAATCGCGTGCTGATCTTTGATTGCGACGTGCATCAGGGCGACGGCACCGCGCGGATTCTGCACGACACGCCGGAGGCGATTACCGTTTCCCTGCACTGCGAAAAGAATTTTCCCGCACGCAAAGCCGAAAGTGACTGGGACATTCCGCTGCCCAAGGGCATGGGCGATGCCGACTATCTGCAGGTGGTCGATGACACGCTCAATTACCTGCTGCCGCTGTATCAACCGGATCTGGTGCTCTACGACGCCGGCGTCGATGTGCACAAGGACGATGCCCTTGGTTATCTGCAACTGACCGACGCCGGGGTGGCCAAGCGCGATGAACGGGTGATGCGCCACTGCCTGGGCCGCGACATCCCGGTGGTCGGGGTGATCGGCGGCGGCTACAGCAAGGATCGCCACGCCCTCGCCCGCCGCCACGGCATCCTCCATCACAGCGCGCAACGGGTCTGGGATTCACACGGCTGTCACTGAAACGTGCTGCGTTACCCACAATCGCTGTGGAACTGGCTGTGGATAACCTGAGCGAAAGGGACTGCAGGCCATGCTGGCCAAGGCGCCCAGCGCACTGTTTATTTTTTAACCAGCCTCGAAATACACCGCAGCCCCCGGTGGGAGCGAGCCTGCTCGCGAAAGCTTTTGCACCTACAGCATCTAATTGACTGACAGACCGCGTTCGCGAGCAGGCTCGCTCCCACATGGGGTCTCCCACAGGGTTCAGCGCTGTTAGAATGCGCGCCTTGTTCCGCCATACCGCAGCGCACGCCCATGACCCAGAATTCCGCCCCCGCCAACACCCACGTCGCCATCATTGGCGGTGGCCCCGCCGGCCTGATGGCCGCCGAAGTGCTGAGCCAAGCCGGAATCCGCGTCGACGTTTTCGACGGCATGCCCTCGGTGGGGCGCAAGTTCCTGCTGGCCGGGGTCGGCGGCATGAACATCACCCATTCCGAAGCCTACCCGGCATTCCTCTCCCGCTACGCTGAGCGCGCACCGCAAATCGCCCCGCTACTGCGCGCATTCGATGCCGATGCGCTGTGCCAGTGGATTAATGAACTGGGCATCGAAACCTTCATCGGCAGCTCCGGCCGCGTGTTCCCCACCGACATGAAGGCCGCCCCGCTGTTGCGCGCCTGGCTCAAGCGCCTGCGCGACAGCGGCGTGGTTATCCACACCCGCCATCGCTGGCTCGGCTGGGACGCAAGCGGTGCACTGCGCATCGCCAGCCCAGAAGGCGAAATCAGCGTAAACCCCGACGCCACCCTGCTCGCCCTCGGCGGCGGCAGTTGGTCGCGCCTGGGCTCGGATGGCGCGTGGATGTTGCCGCTGGAGCAGCGCGGCGTGGATCTGGCGCCGTTGCAGCCAAGCAATTGCGGCTTCGAGGTGCAAGCCTGGAGCGAGCTGATGGTGAGCAAATTCGCCGGCGCGCCGCTGAAAAACATCGCCATCGGGTTAAACGACGATATCCCGCGTCTGGGCGAATGCGTGATCACCGCGACCGGGATCGAAGGCAGCCTGATCTATGCGCTGTCGGCGCCGATACGCGAGGAAATCAATCGCTACGGCGCAGCGGTTATCCACATCGACCTGCTGCCCGGCCGGCCTGTGGATAAATTGCAGGCGGCGCTGAGCAAACCACGCGGCGCGCGCTCAATGGCCAAGCATCTGCATAGTCAGGTGGGGATTGATGGCGTGAAAGCGGCGTTGTTGCGCGAGCTGACCGATGCCGAAACATTCGCCGATCCCGCGCTTCTGGCGCGAGCGATCAAAGCGTTGCCGCTGACTCTGGTGAAAACCCGTCCGCTGGACGAAGCGATCAGCAGTGCCGGTGGCGTAAGGTTCGAAGCGATGGATGAGCGCTTGATGCTCAAGGCGCTGCCGGGGGTGTTTTGTGCGGGCGAGATGCTCGACTGGGAAGCGCCGACGGGCGGCTACTTGCTGACCGGGTGTTTCGCCAGTGGGCGGGCGGCTGGGTTGGGTATTGTGCAGTGGGTCAAGCAGCAGCAAGTTCTGAGCTGCAAGCTGCAAGCCGAAGCAAAGCGCTTCTAACTTGCAGCTTGCACCTGAACGCTCGAAGCTGCTTTCAGGGTTTGCGCTTGCGCGGTCCAGTATTGAACACCGGCACTTTGCGCACTGGCTTGATCGATGGCTCCGGTGCCGAGGTCTCGCCGCTGTCGACCCACTTGCCCAGATTGCGTTTACCACCGCCACCGCCCGACGCTTTCGGCTTCTTCGGTTTTTTCGGCTTCTTGATCACCTGACCGCTGGCGTCGGTGTCCGGCACGCGGTGCTCGGGTTCGAAATCCGGTTCGTTCTGGCGCTTCAGGTTCTGCCGCGTCAGCATTTCGATCGCCGAGAGCATGTTCACTTCATCGGCACACACCAGCGAAATCGCCTCACCGGTGGCACCCGCGCGGCCAGTGCGGCCGATGCGGTGAATGTAATCCTCGGCGACGATCGGCAGATCGAAGTTGACCACCAGCGGCAAGTCTTCGATGTCCAGACCACGGGCGGCAACGTCGGTCGCCACCAGAATCTGCACTTCGCTAAGCTTGAAACGGTCCAGCGCGCGCTGGCGCGTGGCCTGCGGTTTGTCGCCATGGATGCCGTCAGCATTCACACCGAGGCCCTGAAGTTTTTCCACCAGCGCATCGACGCCGTTGCGGGTCTTGGCGAACACCAGCACCTGCTTCCACTTGTTCTTGCGCATCAGGTGCACGAACAGTTCAGCCTTGCGCTTCTTGTCCACGGTGACGATCCACTGCTTGACCGTGTTGGCAGCGACGTTGCGCGGGCTGACTTCGACGCTCAAAGGATCGTTGAGCATCTGCCCGGCGAGCAGGCGGATGTCATCGGAGAAGGTCGCGGAGAACAGCAGGGTCTGGCGCTTTTTCGGCAGCATGCGGTAAATGTTCGCCAGTTCTTCCGAGAAGCCCAAGTCGAGCATACGGTCGGCTTCATCCAGCACCAGCGTTTGCAGCTGATTGAGCTTCAGCGCGTTCTGGCGGAACAGGTCGATCAAGCGACCGGGCGTGGCGACCAGCACATCGACGCCGCCGCGCAGCTTCATCATCTGCGGGTTGATGCTGACACCGCCGTACACCGCATATGTGCGCAGCGGCAGGTTCTCGGCGTATTGGCGCACGGCTTCATGGACCTGCTCCGCCAGCTCGCGGGTCGGCACCAGAATCAGCGCACGCGCCGAGTTGGCGGTGACTTTCGGCCCTTCCATGGCCAGCAACTGCAACAGCGGCAAGGCGAAACCGGCAGTTTTACCGGTGCCGGTCTGGGCCGCTGCCATCAGGTCGCGACCGGCCAGCACCGCCGGAATGGCTTGCGCCTGCACCGGCGTCGGGGTCTGGTAGCCGAGCGTCTCGAGGGAGCGCAGCAAGGGTTCGATCAGGCCAAGGGAGGCGAAAGTCATGGGAGTACCGTAGGAAAAAGTGACGCGGGGATGCAATGCCGCGCAGTTTACCCTAATTCGTCCGCGCTTCCGTCGGAACGGCTTTCGCCTCTTCCACGGGTGGCTGCGCAGGTCGACGCCACTGCGGCAGGCTGATCAGCAGCACAGCGCTGATGATCACCAGCATCGCCAGCGCTTCTTCGATGCCGATGGTCTCGCCGACAAACACCACGCCGAGCAACACCGCCACCGCCGGGTTGACGTAGGCATAACTGGTCGCTGCCGCCGGGCGCACGTGTTTGAGCAGATACATGTAGGAATTGAAAGCGATGATCGAGCCAAAGAAAATCAGATAGGCCAGCGCCAGCCACCCTTCGAGCGGCGGCATGGCTTGCAGGTGCTCGCCACTCAGCGCACTGCCGATCAGCAAGACCACGCCGCCGACGAGCATTTCCACCGCGCTGGCCATCGCCCCCGCCGGCAATGGCAGGTATTTGCTCCACACCGAGCCGAACGCCCAGCTCGCCGCCGCGAAGATCAGCAACATCGCACCGAGCGGGCTCGATTGCAGGTTGGAACCCATATTGAGCATGGCGATGCCAATAATCCCCAACGCGACACCGGCCCACTCCAGCCGCGTATTGCGCGCGCCCCAGAAGTAACCGAACAACAAGGTGAACAGTGGCACCGTTGCCACCGCCAGCGCGGCAACGCCGGAAGCCACACCAGTGTGCTCGGCCACGCTGACCGCGCCATTACCAAAACTGAGCAGCAGAATGCCGACCAGCCCCGCCGCTTTCCACTGCGCCCAGGTCGGCGCAGGAGCACCGCGCCAGCGCAGCCAGGCGTACATCAAGCTGCCGGCAATGACGAAGCGCACCCCGGCCAGCAACAGCGGCGGCCAGTATTCGACGCCAATGCGAATCACCAGATAGGTCGATCCCCAAATCACGTACAACGCAAAAAACGCAGCGATCAACGGCAGGGAAAAACGGCGCAAGGCAGGCATGGGCAGCTCGACAGTCAGATTCGGTGAACGGTTTATTCTAGAAAGGCCGCCGCGCAAAAATAAGTTACAAAACCTGTTTTTCGCGCCGGTACACTTTTGCATGAAAGCAACTGAGACCGCTAAGGTCCTTGTGGGAGCGAGCCTGCTCGCGAAAGCGGTGTATCAGTCACAGTTGCGTTGAATGACACACCGCATGGATCGTCCCCACGCTCCGCGTGGGAATGCCTCAACGGACGCTCTGCGTTCGGCTTTGAAAGGGACGCGGAGCGTCCCGGGCTTCATTCCCACGCTGGGCGTGGGAACGATCAGTCGGAGTACCCGGGATCAGCGATAACGCTGCAGATGCTCGCCGACTTTCGCCGCAGGGACTTTCTGCAATTTGCACAGCAGGTCGTGATTCAACTCGCGCACCCCGTGCTTGCCCCGCAACTCTTCCGCCAAATGCGCCATCAGATTGGCGGCCATCTCGGCGTCGGCCATGGCCCGGTGAGCCTGGCCGGTGTGCGGCAACTGCGCGAACGTGGTGAGCGTACCGAGCTTGTGATTCGGCGCCGCCGGCATCAGGCGCCGCGCCAGCAGCAGTGAACAGGCGAAATTCTGCAGGCGTGTGCGTTTGATCCGCCCCAGTTCGAAATCCCAGAACTTCTGGTCGAACGAGGCGTTGTGCGCCAGCAACGGCGTGCAGCCGACGAATTCGTTGACCTCTTCCATCACCCGCTCGGCCGGCGGCGCGGTGCGCAGCATGGCGTTGCTGATGCCGGTCAGTTGCTCGATGAACGCGGGGACGCGCACGCCGGCGTTCATCAGGCTCTGGTAACGCTCGACGATGCGGCCGTTTTCCAGCATGACCACGGCGATTTCCGTGGCGCGGCAGCTGCTGTTCGGCGACAGGCCGGTGGTTTCAAAGTCGATGACTGCAATGCGTTCCAAACCGGGGTGTACTCCGTTCAAATCTATTGTTCAGCTCAGCTCTTGAGCAACAGTGCGCCTTCGATCGGCACGTAGCGGCTGGCGGCGCGGATCAGCGAGTTGGCGGTAAGGCCAGGGACGCCGTAGGCCACCGCTTGCACGCCGTGCTTGTTGATGATGCGCTCGAGCAGCATGTCGAAATCGCCGTCACCGGAAGCCAGTACCACTTCGTCGACATGGTCGGCGGCGTCCATGATGTCCAGGGTAATGCCCACGTCCCAGTCACCCTTGGCCGAGCCGTCGCTGCGCTGGATGTAGGGCTTGAGCTTCACGATGAAGCCGAGGTTGCGCAGGATCTGCTGAAACTGCTGCTGCTTGCTGTCGCCACGGTCGATCGCGTAGGCGTAGGCCTCGACGATCTGCCCGTTCTTGCTGATGTCCGCCCACAATGCGGCGTAGTTGAAGTGGCAACCATAGGCCTGACGCACGGTGTAGTAGAGGTTCTGCACATCGGCGAACACTGCGATTTTTTTCACCGGAGTTCCTGTGGGCGCACAAGCGCACGAAGCGGGGTCAGGCGATCAGGCCTGAAAAAGGCGCTCAGTATGCCAGCCAGGAGAAAGATTCAGCGAATAATCACCGGCTGGCGCCGAGATGTCCCTGACAAACGGTGTTGTGGTGAGGGGATTTAGCGAAACGTCGCACCGCCCCGCTGGGCTGCGCAGCAGTCCTCGCTTTAACCAGGAAAAGCGGGGCTGCTGCGCAGCCAACGGGGATAAATCCCCTCGCCACAGGGTGCATGTCAGCCTTCAGAGGCTATGTCAGACAAAGGAGTCGTCGTCATCGAAGAACGACGAATTGTCGCTGCTGTAATCGGCGTCGCTGAAACCGCCCTGGTCATTGCCCGAGAAGCCGTTGTCCGCCACGCGCTGATCATCGCCCCAGCCGTTGTTGCTCTGGTCGGCGACTTGCGCCGGTTCTTCCTTGATGACCTCGACGATTTCTTCCGGTTGCTGATTGTGGTGGAACAGGCTGCTGATGCCCTGCGCCAGCATCACACCGCCGGCCACGCCAGCGGCGGTTTTCAGCGCGCCGCCGAGGAAGCTGTTGCCCGCCGCCGGGGCTGCCTGCTGCGCATAGTTGGGCGGCGCGGCGCCGAAGCTCTGTTGTGGCGCCGGTGCCTGGTAGCTCTGCTGCGGTGCCGGTTCACGCCAGCCGCCGGAGGACGACGGCGCTGCGCTCTGGCTCGGCGCCGGACGCGAACTGCCGCCGCCAAAAATGCTCGACAGGAAGCCACCGCCGCCGCTCGCCGATGGCGCGCCGCTCTGGGCCTTGGCCGATTGCAGCTCGGCCTGCAGGCGCTGGACTTGCTGGGTCAGTTGCTTGTTCTGCTCGTCGAGGCTTTTCAGCGCGGCCTCTTGCACCAGAATCGCCTGGGTCATGAAATAGCCTGCCGCCGGTTGGCGCGTCAGGTGTTCCTTGATCCGCGTCTCGGCCTGGGCGTCGCGCGGGGCTGCCTCCGTTTCGGCCTGTTGCAGCCGGGAAAACAGTCCATCGATCAGGGTTTGCTCTTCGCTGTTCATGGCGACCTCGTAGATTGCCGGTAATAACGTGCCCGCCCCCACTCTGGGCGTGGTGCTCTCCTGTAATGGAGACAGTGTCAAAACGTTTCAATGACCTTTACCGAATGTTTACGTTTGTGTCGCCCCGCGTTGCATCGGTTAAAGTGAGCCACTGTTTTCGACCTGCGATACCGACTGATGAATGCCCTCGAAGTACTGCGCGACTCTTTGTATTTTTTCAAACGCCATCTGGGCAGCATCGTGCAGTTGTGCCTGCCACTGGTGATCGTCGAAGCTTTCTTGCAGCAGGCGGTCGATCACGCCACCGGGCCGGACACCTTCGCCGGAGTCAGCATCATCGTCGGCCTGCTGGTGTATCCGCTGTACACCGCCGCGCTGATCCTGTTTCTCGATGCGCGCAGCCGTGGCGAGTCGCCGCGCAACCGCGACCTGCTGGCGATGGCCGCAACCCTGTGGCCACGCTTCGCCGTGCTGACCGCGCTCAATACCTTGCTGATTCTGCTGGGCCTGTCGCTATACTTCCTGCCGGGCCTGATGCTGATGGTCATGCTCGCCTTCGCTGAATACCTGCTGGTGCTGCGCGGCCTCGGGCCGTTGCAGGCGATGAAGGAAAGCCTGCGCCTGACGCGCGGGCACTTCTGGCGCATCCTGCTGTGCATTCTCTGCGTGATGACTCCGTTGTGGTTGCTCAAGGGCGCGACGCTGGCGGTGTACCCCGAACCGCAGAATCCGCTGATTGCCGGGCTGATCGACAGCGCTCACAGCTTTCTGCAACTGTTCACCAGTGTGGTGCTGTTCCGCCTGTTCATGCTGATCAGCGAATTGCCTGACAAACGTAACGGAGCGGTCTGACCGCGCCGTGCTTGGGCTTCGCGGCTGCCGTCAGGTATGCTCGGGGCCACTTCCTGTAACGCTATAAGCCGAGCCATGACCCGTCTGCTGCGCTACACCCTGCTTCTCGTCATCCTTGCCGTCGTCCTGTTCGGCGTACTGCTGTTCAGCCTGACCTGGCGCCCCGATGCCCGCGAAACTCTCCCGGTCAGTTGCAGCACCACGGCGCCGACGCTGGTGCCCGGGCAAGCACTGAAAGTCATGACCTGGAACGTGCAGTTCCTCGCCGGCAAGCGCTACGTATTCTGGAATGACCTGGCTCAGGGCGACGACGAAGCGCCGACCGCCGAAGACATGGCCTTCAGCCTCGACGAAGTGGCGCGGGTGATCCGCGACGAACAACCCGATGTGGTGCTGTTGCAGGAGCTCGACGACGGCGCCAAGGCCAGCGATTACCAGAATCAGCTAAAGCTGTTGCAGGAACGCGTCGCCGATCTGTACCCGTGCAGCACCAGCGCCTTCGACTGGAAGGCGGATTTTGTTCCCGAGCCACATATCTACGGCAGCGTCGGCCGCCAGTTGGCCACCTTGAGTCGCTATCGCATCGAACACGCCGAACGCCTGCAACTGCCCGTGGCCCCGAGCAACTTCATCAGCCGCCAGTTCCAGCCCAAAGACGCTTTGCTGGCAGTCAAACTGCCGCTCAGCGATGGCGGACAACTGACCGTATTCAACACCCATCTGCAGCGCGCCAGCGAGCCGGACGGCCACTTGCAGGCGCAAGTCGCCGCCGTGGCCAAGGTGCTCGACAAGTATGAAAGCCAAGGCCTGCCCTGGCTGATCGGTGGCGATTTCAATCTGCTGCCGCTGGGCCAGTACCGGCGCCTGCCCGTGGAGCGCCGCACGCCCTACTCTGCCGACAGCGAACTGCACTTGCTGTGGGACAAATACCCGATGATCCCGACCAACAACGAGGCTGGCGGCATCGACCGGGCCAAATGGCTGACCCATTACCCCAACGACCCCGGCCTCAACGGCCCGGATCGCACGGTGGATTATCTGTTCTACAGCCCGAAGCTCAAACGCCTGCAAGCCCAGGTGCGACAGGACGATACCTTGCGCATCTCCGACCACTTGCCGGTGATTGCGCGCTTCTTGCTACCCGCTGCGCCATAAGCGCTATGCCCTTAGAAGCCGGGCGGAATGTAACCGGGGACAAACCGGACGCCCAGGCACTTGCCATGCAGGATTCGCCCGTCCTCGATCAGGAACTGTGCAATCTTCTTCTGTTGATCGATCTTCGCCTGCAATTTGCAATCGGAACTGTGCCCAACTTGCTGATAATGCTCGGTGTACACCATGCCGTTGCCGGTATGGGTCATCGAAGTGCCAGCCGCTTCGGTGGTGGTCCAGCTCGCGGACTTGTACCAGGTCAGCACGGCCAAGGGTTCGCCATTTGGGCCGATTTCTTTTTTCATCGAATCAGGCGTGCCGAACAGGTCCAGTGCTTCCTGGAGATCGCGGCCTTCCCAGCGGCTCTGCGCGATAGTGCCACAACCGCTCAAGAGCAATCCTGCCACTAGGGTTGCCAGCCACAAACGTGTGTAAGTCATTGGTCGCCCCGGCCTATTTCTTGAGTTCGAGCAGGCTGTCGATGTTGTCCATCATCTGGCTCTTTTGCTGGATCGGCGCGAGCTTGAAGAACATCTGCTGCAGCATCTCGATCATCTGCAGGTATTCCATCTTGCCCACGGCGGCCATGTCGTTTTTCGCGCGACTGCCAGGGGCGCAGGCAAACTTCAGCGCTTGCTGGACCCAGAACTCTTTGGGGGTCTGCCATTGATTGGCAACTTTCAGATGACGCATGGTGTAGGCAAGACGCTCGATGGACTGGCCATTGATAAAACGCACCTTGCCCGTAGAGCATTGGGCTTCGAGGTTGTAGACGTCGATCATCGGTTTGCCCGGCTCTTCATACACCAGGGTCACTGCGACCATGGTTGCGCCTTTGGTTTTCTGCGAAGGCACGACCGAGGTGGCATCGGCGACGTACATGATGTTTTTCTGGGGCACGCCGTTGCCGTAGATAATCCACCAGTCGCCAATCGGGTTGGACTCTTCGGCCATTGTCGGATTAGAGGCGGCCAGCAGCGCAGCCGACAAGAAGATCAACTTCTTGAACTTGAAGAAAGAGCTCATGGGCAGTTCCGTTCCTTGGGCACAAGTTGCCAGGCAACAAGGCTTGTTATTGTTCAGGCCGCGATTTTGGGAGCCTGAACAAACAAGGGCAATTAGCACGGATGGGCTAATGGCGCGCTGCCATTGTGTTCAGGTACCGCGTGGCTTTGCCCGCGCGGTGGCTTCGGCGACCAAGGGATCGTCCGGCCAATAATGCTTCGGATAACGCCCCTTCAGATCCTTCTTCACCTCGGCATAGGTACTGCGCCAGAAGTTGGCCAGATCCTGCGTGACCTGCACCGGCCGCCGCGCTGGCGAGAGCAGATGCAGCTTGACCACTTGCCTCCCGCCGGCAATCCGAGGCGTATCGGCCAGACCAAACAGCTCCTGCAAGCGCACCGCGAGAATCGGTGGATGGTCGCTGTAATCCAGGCGAATCGATGAACCCGACGGCACGCTCAAATGATGCGGCGCCAGTTCGTCGAGCTTCTGCGGCAGCGGCCACGGCAGCAGATTGCGCACGATGCTCGACAGGTCGAGGTTGGCGAAATGGCTCAGCCGCGAGACCTTGCCCAGATACGGCATCAGCCAGTCTTCCAGGGTATTGAGCAGCGCTGTATCGCTGACATCCGGCCATTGGCTGTCGTCCTGAGTGCGCAGATCGAGCTGACGCAACAGCGCCACCCGCGCTTGCCACTGGCGCAGTTCCGGCGTCCATGGCAGCAGCTCCAGACCCTTGCGTCGTACCAGATTGACCAGTGCCTGACTGCGCGTGTTTTCATCCAGACCGGTCAACGGTTCGCGACTGAGAATCAGCTCGCCGACCTTGCGCTGGCGCTCGGCACGCAGCACGCCTTCGCGTTCATCCCAATCGAGTTGGTCGACGCTGCGCACTTGCTCGGCGAGCACCGAATCGAACAGCGCCGGGTCGAAATCCGCCGCCAGATAGATGCGTTCTTCGCGCTGGCCCTGACGGCTGCCAAGGTCGGCGATAACGATCCACTCGTGCTTCATCAGGCTATCGGCCTCAGCGAACAGCGCGGCGCGACCGTTGGCCAACCGGTATTCGGCCCCCCCGGCACGCCGTTGCTGGGCGACGCGATCCGGGTAGGCCAGCGCCAATAGCGCGCCGAGCCAGCGTGGATGCTCGGCATCGCTGACCGGCTCGCTCGGCTTGCCGCGCAGATAGCCGCGATATTGCCGAGCCAATTGCCGGGCACGTTGCACCCCGCCCTGCGCCCCACGACCGGCACGTTCTTGGCCGGAAAGCAGGACCAATCGGCTGTGCAGATCCGCGCCAGCGCCGCGCAGGATATCGCGCTCGCCGAGCAGCGCCGCCACATCGCAGGCCATCGCCGCCAGCCCCAATGCCTGACCGCGCAACAGCAAATGCGCAATGCGCGGATGCGCCGGCAATTCAGCCATCGCCTGGCCGTGGGCCGTCAGCGTGTCGCCGTGCAAGGCGCCGAGCCGTTGCAGCAGATCCTGCGCTTGCGCATACGCGGCCGCTGGCGGCACATCCAGCCAGACCAGTTCGCCCGGGGTCACGCCCCAGCGCCCGAGTTGCAAGGCGAGGCTGGCCAGATCCGCCGAGAGAATTTCCGCGCTGCCATAGGCCGCCAGTTGTTCGTGCTGATCCTGTGACCACAGGCGATAACACACGCCCGGCTCCAATCGCCCGGCGCGGCCGGCACGCTGGGTGGCGCTGGCCTTGGAGATGCGTTGAGTGTCGAGGCGGGTCATGCCGCTGCCCGGGTCGAAACGCGGCACCCGCGCCAGCCCGGCATCGATGACCACGCGCACGCCGTTGATGGTCAGGCTGGTCTCGGCGATGTTGGTTGCCAGCACCACTTTGCGCTGACCGGGCGGCGCCGGATCGATCGCCGCGCGTTGCGCATTGAGGTCGAGTTCACCGTGCAACGGGCACAGCAAGATGTCTTTGCGCTCGCCGATTGCGTCGACCAGTTGCTGATGTACGCGACGGATCTCCGCTTGCCCGGGCAGGAACACCAACAGGCTGCCGGTCTCGTCGTGCAGCGCTTCGAGCACGGTTTGGGTAACCCGCTGGTCGATATATTCGCCCGGCTGAAACGGCCGGCCCCAGCGCATCGTCACCGGATACATGCGGCCTTCGCTGCGCAGGATCGGCGCGTCATCGAGCAAGCCCGCCAGGCGCTCGCCTTCGAGGGTGGCCGACATCAGCAGAATCTTCAGCGGCTGTTCAGCGCGAAACAGCTCGCGACCGTTCAGACTGAGGGCCAGCGCCAGATCGGCGTCGAGACTGCGTTCATGAAATTCGTCGAAGATCAGTAAGCCCACACCCTCCAGCGCCGGGTCGTCCTGCAAGCGCCGGGTGAGAATGCCTTCGGTGACCACTTCGATACGCGTCTTCGGGCCGACTTTGCTGTCGAGGCGGATGCGATAGCCGACGGTTTCACCGACCTGCTCGCCGAGCTCGCTGGCCAAACGTTCCGCCGCTGCGCGCGCGGCCAGACGCCGTGGTTCGAGCATGACGATGGTCTGCCCGGCCAGCCAGGCTTCGTTGAGCAAGGCCAAGGGCACGCGGGTGGTCTTACCGGCGCCGGGCGGTGCTTCGAGCACGGCTTCGTTGCGTGACGCAAGGGCTTCACGCAGGGCGGGTAAAACATCGTCGATCGGCAAAGAAATCATGCTGGCTCCCAAACAGAGCGGCGAGTATAACGACGAACTGTCTGACGTTCGTCAGGGTCTTAACTTCACAAGACGAAGCTTCGTTATTTGATGACTCAGGAGACATTTCCATGCGCTTACCCTCTCGCCTGATCGGCGGTGTTCTGGTTGCCACTCTGCTCACGCAAATGTCAGCGTGCGGTTCGATCTTCTACCCGGACCGCCGTGGCCAGATCGACGGCAAGATCGACCCGGCGATTGCCGTGCTCGATGCCGTCGGCCTGCTGTTCTATATCATTCCCGGGCTGATCGCGTTTGCCGTCGACTTCGCCACCGGGGCGATCTATTTCGAACCGGGCCACACCGCGCAGATCGATCCGGTCAAGCTCAAGCAAGCCATCGGCCCGGATGGACAGGTCGACAATCACAAGTTGCAGGCGATTCTTGAGAGCGAGCTGGGCCGAGATTTTCCTCTGGATGATCCGCGCCTGATCCAGCACAAGGGCAGCACTCAGCAACTGGCGATGTTCAGCCTGCAACCGGCCGCTTGAATAAGGACGTTCAATGACCTCCAGCCCCGAACACGCCCGCCTGCTGCGGCTGGCGACCCGCGCCTCGGTGGCGGTCGCGTGCACGCTGATCGTCGCCAAGGCGATTGCCTGGTGGCTCAGCGGATCGGTGAGCATGCTCGCCGGCCTCACCGACTCGGCGCTGGATGGCGTCACTTCAATGCTCAATCTGCTGGCAGTGCATTACGCCTTGCGCCCGGCGGATGACGATCACCGTTATGGCCACGGCAAAGCCGAATCGCTGGCGGGCATGGCGCAGGCGTTGTTCATCGGTGGCAGCGCGGTGTTGATCGCGTTTCAGGCCTACCAACGCTTGCAGACGCCGGAACCGCTTGGCGCACCGTGGCTGAGCATCGGTGTGATCGTGTTTTCCCTGCTGCTGACGGCGGCGCTGCTGATGTTGCAGCACCGGGTGATCAAGCAGACCGGCTCCAACGCCGTGCGCGCCGACTCCCTGCATTACCGTTCGGACCTGCTGCTCAACGGCAGCATCCTCATCGCGCTGGTGTTGGCCGGGATGGGTTTTGCGCAACTGGACGCGTGGTTCGGGCTGGGGATCGCCGTGTACATTTTCTGGAGTGCGATTCAGATCGCCCGGGAAAGTTTTTCGGTGTTGATGGACGAGGAGTTGCCGACCGATGTCAGCCAGCACATGCTCGAACTGGCGTGCAGCGTGCCGGGGGTGCTCGGTGCGCATGACTTGCGCACGCGGATCTCGGGCAACCACTGGTTCGTGCAATTGCACCTGGAATTGCCGGGCGAACTGACCCTGTCAGTCGCCCATGGCATCAGCGATCAAGCGGCGGCGGCGATCCACAAGGAATATCCGAAGGCCGAAGTGCTGGTGCACGCCGACCCACAGGAAGTGGTGCTCGCCGCCCGCACTCAATAATTGACTTGGTAACCGCGACTGCTCAAGCAGTTGCCCTGCGCCTGGCGATAAGCCTGAACCACCTCGGGCGCCGGTTGGTAGGTCGCGGTGCGCGGGTCGAAACCGCTTTGCTGCACAGCGTACTGCGAGCACTGGTAACCGTCCTGCTGCACCTGCTGCGGTGACTGGCCGTTGGCCGGGTAGGCTTCGACGTCATAGCCTTGAGATTGCGGTTGCGGCGGTTGCTGCAGCGGCGGCTCGACGACCACGTAATCCTGCGTCGCCTCTTGATAGGCGTAATACGAGCCGGCGGCGAGGAACAGCAGCGAGCCGCCGATCCACACTTCACGGGCGTAATCCGGCAAATACTGGATGCGGATCCCGCGCGGCGGCTGCACGACGATGTAGCGCGGGCCTTGCGGGCGATACCAGTAGCCGCCGGAATAGAAGTAATCCTGACCGCGATACGGCACGCGGTAATCACGATCCGGGAAACGATCGATCACATGGCCCGGACGATATTGCGGGCCAGGCCCCCAGCCATTGCCATGACCGTTCGGCCGTCCCGGCCAGCGGTTGTCATCGGGACGTGGCCGCGTCTGCCATTGCTGATTGTGGTAACCGTTCTGCGGGCGCTCGTCGCGGTAGTAACCCTGACGCGGCTCCTGAGTCTGGTGCACGGCGTCGGGTCGCGGCTGGATCGGCAGGTTGTTGCCCGGCTGGCGAGGCGGTTCTGGACGATCATCGACACGGTTGCGGTTCTGCCATTGACCGTCATTGTTGTGCGGGTGGCCGTTGTGCTCGAACTGACGGCTGTTGTCGCCACGGATGATCCCGTCGTTCTGCGGCCCGTTGCCCGGCCCGCGATTCTGCGGCTCATCGGCCAGCGCTTGCGCACTGCCCCCCACACACAGCAAACCAACACCGGCCAGACGCCAGATGCGCGAATTCATGCTTTTCCTCACTGTGGGAGCCTGTCGTTGGCAGGGCTTGTTGCTGAGACTCGAAACAGCCCCATCGGGTTCTGCAACAGGTTATCAGTCGCGCGACTTATTTATTGAGGCGCCAACATGAAATCGCAGGCAAGAAAAAAGGGAGACCCGTCGGCCTCCCTTCTGGAGAACTTCGTCCTGGCTCGACGCTTTTGACGTCGGCTCACCTCACGCCGTCTTCTGGACAGTGTGCAGCTCGGGGGCCGGCACATCCCCGGTGGGGGTGGCGGCCGCGGCGGGCCTGATTGGGCGGGCCGCGTGGACTGTGTTACCGAGCAGTGATTCTGGTGTTAAGAATAAGCCTGAGGCTGCGACAGAGGATTGCGAAAATTGCTCAATTAAACACCGCTTGCGCAATTTTTAACCCTGGATAGATAATCTGCCGCAATAGTTACGACCAAGGACAGATTGATGAGCAAACTTGACCGGTATGACCTGAGTATTTTGGCGGAATTGCAGCGCGACGCCCGTATCTCCAACCAGGAACTGGCCGAGCGCATCGGTCTGTCGCCCTCGCCTTGCTCGCGCCGGGTCAAGCAACTGGAAGACGATGGCTATATTTCGCGCCAGGTTGCGCTGCTCGATCGCAAGATGCTCGGCTTGAGCCTGACGGCGTATGTGCTGATCGGCATGGATCGGCACACCCCCGAGCGCTTCGAGAATTTCGAGGCGGCAATCCGCACGTTGCCGCAAGTGCTGGAATGCAGTCTGGTGACCGGAGTGGATGCCGACTACCAGTTGAAAGTGGTGGTGCCGGATATGGATCACTATCAAAAGTTGCTGTTGGGGCATCTGACGCGGATCGAGGGGGTCACCAGCGTGCGGTCGAGTTTTGTGCTGAACCAGGTGCTCAACAGCACCGAACTGCCGCTGACTCATTTGCGTAGCTGATATCGCTTTCGCGAGCAGGCTCGCTCCCACAGGGGAATGCATTTCAACCTGTGGGAGCGCGCCTGCTCGCGAAGGAGCCGGCACAAGCGACCCAGATCAATGCCTCGCCATCCGCCCTTGGCGTATACTCGCCGCCGCCCTTTCAGCCCTGTCCGCGCCGGAGATCGCCAATGGATCCAGCACTGTTCGAAGAGTGGATGATGACCGGTCTGGTCAGCATCCTGATCATTTTCATGGGTTTCATCGTCTGGGATCTGGCGAAGAAGTCCAAGGCCGGGCGGTTCGGCTCGTTCATTCTGTTTTTCGTGCTGGGCCTGGGCGTGGCCGCGTTCATCATCAAGAGTGTGGTGATCGGCCTGATCGAATCCGGCGCCTTATAAGCGCGCCGGCACTTCCCGCCACTCGCCCTGATCCAGCCCTTCAAGGGTCCAGTCGCCAATCCTGACTCGCACCAGACGCAACGTCGGCAGCCCGACCGCCGCCGTCATGCGCCGCACCTGACGGTTGCGCCCTTCGCGAATCACCAGTTCCAGCCACGAAGTCGGTATGGTCGCGCGAAAGCGTACCGGCGGATTGCGCGGCCACAACTGCGGCTCAGCCAGTTGCCGCGCTTGGGCGGGCAGGGTCATGCCGTCATTCAGCTCGACGCCATCGCGCAGGCGCTGCAACTGCTCAGCCGTCGGCTCGCCCTCCACCTGCACCCAATAGGTCTTCGCCAGTTTGTGTTTCGGATCGGCGATGCGCGCCTGCAACTGGCCGTCGTTGGTCAGCAGCAACAAACCTTCGCTGTCACGATCCAGACGTCCGGCCGGATAAATCCCCGGCACATCGATGTAATCCTTGAGCGTCGCCCGCCCTTCACCGTCGCTGAACTGCGTCAGCACATCGAAGGGTTTGTTGAACAGGATCAGCTTCGGCTCGGCCGGCGGCGCTTTTGCGACACGGCGTGGCGAGGACGATTGCGGCTTCACACCGGGACGGCGCGAAGGTGGACGCGGGGGACGGGACATAAGAGACAGAACATTTAGCGATCAGGGCTGACAATGCTAGTGCCCCGACCGCCAAATGACCACGACTAACCGTTAACGGAATGGCGGCTCGTCGAAGCTGCGCAACTTGCGCGAGTGCAGCGAGTTGAGTTCGGTACGCAGCAGATCCACCGCTTCGATGCCGATTTTCAAATGCTGGCTGACCGCGCGTTCATAGAAGGCGTTGGCCGAGCCCGGCAGTTTGATTTCGCTGTGCAGCGGCTTGTCCGAAACGCAGAGCAACGTGCCGTACGGCACCCGCAAGCGATAACCCTGCGCTGCAATCGTGCCGCTTTCCATGTCCACCGCAACCGCGCGGGACAGGTTGATCAGCGGCCGCTCCTGAGCCCAGCGCAGTTCCCAGTTGCGGTCGTCGTAGGTCAGGACCGTGCCGGTGCGCAGGCGTTTTTTCAGGTCGTCGCCCTTCTCGCCGGTGACATTCGCCGCCGCCTGCTGCAGAGCAAGCTGCACTTCGGCCAGTGCCGGGATGGGAATATTCGGCGGCACCACACGATCAAGAATGCCGTCGCGACGCATGTAGGCGTGGGCCAGCACGTAATCGCCGATGGTCTGCGACTGACGCAGGCCGCCGCAGTGGCCGATCATCAGCCAGCAATGCGGGCGCAGCACGGCCAGGTGATCGGTGATGTTCTTGGCGTTGGACGGGCCGACACCGATATTCACCAGCGTCACGCCGTGGCCATCGCTGGCGATCAGGTGATAGGCCGGCATCTGGTAACGGTGCCAGACCACACCGGCGGCAATCGCCGAGGCTTCGCCGTGGTCCATGCTCTTCTCGATGATCACGTTGCCGGGCAGGACCATGCGCACGAAACGCGGGTCGCGGCGCAACTGCTCCAGACCATGAACGATGAACTGGTCGACGTAGCGGTGATAGTTGGTCAGCAGAATCCACGGCTGCACATGGCGCCAGTCACTGCCGGTGTAATGCACCAGACGGCGCAGCGAGAAGTCCACGCGCGCGGCGTCGAACAGTGCCAGTGGCAGCGGATCGGTGTTTTCCCAGTCGTAGAGACCGTCGGCAATGCCATCGGTAGCGGCGGACAGATCGGTACTCGGGAATACCCGCGCCAGCACCGCCGCAGTGACGCCGGAACCGGCCAGTTCATCGCCCTGTTCGACCACGTACGGATAAGGAATGTTCTGCTGGCTGACGCCGACTTCGACGGTCACGGTGAAGTCGTGCATCAACGGCGTCAGTTGTTCGAGCAGGTATTTGCGAAACGCCGCCGGGTGGGTGACGGTGACGCTGTAAGTGCCCGGCAACTGCACCTTGGCGTAAGCGCGGGTGGTCTGCGGCACTTCGCCCTGGCAGTGGTAGGTCAGACGCAGTTCGGGATAACGAAACAGGGCACGCTGTTCGGCGTCGGGTTCGACGCGGTCCTTGAGGTAACGCTTGAGGGCAGAATTCAGCGCAGTGGTGGCCCGCTCATGCAGCTCGGCCAGACGATCCACGGCTTGTTCGGCGGTTTGAACGACAATAAACGCTTCGGTCACGATCAGCTTCCTGTGTTCTGACTTGCAGAGCTTCATCTTGCCTGCATCGTGGACGCACGGGAACAGTGGCGTTGTGGCGACACTTAAATCTGCAGACCAATGATGTCCTCTGTGGGAGCGAGCCTGCTCGCGAATGCGGTGGATCATCCAATAAAGATGTCGACTGACACACCGCTTTCGCGAGCAGGCTCGCTCCCACAGGGGGGATATGACGTGGGTCAGAAAAGCTGAGGGGTCGAGCGTGCGACGATGGCTTCGACGTCCAGCCCACGCGGCAACCCGCCGTAGACGCGACCGCCACCGCTCAGGCGGCTGGCAATGAAAGCATCACTGACCGCCGAATTCCCCGCCTCCAACAGAAGCTTGGCCTGCAACCCAAGCGCAATGTCTTCAGTCAGTTGCCGCGCTCGATACTGAATTTCACTGGTGTCCTTGAATTGCGCCTGCAACTGCTGGATATGTGCGGCCAGACGCTTGTCGCCATGGCCGTCGCCCAGTTCGCTGAACAGCACATCGAGCACGCCCGGTTCTTTTGACAATGCGCGCAGCACGTCGAGACATTGCACATTCCCCGACCCTTCCCACGTCGAATTCACCGGCGCTTCGCGGTACAGGCGCGGCAGGATGCTGTCCTCGACGTATCCAGCACCGCCCATGCATTCGGCGGCCTCGTTGATCATTCCTGGCGCACGTTTGCATATCCAGTATTTGCCCACCGCCGTCACCAGCCGCGCGAATTGCGCTTCGTGGCGATCATCCAGATGATCGAGCGCCTTGCCCATGCGCAGACTCAGGGCCAGCGCGGCTTCGCTCTCCAGCGCCAGATCGGCCAGCACGTTTTGCATCAGCGGCTGCTCGCTGAGCAGTTTGCCGCCGACCTTGCGGTGCGCGCAGTGATGACTGGCCTGGGTCAGCGCCTGACGCATCAGCGAGCTGGAGCCGACCATGCAATCGAAGCGGGTCATCGCCACCATTTCGATAATGGTCGGCACGCCGCGCCCTTCTTCGCCGATCATCCACGCCAGCGCCCCACGAAACTCCACTTCGCTGGAGGCGTTGGACTGGTTGCCGAGTTTGTTTTTCAGACGCTGGATGTAGAACTGATTGCGCGTGTCGTCCGGGCGATGGCGCGGCAGCAGGAAGCAACTCAAGCCCTTGTCGGTTTGCGCCAATGTCAGGAAGGCGTCGCACATCGGCGCCGAGCAGAACCACTTGTGCCCGACCAGTTCATAAGCCTGACCCGGACCACTGGCGCCGACCGGATAAGCCTTGGTGGTGTTGGCGCGGACATCGGTGCCGCCCTGCTTCTCGGTCATCGCCATACCGATGGTCACGCCAGCCTTGTGCGCCATGCCGACGTTGCGCGGGTCGTAGTCGGTGGCGAGGACTTTCGGCAGCCACTGTTCGACCAGGTCCGGCTGCAAGCGCAGGGCCGGCACGCTGGCGAAGGTCATAGTCAGCGGGCAACCACTGCCGGCCTCGGCCTGGCTGTGCAGGTAGGTCATCGACGCGCGGGCGACATGTGCGCCGTCCTGTGGGTGTGCCCAAGGCAGCGAGGTCAGGCCATGTTCGATCGCGGTGCGCATCAGCTCGTGGTAGGCCGGGTGAAACTCGACCAGATCGATGCGATGGCCGTAGCGATCATGGCTGGCAAACACCGGTTTGTTCTGGTTGGCGAGAAACCCCGCTTCCATCAAAGGCCCACCCGCGAGTGCGCCATAGGCATCGATGCGCGACTCGGCCCAACCGGCGCCAAAACGCCGCGACCACTCCTGTAACGGCAGATCGATGCGGTACAGGTTGGTGCCGTCCAGCGACGGCGGCTGATTGGTGACTTCGTGGGTTTCGGCGAACTGATGCAGGTTCATGACGGCGCTCCGTGTTCAGCAATGGCACCAGTTAAGCACTGGTGCTTTTTTGAACAAAGTGTCATAGACGCCGTTTTTGCGGCGCTTTTACCCCATCAGCAACTGAGCACGCGGCGCTGTAATGCAGCCTGCAGATCCTCGAATTTGACCGGTTTGTGCAGATAGTCGATAGGCGCGCCCGGGGCGCATTGCTCGCGATCCGCACCCAGCGCCAGCATGAATACCGGCAAGTGCGCACAGCCCGGCAATGCATGGATCCGGCAGCACAGCGATGCGCCTTCGTGGCGGGGCAACTGGCAATCGATCAGCACTGCATCGAAGCTTTCCCGTTGCAGGCAGTCCAGCGCGGCGGCGCCGTTGTCAGCGCTGCGCACGCGAAAACCGAGCTTGAGCAACATGCCCCGCATGACCAGTTGATTGACGCTGTTGTCATCCACCAGCAGCACCGTGCAGTCCTGCGGCGCACGAATGCAATCGCGGGTCGGCTGATCCGCAGGCGCTTCGATCACCGGCAGTTCGAATTCGACATCGAGCTGGAAGCGGCTGCCGCGTCCCGGCTCGGAACGATGGGTGAGTTTGCCGCCGAGCAATTCGACCAGTTGCCGACAGATCGCCAGACCCACCCCCAGGCCGCCGTATTCGCGAGTCATCGAGCCGTCGAGCTGGAAGAAACGCTGATACAGGGTCGCCTCGCCCAGATCAGTGAAACCGATACCGGTGTCGATCACCGCGAACGATAGCGCCATGCGCTCATCCGCCGACGGCCGCCCGGTAACGCGCAACGCCAGCCCGCCGACGCGGGTGAACTTGATCGCATTGTCCAGCAGGCATTCCAGGCACTGCGCCAGTTTCGCGCTGTCGCCGAGCAAGCGATCCGGCAGGGTCGGCAGCACCTCGACCTTGAAGTCCAGCGACTTGCTCGCTGCATTACCTTCGAACTGCACGCGCAACGCCTCGACCACTGCGCGCAGGCTGAAACTGCCCGGCGTCGCCTTGAGTTTGCCGGCCTGCAATTCAGTGAGCGTGAGGATGCCATTGACCATGCGCATCATGTCGCGAGCAGAACCGGCGGCGGTTTGTTGATATTGCTCAAGCTCGGGATTGAGGTCGACGGTCTGCATCAGCTCCAGCGAACCGATCACGCCGTTCATCGGCGTGCGCAGTTCGTGGGTCAACGTCGCGAGGAATTCATCCTTGAGCTTGTTGCTGTGAGCCAGTTGCTGGTTGAGCACTTCGAGTTTCTGCCCGGCGTCGAACAAGGTCTGCGCCTGTTGTTCGCGCATCGCGTTGATGCGGTCGGCCAGCGCCAGCGACAGCAGCGCCACCTCGATGGCCGAGCCGATCTGGCTGGCGTACATGGTCAGGAACACGTTGGGCAGCAGGCCCAGCACCATCAGCGTATTGACGATGCCGCCGAGCAGGAATGCCGACCAGGCGATGATGAAGTAACGCGCCACCCGCAGGCCGCGCCACCAGGCAAGAATCCCGGCGGCAAAGATCACCACGGTGAAGGTCAGCGCCAGTGTGGTCGCCAGGCGCAGGGCCAGGGCGTAACTGGTCATCAGCGACAGGCCGATCACCAGCGCACTGAAGGCAATCAGGCCGATCAGCAAGCGATCCAGCCAGGGGCTGTGGGTCTTGGTCTGCAGGAAACTGCGGGCGAACTGGCTGCCGAACAGACCGGCGCAACCGATGAAGAACGGTGTCGCGGCGTTGGCCCACCATGGGTTGTCCGGCCAGAAATACTCGACCGCCGCGCCATTGACCGACAATTGATAGAGGCCGAACGAGCCGATATAGAAGATGTAATAGAGGTAACTGGTGTCGCGCACGCTCAAGTAGATGAACAGGTTGTAGACCAGCATCCCCAGCAGCACGCCATAAATGATGCCGAGTACATACAGGCGCACCGGTTGGTCTTCGAGGTATGCGCTGCTCGACCACAACGTCACCGGCGCCTGGATCGAGCCTTCGCTGGCCAGTCGCAGGTACAGCGTCTGCTGTTGATCCGGTTTGAAGGGAAGGTCGAACAGGTAGTTGTTCTGGCGGATCTCGCGACTGGCGAAGGGCAAGGCATCGCCGGTCTGGCGCACCAGTCGGTATTCGCCGTTGGCGCCAGGCAAGTACAGATCGAGGTGATCAAGCGGCGGATACGCCAGTTCCAGCAGCCAGGTGCGCTGGGCGGCCGGGTTGATCGGGCGGTAATGCAGGTCGATCTTCAGCCAGAACGCCGAACGCGAGTAACCGGCATTGAGCGTGGCTTTGTCGTGAGCTTTGAACTGGCCGGCGGCATCTTGCGCGCGGACGTCGGCAATCGTCGCCTGACCGCTCGGGTCTTCGAACACTTGCAGCGATCGGCCCAGTGGCAGGCTCTGGGTGAATTCGTCGAATTCGACAGCGCTCGCCATGAGGGGCAAGCAGAACAGCAACATCAGCAAATAGCGCATTGAAGCCCCAGCGTGGCTCGTCCGGTTGTGTCAGGAAGCCCCCCATTCCCTTTGAGTAGACGTAAAACCGGTATTACCTGTGATTGTTTGGATCCAGCCTAGCATAGCCGTTGATGGCCATTGAGCACCATGGAAATTTTTCCTACAACGGCTCTAGAACGGGCGTTCCAGGGCAAAGCACCGAGATAGAGCTGTTGGGTTGGTCAACTCGCGACGACAGCCTCCTTGATAGATGACCAATTGTGGCGAGGGGATTTATCCCCGTTCGGCTGCGAAGCAGTCGCCAGTCCATCCAGCGAGGTGTGTCAGAAAGAACCGGATTGCAGGGTTTGGGGCCGCTTCGCAGCCCAACGGGGATAAATCCCCTCGCCACAAATGTGCTCCAAATAAAGACTGCGGGGTTGTCCGACAATCTGCTCGCAAACACCGTGAGTACTGAACCCCAAAATCAGCTTTGGTGGTAAGCTCGCGCACCATGAATATCTACAGCTCCCGCCCCGTTGTCCTCTGTCTCTCCGGCCACGACCCCAGTGGTGGCGCCGGCTTGCAGGCAGATATCGAAGCCTTGCTCGCGCAGGGTTGCCATGCGGCTCCGGCCGTCACCGCCCTGACCGTGCAAGACACCGTCAACGTCAGTGACTTCCGCGTCCTCGACCGTGAATGGGTACTGGCCCAGGCCAACGCCGTGCTCAACGACTCCGAAGTCGCCGCAGTGAAACTGGGCATGCTCGGTTCGCTGGAGATGGTCGACACGGTCGTCGAACTGCTCTCGGCGCACCCGCATCTGCCGGTGGTCTGCGACCCGGTGCTGCGTGCCGGCGGCGGCGGACGCCTGGGCAAGGACGAGGTCGGCTATGCGATGCGCGAGCGTCTGCTGCCGCTGTCGATCATTGCTACCCCCAATCTTCCTGAAGCGCGCATCCTCGCCGAACTGCCCGAAGGCACGGCCGACGAGTGCGCAGAAAAACTCCTGCCATTTGTCAAAAACCTGCTGATCACCGGCGGCCATGGCGACGAAACTGAAATCCACAACCGCGTGTACAGCCGCGACGGCCTGCGCGAAACCTTTATCTGCCAGCGCCTGCCGGGCAGCTATCACGGCTCCGGTTGTACGCTGGCCAGCGCCCTCGCCGGTCGCCTGGCTCAGGGCGAACACCTGGCCAGTGCCGTGCGCAGTGCGCTGGATTACACCTGGCGCACTTTGCGCGATGCCGAACAACTGGGCAAAGGCCAGTTCGTGCCGCGTCGCCTGCCGCTGGATTTCTGCTCGTAACGTCGTGAGGTCTGCCCGATGAAACTACGTGGCCTGTATGCCATTACCGACAGCCAGTTGCTGGCCGGCAAGTTTCTGTCTTACGTGGAGGCGGCGCTCGACGGCGGCGTCACCCTGCTGCAATACCGCGACAAGAGCAGCGACGAGGCCCGCCGTCTGCGCGAGGCCGAAACGCTGCGCAACTTGTGCGAGCGCTATAAAACGCAGTTGATCATCAACGACGACGCCGAGTTGGCCGCGCGCCTCAACGTTGGCGTGCACTTGGGCCAGACCGACGGCCCGCTGTCGCCGACCCGCGCCCTGCTCGGTTCGAAAGCGATCATCGGTTCGACCTGCCACGGGCAAATCGCTCTGGCCGAACAAGCCGCTAAAGAAGGTGCGAGTTATGTCGCCTTCGGCCGCTTCTTCAATTCCACCACCAAACCCGGTGCACCAAGCTGCAGCCTCGACTTGCTCGACGAAGCCAAGCGCACGCTGCACTTGCCGGTCTGCGCGATCGGCGGCATCACCCTCGATAACGCCGCGCCACTGGTCGAGCACGGTGTCGATCTGCTCGCCGTGATCCACGGTTTGTTCGGCGCCGAGAGCAGCGCCGAAGTGACCCGCCGCGCCCGCGCCTTCAACGAACTTCTGAAAATCTGATTTGAGAGCCCGATCATGTCTCGTTCCGAAACCCTGTTTGCCAATGCTCAGAAACACATCCCTGGCGGCGTTAACTCGCCGGTGCGCGCGTTCAAGAGCGTTGGCGGCACCCCGCTGTTCTTCAAACACGCCGAAGGCGCTTACGTCACCGACGAAGATGACAAGCGTTATGTCGATTACGTGGGTTCGTGGGGGCCGATGATCCTTGGCCACAGCCATCCGGACGTGCTCGACGCGGTGCGCAATCAGCTGCAACACGGCCTGTCCTACGGCGCACCGACGTCGATGGAAACCGAGATGGCCGATCTGGTCTGCTCGCTGGTGCCGTCGATGGAGATGGTGCGCATGGTCAGCTCCGGCACCGAAGCGACCATGAGCGCGATCCGACTGGCCCGTGGTTACACCGGTCGCGACAGCATCATCAAGTTCGAAGGCTGCTACCACGGCCACTCCGACAGCCTGCTGGTCAAGGCCGGTTCCGGCGCTCTGACCCAGGGCGTACCGAGCTCGGCCGGCGTGCCTGCAGCGTTCGCCAAACACACCCTGACCCTGCCGTTCAACGACATCGACGCGGTTGAAGCGATGCTCGCCGAAGTGGGCGAAGAGGTGGCGTGCATCATCGTCGAGCCGGTCGCCGGCAACATGAACTGCGTGCCGCCAGCGCCGGGCTTCCTCGAAGGCCTGCGTTCGCTGTGCGACAAGCACGGCGTGGTGTTGATTTTTGACGAAGTGATGACCGGTTTCCGCGTCGCCCTCGGCGGTGCCCAGGCGCACTACGGCGTGACGCCGGACCTGACCACGTTCGGCAAGATCATCGGCGGCGGCATGCCGGTGGGCTGCTTCGGCGGCAAGCGCGAGATCATGCAGCGCATCGCCCCGCTCGGTCCGGTGTATCAGGCAGGTACGTTGTCGGGTAATCCGCTGGCGATGGCTGCCGGCCTGACGACCTTGCGTCTGATCAGCCGCCCGGGTTTCCACGCCGAATTGACCGACTACACCGCGCGCATGCTCGACGGTCTGCAGCAGCGTGCCGATGCTGCGGGCATCCCGTTCGTGACCACTCAGGCCGGCGGCATGTTCGGTCTGTACTTCAGCGGCGCCGACGACATCGTCACCTTCGACGACGTGATGGCCAGCGACGCAGCAATGTTCGGTCGCTTCTTCCACCTGATGCTGGAAGGTGGCGTGTACCTGGCGCCGAGCGCTTTCGAAGCCGGTTTCACCTCGATCGCCCATGGCGAAGCCGAGTTGCAACTGACACTGGACGCCGCCGAGCGCGCCTTCGCCGCATTGAAATAATCGCCGTACCGCTGACGTTGGCTATGGCCAGCGTCAGCTTTCGCCTACATCCGCTCGGTTTTTCCGACGTGCCTGCGAAAATCCTGCCCGAATCGGGCGATATATTCCCCACGCAGCAGAAAAACGAGTAAAGACTTTGTAAGGTTGGCCCTGCTTATTTCATAATGCGCGCTTATTGGATCCCTCGACGGGTCCGCGTGCCCTTCAGAGGTAAGTCGATTCCCATGAACCGCACCGGCCGCACCCTTGCATTGGGCTGCCTGTTGCTCCTTCAGCCCCTGCTCGCGCATGCACAAGCAGGCGGCAACTCGTTGTTGATCCCGGCGATGGGTCGTTGCACCCTCAATACTCAGCCGCAAGACGTCACGCAGGCACTGGCCGCCTGCCAGAAAGCGGCGGACGAAGGGGACGCGCAAGCGCAATACGAGTTGGGTGAGTTCTACTACGACGGCAAGAACGCGCCGCGCGACCTCAATCAAGCCCTGAGCTATTTCGAAAAGGCCTCGCTGCAAGGCCACGCCCAGGCGCAATACAAGCTCGGCAGCATGTTCTTCCACGGTGAAGGTGTGCAGGCCAACAATATCCAGGCCTACATCGTGCTGAAGATGGCAGCGGTCAACGGTGCCGAAGAGGCGCTGGACACGGCCGACGAAGTCTCGGAAAAGATGTCCCGCGAAGATCTCGAAACCGCCACTCAGGTGCTCGGGCAGATTTTCCGCAAATACCTGATGGAACTGCAGAACGCCGATGGGCGTACGCCGTTTTCACCACTGCCCTAAAGGCTGTGGAGATTACCTGTGGCGAGGGGATTTATCCCCGTTGGGCTGCGAAGCGGCCCCAAAACCTGCAACCCGATTCTGTCTGACACACCTTGCTGAATGGAGCTGCGACTGCTTCGCAGCGCAACGGGGCGGTGCGACGTTTCGCTAAATCCCCTCACCACAAACTCATTCCCAGAATCTGCTGTTACTTCTCAGGCATCGGCATCGGAAACGGCATGACATTGCCGACCGCGCCCCGGGCCTCGCTGATTTTCGGCGTGCCCAGACGTTCCACTTCATCGATGCGCACGATCGAATGCATCGGCACAAAGCTGCGCACCACGCCTTCGAATTGCGCCTTGAGCTTTTCTTCGCTCGGATCGACGACCATTTGCGTACGCTCGCCAAAGACGAATTCTTCAACTTCCAGGAAACCCCACAGATCACTTTGATAGATCTGCTTGGCGTACATTTCGAACACCTGGCCCTGGTTGAGGAAAATCACCTTGTAGATTGGAGCTTCGCGTTTGGTCATGGCGGGCGGATAACATCGGGGTAAAAATGAGGGCGCGAACTATAGCATAGCCACCGGACGCACAGCGGTAGGAACCTGACGGCTTGTTCCCTATAATGCGCGGTTCTTTGAATCACGTGACGACCCGAATCCATGGCCAAGAAGCTTTACATCGAAACCCACGGTTGCCAGATGAACGAGTACGACAGCTCGCGCATGGTCGATCTGCTGGGCGAACATCAGGCCCTGGAAGTCACGGCTCGCGCGGAAGACGCCGACGTGATTCTGCTCAACACCTGCTCGATCCGCGAACGCGCCCAGGACCGGGTGTACTCGCAGCTCGGCCGCTGGCGCGAACTGAAGCTGGCCAACCCGGATATGGTCATCGCTGTCGGCGGTTGCGTGGCCAGTCAGGAAGGCGCGGCGATCCGCGATCGCGCTCCCTACGTTGACGTGGTGTTCGGCCCGCAGACCCTGCACCGTCTGCCGGAAATGATCGACGCCGCGCGCAGCAGCAAGCTGCCGCAGGTCGACGTCTCGTTTCCGGAAATCGAAAAATTCGACCACCTGCCCGAGCCGCGTATCGACGGCCCGAGCGCTTATGTGTCAGTGATGGAAGGTTGCAGCAAGTACTGCACCTTCTGCGTGGTGCCGTATACCCGTGGTGAAGAAGTCAGCCGGCCGTTCGACGACGTGATCGCGGAAATCATTCACCTTGCCGAACACGGCGTGCGTGAAGTGACCTTGCTCGGGCAGAACGTCAACGGCTATCGCGGCCAGACCCACGACGGTCGCCTGGCCGACCTGGCCGAACTGATCCGCGTGGTCGCCGCTGTCGATGGCATCGACCGCATCCGCTACACCACGTCGCACCCGCTGGAGTTCTCCGACAGCCTGATCCAGGCCCACGCCGAAGTGCCGGAACTGGTCAAGCACCTGCACTTGCCAGTGCAGTCGGGCTCGGACCGGATTCTCGCAGCAATGAAGCGCAACCACACGGCGCTGGAGTACAAATCCAAACTGCGCAAACTGCGCGCTGCCGTGCCGGGGATCTGCATCAGTTCGGACTTCATCGTCGGCTTCCCCGGTGAAACCGAGAAAGACTTCGAACAGACCATGAAGCTGATTGCCGATGTCGGCTTCGATTTCTCCTACTCGTTCGTCTACAGCCAGCGCCCGGGCACGCCCGCTGCCGATCTGGCCGATGACACGCCGGAAGAATTGAAGAAAGAACGTCTGAACGCGCTGCAACATCGTCTGAATCAGCAGGGCTTCGAGATCAGCCGACAAATGGTCGGCTCGATCCAGCGCATTCTGGTGACCGATTATTCGAAGAAAGACCCGGGCGAGCTCCAGGGCCGCACCGAGAATAATCGTATCGTCAACTTCCGCTGCGACAATCCCACCCTGATCGGCCAGTTCGCCGATGTGCACATCGACGCCGCGCAACCGCACTCGCTGCGTGGTTCGCTGGTTCAATAACACCATCGCATTGTGGATGGGGCTTCTGTGGTGAGGGGATTTATCCCCGATGGTTGGCGCAGCCGACCCAAAACCTGCAATCCGGGTGATCTGATACACCTCTGATAATGGTTTCAGGGCCGCTTCGCGCCCCATCGGGGATAAATCCCCTCACCACAAATGACCCCGCCAGCCACAGAGAATGGGTTCGAAAGCAGCGTCGATATTTAAGAGCTTTCGCACCCAGGCCACTGGCGTTATCCTTGATTTCATCCTAATTGCCCCAGGGCGGCTAAATACGACCTTGAACGCACCCATCGAACCACATCGTTTTCTCCTCGAGCCTTTTGAGGCTCGCCGCTTCGCCAATCTGTGCGGGCAATTCGACGAGCATTTGCGCTTGATCGAACAGCGCCTGGCCATCGAGATCCGCAATCGCGGAAACCAGTTCGAGTTGATAGGCGATCCAAAACTCACCACGTCCGCGGAAAACCTGCTGCGCCGCCTGTACCGGGAAACCAAGGGTACCGAGCTGTCGCCAGACCTGGTGCACCTGTTCATTCAGGAATCAGCAGATATCGACAACCCGGCCCCTGCCGAAGCGACCGTCGCCCTGCGCACCAAGAAAGGCATGATTCGCCCGCGCGGCTTGAATCAGCAGCGCTACGTGAAGGAAATCCTCGGCAACGACATCAACTTCGGCATCGGCCCGGCCGGTACCGGCAAGACCTATCTGGCCGTGGCCTGCGCGGTAGATGCGCTGGAGCGCGAGCAGATCCGCCGCATCCTGCTGGTGCGTCCGGCGGTAGAAGCAGGGGAAAAACTCGGCTTCCTGCCCGGCGACCTGTCGCAGAAGATCGACCCGTACCTGCGCCCGCTCTACGACGCGCTGTACGAAATGCTCGGTTTCGAATACGTCGCCAAGCTGATCGAGAAACAGGTGATCGAAGTCGCGCCGCTGGCCTACATGCGCGGTCGTACGCTGAACAACAGCTTCATCATTCTCGACGAAAGCCAGAACACCACCGTCGAGCAGATGAAGATGTTCCTCACGCGGATCGGCTTCGGCTCCACCGCCGTGATCACCGGCGACATCACCCAGGTCGACCTGCCGCGCGGCACCAAGTCCGGCTTGCACCATGTGATCGAAGTGCTCAAAGACGTGCCGGGCATCAGCTTCACCCACTTCCAGCCCAAAGACGTCGTGCGCCACCCGTTGGTGCAGCGGATTGTCGAGGCCTACGAGCGCTTCGAAACCCGTGCCGAAGCCGCGAAGGAAGCCTCGCGCGATGCTTGAGCTGGATCTGCAAATCGCCACCGAGGCCAGCGCGCCGAGTGAAGCCGAGTTCCGCCAGTGGTGCGAACTGGCCCTGCGCCAGCGCAGCGCTGATTCGGAAATGACCATTCGTCTGGTCGACGAGGAAGAAGGCCGCGAGCTCAATCACACCTGGCGCCACAAGGACTACGCGACCAACGTGTTGTCGTTCCCGGCGGAAGTGCCTGACGAGTTTCTCGATATCCCGCTGCTCGGCGATCTGGTGATCTGCGTGGCCGTGGTCGAACGCGAAGCCGCCGAGCAGGGCAAGGAACTAAAGGCCCACTGGGCACATCTGGTCATTCACGGCTGCTTGCATCTGCTGGGTTACGACCATATAGATGACGACGAAGCCGAAGAAATGGAAGCGCTGGAACGCGAGTTGCTTGCTGAACTGGGCTATCCCGATCCGTACGCGGACGACGAAACCGAACACTCCCCCATCGTTACAACAAAGGATTCAGAGTAATCGCTATGAGCGAAGATCGATCGAGCAACGGGCAGAAGTCATGGCTGGGTAAACTGACCCAGGCTTTTGCCCACGAGCCGAAGAACCGTCAGGAGCTCCTCGAGCTGCTGCGTGATGCACATCAGAACAAACTGCTGGACAGCGAAGCGCTGGCCATCGTCGAAGGCGCCATCCAGGTGGCTGACCTGCAAGTGCGCGACATCATGGTGCCGCGCTCGCAGATGGTCAGCATCAAGGCGACCCAGACACCCCGCGAATTCCTCCCCGCCGTAGTCGACTCGGCCCACTCGCGCTATCCGGTCATCGGCGAAAGCCATGACGACGTGATGGGCGTACTGCTGGCCAAGGATCTGCTGCCGCTGATCCTCAAGGAGAACGGCGACAGCTTCAACATCAAGGACCTGCTGCGCCCGGCCACCTTCGTGCCGGAGTCCAAGCGTCTGAACGTGTTGCTGCGTGAATTCCGCGCCAATCACAACCACATGGCCATCGTCATCGACGAATACGGCGGCGTGGCCGGTCTGGTGACCATCGAAGACGTGCTCGAGCAGATCGTCGGCGACATCGAGGACGAGCACGACGTCGAAGAAGACAGCTACATCAAGCCGCTGCCCAGCGGTGATTTCCTGATCAAGGCGCTGACGCCGATCGAGAACTTCAATGAGTTCTTCGACAGCGAGTTCTCCGACGACGAATTCGACACCGTCGGCGGCCTGGTGATGAGCGCGTTCGGGCACTTGCCAAAACGCAACGAAACCACTGAAATCGGCGCTTATCGTTTCCGCATCCTGAACGCCGACAGCCGTCGGATTCATTTGCTGCGACTGACGCCTATCGCTCGTTAATTCTAAGGACTGAAATGCGCTGGACAACCCGCCCCGGCTGGCCCGGTAACCTGCTGGCCGTGGCGGCCGGTGCAATCACCACATTCGCTCTCGCACCGTTCGACATCTGGCCGCTGGCATTGCTGGCGGTTGGTCTGTTCTATGCCGGTTTGCGTGAGCTGAGCCCGCGTCAGGCGCTCGGCCGTGGCTGGTGCTTCGGCTTCGGCCTGTTCGGTGCCGGCACCAGTTGGATCTATTACAGCATTCATCATTTCGGCGGCGCTTCGGTGTTGCTCGCCGGGTTCCTGATGCTGCTGTTCACCGCGGCGATTGCCTGGTTCTTCGCCCTGCCCGCGTGGCTGTGGGCGCGCTGGTTGCGGCGTAACGAAGCACCGCTGGCGGATGCCTTGGCGTTTGCGGCGTTGTGGGTCGGCCAGGAAGCCTTTCGCGGCTGGTTCCTCACCGGTTTCCCATGGCTTTATTCCGGTTACAGCCAGCTCGACGGCCCGCTGGCCGGGCTCGCGCCGGTGGGCGGCATGTGGCTGGTCTCGTTTGTTCTGGCACTGACCGCAGCGCTGATCTACAACGCGCCGCGCTTGTTGCAGGCGCGCCGCAAGGGTTTCATCGCGGCCGGTCTGGTACTTCTGGCGGGGCCTTGGGTGGCGGGCATTGCCCTCAAGGGCCACGCGTGGACCAGCCCGTCCGGCGCACCGCTGACGGTCGCCGCGATTCAGGGCAATGTCGCGCAAAGCATGAAATGGGACCCGGCCGAACTCAACGCGCAACTGGCGCTGTACCGTGATCTGAGCTTCCGCTCCAAACCGGTCGATCTGCTGATCTGGCCGGAAACCGCCGTGCCGGTGTTGAAGGAGTCCGCCGAGGGCTACCTGACGATGATGGGCAACTTCGCCGCCGAGCGTAAGTCGGCGTTGATCACCGGCGTGCCGATCCGCCAGACCGTGCATCACGAGCGGCGCTTCTTCAACGGCATCACCGTGGTCGGCGAAGGCGACGGTACTTACCTGAAGCAGAAACTGGTGCCGTTCGGCGAGTACGTGCCGTTGCAGGACGTGTTGCGCGGCTTGATCGCGTTCTTCGACCTGCCGATGTCGGACTTCGCCCGCGGCCCGTCGGATCAAGCGCTCTTGCAAGCCAAGGGTTACCAGATTGCACCGTTCATCTGCTACGAGGTGGTCTATCCGGAATTCGCCGCCGGGCTGTCGGCACGCAGCGACCTGCTGCTGACGATCAGCAACGACACCTGGTTCGGCACGTCGATCGGCCCGCTGCAGCATTTACAGATGGCGCAGATGCGCGCGCTGGAAGCCGGACGCTGGATGATCCGCGCGACCAACAATGGCGTCACCGGCCTGATCAACCCGTTTGGGCAGATCACCGAACAGATTCCGCAGTTCGAACAAGGCGTGCTGTACGGCGAAGTGGTACCGATGCACGATCTGACGCCTTATCTGCAATGGCGCTCGTGGCCGTTGATCGCGTTGTGCCTGCTGCTGTTTGGCTGGGCGCTGATGGCCAGCCGGATGTCGAAGACCCTCTGAGAAATGTGACAAGGGGATCTATCCCCGCTGGAGTGCGCAGCAGTCCCCTCTTCTGAAGGTAAGAGAAGGGCCGCTACGCGCCCCATCGGGGATAAATCCCCTCGCCACAATGATCTTCAGCGGTAAAACAACGAATACCCCACCTGCCCCACCGCTTCATTGAGCAATTGCCCGCTCTGCCAGATCGACTTGAATTCCGGCAACCAGCCGCCAAACGGCCGGGCGTTATCGGTACCGAGGAAACCCACCGGCGCCGGCACCACCTCGAAACCCGCCTGCTCAAAGCTCCACACCGCGCGCGGCATGTGCCACGCCTGCGTCACCACGACGACCCGCTTGATCCCCTGCGGCAAGAGGATATCTGCCGTCATCTTCGCGTTCTCCCATGTGGTACGACTCTCGCCTTCCTGCCAGCGCACCGTCACGGCGAAATCATCACGCAACGAATCTGCCATCAACTTCGCTTCGGTCGGGGGCGTGCCGTAGTGCAGGCCACCGCTGGTCAGAATCGGCAGGCCCGAGGCTTTGGCCAGGCGCGCCGCGTAACGCTGCCGCTCCAGTCCGATGCCGGTCGGCTGGTCTTCGCCCCAGGCGATGTCACCGCGCTCGCGTCCCGAGCCCAGCACCACAATCGCATCGGCACGTTGCGCCAGGGTCGTCCACTCTGACCGCGCCAGCGGCGGCTCACGCTCCAGCGCCTTGGCGCTCCACTGCACGACCACCGGCAGGCTCATCAGCAGCAGGCCACCAAAACCGACGGCAAAACACACGCCAGCCAGGCGTGGCCGCGAGCGGCGCAGCCACCAGGCGACCAGCAACAGCAGCAAAAGAATGCCGGGCGGCAATAAAAGTTGTTTGATGAAATAGCGAAAGGGCATCGGGCATCTCCAAAGATGCCCGAAGCCTAAGAGTGTTGATTACGAGTTACAACCAGTAGGCCGGATCCGGTTGCAAAAGATCCGTTTCATGACCTGCCATGCGCTTACTTGGCCTGTACAGAGCGCACCTTGCCGGTGTCTCTGCGCGGCGCCTTGTCCTTGAGCCAGATGACCTTGGCCGAATGTGCTGCATCGAGTTGCTTCACTGCTTGAGACAGGCATCCCTGCGTTTCACGTTCACTGCGATCCAGATAGGCCTTGACCAGTTTGAACTCGGCGGGGCTCAAGCCACGCAATTCCAGTTCCAGGGGGCGCTCGTCGCGCAGCCGGTCAGCGGTTTTCACGGCGTCCAGCGCCATGCCCAGACGATCGATCAACCTTTCATACAACTCGGGTTTCGTTACGTTCTTTTTCCGTTGCTCCACCATCCCTCACCTCATTGAAGATAAGACTCACTCCCCAATTAGAGCTTAGCTTCGCTGCACGAACCGGCTACACGCCGCGACCAACGGCCCTCGTCGTCCAAAAGGTCGGGCAAACAGCTGTAATCAGGGTTTCCCTCGGCCAAGCGCGGTCATGTATGCTACGGCGCTTCCTGTCATTCCACTTCCAGCGCACCCGGGCCATCCCGGATGCTGCCGTCGAAGAGGATTAGGCCACCCCTATCCAGTACAAAAGTAGCCATGCACGAACAATATCAGCCACGTGAGATCGAAGCCGCCGCCCAGTCGTTCTGGGATGAGCAAAAGTCCTTTGAAGTCAGTGAACAGCCAGGCAAGGAAACCTACTACTGCCTGTCGATGTTCCCTTACCCCAGCGGCAAGCTGCACATGGGCCACGTGCGCAACTACACCATTGGCGATGTGATCTCGCGCTACCAGCGCATGCAGGGCAAGAATGTTCTGCAGCCAATGGGTTGGGATGCGTTCGGCATGCCGGCGGAAAACGCCGCAATGAAAAACAACGTAGCGCCCGCCAAGTGGACCTACGAGAACATCGCCTACATGAAGTCGCAGCTGCGCAGCCTCGGCCTCGCGGTGGACTGGTCCCGTGAAGTGACCACCTGCAAGCCGGACTACTACCGCTGGGAACAATGGCTGTTCACGCGCCTGTTCGAGAAAGGCGTGATCTACCGTAAAAACGGCACCGTGAACTGGGACCCGGTCGACCAGACCGTTCTGGCCAACGAGCAAGTCATCGACGGCCGTGGCTGGCGATCCGGGGCGCTGATCGAAAAGCGCGAAATCCCGATGTACTACTTCAAGATCACCGCTTACGCCGACGAGCTGCTGGAAAGCCTCGACGAACTGACTGGCTGGCCGGAACAGGTCAAGACCATGCAGCGCAACTGGATCGGCAAGTCCCGTGGCATGGAAGTGCAGTTCCCGTACAACGTCGATTCGATCGGCGAAGCCGGCACCCTGAAAGTCTTCACCACCCGTCCGGACACCCTGATGGGCGCGACCTACGTCGCCGTCGCTGCCGAGCACCCGCTGGCCACCCTGGCCGCGCAGAACAATCCCGAGCTGCAAGCGTTCATCGCTGAATGCAAGGGCGGCAGCGTCGCTGAAGCCGATGTCGCCACCCAGGAAAAGAAAGGCCTGCCGACCGGCCTGTTCGTCGAGCACCCGCTGACCGGCGAAAAGCTCCCGGTATGGGTCGCCAACTACGTGCTGATGCATTACGGCGACGGCGCGGTCATGGCGGTTCCGGCGCACGACGAGCGCGATTTCGAGTTCGCGCACAAGTACAACCTGCCGGTGAAATCGGTGGTACGCACCAGCTCCGGTGACACCAACCCGGCGCCGTGGCAGGACGCCTATGGCGAGCACGGCACGCTGATCAACTCCGGCGACTTTGACGGCCTCGACTTCGCCGGCGCGTTCGACGCCATGGAAGTGGCCCTGATCAAGAAACAACTGGGCGCCTCGCGCACCCAGTTCCGCCTGCGCGACTGGGGCATCAGCCGCCAGCGCTACTGGGGCTGCCCGATCCCGATCATCCACTGCGCCACGTGCGGCGACGTGCCGGTGCCGGAAGATCAACTGCCTGTCGTTCTGCCGGAAGACGTGGTGCCGGACGGCGCCGGTTCGCCGCTGGCGCGCATGCCCGAGTTCTACGAATGCAGCTGCCCGAAATGCGGCGCGCCGGCCAAGCGCGAAACCGACACCATGGATACCTTCGTCGAGTCGTCGTGGTACTACGCCCGCTACGCCTCGCCGCACTTTGAAGGTGGCCTGGTGGAGAAATCCGCAGCCGATCACTGGCTGCCGGTGGATCAGTACATCGGTGGTATCGAACACGCCATTCTCCACCTGCTTTACGCGCGCTTTTTCCACAAGCTGATGCGTGACGAAGGTCTGGTCAGCTCCAACGAGCCGTTCAAGAACCTGCTGACCCAGGGCATGGTGATCGCCGAGACTTACTATCGTCGCGAAGCCAATGGCGCTTACACCTGGTTCAACCCGGCGGACGTGGAACTGGAGCGTGACAGCAAAGCCAAGGTGATTAGCGCCAAGCTGAAATCCGACGGCCTGCCGGTGGAAATCGGCGGTACCGAGAAGATGGCCAAGTCGAAGAACAACGGCGTCGACCCGCAGTCGATGATCGACCAGTTCGGTGCCGACACCTGCCGTCTGTTCATGATGTTCGCCTCGCCGCCTGACATGAGCGCGGAATGGTCCGATTCCGGCGTAGAAGGCTCGCACCGCTTCCTCAAGCGCGTCTGGCGTCTGGCGCAAGCCCACGTCACCCAGGGCTTGCCGGGCAAACTGGATATCGCCGCACTGAGCGACGAGCAGAAAACCGTGCGTCGTGCGATTCACCTGGCGATCAAGCAGGCCAGCCATGACGTCGGCCAGAACCACAAATTCAACACCGCCATCGCCCAGGTAATGACGCTGATGAACGTGCTGGAAAAAGCCGCCCAAGGCACCGAACAGGACCGCGCGCTGCTGCACGAAGGTCTGGAAGCGGTGACCCTGCTGCTGGCGCCGATCACCCCGCACATCAGCCATGAACTGTGGAAGCAGTTGGGTCACGCCGATGCGGTGATCGATGCAGGCTGGCCGGCCGTGGACGAAAGTGCCTTGGTGCAGGACAACCTGACCCTGGTCATTCAGGTCAACGGCAAGCTGCGCGGGCAGATCGAAATGCCGGCCAGTGCCACTCGCGAAGAGATCGAAGCCGCCGCGCGCATCAACGAGAACGTGCTGCGTTTCGTCGATGGCCTGACCATTCGCAAAGTGATCGTGGTGCCGGGCAAACTGGTCAACATCGTCGCCAGCTAAATTGGATCGGGTGCCGGGCTCGCCTGGCACCCAGTAAAACCTTTCGGGCCGCAGAGTCGGCTCACCTGGTTTCAAGGGGAGCAACACAATGATCAAACGCAATCTGCTGGTGATGGGCCTCGCCGTTCTGCTGAGCGCCTGCGGTTTCCAGTTGCGTGGTACCGGCACCAACGAACTGTCGATCAAGGAAATCGACCTGAGCGCGCGTAACGCTTATGGCGAAACCGTAAGACAGCTGCGTCAGACGCTGGAGTCCAGCGGCGTCAAGGTTTACAGCGGCGCGCCGTACAAGCTGTATCTGGCTGACGAGCAGGAAAGCCAGCGCATCCTCAGCTATGCCGGTGCCGGGCGCACAGGCGAGTATCAGGTCAACACTGTGCTGAGCTATGACATCCGCGGCGACAAAGACCTGTCCCTGCTTAGCGATAAGCTCGAAGTGCAGAAGGTGTTCATTCACGACGGCAACAACCTCGTCGGCTCCGATCAGGAAGCCAACGACGCCCGTCATGAAATCCGTCGCGAGCTGGTGCAGCGCATGATGCTGCGCCTGTCGCAGCTGACCCCGGGCCAGTTGCAGCAACTGCAGCAAACCGCCAACGACCGCGCCAAGGCTGAAGCCGATGCGCTGGAAGCGGCGCAGAAGGCTGAGGCGGAAACTCCGCGTCAGTCGCCGCTCGAAATCCCGCAGCAGTAAGACGGCCGGGGCGCTCAGGCGCCCCGCTCGCCCTTTCTTATGAAGCTCGCTCCCGCGCAACTCGGCAAACACCTGCAAGGCGCACTTGCGCCGGTCTACATCATCAGCGGCGATGATCCGTTGCTGTGTCAGGAAGCCGCCGACGCCATCCGCACCGCTGCTCGCCAGCAAGGTTTCGACGAACGTCAGGTCTTCGCCGCCGACGCCAATTTCGATTGGGGTACGTTGCTGCAGGCCGGCGCAAGCATGTCGCTGTTCGCCGAAAAACGCCTGTTGGAACTGCGCCTGCCGTCCGGTAAGCCTGGCGACAAAGGCGCCGCCGCGCTGATCGAATATTGCTCACGTCCTGCGGAAGACACGGTTCTGCTGATCAGCTTGCCGAAGCTCGATGGCAGCGCGCAGAAAACCAAGTGGGGCAAGGCACTGGTCGAAGGCCAACAGACCCAGTTCGTGCAGATTTGGCCGGTGGATGCCAATCAGCTGCCGAGCTGGATTCGTCAGCGCCTGTCCCAGGCAGGCCTGTCGGCCAGTCAGGACGCGGTCGAATTGATTGCCGCGCGTGTCGAAGGCAACCTGCTCGCCGCCGCCCAGGAAATCGAAAAGCTCAAGTTGATGGCCGAAGGTGGGCAGATCACCGTCGAAACCGTGCAGGCCGCCGTGGCCGACAGTGCCCGGTTTGACGTGTTCGGCCTGACCGACGCGGTGCTCAACGGCGAACCGGCGCACGCGTTGCGCATGCTTGAGGGCCTGCGCGGCGAAGGCGTCGAGCCGCCAGTGATTCTCTGGGCATTGGCGCGGGAGTTGCGCCTGCTGGCCAACATCTCCCTGCAATACAGTCAGGGCACGCCACTGGACAAATGCTTCAGCCAGTCGAAACCGCCCGTCTGGGACAAGCGCAAGCCGCTGATGAGCAAGGCGCTGCAACGTTACTCGGCGCAACGCTGGGCGCAGTTACTACTTGAAGCGCAGCGCATCGATGCGCAGATCAAGGGCCAGGCGGCGGGTTCACCGTGGATGAGCCTGAGTCGGTTGGCGCTGTTGATGGCTGGCCAGCGATTGTCTTTGCCTGCCGAATAAGGCAGTCGACCGCGTAGCGTCCATTCGCGAGCAGGCTCGCTCCCACAGCTGACCGCGTACCAATGTGGGAGCGAGCCTGCTCGCGAAAGCGCCAGAATATTCCTACGCATGAGCTACTGGACAGATGCGCCACATCGGCAGATTATTCCCGGCGCAAAACCACCACACCGAGATAACCCTCATGAGCAAAAAGCCAGCAAAGCATGGCCCCAACAAGGCCAAATCCATCGTCGCCCAGCCCTTGTTCCGCAGCCGCCAGGAACGACCTTCCAAGGGCAAAGGCAGCTACCGCCGCGAAGCCTTCCGGTCTGACAACCGGGAGGCTTTTTACTTTCTGGCTGCCTGAAGCGCACTACCCCTCGCTCATGTTAAGGTCTGCACCTGATTCGTTTCCCCTGGAACTGTGCATGCCCACAAGTCTTTCCCGTCGTTGGCCCGTGCGCCAATTGATCGCTGCCTCCAGCTTCATTCTGCTTGTCGCCTGCGCGGAAAAACCCACCGCCGCCGATGCACAACCGCTTCAAGCCGCCCCGGTCACCACGGCCCCAGCGATCATTCCGCCGGTAGTGCCGTCCGCCGACCCGCTCGATATTCAACCGACCCAGACCTTTGCCGAATGGCAGGCGGGTTTCCGCAAGGACGCCCTCGCCGCCGGGATTCGCCCCGAGCTGTTCGATCAGGCATTTGCCAATATCAGCTTCGACGCCAGCGTGATTCGCGCCGATCGCAGTCAGCCGGAGTTTTCCCGCCCGGTGTGGGAATACCTCGACGGTGCGCTGTCGCCACTGCGCGTCCGCAAGGGCCAGGCGCTGATCAATCAGTACGCCGACATTCTGCAAAGCATCGAGCAGCGTTATGGCGTTGATCGCCAGGCGCTGGTGTCGGTGTGGGGCATGGAAAGCAATTTCGGCCAGTTCCAGGGCAGCAAGTCGGTGATCAATTCGCTGGCCACACTCGCCTACGAGGGGCGTCGTCCGGGCTTTGCTCACGCGCAACTGATCGCCGCCCTGCAGATTCTGCAACAGGGCGATATCACCCCGGAGAAGATGCTCGGTTCCTGGGCCGGCGCGATGGGCCAGACCCAGTTCATTCCGACCACTTACAACACCCACGCCGTGGACTTTGACGGTGACGGCCGCCGCGACATCTGGGGCAGCCCGGCCGATGCGCTGGCCTCGACCGCCCATTACCTGCAAAGCTCGGGCTGGCAGCGTGGCCAGCCGTGGGGTTTCGAAGTGCAATTGCCGAGCGGCTTCAACTACACCCTGGCCGATGGCGCGATTCGCAAAAGCGTCGCCGAATGGCGGCAACTGGGTGTAAACCTGCCCAATGGTGCGCAGGTGCCAGCCGGTTCCGAACAACTGTCCGCTGCCCTGCTGCTGCCAGCCGGTTATCGCGGCCCGGCGTTCCTGATCCTCGACAACTTCCGGGCGATTCTCAAGTACAACAATTCGTCGTCGTATGCGCTGGCGGTGAGCCTGTTGTCCGAGCGTTTCGAAGGAGCGGGCCTGATCAATGGCAGTTGGCCCAAAGATGATCTGCCGCTAAGCCGCACCGAACGCATCGAACTGCAGACGCTATTGAGCGCGCGTAATTACGACGCTGGCACGGCGGACGGGATTATCGGCGCCAATACGCGCAAAGCGATTCGCAGTGCCCAGCAGGCGCTGGGCTGGCCGGCGGATGGTTATCCGACGCACAAGTTGCTTGAGAGCCTGCGCAACCAATAGAGCAAATCAAAAGATCGCAGCCTTCGGCAGCTCCTACAGGACGATCATCAATCCCATGTAGGAGCTGCCGAAGGCTGCGATCTTTTGCCTCCCGAATTATCGGATGACCACATCCTGCTCCAGCAGCAACTCCTGCTTCCCTGCATCCAGGCGCACCAGCGCGCCCAACGGCAGCGTCAGGTTCGGGTCGCAATGACCACTGCGCCAGCCCGACAGCACCGGAATCCGCAACGGCTCAAAGGTTTGCTTGAGCAGGCGATTCAGCGCGTTGACCTCCACTCCGGCGATATCACCGACCAGCACACCGCGCAGTCTGGCCAGCTTGCCGGCCAGACGCATCTGGGTCAGCAACCGATCAATCCGATACAGCGGCTCGTTGATGTCTTCGATAAACAGAATCACCCCTTCGACATCAATCTCGTAGGGCGTGCCGAGGGTTGCAGCAATCATCGCCAGATTGCCGCCAAGCAACCGCCCGTGAGCGATGCCCGGTTCGACGGTTGATAACGGATAAGCCGCCGGATGGCTGAGCACACTCCCTGACTTCATTTGCCCGCGCAGCATGGCGAAGAATGAGGTGACGGTAGGCGGTTCCTTGTCGCCCAGCAGGTCGGCATTGAGCAGCGGCCCGTGAAAGGTCACAAACCCGGCGTAGCGACTGATGGCCAGGTGCAGCGCGGTGATATCGCTGTAGCCGATAAAGGGTTTGGCGTGCCGGCTGAGCAGGTCGTAATCGATTCGGTCCAGCAGGCGCGGCGTGCCGTAGCCGCCGCGCAGGCAAATGATCGCGTCGACTTCAGGGTCAGCGAATGCCGCGTGCAGATCGCGCAGGCGTACGTCGTCACTGCCCGCCAGATAGCCGTCCTTCTCATAGACACCGGGAAACACCTTCAGCCCATAGCCGCGCGCGCGCATCCATTGCAGCGCTTTTTCAGTGTCGAGGGCGCCGGGGCCGGCAGGCGCGATGACGCCGATCGTCCCTTCGGAGGGCAGCGCCGGTACGGCTCGGTGGGCAACGAGGGTGTGGCTCGGTCGAACGGTCATCCTTGGGCTCCAGCGGTAAAGTCATGCACACACAGTAGACAGCTCAAGAGGCAAACAAAAGCCCCTTGTCTCAGGCAAAAAAATGCCCGCCGAGGAACCGTCCTCGGCGGGCGTTTTTACATCAGCAGTGAATCAGGAACCCAGCAGCTCGGCCTTGACCAGCTTCGCCTGCTCGTCGGCGTGGTACGAGGAACGTACCAGCGGGCCAGACGCAACGTTCTTGAAGCCCATCTTGTAACCTTCTTCGGCGAACCAGGCGAAGGTGTCCGGGTGCACGAAACGCTGCACCGGCAAGTGGCTGCGCGACGGTTGCAGGTATTGACCGAGGGTCAGCATGTCGATGTCGTGTTCGCGCATGCGCTTCATGACTTCGATGACTTCCTCGTCAGTCTCGCCCAGACCCAGCATCAGGCCCGATTTGGTCGGGATATGCGGCATCATCTGCTTGAAGCGTTGCAGCAGGGTCAGCGACCACTGATAGTCCGAACCCGGACGCGCAGCCTTGTACAGGCGCGGCACGGTTTCCAGGTTGTGGTTGAACACATCCGGCGGCTCGGCGGCGGTGATTTCCAAGGCGATGTCCATGCGCCCACGGTAGTCCGGGACCAGGGTCTCGAGCTGCACGTTCGGCGACAGCTTGCGGATTTCGCGGATGCAGTCGGCGAAGTGCTGGGCACCGCCATCACGCAGGTCGTCGCGGTCCACCGAAGTGATCACCACGTACTTGAGCTTGAGGTCGGCGATGGCGATGGCCAGGCTTTCCGGCTCGTTGACGTCCAGTGGCTTCGGACGACCGTGGCCAACGTCGCAGAACGGGCAACGACGGGTGCAGATGTCGCCCATGATCATGAAGGTCGCAGTACCGCCGGAGAAGCATTCGCCGAGGTTCGGGCAGGACGCTTCTTCGCAGACACTGTGCAGCTTGTGCTTGCGCAGCAGGCTCTTGATGCGGTCGACTTCCGGCGAAACCGGGATGCGCACGCGGATCCAGTCGGGTTTCTTCGGCAGTTCGGTAGTCGGGATGATCTTGACCGGGATGCGTGCAACCTTCTCGGCGCCGCGCAGCTTGACGCCGGCTTCAACCTTGGGACGCGGGGCCGGGCGCTCGGTCACGTCGAGCGTCGGGATCATGGTTTGCACTGCATCAGTAGTCATATCAGTCGATTCCGCCCGTAAGGGTCGTCTGCTCAGCATAGTCGAGGTGTTTGACGAGCTGCGCGCGCAGCCGGGCACTTACCTCGGCAAATTCAATCGATCCTGCGTGATCGCTCAGCTGGGTCATGGCCAGCCCGGCGTAGCCGCAGGGATTAATCCGTCGAAACGGTTCCAGGTTCATATCCACGTTCAGGGCCAGGCCATGAAAGGAACAACCGTGGCGAATGCGCAAACCCAGAGAAGCGATTTTCGCTCCATCGACGTACACGCCGGGAGCATCTGGCTTGGCGGCGGCGCTAACGCCGTAGCTGGCCAGCAGTTCGATGAGGCAGGCTTCCATGCGGCTGACCAGATCGCGCACGCCGAAACCCAGCTTGCGCACATCCAGTAACAGATAGGCCACCAGTTGCCCGGGGCCATGATAAGTCACTTGGCCGCCACGATCGACCTGCACCACCGGAATATCTCCCGGCAGCAACAGATGCTCGGCCTTGCCGGCCTGGCCCTGGGTGAACACCGGCGGGTGTTCGACGAGCCAGATTTCGTCGGCGGCATCGCTGCCGCGTTCGTTGGTAAAGCGCTGCATGGCATGCCAGACCGGCTCGTAAGGCATCTGGCCCAGCTCGCGAAAGCCCAGCGTGCCGTGCATCACAACACCATGTGCACGATGCCGGAAGCCCGCAGTTCGCTGTTGATGTTGTACAGCTGATCCTGGTCGGTGGCGACGATGTGCAACTGGATGGTGGTGTATTTGCCGTTGCTGCTTTGACGCTCGTCGATGCGCTCATCATTGATGGTCGCGTGTTTCAGGACGATCGCGATGATCTTGTCTTTGTTGCCAACACCCGTATCACTGATCACCTTGATCGGATAATCGGTCTGGGGAAATTCGATCTTTGGCGCCTTTACTTCGGTATCGGTCATGGCGTAACGGCCTCTATAGCGCAAGCCGTGGTAACGCACATGGCCCCGCACCGGATCGGGGCGGGGCCATGCAGGTCAACACAAAATCAGTTGAACAAGCCGTAGAAGAATAGACGGATGCTATCCCACATGCGGCGGAAGATACCACCCTCCTCGACGCCGTCCAGAGCGATCAGGTCAGCGCTGTGCACCACCTTGTCTTCCAGTTTGACTTCGACTTTACCGATCACGTCGCCCTTGGCGATTGGCGCAACCAGTTGCGGGTTCATGGTCATGCTGGCAGCGAGTTTCTTCAGCTGGCCTTTTGGCAGAGTCATGGTCAGGTCTTGCGCCAGACCGGCCTTGACCTGGCTGGTGGTGCCTTTCCATACCGGCGCCTGCGCCAGTTCAGTGCCCTTCTGGTAGAAGGTCTGGGTTTCGAAGAAGCGGAAACCATAGGTCAGCAACTTCTGGGTTTCAGCGGCGCGAGCCACTTCGCTGTTGGTACCGAACACCACGGCGATCAGGCGCTGGCCATCACGTACCGCCGAGGACACCATGCAGTAGCCGGCTTCATCGGTGTGGCCGGTTTTCAGACCGTCAACGGTCTTGTCGCGCCACAGCAGCAGGTTGCGGTTAGGCTGCTTGATGCCGTTCCAGAAGAACTCTTTCTGCGAGTAGATCGCATAGTGAGCCGGGTCTTCGTGGATGATCGCACGGGCCAGGATCGCCATGTCGTGCGCCGACGAGTAGTGCTCAGGGTTTGGCAGACCGGTCGGGTTCATGAAGTGGGTATTGGTCATGCCCAGTTCGGTGACGGTCTTGTTCATCAGATCGGCGAACGCGTCTTCGCTGCCGGCGATGTGCTCGGCCAGGGCGACGCTGGCGTCGTTACCGGACTGGATGATGATGCCGTGCAGCAGGTCGCTGACAGTCACCTGCGAACCGACTTTGATGAACATCCGCGAACCGCCGGTGCGCCAGGCGTTTTCGCTGACGGTCACCGGATCGTTTTCACCGATCTGACCGCGACGGATTTCCAGGGTTGCGATGTACGCGGTCATCAGCTTGGTCAGGCTGGCCGGTGGCAGACGCTGGTCGCCGTTGTTTTCGACCAGCACGTTGCCGCTGCTGGCGTCCATCAGAACGTAGGCCTTGGCGGCCAGTTGTGGTGGCGACGGCATCATCTCGGCCGCGAAGGCGGCTGGCGAGAGGAGCAGCGGGACTAGCAGACACAGGCGTTTGGCAAAGGTGGTGATGTTCATCCGTCTCTCGAAATCGCTAATGGAAACTTGCCCGAAGGCAAAACTTATTCAGACAGCCTTCTAACGGGCCATCGCGTGTTCAGTTGCTCACTCCAGTCACCCTTGCCGGGCTTTTGTTCTTCGACGAGCCAACAACCTGGTTCACCGCCCGAATACCGCAAGTGAACCGTCAATCAAGGTCTACGTGTTACTCGGTGACCACGCTGGGCGAACCCAGATTGGCCAGCCGCACACTGTTCTGCACCTGGGCGATCTCACCCGGCGAGCCGATCGGCCCCAGGCGTACCCGGTGCAGGGTCTGCTGATTGCGCACGATCGAGCTGATGAACACCGGCGCGCTCACCATCCCGCTGAGCTTCGACCTCAGCAGCTCGGCAGCGTCCGGGTTGGCGAACGCGCCCACCTGCAGATACTGGCCAGACGCTGGTGCAGAAGCGTTTTTTTTTGCATCGATCTGCACGGGCACCACGGCCGCGGCGTGTTGCTGCGGCGGCGGCGTCCATTGCTCGACGGTACCGGCCGACGCGGTGATGACCGGGGCGCTATTCTGCGCCACTTGCGGCTCATTGAGCATCAGCGGCGCCGGACGGCCCTTGGCCGCCCACCACTGCTGCGGATCGATGCCTTCGACCTTGACCCGTGCGGTGCCGGTTTCGGCATAGCCGAGCTTCTTCGCCGCAGCATAAGACAAGTCAATGATTCGATCGGAATAGAACGGCCCACGGTCGTTGACGCGCAGGATCACGGTCTTGTTGTTGTCCAGGTTGGTCACCCGAACGTAACTTGGCAGCGGCAAGGTCTTGTGCGCGGCACTCATGCCGTACAGGTCATACACTTCGCCGTTGGCGGTGTTCTGGCCATGGAACTTGGTGCCGTACCAGGACGCCGTGCCCGAAGCCACGTAGGTCTTGGATTCCTGCAATGGAAAGTAGGTCTTGCCCAGCACGGTGTACGGGTTGGCCTTGTACGGGCCGGTGTGCAGGGTCGGTGTCGCATCCGGGATGCGCGAAACATCGACATCCCACCACGGCGCGCCGTCTTTGTGCGCGCGGTTGATGTCCAGGCCCGGTTGGGCGCGGACAGCGGTGGACGGGGTTTTCTGCGTCGGCGTGCGGCTGGTCGTGCAACTGGCGACCAGGACTGCCAACGCAGCGAAAGCCACCAGCTTCAGGGGTTTATTGTTAGGCAATGCCTGCATTACTTGACGCCCCGTGCTTGTACCAGCTGTTCAGACAGTTGATGTACGGCCATGGCGTACATCACGCTGCGGTTATAACGCGTGATCGCGTAGAAATTCTGCAGGCCCATCCAGTATTCAGGGCCGTTGTCGCCTTCGAGGCGAAATGCGGTAACCGGCATATCATCGCGCAGCGCATCATGACTTGACCAGCCCAGCGCCCGCAACTCTGCGACCGTTTTCACCGGTTCGATACCAGTGGTCAGGCCTTCATCAACCTGCTCGCCGCGTACATCGGCGCGGCTGACCACCGGCTCACCGGCGACCCAGCCGTGACGCTTGAAGTAGCTGGCGACGCTGCCAATGGCATCGTCCGGGTTGTTCCAGATATTGATGTGGCCGTCACCGTCGAAATCCACCGCGTAGGCACGAAAGCTGCTCGGCATGAACTGCGGCAGGCCCATGGCCCCGGCGTACGAGCCTTTCAGGGTCAGCGGGTCGACCTGCTCTTCGCGGGCCAGCAGCAGGAACTCACGCAGTTCCTTGCGGAAAAATTCGGCACGGGGAGGATAGTCGAAGCCGAGGGTCGATAAAGCATCGATCACGCGGAAATTACCGGTATTACGTCCGAAAAAGGTCTCGACGCCGATGATCGACACGATCACTTGTGCCGGCACGCCGTATTCCTGCTCGGCACGGGCCAGGGTCGCCTCGTGCTGACGCCAGAAGTCGACACCACGGGCGATGCGCGCGTCGGTGATGAACATCGGACGATATTCGTTCCACTGCTTGACCCGTTCGGCGGGTCTGGAGATGGCGTCGAGAATCGACTGCTTGCGTTGCGCCTCGCGGAACACACCCATCAGTTGTTCACCGGCGAAACCGTAGTCGCGGGTCATTTCGCCGACGAATTCGGCCACCTGCGGCGAGCCTTCATAGTCGCCGGCCAGCGCTTCCTGCACGCTCCCCAGCAGGCCCACCAGGCCAACCAGCGGCGCGCATCGAGTCGCCCAGCCACGCATTACTTGCATTGCACTCTTCACCTTATTCAAACCTGTGCGATCCACTTGCGATGGGTATGGATCGACATCAAAACCCCAAACGCTGACAGCAGCGTCACCAGCGAAGTTCCTCCGTAGCTAATGAACGGCAACGGCACCCCCACGACCGGCAACAGGCCACTGACCATACCGATGTTGACGAAAACGTAAACAAAAAAAGTCATGGTCAACGCGCCGGCGAGCAATTTGCCGAACAGCGTTTGCGCCTGAGCGGTGATCACCAGCCCGCGACCGATCAACAACAGATAGATCAGCAGCAGCGCGCAAATCCCCACCAGACCGAACTCTTCGCCAAGCACGGCAATGATGAAGTCGGTGTGGCTTTCCGGGAGAAAGTCCAGGTGTGACTGGGTGCCGAGCAGCCAGCCTTTGCCGAATACGCCACCGGAACCGATCGCGGCTTTCGACTGGATGATGTTCCAGCCGGTGCCCAGCGGATCGCTTTCCGGGTCGAGGAAAGTCAGGACACGCTGCTTCTGATAGTCGTGCATGACGAAGAACCACATCGCCACCGACACCGGCACTGCAGCCGCCAGCACGCTGAGAATCCAGCGCCAGCGCAGGCCGCCCATGAACAGCACGAAGGCGCCACCGGCAAGAATCAGCAACGAGGTACCGAGATCCGGCTGGCGCACGATCAGAATGAACGGCACGCCGATCAGCATCAGGCTGATGCCGACGTGCTTGAGCTGCGGCGGCAAGGTGCGTTTGGACAGATACCAGGCGATGGTCGCCGGCATCAGGATCTTCATGAACTCCGAGGGCTGGAAGCGGATCACCCCGGGGATGTTGATCCAGCGCGTGGCGCCCATGGCGTTGTGGCCCATGATGTCGACGACGATCAGCAATATCACGCCGATCACGTAACCGAGCGGCACCCAACGCGCCATGAAACGCGGCTCGAACTGGGCGATGACAATCATCGCCACCAGGCCGATGCCGAACGACGTGGCCTGCTTGCCGAGCAGGTCCCAGCTCTTGCCGCTGGCCGAATACAGCACGAACAGGCTGCCGGCGGCGAGGATCAGCAACAGGATCAACAGCGGGCCATCGATATGCAGTCTTTGCAGCAACGTCGCGCGGCGACGCATCACATCCTCGCTGGAGAGCATGCGATCGAAGTTATTCATCACGGGCCGGGGCCTCCGCAGTGATAGGGCTGGCGTACTCGGCTTTCAGGTGGCCGTCCTGGTCGAGCAACCAGGCGTCCATGACCTGGCGCACCACCGGCGCGGCAACGCCGGAACCGGACTCACCATTCTCGACCATCACCGACACGACGATTTTCGGATCATCGGCCGGGGCGAAGCCGACAAACAACGCGTGGTCGCGGTGGCGTTCCTGGACCTTGGAGCGGTCGTATTTCTCGCCCTGCTTGATCGCCACCACCTGCGCGGTACCGGACTTGCCGGCGATGCGGTATTGCGCGCCGATCGCCGCTTTGCGCGCGGTACCACGGGCACCGTGCATCACCTGCTGCATGCCGTGGTTGACCTTGTTCCAGTCGGACGGGTCGCGCAGGATGATGTTCGGCATCGGGTTTTCATCCACCGGCTTAACCCCGTCGAGGGACTTGGCCAGATGCGGACGGTTCCAGATGCCCTTGTTGGCCACCAGCGCCGTGGCCTGGGCCAGTTGCAGCGGCGTCGACTGCATGTAGCCCTGGCCGATCCCGAGAATCAGGGTTTCGCCGGGGAACCACGCCTGTTTGCGCGTCGCCCGTTTCCATTCGCGGGACGGCATCAGGCCCGGGGACTCTTCGAACATGTCCAGCGAGACCTTCTGGCCGATGCCGAACTTGTTCATGTAGGTCGACAGCCGATCAATGCCGAGCTTGTGCGCCAGGTCATAGAAGTAGGTGTCGTTGGAACGCATGATCGCCGTGTCGAGGTCGACGAAGCCGTCACCAGTGCGATTCCAGTTGCGATACTTGTGGTCGTAGTTGGGCAGCATGTAATAGCCCGGGTCGAACACCCGGCTCGAAGCCGTGACTACGCCAGCGTCGAGACCGGCAATTGCCACCGCCGGTTTGATCGTCGAGCCCGGCGGGTACAGACCGCGCAGCACGCGGTTGAACAACGGCCGGTCGATGGAATCGCGCAACTCGGCGTAGGCCTTGAAGCTGATACCGGTGACGAACAGGTTGGGGTCGAAACTCGGCTGACTGACCATCGCCAGCACTTCGCCGGTTTTCGGATCGAGCGCCACCACCGCGCCACGGCGCCCGCCCAGCGCGGCCTCGGCGGCTTCCTGCAACTTGATGTCGAGGCTCAGGACGATGTCCTTGCCGGGAATCGGATCGGTGCGTTTGAGCACGCGCAATACGCGGCCACGGGCGTTGGTCTCGACTTCCTCGTAACCGACCTGACCGTGCAATTCCGGCTCGTAGAAACGCTCGATGCCGGTCTTGCCGATGTGGTGGGTGCCGCTGTAGTTGACCGGATCCAGCGACTTCAGTTCTTTCTCGTTGATCCGCCCCATGTAGCCCACCGAGTGGGCAAAATGCGCGCCCTGCGGGTAATGCCGGACCAGTTGCGCGACCACTTCCACCCCGGGCAGGCGGAACTGGTTCACCGCAATGCGGGCGATCTGCTCTTCGGTCAGCTCGAACAGGATCGGCACCGGCTCGAACGGCCGACGGCCCTGACGCATGCGTTTCTCGAAGATCACCCGGTCCTCGGGCGTCAGCTCCAGCACCTCGACGATGACGTCGAGCACCTGTTGCCAGTCGCCGGAGCGCTCGCGGGTCATGCTCAGGCTGAAGCTCGGCCGGTTGTCGGCCACAACTACGCCGTTACGGTCGAAAATCAGCCCGCGCGTCGGCGGAATCGGCTGCACGTGGACGCGGTTGTTTTCCGACAGGGTCGAGTGGTACTCGTACTGGATCACCTGCAGGTAATACAGACGCGCGATCAGCACACAGATCAGCGCCACGATCACGATCGCACCGAACACGACACGGCTGCGCACCAGACGGGCGTCCTTTTCGTGGTCCTTGATGCGGATCGGCTGAGACATGAGGGCAGGCTTACTTGTGGTAAGGGTGGCCGGACAACACGGTCCAGGCACGGTACAACTGTTCGCCGATCAGGATCCGCACCAGCGGGTGCGGCAAGGTCAGCGGCGACAACGACCAGCGCTGGTCAGCGCGGGCACAGACTTCCGGTGCCAGCCCTTCCGGACCGCCGACCATGAAGTTGACCGTGCGCGAATCCAGGCGCCAGCGATCGAGTTCGACCGCCAGTTGCTCGGTGCTCCACGGCTTGCCGTGAACCTCCAGCGTGACGATCCGCTCGTTGTGCCCGACCTTGGCCAGCATGGCTTCGCCTTCCTGGCGGATGAAACGGGCCACGTCGGCATTCTTGCCACGGGTGTTGAGCGGAATTTCCACCAGTTCCAGCGCCAGCTCGGACGGAAGACGCTTGGCATATTCATGCCAGCCTTCTTCCACCCACTTGGGCATGCGTGAACCGACGGCGATCAGGCGCAGTCGCACAGCAATCCCTTAGAACTGGTCTTTGTTGAGCTTGGTGAAATGCTCGTGGGTGTTTTCCGGGCTGTGGTGCTTGGCATCGGCCGCACGGCTTTGCTCGGCACCGGCCCACAGGCGCTCCAGGTCGTAGAACTGACGCGCCGAGGCAGTCATCATGTGCACGATCACCAGATCGAGGTCGAGCAGTACCCAGTCGCTGTCGCCCTTGCCTTCTTCGCCCAGCGGCTTGGCGCCCTGCTTTTTCACTTCCTCACGGACCTTGTCCAGCATCGCGTTGATCTGGCGATTGGAGGTACCGGTGGCGATGATCATGTAGTCCGTGATGCTCTGCTTGTCGCGCACATCGATGATCTGGATGTCCTGGGCCTTGACGTCTTCCAGCGCGGCGACGGCAATCTTGACCAGTTCGTCGCCCTTGAGCGGCTCGTTGGTGTTGACGGCTTCCGGCAGTGGTGCGCTCTTGAACGTGCCTTTGCGCTTTACTTTCGGTAGATCTTTATCAGTCATATGAAACTCGTTTTGCTCATGTATTCGGCGGCTTGGGGATACGGTGATCCGTATCGGTGAAGCACGCCTTGTTCAGTTCGACGCACGGTACAGACCGTGCGCATCGATGTAGGCCAGGACCGCGTCGGGCACCAGGAAACGTACCGACTTACCGCTGGCCAGCAGTTGACGGATCTGGGTGGCGGAAACCGCGAGCGGTGTCTGCCAGACGAATGCAATCTGTCCGCTCGGCCCTTTCAGGGCCAGCGGGTCGCTCACCGAACGCGCTGCCAGCAGGTTGCGCAAGGCATCCGGCGGTTCGCTGTCGGCGTCCGGGCGCTGTAGCACCAGGATGTGGCAATGCTGGAGCAACTCTTCCCAGCGGTGCCAAGTGGGCAGGCCGCAAAATGCGTCCCAGCCCAAAAGCAGAAAAACCTGGGTATCGGCGGGCATCTCTGCGCGCAGCGACTCCAGGGTATCGATGGTCCAGGACGGTTTGTCCCGCTGCAATTCGCGGGCGTCCACCACCAGCGGCGGCAATCCGGCCACCGCGCACTCGACCATCGCCAGCCGGTCCTGCGCCGACACCTGCGGCGTACCGCGATGTGGCGGCCGCGCGTTCGGCATCAGGCGCAACTCATCCAGCGCCAGCGCTTCGACAACTTCCAGCGCGCCACGCAAATGGCCGATATGCACCGGGTCGAACGTACCGCCCAGCACGCCAATGCGTTGCGGGCGCGACTCGCTGCCGGTGTGCGGCGCTGTCAGGTCGAGGTCGGTCAAGTCAGACCGTCGCCTGGCCGCGCAACTGGCCATCGCCGACCACGATGTACTTCTCGCAGGTCAGCCCCTCAAGCCCGACCGGGCCGCGGGCGTGCAGCTTATCAGTAGAAATGCCTATCTCGGCACCCAATCCGTATTCAAATCCATCGGCAAAGCAGGTCGGCGTGTTGATCATCACCGAGGCCGAGTCGACTTCCGCCACGAACCGGCGGGTGTCAGCGAGGTTTTCGCTGACGATCGAGTCGGTGTGATGGGAGCCGTAATGGTTGATGTGTTCGATCGCCTGCTCCAGACCGTCGACCACGCGGATCGACAGAATCGGCGCCAGGTACTCGGTGTGCCAGTCGTCTTCACTGGCCGCGACCGCTTCGATGATCGCCCGGCTGCGCTCGCAACCGCGCAGCTCGACGCCTTTGTCGCGGAACTGCGTAGCCATCGAAGGCAGGAAATCCCTGGCAACGGCCTGATCGACCAGCAGGGTTTCCATCGCGCCGCAGATGCCATAACGGTAGGTCTTGGCGTTGAAGGCAATGCTTTGGGCTTTGGCCAGATCGGCGTGTTCGCTGACATAAACGTGGCAGATGCCGTCCAGGTGCTTGATCACCGGCACGCGGGCATCGCGGCTGATGCGTTCGATCAGGCCACGACCGCCACGGGGCACGATGACGTCGACGTATTCCGGCATGCTGATCAGCGCGCCGACGGCGGCACGGTCGGTGGTTTCCACCACTTGCACCACGGCGGCGGGCAGTTCGGCCTCGGCCAGACCGCGCTGAATGCACGCGGCAATCGCGCGATTGGAATGAATGGCCTCGGAGCCACCGCGCAGGATGGTCGCGTTGCCGGACTTCAGGCACAGACTGGCGGCATCGATGGTCACGTTCGGGCGGGATTCGTAAATGATCCCGATCACGCCCAGCGGTACGCGCATCTTGCCGACCTGAATACCCGACGGACGGAAGCTCATGTCGCGGATCGCGCCGACCGGATCCGCCAGTGCAGCGACCTGGCGCAAGCCGACGATCATGCCGTCGATGCGTGCCGGGGTCAGTTCCAGACGCTCCAGCAGCGCCGGCTCCAGACCGTTGGCGCGACCGGCAGCCAGATCCAGCTCATTGGCGGCGGCCAGCTCGGCGCGCGCAGCGTCCAGAGCATTGGCGGCAGCCTGCAAGGCGCGGTTTTTCTGCGCGGTGCTGGCGCGACCGATGACCTTGGAGGCAGCGCGGGCGGCGCGACCCAATCGGGTCATGTAGTCAAGAACGGACTCAGTCATGGTCTGCTGGGGTCTTGGCAAAGAGGAAAGCGGCAGATTATAGCTGCCGCGTCCCGGGACTAACAGCGGTGACGGGCGGATGGTCGAAATGAGCTGCGTTTGGCCGGCGTTCAGACGTAATTAAGCTCAGCGTTGTTATCATCACGACCTCTTGAGCCTGGATAAACCTTGCCCATCATGACCAACGTGCCCCTTTGCCCCGAGTCCGCGCGCCTGCCCGTGGGCCTGCCGGACAGTTTTTTCGACCGCGACGCCCAGGTGCTGGCGCAGGCGCTGCTCGGCAAAGTCATCCGCCATCGCGTCGGCGATCTGTGGCTGAGTGCGCGAATCATCGAAACCGAAGCCTATTACTGCGCGGAAAAAGGCAGCCACGCCTCGCTCGGCTATACAGAAAAGCGTAAGGCTTTGTTTCTGGATGGCGGCCACATCTATATGTACTACGCACGCGGCGGTGATTCGCTGAACTTCAGTGCGCAGGGACCGGGCAATGCGGTGCTGATCAAATCCGCCTATCCGTGGGTCGATGAAGTGAGCGGTCCGGCGAGTCTGGCGCAGATGCTGCTGAACAATCCCGATGCCCAGGGCCGACCGCGTCCGACACAGAAGCTCTGCGCCGGACAGACCCTGCTGTGCAAGGCGCTGGGTTTGAAAGTGCCGATGTGGGACGCCAAGCGTTTCGATCATGAACTGTTGCTGGTCGAGGACCCGGGACCGCCACCCGCGCAGATCATTCAAACCACCCGGTTGGGCATTCCGCTGGGCCGTGATGAACACTTGATGTATCGCTTCGTTGACGCTGGGTATGCGCAATGGTGCACGCGGAACCCGCTGCGACGGGGTCAGGTCGAAGGCCGGGATTATATTTTGCTTCCCGTAACCGACGCCGCATCCGTCAATGAATGATGTCCCTCCTGTGGGAGCGAGCCTGCTCGCGAAGGGGTCGTGCCAGCCAACGCTTCTATCGTCTGACACAGCGTATTCGCGAGCAGGCTCGCTCCCACAGGTCAGCAGTCAACCGCGTAACAATTACTTAAAGAATGAATGGAGTTTTTCTGTATGGGCCCATGGCTCGATAGCATCACTGGATGGCTCGGCGCCAATCCGCAGTGGTTGGCCGCAGCGGTGTTCATCGTCGCGTGCGTGGAATGTCTGGCGATCGCCGGGCTGATCGTGCCGGGCACGGTGCTGTTGTTCGGCGTGGCGGTACTGGCCGGCAGTGGCGCGCTGTCATTGAGCGAAACACTGTTGCTGGGCTTTCTTGGCGGCATTCTTGGCGATCTGATGTCGTATTTCCTTGGCCGCCATTTCCACCAGAACATCCGCCGCCTTCCCGGGCTGCGCCATCACCCCGAATGGATGGCCGGCGCCGAGTCGTACTTCCAGCGCTATGGCATCGCCAGCTTGCTGGTCGGGCGTTTCATCGGCCCGCTACGACCAATGCTGCCAATGGTCGCCGGGATGTGCGACATGCCCTTCCCGCGTTTTTTCGCCGTCAGCCTGTTGGCCGCTGCTGGCTGGAGCCTGGCTTATCTGCTGCCGGGCTGGGCCACCGGCGCGGCGTTCCGTCTGCCATTGCCTGAAGGGTTCTGGCTGGAGGCCGGGATTGTCGCCGCCAGCATCGCGGTGATGGTCGGCCTGAGCGTCAACAGCAGCGTGCGCCGCCATCGTCGCGCGACGATCTGGATCGGCGGCATGAGCCTGCTGATCCTGATCGGTCTGTTCATCGGCTATCCATACCTCACCGCGCTCGACAACGGCGTGATGACCCTGGTGCAGGAGCACCGCCAGCCAGCGCTGGACGAAATCGCCGTGACGCTGACCCTGATCGGCGAATTCCGCAACATGCTGCTGTTCAGTGCCCTGCTCGTCATTCTGCTGGTGCTGTGCAAGCAGTGGCGCCAGGCAATGTTCGCGGGCGCCACCATGTTGGTCACCGCAATGGCCAATACCGGAACCAAGTATTTTTTCGCCCGGGTGCGCCCGGAAGTGCTCAGCGATCCATTGACCACCTACAGCATGCCCAGCGGCCACGCTTCTGGCGCGTTCGCTCTGTTCCTGACGCTGGGCGTGCTGGCCGGGCGCGGTCAGCCGCCGCGCATGCGCCTGACCTGGCTGCTGATTGCCTGCATCCCGGCCCTCTCTATCGCCCTGTCGCGGGTGTATCTGGGCGCGCACTGGCCAACCGACATATTGGCCGGGGCGATGCTCGCCAGTTGCGTGTGTGCTGCGATGCTGTGGTTGAGCCAACGTCAGGCGTCCCTTAATGCAATGCCGTTCAAGATCTGGTGGCTGATCCTGCCATCGATGGTTGCTCTGTTCGGCTTCTTCGTACTGCGCCACTTGCCACATACATTGTTGCGTTACGCCTACTAAAACAGACAACTCACAAGCCGGATTTTTTATACGCCGCTCTTTTGGAATATTCCGACAAGAGCGGCGTTGATTACCTACGCAAACTTCCTCTCTCCCGGTTAACTTTCCTGGTTATAAAACCGACATTTCCGCATTCCCAATTGACGCCAAACTAGCGTTACATAGTCCAGCCGGATCACGGTAGCGAAGTCTTTCGCGCAATAGAAAATCCGTCAGTTCAATCTGCCCGGCTTGAGCACTTGCCAACAATCAATATTTATCCGGACCCGGCATTGAAGTTCTGCCGAGGTATTTATCAATTCATTCTTTGTCGAGTTATTCATGAGTCCAAAGATACCCCGCAAGACGCCTGTTACAACGCCGCATCAAACTGATCCGCACGCACCGGCACCACATCGCCCCTTGATCGATGCCAGCGCCGTTGAAATATCGAGAAGGATCGGTAGCCACGATCAGACGCTGCCCCCAACAACTTCCGGCAGCCCCCTCGCCGATGCAAACCCGAGACTTCCGGCGATCGAAATCTTTCAGTTACCGACACACGGCGCTTATCGTTCGGAACATTCCACTTCAATAAACGATTACTGGTTGTCAGAGGCTTTTCTGCGTGGGATGAAGCCCGCTGACCCCGATGGATTTCGCTGGGTCGTTGGCAGAAAGTTCGTCGACGTCGAATATCAGGGCGCTTTGCAAACCACTCACGTCGGCGTGGATGAAACCGGCGCATGGCGCAGCAAGTTGCTGACCGAGCGCGTGCCCTCCGGACCGCTTTTGTATAAAAACGCAGACAGCCCCACCTGGCGCCTGACCGAACATCCAGCGCCGAAGCGAGCACGGCTCGCCCCTGCGACAACGTCCATCAATCAAAGCCGTTACAGTCCATCGGGGCGTTCGCCGGATGCTCAGGGTTACTACGAAATGCATCCGCTTTTTGCAGCGCGCACAGACGCCCCCCTGTTCGCCTTCAGGGATTCATTTGGCAATTTCATTCCGGTAGATCCTCCGTCGGGGGGATTCGCGGCGTCGCCGCCCCACCTCAAACAGTGGACCGATCATGAGATTTGGCAGCTATATGGCTTGCAGGGCCAAGACATCGCGCGCTTTCGTGTCGAAGCTCAGGCCAGCGGCATGCCGCCACAGTGGGCACATCCCACAACCACCGGAAATCCGCTGACCGATCTGCTGCGCGACTCACTGCGCTGGCTGCATCCGCAGATGAGCCGTGCAGAGCGCGAAGCCTTTCTGCAATCGTTCAATCTGCTGCCCAGGCAGTTGACCCGCTTGCAGCAGGAGATGAGCAACCATCTGGCGATTCCAGCCTGGGCACTGGCGCACAAGCGCCTGTTGAATGACATCACCCACCCGCAACGCTTTGAGCAATTGGCCAAGGATGCGGTCGAGCAGCTCAACCTCAAGCACAATGCCCGCCACGACTGGTACGACGCCGAACAAGGCCTGACCCCCGAGGTCCGCGAGGCGCTGTTGAAACAGCTCGGTTACCTGCGCAACAAACACAATTGCCTGTATCGCACGGACGTCCCGGCGCTGTTTCGCGGTGACGAGCGCACGCCGTTCGAGCTGGCGAATGACGGCACCATGCTGCCCCGCTACCACCACAAACCCGGCGCCACCACGCACAAGCCGATCAGCGCGACGTTCAGTCTCGAGCAGGGCCAGATGTATGCCAGCGCCCCCGATCCCGCATACCTGCGTTTCAACAGCCAGACCCATAAATATCCGGGACGCGACGCGGGTGACAGCAGCTCAGACAGCGGCGCAAGCGACGCCGATGATTCAAGCAGTTCCTCATCCGACTGGTCTGATCCTGAGAGTCCCGTCGCCTGGGATCACGAGCGGGGTTATCGGTCCTCACGCACGCGGCAGACAGAAATGTTCATGTACGCCCTCGACACGCGCAATCTGGAAGTCGTCCCGCACGAAGAGAACATGGCGTTCAATTCCGCTGCGCGTGAGAACCCGCCGACCTGGTTTCCCTCCGACGATTTCGAGGGGCTGATTTCAGTCACCCGCAGCGGAGTTCCAGCCGAGCGTATCTGGTTACTGAACACAGACCTGAGCAAAGGCGCCAGGATCGCAGACATCAAGGAACAGGCCGGCGCGGACGCTGAGCGTATCGAGGCGGCGACCCATGCCGGGCATGCCAACAAATTCCAATACGACCGACTGATCGACAAAGTGGAAGCGGCGGGACTGCCAATCCTCAGGCTGTCGGGCAACAAGAACGAGTTTGCATACGACATCGCCTGGCCCTGAACCGGGCACGCCCATACAACGCCGGAGAGGAGACCGGCCCCCTCATGCACACCATTAAAGGATTAATACGTGTCGAAACTCATCGTCCCTGCGACCCATATCGCCCACGTTCGCGCACTTGAAGTTACCCCCATCGACGTCTCGGCGAATCCCCATGCGCCGCCCACCCATATGCGCAATCAGACGCAGGCGCCTGACATTGATCCGTCGCTTCGCAAAACCCTCAAAGCCCTGGACAAGCATCTGGGCCTGCTACGCATCGGTGAGATCATGATCAGTCGGGTCGAATTGCAAGCGCTGGGGGCGACCATTGACGGTCAACCGGTCAGTGCGGCGAACGCCCACATCAAGAGCGTGGATCAGGCATTTCTCGACGGACTCAATTTTCAATCGGCGCAGGTGCAGTCGCGCTTGCAGGCCGTGGATTTCCCCGCCAATGACATAGCGGCAATGCTGTTCTACGAAATTGCCTGCAAGCGCTCGATTGATGCCGGCCCACTGTTCATCAGTGATACACCACTGGTTTCCGGCAGCGCCATGGATCGTCTCAACAAGCTGGGCAAGGCTGCGCAAAAGCTGGAAATCCACCGTGCGGACGCGTTTGAAAACGCACCGGGCTGGATCAACAAGAGCAAAAGCTATTTGATGAGCGGCGCAGGAGTCGGCATGCAAGCCTTCGGCATCTACAGCAGCTACATGGCGCTGACCGATGCGATCAAGAAAGGCGAGGCACTGGAAATGCTGTACTACGGCGGATCCATCGCTGCAGAACTCGGCTCGCTGATCATCGAGCAGGGCCTGACCAGAACAGGCCAGGCGATGCTGACTCAGGGCAGCAACGTGCTGAGGGGTTTTGCGCTGACCTCAATCGGCAAATACATGAGCCGTGGTGCGGGACTGTTCGCCAGCGCGATTACCTTGCCGTTCGACATCGTTGACGCGATCAAATCCTTCAACGCCGCCGCCGCAACATCGGGCAAACAAGCTCAGGATCATTATTTCAGCGGTGCCCTGAGTGTAGCGGGCGCGGGTATCAGCCTGGTGCTGGGCGTCGCCGCGCTGGCCGGCTTCGGCAGCGTTGCCGGCCCGCTCGGCCTTGCGGCCGCTGCGCTGCTCATCGGCGGATCGATGATTTATCAGGCCGCCAGGGTCGTCGACGATATCGACGACTACATCGAACTGACGACACTCGAGCGTCTGCGCTCGGGATGGTTCGCCTTCACCGGCAAGGAACTGGACACCGAGGTGATGGATCGCTTCAAACTGTCCAGGCTTTACAGTGACTATGGAAAACAGCTCGAACTGTCGGCGCAAGACATGCTGGCCGGTGCTTACAAGGACTCCATCGCACAGGTCGTCAATGGCGCGTTTCGCGCTGAACTGCGCCCTGTCGAACTGTGGCGTTACCAGTGGGACGAAAGCGCCGGGCAGTTGCCGTTCAAACTCGACAGCCAGGCGGTGATCGTCGGCGGCGACGATGCAGTCGACGCGAGCCTCGGATTACCCGACAACCTCAAGGGCATGGTCAGTGGCAGCCCAGGCGAAGGCAAAGGCAAAGGCGTGTTCTGGCGTCTGGGTGATGGCAACGACCGCGTGGTTGGCGTCAAGGCGCGGCCCAACCTCTTCACTTACCGCGACGGCCATAAGGCACTGACGGGCGGCGACACAAATGATGCGTTCTACCAGGAAGTCTCTGATCAGGAACTGGATCGATCGAGCAAACCGCCGCACATCAATGTGCTGGATGGCGGCTCGGGCAACGACCTGGTTGCGTTCGAAGGCGTCCGCCCGATTACCGACACGCGTTACATCGGTCACGACGTCAATCTGCAGACCGGCAAGGTCTCACTTTGCGGCCCGGACTCTGCGAACGACACCCTCGAAGTCGCCCATCTGACCTCTATTGAAAACGTTGCGACCTTGCGCAAAGGCACGAGCACTATCACGGGCAATGACCAGCCCAACCAGATTTCCGCCAACGGTTACGACCGCATCAGCGCCGGCGACGGCAACGACACGATCGCAATCTCTGGTACCGAGTGCACGGTGGAGGGCGGCGGCGGCGAAGATCGCTATTACATCGCCGACACCAATGCACGTACAACGATCATCGAGTGTGGCGACCATTCGAGCCTGATCGAATTCGGCTGGCCGATGGCGGTCATTCAACGCTGGCAAATCATCGGCACCTCACTGGTGGTCAACTCCTTGCGCGGCAGGGACGGCAGCGACCCCGACCATGTGCTGACCCTTGAAAACGTCTATCGGACAGTCAACGGTCAGCGCCAATTGAACAATGCTCGGTGGGTGTTCCGCACTCTCGATGGCTATGAACTGCGCGCGCAACTGCCCACTCGACCTGGAGAAGCGTTGAGTCAGGACATCGAGGTTGCCGTCACTGTCAGCGGACGGCCGGCACCCGCCCCGGCAATCGTCAACGGTGGCACGGTGGCGCTGGACGGTCAGGGCGTGCGGCGCCACTTCGTCGCACGTACCGAGCACAGGGTCGAATTCGTCGCCACAGGCGACGCTACCGGCGCCCGTACCATTTACCTGGATTACCAGGACAGCGAGATCGTCGACGTGGTGGTCAGCTATGGCGTGGAATTGCGCCAGGGTGTTTCGGGCAATACGCACCTGACCTACAACAACATCAGCCTGTCGATTCTGCTGCCATCCAGAGTGCTGGCCTTCAAAGGCGTGATCCAGACGATTGCCGCCGCGACGGGCTACAGTGGCCAAAACAGCCTGAAGGTCACGACACCGCTTCTGGCCCGGGACATCGTGCTGGTCATGCAGGATGACGTTTCATACCGCGTGCAGGTGCCCGCGTTCGATTACCGGGACGACGCCAGAAACCCCGGCATCCGTGTGCTCAGCTCGCGGAGCTGGTTGAAGCGGCGCAACGGAAAATATCCATTCATCCGTCCGCTGGTCAGCGAGAAACCATCACTGGGCGCCCAGAACAGCAAAGTGGTCATCGAATCGCGGCCGCACACCGGGATTTATCTGCTCGAAGGCAAAAGCGCGACTTACGACGTCTATCTCGCCAGCAACAGCATCCTGCGTCTGGCCACACCGGGCGCTGCGGCAAAAACGGCCAATGCATCGAGATGGAATCTGTTCACCCGTACCCTGACAGAAACCGTCACGCGCGCCGACATTCAGCTCCAGGGCAACCGCCTGCGCATTGCCAGCGTCACGGTAGAGTTGCCGGACATCTTGGATGACACTCCGGTGGAGTGCATTTGTGTGGTGACGTCAGCCGGCAACATTTATGAAGTCTCGCTGCTGTTTGAGGTGTTGCAGCTGTATGTGATCGATGCTCGTGGCTACGACAGTGTCGAGGCATTGCTGACGGATATCGACAAGCACAAACAGCGCCACGAACTGGCCGCGCGGGTCTACGTCACCCACATCGGCTACAAACCCGAGACAGCGGGCACGCTGGTTTACAACTCGGTGAGCAATCAATGGCGCCTGCTCAATGATCTGCAAGAGCGCGTCGACCGCGAAGGTCTGTTCATCCCGGTCAACATGAGCTGACGGTGCGCTGCCGGTTTCAACATCGTGCCAGGGTGGGCCTGCGCTGATCTTCGTTTGCGCCTTGAGTCATGCGTTTTGCAAGTGAAACTAGGCGAACAGTTCGCCCTGCAACTCGTCGAGTAATGCCTGGATCGCATCCAGCCGTTGCTGAGGGTCGTCGAGTTGCAGCAGATCGATCTTGTCTTCTTCGGCGAACGGCAACAGGTAGGCAAGCTGATTGGCCAGTGACTGTTGACCGGCGGCTTCAGTGCCCATGTCCAACGCTTCGACCATCGGGTGTTCGGCCAGCGCCTTGAGCAGCGCGACCAGATCGGCGTCCTCGTCCTGCAACGGTTGCTCGGGCTCATCGTCCAGCCATTCGACGTCGGCGACGATCAACTGATCGCGCTGCACTTCGGTGCGCAACACCGTGAAACGCCGCCCGCCCTGGACGCGAATGCCGAGCAGGCCGTTGTCCTGTTGCTGGAAATCGGTGATCCGCGCCTCGCAGCCAACCATTGCGAAACCTTCTGGTGCCACACCGACTTCGTTGCCCTCCAGAATGCACACCACACCGAAACCGACGCCCTGCTTCATGCAGCGGCCGATCATGTCGAGGTAGCGCGCCTCGAAGATCTGCAGATCGAGGTTGCAGCCGGGGAACAGCACCGTGTTCAGCGGAAAAAGCGGCAGACTCATAGACATTTCCTTACACCACCATCGACACCGCCAACGGCAGGAACACCGCCGTGGCCACACCCATCAGACTCATTGCCAGCGCGGCGAACGCGCCGCACTCATCGTTTTCCTGCATCGCCACCGCCGTGCCGACCGCATGAGCGGTCATGCCCAGCGCCATGCCGCGCGCTTCGGGGCTGTGCACGCCGAGGCGGGTCAGCAGCGCCGGGCCGAAGATCGCGCCGATGACCCCGGTGATCAATACAAACACCGCTGCCAGCGCCGCCACACCGCCGATCTGCTCGGCAACCAGCATGGCGATCGGCGACGTCACCGATTTAGGCGCCATGGTCATCAGGATCATGTGATCGGCACCGAACCACCAGCCCAGCGCCACGCCCATGCCCGTTGCGACCACCCCGCCTATCACCAGAGTAGTAAAAATCGGCCAGAACAATTGCCGGATGCGGCGCAGATTCAGGTAGAGCGGCACCGCCAGCGCCACCGTGGCCGGCCCCAGCAGAATGCTGAGGATTTCGGTGCTCTTGCGGTACTCCGCGTAGGTCAGGCCGCAGCCGACCAGCACACCGATCACCAACAACATGGAGACCAGCACCGGTTGCAGAAAGATCCAGCGGGTTTTCTCGAACGCCGCCAGCACCAGTTGATAGGCACCGAGGGTGATGCCAATGCCGAACAGCGGATGGTGAATCACCGACGCCCACGCGCCTTGCCAGTCGAACAGCATCAGGATTCCTCCGCCGGCGGCGCATGACGTTTGACCAGCCGTTGCATGAGCACGCCGGCAAAGGCCATCGACAGGATCAGCGAGACCACCAGCGCGCCGACGATCGCCCAGAAATCGGCGGCAATCGCCGTGGCATACACCATCACGCCCACCGCTGGCGGCACCAGCAGCAACGGCAGATAACGCAGCAGGCTGCCCGCCGCCTGATTCAGCGGCTCGCCGACTTCACCGCGAATGATCAGGAACACCAGCAACAGCAGCAGCCCGATGATCGGCCCCGGCAATATCGGCAACAGCAAATGATTGAGCGCCGTGCCGAGCAGTTGGAACAGCACCAGCAGGGTCAGGCCACGTAACAACATCTGACATCTCCGTCTTCTATTTCACCCAGCAGGGGCTCGGCATTATAAGCATGCCGGCGCTATGGACCGGCATTCGCCAAAAGCATGGTCGGTTGACCTGAGCAAATCGCCATGATGATCTACAGTGGTTCGCAGGCCGGTCAAATCCGCCCCCTGAAAAACTATAAAACCGATGAACCCAAGGAGAGTCTCAATGCCCTATGTTCCCGTTGCAGAGCTCAAAGATTATGTCGGCAAGGAACTTGGACGTTCCGAATGGCTCACCATCGATCAGGAGCGCATCAACCTGTTCGCCGAAGCCACCGGTGATTTTCAGTTCATTCACGTCGATCCGGTCAAGGCTGCGCAAACGCCGTTTGGCAGCACGATTGCCCATGGTTTCCTGTCGCTGTCGCTGATGCCGAAACTGATGGAAGACATCCTCGTGCTGCCCGAAGGCGTGAAGATGGTCGTCAACTATGGCCTGGACAGCGTGCGTTTCATCCAGCCGGTCAAGGTCAATTCGAAAGTCCGACTGAAGGTCGACATGGTCGAGGTCACCGAGAAAAAACCCGGCCAGTGGTTGCTCAAGGCTACCGCGACACTGGAGATAGAAGGCTCGGACAAACCGGCCTACATCGCCGAGCCGCTGTCACTCTGCTTCGTCTGATCATCCCGGATGCGAAGCAGCGCACGCTGTTTCGCGTCACGTCTGTATATATGCGACGCATAGCTGCGGCATACTCGGTCGCCTAATTGCCCGGATCCCGCTATGCGCTCAATCGCTCGACTTGCACCCCTTGCCCTGACCCTGATGCTCACCGCTTGCGGCGACGGCGAATCGCTGTTGCCGCCGGATGCGCGCCTGCCCGATGGCGGACGCTATCGCGGTGAACTGGTCGACGGCTTGCTGCAAGGTCAGGGCCGCGTCGACTACCCCAACGGCAGCTGGTACGCCGGAGAGTTCGACAAGGGTCAGTGGCACGGGCAAGGCGAATGGCATGGCAGCAACGGCGAGGTCTATCGCGGCCAGTTCCAGCAAGGTCTGTTTGATGGACAGGGCAGCCTGAGCACCAATGCCAGCAGTTATACCGGTGGTTTCAAGCAGGGCCGGCGCGATGGCGAAGGTACGCTGAAAGAAAACGGCATGACCTATCGCGGCGAGTTCAAGGCTGACCAGTATTCCGGCCTCGGCCGTCTGGAAATGGACGACGGCAGCTCCTATCAAGGCCAGTTCGCCCACGGCAAACCCAACGGCGAAGGCCAGCGCGGCGATGCCAGCGGCAATTCGTTCACGGGCCATTTCGTCAACGGTCAACTGGAAGGCAACGGCACTTACACCAGCGCCGACGGCGATATCTACGTCGGCGGCTTCAAGAACAATCAATTGCACGGCAAAGGCCGCTACGAGAACGCCGACGGCGACGTCTGGCTCGGCCAGTTCAAGGAAGGCGCGCTGACCGGCAAGGGCGAACTGATCGGCGCTGATGGCAGCCATTACATCGGTGTGTTCAATGACTGGCGCTTCACCGGTCAGGGCCGCTTGAACCTGGCCGATGGCAGCTTCTACATCGGCGGCTTCGACAACGACAGCTATTCAGGACGCGGCACTCTGGTGCTGACCGATGGCAGCGTACTCAGCGGCACCTGGATCAATGGCCAGCGCGTGCGCGACGCCGACGGCAAGTTGCTGCCCGACACCCTCGAACTCGGTTTGCTCGCCCAAGGTCGGTTGCTGGACGACGCACTGGCGGCGATCCCCGCTTCGACTCCGGCAGTCGAGTTGTACACCCTGACCCTCGGCGGCGACGGCAAGCAAAGCGTGTTCCTGCGTGAATCCGACTACGTCGCCAACATGCTCAACACGCGCTTCGGCGCCTTCGGCCAGATCCGTCTGGTCAATCATCGCGATCATCTCGGCGACCGGCCGATGGCCACTCGCGAAAACCTGCGCCGCGCCGCGCAAGCCCTTGCCGAACGCAGCGGGCCGGAAGACCTGCTGTTCATTTATCTGACCAGCCACGGCACCGCCGAACATGAACTGGTGCTCGATCAGCCGCGCATGGAGCTGGCCGACCTGCCCGCCGATGAACTCGCCGCCGTGCTCGCGCCGCTGAAGCATCGCGACAAGGTCATCGTGATTTCCTCGTGCTATTCCGGTGGATTTATCCCGGCGCTGAAGGACGAACGCACGCTGATCATGACTGCCTCGCGCGCCGATCGGGTGTCGTTCGGTTGCTCGGAAGAAGCCAACTTCACTTATTTCGGCGATGCGCTGTTTGCCCAGGCACTGAACCAGACCGACGACCTTGAGCAGGCATTCAAACTGGCCAAGGCCACCGTCGCCGAACGTGAGCTGGCCGACGGCTTCGAAGCCTCGGAGCCGCAGATCTGGGCGCCGAAAACCGTGCTGTCGCATTGGCAGCTGCTGCGAAAACAGCAGGCGCGCAAAGCGTTGCAAAGCAGCGCATTGAACGACGCGGCGAAAAAAGGCAACTAAGCTGAACAGTATCAAGGGAGAGACACTATGTACTTGACGCCTCAGCACGTATTGCTTGCCGGAGCCACCGGACTGACCGGTGAACATCTGCTCGACCGTTTGCTCAACGAACCAACCATTACCCGTGTCCTCGCCCCTTCGCGCCGGCCGCTGGCCGAGCATCCCCATCTGGAAAACCCGGTCGGCGACCCGCAAGCGTTTCTGCCGCAGCTCAGTGGCCGGGTCGATATCGCCTACTGCTGCCTCGGCACGACGATCAAACAGGCCGGCTCCGAAGAAGCCTTTCGCGCAGTCGATCTGGACATGGTCGTGGCGTTCGCCAAGCGCGCGCGGGAAATGGGCGCGCGGCACCTGATCGTGATCAGTGCGATTGGCGCCGATCCGAATTCCTCGGTGTTCTACAACCGGGTCAAAGGTGAAATGGAACAGGCCCTGCGCGCGCAGAACTGGCCGCAGCTGACCATTTGCCGACCCTCGCTGTTGCTTGGCGAACGCACCGAACCACGCCTGGTCGAGCAACTGGCCGGGCCGTTATCGAAGCTGATTCCGGGGAAATATCACGGCATCGAAGCGTGCCAGTTGGCGCGAGCGATGTGGCGCCTGGCGCTGGAAGAACAAGATGGGGTGCGGGTGATCGAATCGGATGAGCTGCGCAAGTTAGGCAAATAATCCATCCACCCATGATGATCATTCCCACGCTCTGCGTGGGAATGCAGCCATGGACGCTCTGCGCCCTAAAAAGCGTGACGCGGAGCGTCACAGGATGCGTTACCACGCAGAGCGTGGGAACGATCAGTCGCTACAATCCACCAGTCGCTTGAAAACCTACGCCAATCACGGTGAGCAACGACAACGGCAACAACAGCGTATCGAGCAACGCGCTGGCCGGCAGGTCCACTCCCGGATAGCTCGGCGCCTCTGCACCGAACCGGTCCATCGCACAACACCCGCCGTTCAACGCATACAAATCCAGCCGCGTCCCGGCATACACCACCGGCGCGCCGGGTTTGGCCGCATCCAGCGTGCGCACGGTAGCGCATCCACCCAATTGCAGGGCCAGCACAAGCACCAGCAGCTTATTCATCACTGCTCAAGTGATGCTCGCCCCAACGCGGCAGCATGTCCTGCGGGATGCCGAGCAGATTGAGAATCCGCGCCACAACGAAGTCGATCAGATCATCGATGGTCTGCGGCTGGTGATAGAAGCCCGGCGAGGCCGGCAGTATCGTCACGCCCAGATTCGACAGCTTGAGCATGTGCTCCAGATGAATGCTCGAGTACGGCGCCTCGCGCGGCACCAGAATCAACTGGCGGCGCTCTTTCAGCGTAACGTCCGCCGCGCGTTCGATCAGGTTGTTGCAGGCGCCGGTGGCAATCGCCGACAGCGTGCCGGTCGAACACGGCACCACTACCATGGCTGCCGGCGCGCCGGAGCCCGAAGCCACCGGCGACATCCAGTCTTCCTTGCCATACACCCGAATCTGCCCGGCAGCGGCGCCGGTGTATTCGGTCAGAAACGCCTGCATCATCTGCGGCTTGTTCGGCAGGGACACATCGGTCTCGGTGGCCATTACCAGTTGCGCCGCCTTGGAGATCAGGAAGTGCACTTCGCGATCCTCGCGCACCAGGCAATCGAGCAGGCGCAAACCGTACTGCGCGCCCGATGCGCCGGTCATCGCCAGGGTGATGCGTTCCGGGCCGCCGGCCTGGGAAAAAGTGTTCATTGCAGTGCCTCGGCGAGCTTGCCGTGCAGGCCGCCGAAGCCGCCGTTGCTCATGATCACCACGTGAGTGCCGGGCTGCGCCTGGCTCTTCACGCGCTCGATGATGCCTTCCAGGGAATCGCTGACAATCGACGGCACGGTGCACAATGCGGCGGTGGCGCCGAGATCCCAACCGAGATTGGCCGGGGCATACCAGATCACTTGATCGGCATCGACCACACTGTCCGGCAAACCGTCCCGGTGGGCGCCGAGCTTCATCGAATTGGAGCGCGGTTCGATGATCGCAATCAGTGGCGCGTCGCCGATGCGTTTGCGCAGGCCATCAAGCGTGGTGGCGATAGCGGTCGGGTGGTGAGCGAAGTCGTCGTAAATGGTGATGCCGCGCACCTCGGCGACTTTCTCCATGCGTCGTTTGACGTTCTTGAACGCGCTCAAACCGGCGATGCCCATCGATGGCACCACGCCAACATGACGCGCCGCAGCCAGCGCGGCCAAGGCATTGGCGACGTTGTGTTGACCGGTCAATTCCCACTCGACTGTGCCCTGGGACACGCCTTCGAACATCACTTCGAACGCCGAGCCGTCCTCGCTCAGTAGTTTTACCTGCCACTGACCGCCGGCGCCGGTGGTTTGCACCGGGGTCCAGCAACCCATCTCGATCACGCGCTGCAAGGCCGGCTCGGTGGTCGGATAGATAACCAGCCCTTCGCTCGGAATGGTGCGCACCAAGTGGTGGAACTGACGCTCGATTGCTGGCAGATCAGGGAAGATGTCGGCGTGATCGAACTCAAGGTTGTTGAGGATCGCAGTGCGCGGACGGTAGTGGACGAATTTCGAGCGTTTGTCGAAGAAGGCGCTGTCGTATTCGTCAGCCTCAATGACAAAGAACGGCGTACCGCCCAGGCGCGCCGACACCGAGAAATTCTGCGGCACGCCGCCGATGAGGAAACCCGGGCTCATCCCGGCGTGCTCCAGCACCCAGGCGAGCATGCTGCTGGTGGTGGTTTTGCCATGCGTACCGGCCACGGCCAATACCCAGCGACCTTGCAGCACGTGGTCAGCCAGCCACTGCGGGCCGGAGACGTACGGCAGGCCTTTGTTCAACACATACTCCACCGCCGGGTTACCACGGGACATGGCATTGCCGATCACCACCAGATCCGGCGCCGGATCGAGCTGCGCCGGGTCATAACCCTGCGTCAGCTGAATGCCCTGGGCCTCGAGCTGCGTGCTCATCGGCGGATAGACGTTGGCGTCGGAGCCGGTGACGTGATGGCCCAGCTCTTTGGCCAACACCGCCATCGAGCCCATGAAAGTCCCGCAGATACCCAGAATATGAATGTGCATAGTCGACCTCGTAAAACATGGCCGCAGGTTAGCGTAGGGAGGGGGAAATGGCACTCTTTAGCTGAAGGATGGAGACGGGTTGGCGGCTACATCTGCGCACGGCTTCAGACCGCAGCCCCTCACCCCAGCCCTCTCCCGAGGGAGAGGGAGCCGATCTCGGTCGCTTTCAAATTTTTAGTTCGGCTCGATATTTCAGGTCGGCGTAAATCGCCAAAACACCTCGGTCAGTCCCCTCTCCCTCTGGGAGAGGGTTAGGGTGAGGGCTTTCAGCTGACACGCCGCTCAATTCCGTGTTTACGCAGTTTTCTATAAAGGGTGTTGCGGCTTACGCCCAGTTGCTGCGCTGTATGGGTCATGTGCCAGCGCGTCTGCTCCAGCGCATTGAGCAATGCAAGACGCTCGGCGTCGTCCAGTGGCTGGGCGGCGATCTGCGCCGCCACAACCGCCGGTCGCGCCTGCCGAATCATCACCGGTAAATCCTCAACGCCGACCCGCCCGCCATCACACAACGCCGCCAGGGTACGCAGGACATTGCGCAACTGCCGCACATTGCCCGGCCAGTTGAATGCCAACAACGCTTGCCGCGCCGCTTCGTCGATCAGAATCGTTTCGCCTCCGGCCTCCTCGGCCAGCAGAAAATCCAGCAACTGCGATTTATCACTGCGCTCGCGCAATGCCGGCAACGCCACTTCCAGCCCGTTCAAGCGGTAATACAGGTCTTCACGGAAACTGCCGCCCTCGACTCGTTCGAGCAAATTGCGGTGCGTCGCACTGATGATGCGCACGTCCACCGCTTGCGGTTCACCGCCAATCGGCACCACTTGCCGATCTTCCAGCACCCGCAGCAAACGCGTCTGCAACGCCAGTGGCATGTCGCCGATTTCGTCGAGGAACAAGGTGCCGCCATCGGCCTGTTGCAGCTTGCCGCGCATGCCGTCCTTGCGCGCGCCGGTGAAGCTGCCGCCGCGATAGCCGAACAGTTCGCTCTCGATCAGGCTTTCCGGAATGGCCGCGCAATTGAGTGCGACGAAAGCATTGCCGCAGCGCTGGCTGGCCTGGTGCACAGCCTTGGCGAACGCCTCTTTGCCCGAGCCGGTTTCGCCGTTGATCAACAGCGGCACGTCGCGCTCGAACACGCGCAGGGCTTTGCGAAATTCCGCCTGCAACGCTTCATCGCCGAGGCAGATGCCGGACAGGCGTGGCGCTGGAGCAGCGATTGGCGCTGGAACGATGGCTGTCGGCTTGCGCGATTCGCCGCGCAACACGGCAAACAGATGCCGGCCATCACGGGTGCGCAGCGGCCAACTGGCGCTGGCGTTGGCACTCGCGCGACCGAGCAGGTCATCCAGCGAACAATCGAAAAACGCTTCCACCGATTTACCGAGTAAACCCCCGCGAATATGCCCGAGCAGGTTCAGCGCGCTCTGGTTGACCGCACTGATCCGCCCTTGGCCGTCAAACGCCAGCAGCCCTTCACTGAACAGGCCGACGGACTCGGCCTGCAGATGAAAACGCAGCAACCATTGATTGTCGAAACAGCGCAGGAAGTAGCAGCTCTCAATCATCTTCGCCGACAGATTGACCAGCGCCATGGTGTGGAACTGGCTCTGCCGCGAGACGTCCGGCCGCGCCGAAGACACATCGAGTACCGCCAGCAATTCACCATGGGGATCGAACACCGGGCTCGCCGAACAGGTCAGCCCGGTGTGGCGGCCGCGAAAGTGTTCGTCCTGGTGAATGGTCAGCGCCTGACGCTCGACCAGGCAGGTGCCGATGCCGTTGGTGCCTTCGCAGGCTTCGCTCCAGTCGGCGCCGAGCCAGAGCCCGGCGCGCTCGAAAATCTTCCGTTCGGCCGGCGCGGTGACGCAATTGAGGATCACACCGCGCGCGTCAGTCAGCAGCACCGCATGGCCAGCACCGGAGAGTTGCTGATGCAGGCTGCTCATCTCGGTGCCGGCGATTTGCAGCACTTGTTGCAGACGTTCGCGACTTTCCAGCACTCGGCCATGCTCGAGCACGGTCGGCGCCATGGTCACAGAAGGATCGAGGTGGTAGTCCTCAAGGCAACGCAGCCACGAACGGGCGATCGATGGATCGGCGCCGGGGCCGTGCAGGTGCGGTTTGCCCTGGGTGACGGTGAGAACCTGGCGGGCATGGCGACTCAAATGGTTGTCGTGCATTTCTTATTGTTCTCCCCGAGAGGTCGACGCAATCCCGTGTAGGAGCTGCCGCAGGCTGCGATCTTTTGATCTTCAAAAACAAAATCAAAAGATCGCAGCCTTCGGCAGCTCCTACCGGATTGCTGTTGGCTGAGGATCCCTCAGCCACCCGCGCATTGCAATGCTGGCAAGACCGCCCGGTCACGGGCTGTGCCGCAAGCGGTACAAACTGTCACCCGCGCTGTACCGAAACCGTCACAGCGCCACTCCATTCGTCCGAGACAAACCGGCCAAGCCCTTGATTTGCCTGACCTGCACGGCAGTGGCCCGGCCCTTGCTCTACGCTTATAGCAAGCGCACTTGCGCGTTTCTCTAATAAGTACAAAGCCAAGGAGAACATCATCATGCGTTACGCCCATCCCGGTACCGACGGCGCCAAAGTCTCGTTCAAGAGCAAGTACGGTAACTACATCGGCGGCGAATTCGTCGCGCCGGTCAAAGGTCAGTACTTCACCAATACCTCGCCAGTCAATGGCCAGCCAATCGCCGAATTCCCCCGCTCCACCGCCGAAGACATCGACAAGGCGCTGGACGCTGCCCACGCCGCCGCCGATGCGTGGGGCGCCACTTCCGTGCAGGCGCGATCGCTGATCCTGCTGAAAATCGCCGATCGCATCGAAGAGAATCTCGAACTGCTGGCGATCACCGAAACCTGGGACAACGGTAAAGCCATCCGCGAAACCCTCAACGCCGACATCCCGCTCGCCGCTGACCATTTCCGTTATTTCGCCGGTTGCCTGCGCGCCCAGGAAGGCAGCGCTGCGGAAATCGACGGCAACACCGTGGCTTACCACATTCATGAACCGCTGGGCGTGGTCGGCCAGATCATCCCGTGGAACTTCCCGCTGCTGATGGCCGCGTGGAAGCTCGCGCCAGCGCTGGCCGCCGGTAACTGCGTGGTGCTCAAGCCCGCTGAGCAAACCCCGCTGGGCATCTGCGTGCTGATGGAGCTGATCGGCGACCTGCTGCCGCCGGGCGTGCTCAACGTCGTGCAAGGCTTCGGTAAAGAGGCCGGCGAAGCACTGGCAACCAGCAAGCGCATCGCCAAGATCGCTTTCACCGGCTCGACCCCGGTCGGCTCGCACATCATGAAATGCGCAGCGGAAAACATCATTCCGTCGACCGTGGAACTGGGCGGCAAGTCGCCGAACATCTTCTTCGAAGACATCATGCAGGCTGAGCCGAGCTTCATCGAGAAAGCCGCTGAAGGTCTGGTGCTGGCGTTCTTCAACCAGGGCGAAGTGTGCACCTGCCCTTCCCGCGCGCTGGTGCAGGAATCGATCTACGACGAATTCATGCAGGCAGTGATGAAGAAAGTCAGCCAGATCAAACGTGGCGACCCGCTGGACACCGACACCATGGTCGGCGCCCAGGCATCGGAGCAGCAATTCGACAAGATCCTCTCGTACCTGGAAATCGCCAAGGGCGAAGGTGCGGAGCTGCTGACCGGCGGCAAGGTGGAAAAACTCGAGGGCAGCCTGGCCACCGGTTATTACATCCAGCCAACCCTGCTCAAGGGCACCAACAAGATGCGCGTGTTCCAGGAAGAAATCTTCGGCCCGGTGGTGAGCATCACCACCTTCAAGGACGAAGCCGAAGCCCTGGCGATTGCCAACGACACCGAGTTCGGCCTCGGCGCCGGCCTGTGGACCCGCGACATCAACCGCGCCTACCGGATGGGCCGGGCGATCAAGGCCGGTCGCGTATGGACCAACTGCTACCACCTGTACCCGGCGCATGCCGCGTTCGGCGGTTACAAGAAGTCCGGCGTCGGGCGTGAAACCCACAAAATGATGCTCGACCATTATCAGCAGACCAAGAACCTGCTGGTGAGCTACGACATCAATCCGTTGGGGTTCTTCTGAATCAGACGGGGTGAGGCAGTTGTTCCTGCTTCGCCCTCTGGATTGTCTTCGCGAGCAGGCTCGCTCCCACAGGTGATTTATGGTCGTACGCAATCCCCTGTGGGAGCGAGCCTGCTCGCGAAAGCGTTGTGCCATTCAACCCAATGGCTTGGCTGTAGCCGGGCCAATAAAACAATAAAAATGGTGAACCCTATGCCAAGCGAATCCCCGGCCGGCACTCCGGCGACCGGCTCCTCCGTCGACTTCGAAAAAGTCGGCACCGATTACTTCCAACAACGCGAACTGAAAAAAGGCGCCGCCGGCTGGGTCCTGCTGGTGGGCCTCGGCGTCGCCTATGTGATTTCCGGCGATTACGCCGGCTGGAACTTCGGCCTCGCCCAGGGTGGCTGGGGCGGGATGTTTCTCGCCACGCTGCTGATGGCGACCATGTACCTGTGCATGTGTTTTTCCCTGGCCGAATTGTCGTCGATGATTCCCACCGCTGGCGGCGGCTACGGTTTCGCCCGCAGTGCGTTCGGGCCGTGGGGCGGGTTTCTTACCGGCACCGCGATCCTCATCGAATACGCCATCGCCCCCGCCGCCATCGCGGTGTTCATCGGTGCCTACTGCGAGTCGCTGTTCGGTATTGGCGGCTGGATGATCTATCTGGCGTTCTACATCATCTTCATCGCCATCCACATTTTCGGGGTCGGCGAAGCGCTCAAGCTGATGTTCATCATTACCGCCGTCGCCGCGCTGGCGCTGGGGGTGTTTCTGGTGGCGATGGTGCCGCACTTCGACGTTGCCAACCTGCTCGACATCCCGGTGACCACTGCGGTCGGTGCCAGCCCGTTTCTGCCGTTCGGCTATGTCGGCGTCTGGGCGGCGATTCCCTATGCGATCTGGTTTTTCCTCGCCGTCGAAGGTGTGCCGCTGGCCGCTGAAGAAACCAAAAACCCCAAGCGCGATCTGCCGCGTGGCCTGATCGGGGCAATGCTGGTGCTGCTGATGTTTGCCCTGCTGATTCTGGTCGTCGGTCCCGGCGGTGCCGGTGCGAATTCGCTGCTGACCTCCGGTAATCCACTGGTCGAAGCGCTGAGCAAAGCCTACGGTGGCTCGACCTGGATGGGCAGCTTCGTCAACCTTGTCGGTCTGGCTGGGCTGATTGCCAGTTTCTTCTCGATCATCTACGCCTACTCGCGGCAGATCTTCGCGCTGTCGCGGGCCGGTTACCTGCCGCGCAAACTGTCGCAGACCAACAAGAGCAAGGCACCGGTGCTGGCTCTGGTGATTCCCGGCATCATCGGCTTTGGTCTGTCGCTGACCGGCCAGGGCGATTTGCTGATTCTGGTCGCGGTGTTCGGCGCGACCATTTCTTATGTGCTGATGATGGCCGCGCACATCACCCTGCGCATCCGTCGCCCCAAAATGGACCGGCCGTATCGCACGCCGGGTGGCATTTTCACCTCGGGTGTGGCGCTGGTGCTGGCCTGCATCGCCGTGGTGGCGGGTTTCCTCGTCGATCCACGGGTGGTGATCGGCGCAGCGATCATCTATGGAGTGTTAATTGCTTACTTTGCTTTCTACAGTCGGCATCACTTGGTAGCAGGCACGCCGGAAGAAGAATTCGCGGCGATTCAAAAAGCTGAACAAGCCTTGCACTGATTGTCGAAAACCACGGCGCAGACGCATTCTGCGCCGTCACGGAGAACGCTGAATGGCCAGTTTTGCTCACACGGTCGGCGCGCAGACTTACCGCTTCGACAGCCTCAAAGACGTCATGGCCAAGGCCAGCCCCGCCCGCTCGGGGGATTTTCTCGCCGAGATCGCCGCGCTCAACGACGGCGAACGGGTGGCCGCGCAAATGGCCCTGGCGGACATCCCGCTCACCCACTTCCTGCAGGAAGCGCTGATCCCCTACGAAGTCGACGAAGTCACCCGGCTGATCATCGACACCCACGACAAACAAGCCTTCGCCGTGGTCAGTCACCTCACCGTTGGCGGCTTTCGCGACTGGCTGCTGAGTGACGCGGCGGACGAAACCAGCCTGCGCGCCCTCGCCCCCGGTTTGACCCCGGAAATGGTCGCCGCCGTGTCGAAGATCATGCGTGTACAGGATCTGGTGCTGGTCGCGCAGAAAATCCGCGTGGTCACCCAATTTCGCGGCACCCTCGGTTTACGCGGGCGCCTGTCGACCCGCCTGCAACCCAACCACCCTACCGACGAGCCGTCCGGCATCGCCGCGAGCATTCTCGACGGCCTGCTCTACGGCAACGGTGACGCAATGATCGGGGTCAACCCGGCCACCGACAGCATCGCTTCGATCTGCGCGATGCTAGAAATGCTCGACGCAATCATCCAGCGCTACGACATCCCGACTCAAGCCTGCGTGCTGACCCACGTCACCACCTCGATCGAGGCGATCAACCGTGGCGTGCCGCTGGATCTGGTGTTCCAGTCGATTGCCGGCACTGAGGCGGCCAACGCCAGTTTCGGCATCAACCTCAACGTGTTGCAGGAAGGCTACGACGCCGGCCTGAGTCTCAAGCGCGGCACACTCGGGCAGAACCTGATGTATTTCGAAACCGGTCAGGGCAGCGCGCTGTCGGCCAACGCCCACCACGGCATAGATCAACAGACTTGCGAGACACGGGCCTACGCCGTGGCGCGACATTTCAAGCCGTTCCTGGTGAACACCGTCGTAGGATTTATCGGCCCGGAGTACCTCTACAACGGCAAGCAGATCATCCGCGCCGGCCTTGAAGATCACTTCTGCGGCAAGCTGCTCGGCGTGCCGATGGGCTGCGACATCTGCTACACCAACCACGCCGAAGCCGATCAGGACGACATGGACACCCTGCTGACGTTGCTCGGCGTCGCCGGGATCAACTTCATCATGGGCATCCCCGGCTCCGACGACATCATGCTCAATTACCAGACCACTTCGTTTCACGACGCCTTGTACGCCCGCCAGACCCTGGGCCTGAAACCGGCGCCGGAGTTCGAGCAATGGCTGGCCAACATGGGCATCTTCACCCAGGCGGACGGCAAGGTTCGCTTCGGCAACAACCTGCCGCCGGCCTTCCGCCAGGCCTTGGCGCACTTGGGATGAGTCTTATGGAAAAACCACCGGTCGATCCGCAAAACCCCTGGCTGGAACTGCGCCGCCTGACCCCGGCGCGGATTGCCCTGGGCCGAACCGGCACCAGTCTGCCGACGCGGGCGCAGCTGGATTTTCAGTTTGCCCACGCCCAAGCCCGTGATGCCGTGCATCTGGCCTTCGATCACAGCGAAATCAGCGCACAACTGAGCGACCGCGGGCGGGAAACCCTGGCGCTGCAAAGCGCCGCGCCGGACCGACACACCTATCTGCAACGCCCGGATCTGGGGCGCAAGCTCAGCGATGAATCGGCGCAGACCTTGCGCGACTACGCCAGCGAACACCCGGGCGGCGTCGATCTGGTGATGGTCGTCGCGGATGGCCTGTCGGCACTGGCGGTGCATCGCCACACCCTGCCGTTCCTGACACGCCTGGAAGAACAGATGAGCGGCGACGGCTGGTCCGTGGCGCCGGTGGTGCTGGTGGAACAGGGCCGCGTCGCCATCGGTGACGAGATCGGCCAGCTGCTCGGGGCGAAAATGGTGGTGATGCTGATCGGCGAGCGCCCGGGTTTGAGTTCGCCGGACAGCCTCGGGCTGTATTTCACCTACGCGCCGAAGGTCGGCCTCACCGACGCCTATCGTAATTGCATTTCCAATGTCCGGCTTGAAGGTTTGAGCTACGGCATGGCGGCGCATCGGTTGCTGTATCTGATGCGCGAGGCCTGTAGGCGCCAGCTGTCGGGGGTCAACCTGAAGGATGAAGCTCAGCTGCACACATTGGAGGCGGACGACGCTGTCGACATGAAAGGCAACTTCCTGCTCGATCCACCGCCAGCCTGAACCGTTTCCGCATTGCCTTTCTGCGCTGCTTTCAGGCAGGATCGACGCACGGCCGCCCGGGTTTCCCATCGCCGTCAGAGCAGTTGAAGACAGCCACTTGAAGACGAGACCTATCATGCGGATTATTCAAGCGACCCTCGAACATCTGGATTTGCTGACTCCTTTGTTCGTCAAATATCGCGAGTTCTACGGCTCCCTGCCTTACCCGGATTCCTCCCGCGCGTTCCTCGAAAAGCGCTTGCGCCGCAAAGAGTCGGTAATCTATCTGGCCCTGGCCGACGATGACGACAAGAAACTCATGGGTTTCTGCCAGCTCTATCCGAGCTTCTCTTCGTTGTCGCTCAAACGCGTGTGGATTCTCAACGATATCTACGTTGCCGAAGATGCGCGCCGGCAACTGGTCGCTGACAACCTGATCCGCACCGCAAAGAAAATGGCCAAGGAAACCCAGGCCGTGCGCATGCGCGTCTCGACCAGCGCGAACAACGAAGTGGCGCAGAAAACCTACGAATCGATCGGCTTCAAGGAAGACACCGAGTTCAAGAACTACGTACTGCCGATCAGCGACGAGCTCTGACTCCAACGGCTTCGGTGATGAGGGAGTTCGCTCCCTCGCCACGGCCACCTTTTCCCTGACAATTGCTCACTTCGCGACACTCCCCGCTACAAAACCGACGCGCTTTTCATCGCTCAGACCGTATAATCCCGATCTTTCCGGCTTGTAAGAAAAACTACACCCCGCTGTAGGCTTACACGAAGTCATCCGCACAGGCCTGCCGAGTCGGGCCGTCATACAGGTGCCCCCATGGATTTCAACCCGCTCGACCTTATCCTGCATCTCGATGTGTATCTCGATTTGCTGGTGAACAACTATGGGCCATGGATCTACGCCATCCTGTTTATGGTGATCTTCTGTGAAACCGGGCTCGTGGTGATGCCGTTCCTGCCGGGTGACTCGCTGCTGTTCATCGCTGGCGCAGTGGCGGCCGGCGGCGGCATGGATCCGGTGCTGCTCGGTGGCCTGCTGATGCTGGCGGCGATCATGGGCGACAGTACCAACTACGTGATCGGACGTACGGCCGGGGAGAAGCTGTTCAGCAACCCGAACTCGAAAATCTTCCGTCGCGATTACCTGCAAAAAACCCACGACTTCTACGACAAGCACGGCGGCAAGACCGTGACCATGGCGCGTTTCCTGCCGATCATCCGCACCTTCGCGCCGTTCGTCGCGGGCGTGGCGCGGATGCCGTACCCGCGTTTCTTCGGCTTCAGCGTGCTCGGCACCATCCTCTGGGTCGGCGGTCTGGTCACTCTGGGTTACTTCTTCGGCAACGTGCCGTTCATCAAGAAAAACCTCTCGCTGCTGGTGGTGGCAATCATTCTGCTGTCGCTGGTGCCGATGATCATCGGCGTGGTGCGCAGCCGGTTCGGCGGCACCAAAGTGCAATCGCACTGATCCGATGTGGTCACTGAGCGCCTGGCGACGCCGGCGCCTCTTGGCCAGGCACCCGATTGCCGACGACCTGTGGCAACGGGTGCGCCATCAACTCTCCTTCCTCGATGGCATCAGCGCTGCTGAAGACCAGTGGTTGCGCGAAGCCTGCGTGCTGTTTCTCGACGACAAACACCTGACCGCCCTGCCCGGTGTCGAACTGCATCAGGAGCAACGCCTGCTGCTCGCCGCCCAGGCGCAGTTGCCGTTGCTGCACCTCGGCGATCTGAACTGGTACCAGGGTTTCCACGAGATCGTGCTGTACCCGGATGACTTCCTCAGCCCGCAACGCCATCGCGATGCCAGCGGCGTCGAGCATGAGTGGGACGGCGAGCACAGCGGTGAAGCCTGGCAGCAGGGGCCGGTGATTCTCGCCTGGCCCGGCGTACAGGCCAGCGGTGGCTGGGAAGGCTACAACCTGGTGATCCACGAACTGGCGCACAAGCTCGATATGCTCAACGGCGACGCCAACGGCCTGCCGCCACTGCACGCCGACATGCGCGTCAGCGACTGGGCCAAAGTGATGCAGGCCGCTTACGACGACCTCAACCGCCAACTCGACCACGATCCAGACGCCGAAACCGCCATCGATCCCTACGCCGCCGAGAACCCGGCAGAGTTCTTCGCCGTCGCCAGCGAATACTTCTTCAGCGCCCCGGATCTGCTGCACGAGGCTTATCCACAGGTCTACTTGCAACTGCAGCTTTTCTACCGGCAGGATCCGTTGGGCAGACTGCGGCAACTTCAGGCCACAGACCCGGTCTATCAGGCGCACGACTGAGCTCTGCACGACTTCTGGTACGTGGCGTCGGCGTAGGAATGTGCCTATAATCGCCGCCACTTTTTGGTCAATCCGGCCAAGTGTTTTTGGTCAACTACGGGGGCAACGCCCAATGAGCTACAGCAAGATTCCGGCTGGCAAAGACCTGCCGAACGACATCTACGTCGCGATCGAGATCCCGGCCAACCACGCGCCGATCAAATACGAAATCGACAAAGACAGCGATTGCCTGTTCGTTGACCGTTTCATGGCCACCCCAATGTTCTACCCGGCCAACTACGGTTACATCCCGAACACCCTGGCTGACGACGGTGATCCCCTCGACGTGCTGGTCGTGACTCCTTACCCGGTTGCTCCAGGCTCGGTAATCCGCGCCCGTCCGGTCGGCATCCTGAACATGACCGACGACGGCGGCGGCGATGCCAAAGTCATCGCCGTGCCACACGACAAGCTGTCGCAGCTGTACGTCGATGTGAAGGAATACACCGACCTGCCACCCCTGCTGATCCAGCAGATCGAGCACTTCTTCGCGAACTACAAGGATCTCGAGAAGGGCAAGTGGGTCAAGATCGAAGGCTGGGCCGGTGCAGACGCCGCCCGCGAAGCGATCACCAAGTCGGTTGCCGCCTACAAGGGCTAAGCAATTGCGCCTTGCGTGACGCTTGAAAAAAACCCCGGATTTCCGGGGTTTTTTGTTATTGGCGTCTGCATAATCGACTCGGTTGTACAGGTCGATGTAACTCGAAATACACCTTGGTCGGCCCCCTCTCCCTCCGGGAGAGGGTTGGGGTGAGGGGCTCTTGAAAAAGCCCGACTAAACAAACCGTTTAAATTCCTACATGCAGTTTTAATCTGTTTAATTTCCCACAAGTACGTCTTACATCCCGTCGCAAAATACAGGCTTTTTTTGAACGCCCGGTTTATTCAAACCGCTCTAGTCCGGCCGTAGACTCCGTGTTTATGAGAAAGAACACTAGCGGTCCACGATTCAAGGCACTCCTGGAAGCAGCGAACATCAGCACCACGGATTTCGCAAGGTTCTGGGGCACGGAAGCCCAAAACGTTCATAACTGGTACACCCGGGGCGTCCCGGCGTATCGCATGGAAGAAGTCTCACGCCTGTTGTCGGTCAATAGTGAATGGCTGAAAACCGGGGAAGGCGTCAAGGAGGTCGCGCGCCTGCACCCACCCGCCAGCAATGGCGACACGTTCGATGCCCAGGCCATCTGCGGCGTCTACACCGTCATCAACCCCAGCGACATCGACCTGGCATTTTTCAAGGAAACCCCGATCGCCAACGGCGACGGTAAAACCCACGTCATCCTCGACCCCGACCAATCCCTGCGCCTGCCCCGCGCCCACCTCGATCAACTCGACATCCAGCACGCCAACGCCATCTGCGCGCACATGATCGGCAACAGCATGGCCGATCGCATCGAAGACGGCTCCATCGTCGCCATCGACCGCGGCCTGACCCAGGTCGTCGACGGCGAAATCTACGCCGTAGAGCACGACGGCATGCTGCGCATCAAATACCTGCACCGCATGCCCGGCAACGGCCTGCGCATGCGCAGCCACAACAGCGCCGAATACCCCGACGAGGTCTTCCGGCCGGCGCAGATCGAAGAGCAGCGGATTCATATTCTTGGCTGGGTGTTCTGGTGGTCAACACTGGGCAAGCGCCGGCCGGTGGTGCCGTTTCTGTGATTGTTTGCCAGAACCTGTGGGAGCGGGCTTGCCCGCGAAAAGGCCCTGACAACCGGTACAAATCCGGAGTTTGTAGCGCTTCAGTCGCTCTAAACCGCACTTGAGACTGGGAATCCAAAGCAAAACTCAGTATCCTGCGCCCCACATTCGCGCATCGACCCGCCCAGCGGCTCGAATGACGCCCGACGCGGCAGACCAACGTCTGACCAAGTCCCACAGCCGGACGCAGATCCGGATGTACGTTTTGAAGGCTGGCGCGGTTTACCAAAAATAAACCAAGCCAGTCCCCGAGAAGCCGGCCACAAGCCGGCTTTTTAATGCCTGCAACAAACCATATCCATTGCTGAAATTGCATTCCAGCTTGTATAGCGCCCAATGCACTGGTTACCGTCCCGCCAAATATCGCAGGAAACACCAAATGCCCAAAACCTCATTCCCCATTGAGGACGCGCTGAAGCGCGCCGCCGAACGAGGCGAGCCGCCTGCCGAAGATAAGTTGGCCAGTGAAGAAGATGACGAACTTGCCGCCATCGTTCACGAGCGCCTCGCCGCTCCTCAGCGAATGCAGGTCAGTCTGGCTGATCTGTAAGCTGTTCGAGCGCCCAGCTACAGTTGCTGAATTTGTCCAACAACCCGTTGGACAAATTCCCCTCACGGATAACTGAACGACTTCACCAGCGTCAATTCCCCCGCCGTCCGCATCGGCACTACAAACGTCTCCATCTTCTCGCTCGGCGTGCCTTCTTCAGTAATCACCGTCACCTGCGCCGTGGTCAGCGCCTGAACCGCTTCATCCCCACCTTCGTCATCTCCGCGATATCCACCGCCGTAATAATTCACATACACCAGATACTGCCCCTTGATCGGCGCGGCCATGGCGGCGATTTCCGGGCCGTAGCCGGTGGTGACGTCGACGTCGAGGGCGGCGCCGTTGGCGGCGCTGCGGTTGCCGTACCAGATGTGGGCGCCGTCGGGGGTGATCAGGTGCAGGTCGAGGTCGGTGCCGTCGCTGTCCCAGGCCAGCAGGACGCGCAGTTTGGCCGGGGTGGAGCCGCCGCGGGCGTTGAGGAATTGCGTGCGGTGGCGTTGCTGGCCGTCGGCGCTGCGCACTTCGACGCTGTTGCTGCCGTTGGGGAAGGAGAACGGGCGATCGAAGCCGCCGGCGGGGTCGATTTTCAGTGGCATGCTGACGCCGTTGACGATCAGGCGCCCGGGTTCGTTGTTCTTCGGCACGGCTTTGATCTGGCCGCTGATTCTGGCGGTATTGGCCTGGCCAAGCGGTGTGTTGACCGACGAGGCCGGGTAGTTGACAGTCTGGCGAAAGCTCTCGCCCTCGCCTTGCGGTGCGCCGCTGCGCCAGCCGCCCACCGGGGTGTCGAGTTTGACGCCATCGGCGGCGAACGCTTGCGGCAGCACGTTGAGGGCACAGAGCAGCAGCAAGACCTGTGGATAACGGAGTGTCATGGTCTATTCCAGCAAAAGGTGACGGGCGAGCCCTTCGATGTAGGTTTCATCCTGGCCGTTGGGGTGTGCTTCGAAGGCCAGGTGCAGATATTCGTGGGTCAGATCGAGGCGATCCTGCAGGCTCAGCACGCCGCGCACGTATATGCGCTGGCGTTCGCGGTCGACGAAGGGCCGGCCGAAGGCAAGTTTGCATACGGCGAAAGTACTGACTTCGTTGTAGCCGGTTTCGCTTTCGAGCCTCGGACGCCAGCCGCGTCGCTGCTTTTGCAGCCAGTCTTGCGCGGCGGGTAATGCTTCGCAGCAGGCGACCGGGTTGTCCCAGCGGCTGAGGCTGGCGCGTGGATAGGCGTGCAGCAGAATCGCGTCGTAGCGCTGGCGGGCGTTCGCTTGCTCGACGGCTTGCTGCCAAGCGAGTTTGTCCGGGCCGGGCTGGTCGGAGTGATAGGTGACGGTGCTGCCGGCAAGTACCAGATCCGCCGTCCACGCCGCGATGTTGCGTGACTCGGCCGAGGCTGGACGCGGGGCGACGCGCTGGCGATTGCTGCTGTCGTCGATGCTCAGGCAATCGCCGTTGCGTGTGGCGTTTTGCAGCAGATAAGTGCGGATCGCTACGGCTAGCGCCTTGGCGGCTTCGGCGGGTTGCGGTTTGGCTTCGCGCTCAAGAACGCGGGCGACATATTCTTCGCGATCAAGCCTTGCGACGAGTTTGTCGTTGAGCAGAAACAATTCGCCGTCGCTGTGGATGTCCAGCGTGTTGCCGTTGGCGAATTCGACGCGATAGTCGCCGCGCAATGGCCCGGACGTGGCAACACGATCGCCGGCCAGAACTTTCGAAACCGGGTATTTCGAGAACAGCCCGACTTCCACACAACGCCCTGCGTCCGCTGGCCACGCCGTCGGCAACACGCTGGCCAGCGCCTGAGCGTAGTGCCGCAGAACCATTTGACTGGTACCGCGTCCACCCGCCCAGATCGGTGTGCCGTCGGCGGTCCAACCGGCGAATCCACCTTGCCGCGATTGTGCATCCTGGTCGCCGAGCCAACTCCAGGTTTTCACCCGCAGGCGCCCGCCCAACTCGCCGACGACATTGCCGTCCGCCGCGTTCAGCACGACATCGAGCAGCACGCGGCGCGTCTGATCCTGCGCTGGCAGCAATGCCAGAACGCTCAATAACTCGGCAACCGAAACCCTTGTTGCCGGTTGCACGGCTGGCAAATCCAGCAACCACGACGGTGCCTGCCGCGCCTGCCAATACGCTCGCCAATCCGTCTCTGCAATGCCCAACCGCGCGGGGTCGAAATACAGACCGCAGGATTTCACCAGTGCCTGATCCCGCTCGATCTTGCCGCCCGCCGAGCAGCAATAAACTTCTTCTTTGGACTGCCCGCGACATTCATAAGCCGGCTCCCGCGCACCGGTATCCACCAGCCAGGCGTAGACGAACAACTTCCACAGACTGCCCAGCGGCGCATCCAGCGACGCTGGCAACGGTTCGCGCTTGATCAGTTGCGTCTGACTCAACGACAACAACTCGCCCTGATAGGCCACGCGCAACGGCTCATCCTGCGCTGTCGCCAGCGCAGGCATCACACCCATCAGCAGCCACAACAGCGGCCGGCGCATGTCAGTTGACCGTGACCTGACCGAGGGCGGCTTTCGCCTCCTGGGCCTGATGCTGCGGCGCATACACCTGCTTGAAGCGTACCGGCGGCAGGTTGAACTGGCCCTTCTGCGAGAAGCGCACCAGATGGCGCAGGCGCAATTCGCCACTCAGCGCATCAACCGGCACCGCGTAAGCCAACTGACCCGGTTCGAAGCGCGCCTTCTCCAGCGCGGTCGGTTCGGTGCCGTCCTTGCCCTGCAATTTGATGCCCCACGTCGTGCGCTCGACATCCGCGCCCGGTGGCAGCGGCACTTCAAGCATGCCGTAGCGCAGCGGTTTCGGCGCTTTGCTGGTGAGGATCACCTCGTCCAGGTACAGGCTGTCGCTGGACAACGGTTTAGTACCGACCGGCTCGAGTTTGAAGGTAAACGCCTCGTCGCCCGGCACCAGCCGCGACAGACGCCGGGTGATGGACACGGCCATCGGATCGACCTGCGGCTGTTGAGTCTGGAAGCTCAGCGCTGCACGCAACGGCCGCTCTTGCGTGCCGGACACGCTCAGTACGTTCGGCAAAGGCGTCGCGCCTTGCCATGTCCAGTACATCTCGCCGCTGGCGCCGTAGTTTTTCTTCCAGCCCTCACCCGGCATCAGCGCGATGGTCGGTGAGGCCTGAGCGATGCTGCGTTGCAGCCAGGTCAGCGCCAGTGCACGTTCCAGCGTCGATTGCTGCGGCAACAGGCGTTGCAACAACGCCGTCGCACGGGCCTGATCAAACGGTTGCAGCGACAGGTTCAGTGCTTCAACGAAGGGCTGCGAGCTGACGGCCAGACGTTGTTGCGCTGCGCCCAGTTGCCGATTGAACGCCTCCGGCAAAGCAACTTTCGCCTGCGTGGCCAACGATGCAGTGAGTACCCGCGCCGTCGCCAGACCAAGTGCCGAATCCGGGTCGTTCATCACCAGACTGTCCTGGCCGTCGTCGAGCAAGGTTTCGGCACCGCCTTCACCGGCCTTGACCAGGTCGTCGATCAAACCGCTGAGCAGCGTGTTCACTGGCAACTGCATCTGTTTAGCGAACGACAGAATCAGCGCCCGCTGCAGCAATGGCGTATTCGGCGCTTGCTTGGCGTACACCTCGAGTACGCGCTGCCAGTGCTCCGGCGGCAGGGTCAGGTCGAGTACGCGGCTGGCATTCCAGTCAGCGTAATAGGCATAGGCGGTGAGAAATGCATCCGGCTCGCCGTCGTAGCCCCACCAGGTGAAGCTCGCCGACGGCCCGGCCATTTGCACCAGACGCAGACGGCTGTTCTGCATGATCAGGCGCAAGCGATCGCGAATCTGCGGGTTCGACGCCAGCGATGGATAAGCGATGCTCAGCGGCAGCAAGCGACTGGCCGTTTGCTCGACGCCGCCGTACGGGTAGCCGAGCAGATCATCGAGGGCGGAACGGAACAGCGCTTGCGGACTGTCATCCAGACGCAGGCGAATATCCGTGGCATCCGCCGGCAAACTCAAGGGTGTATCGCCGCTGACCACATCGAGACTTTGCGTTTGCGTGACTTGCCAGCCTTCACCGGTGGCACTCAAGCGCACAGCCAGGGCATCGGCGACTTTGCCGTCCTGCACCAACTCCGCCGTCCACTCGCCAGAGGCCAAAGCGAACGCCGGCAGTGGCAGGTAATTGATGCCGCTGTTCAGAGTCACCGGCAGACGTTGTTCGGTACCGGCATAGTGAGTCACCAGTTCAGCCTTGACCGGTTTCTCCGCCTGACTGAAAGCGAACACACCCAGTTGCGGCTGATCGCCCTTGCGGAATCTGCTCGGCCCGCTCCACTTCAGGTACAGCGGTTTTTCCGAACGGACAAACTGCTTCTTCTGCCCGACCTGACCGTCATCGGCAATCGCCCGAGCGGTGATGCGCCAGCGGGTCAGCGAGTCCGGCATCTTGAAGGTGAAGCGGGTTTTGCCGTCGTCGCCGGTCAACAGCTCCGGCTGCCACGCAGCAGTGTCGACGTCTTCACGGCGCGGACGCTCAAGCACCTTCACGCCGCGTTCGCTGCGATTGGCTTTACCCGGGGCGCCGGGGCTACCCGGCAATGCCACGTCGTAGCTGATGAATGACAGGCTGGCACTGGTGCGCACGTTGTTGCGCCGAGGGTGATAGAAGAACTGGTCGATGCTCGGCGCGACTTCCGGTTGCAGCGCGTAGACCATTTCGTCGACCACGCTGACCGTCAAGTGTGCCGGAACCGCTTTGCCGGCGAACTGCGTGGTCAGGTCGACCGTGACCGTATCGCCCGGCAGGTACACCGCTTTGTCGGTGCTGATCGCCACGTCGATTTGCGGCGCGACCACTTTGATCCCGGCGTTCTGAAAGCTGTACTGACCGCCCTTGGTGTAGAGCACGGAGAAGGTCAGGTTCGGCGCGAAGCTGTCTTTCACCGCAATGCGCGCGCGGTATTGGGTGTCGCTGAGTTTTTCCAGTTTCAGCCAGTCGCCGCCCTTGGCCAGCAGCGCAGTGGCCTCGACCTTGTCGCGCTCCAGCGACAGCAGCGCGTCGCTGACCGGCTCAGGGAAGGTGATCAGCGCCAGCGCTTCTTCGCCCGCCTTGTACTCGGGCTTGTCGAGGACGATTTCCACCGTGCCCGGCACCGCTTTCACACCGTCGCCGGTGACCGAATGGCCGGTGGCGCCGAGGACGCGACCGTGTTGATCCTTCAGCGTCAGGTTGTAGGTGCCCGGACGTTCGAAGGCGAGGCTGAAGCCTTTATCCGTTGCGGCGAGTTTGCCTTCGCCGGTGCTCTGATCTTCCAGACGCACCCAACCATACGTGCTTGGGGTCACCGCTTTGCTTTGCTCGGTGCCGCCCTCGTTGGCGTAGCTGAACGCAACCTTTTCACCGACTGCACTGAAGCGTTGCGGCGCGCTCAAGCGAAAACTTGCCGCGCCACGGTCGATGAGGATTTCCTTGGTGGTCTTGACCCGATACGCCGCGCCATCGCTGGCGAACACGGTGAGCATGTAGCGGCTCGGTTTATCGGCTGCCGGCAAATCGAGGGTCGCGTTGCCCTTGCTGTCGGTGGTCAGTTCGGTGCTGGTCAATTCCACCGGGAATTGCCCGAGGTATTGCAGCTCGTTGTCGACCATCGACAATTGCTGGGCGCGCAGGCTCAGGCTCAATTTTGCATTGGCCACCGGTTTGCCGTCGGGATAGAGCAGCACCAGACTGCCTTTCACCGGCTCACCGGTGCGGTAATCCTGCTTGGCCAGATTCAGCGAGATTTCGAAGTGCGGCTTGATGTATTCGGCAACGCGGAAAGCACTGCTGTAGGCCTGATCCTTGTAGTTGAAACGGATCTCGTAACCACCGGCCACGGCGTTATCCGGCAACTGGAAACGACCCTGGGTACCTGCTTTCGAATCAAGCTTCAGATTGAGGGTTTGCAGTTCGGTCCCCGTGGCATCGAGCACGCTGACACTGACATCCGCCGCACCCGGCAGCACCGAATCCCGGGCATTCTTGAACTCGCGACCGACGATTTTCAGCGACACCCAATCGCCCGGGCGATACAGCGGCCGATCGGTGAAGGCATACAGTTTGGTGTCGTAGATTTCGCTGTCGTAGTAGAAGTTTTCCGAGACGAACACGCCGCCCTCTTCGTCCTCGCCGATGACGAACGAACGCTCCGGGCTGACGTGTTTCAGGCGCAGCAGACCGTCGGCATCGGTAGCACCGCTGCTCATCACGCCGAGGCCATCGGTCCACAGCACATTGACCTTCGGCACCGAACTGCCTTCGTGCTTGCGCGCGGCCCAGACCAGCAGTTCATCACCGGCAATCTTGCTCACCGCGACGGTGTTGGAGACGAACACCATGGTGGTCGCGCGGTACTTGCCGATCAGCGCTTCGACCAGATACAGCCCCGGTTTCAGATTACCCAGCGGAATGTAAACGTTGCCCGGCGAGACGCTGACGAAGTCACTGGACGAGCCGGCCAGATTGACCCCGGTCGGTGGCTGGATCGGCTTGGCCTGCCACAGTGGATAACGGAACTGGCTGACCACCGGCAGACCCGGGATCAGCGCAAATTGCGGCTGCGCGTCGTACGGCGTCGGCGCGGCCATGGCCTCGCCCATTTTCAGTTCCGGCACTTCTTCGGTGACCTGCTTGCGCGATTCGTAAGAGAACGCACGCTGCATCACCCGCCGGGATTTGCGATACCAGTTGTCCCACAGATACGCGAGAGTGTTGGACAAACCTTCGCCCTTGAACTGGCCGTCACTGACGACGCGGTGCAGGTTCTTCTGGCGCTTGAGGAAATCCAGCGGCTTGTCGATGCGATATACGCGAATGTCGGCGCCGCCGTACGGTTCCATGCGAAAGCGCCGGTAGTCACGACCCGGGGCTTCGAGGCGGACCATCGCCGGCTCGTCGCTGGCAAAACTGCTGTCGGCGAGCAGGAAGAAACTCTCACCGGCCACCGGCGTGTAATTGCTCGGCTCCACCGAGTCTTCGGCGTTGACCCAGGTAAACGGCAGCAACAACGCTAACAGCAAAGAAATTCGCGAACAGATACGCAACATGCGGGCACCGGTCATTGGGAGAGAAAGTTCAGTCGATAGACGCCGATGAAGTTGGGGTTGGCTGCGTCGGGTATCCATCGGGTGTCCTTCCATGTCATGAGTTGCTGCAGGCTTGCCGAACGCATGCCGTTGTCAGTGGGGGTGGTGGTGCCGGTGTGATAGGCGATGTAGCGGCCCATCCAGATCATCAGGTGCTGATCGTCGCCCTGATCGAAAAACATCAGGTCGCCGGGCCGCGCCTGCGCCACATCGCGGCCGACCAGGTGGCTGTTGAACTGAATCAGTTTGATCGCGTTGACGTACGGCCCGACCTTGCCGCCGCCCTGCTGCCACTGTTGCGCGAGCTTGCGTTGCTCGTTGCTCAGCGTCAGTTCCGGCGGCAGGTAGCGATTGGACAGACCATTGCTGCGCAGCCATTTGTCGTCGTGGACTTTCAGCGCTTCGTTGGCGGCAAAGCGCACCAGGCCGGCGCAGTCCTGCTGATACCAGCGCGGGCTTGGGCCTTGGCTCAATTGCTCTTGAGCAATACGCACAAACCAGGCGCGAAACACTTGTGATTGCGCCGGATCGAGTGCCGGCACCTCAACTGCGCGGGCACCTGCGCTCAGCAACAGCGCGAGCAGGCCAAGGCTGCGGATCAGTGCGCTCACAGCGCTTTCCATTCCAGTGGCAGCCATTGCCAGTGGCCGTCAGGCTCGCTGCCTTCGGGCAGCGTCAGAGCATATTTGCCGTAGCCGCCGAGGGTGCGCAGTTTCGGCATCAGGTAGGTTTGCGCGGCGTTGTAGAACACCGGCTCCATGTCCTGCGGCAGGCTGTCGAGGGTTTCGCGCTGCATCAGTTGCGCCATCGCGTCCGGGCCGAAGTAGATCGGCATCAATACGTCTTTTGGCAGCACGTCGGCCATCGGCGGGAAGCGCTTGTCGAGGGTGCCGAGGGCTTTGTCGACGAGTTTGTCGTCGAGGGAAAACAGCAGCGTCGAGCCGTGACGGGCGAGGCTGACTTTCATGAACGCCTTGCCGGAAATCGCCTCCGGGTTCTCGGCGGTCTTCGCCGCGTACGGCCCGAAACTGGAACTGACCTGACGCTGCCAGACGTGGCTCTGGCCTTCCTGCTTGTCGATCACCGGGAATACGCTTTCGGCGACATTGGCTTCGAACGCGCCGACCATCGAACCGAACAACTTGCCCAGATCACCATCAAGCTTGCTGGTGTCCTCGTCTTTGAGGCTGGCGACCAGCAATGGCGTGTACAGCCGCGAATCGGCGTACCAGCACAGGCCAGCCGCGCCAGCGACGTGTTCGGTGAGGGTCTGCGCCACCGCTTCTTCAGCGCCGAGTTTGATCAATATCGGCTTCTGCGGTTCGGCCGCCACTGGCAGGGTCACGCAAGCGCTCGCCCCCAGCGGCATCGCTTGCCAGACCGGTTTGAAATCGAAGTCCGGCTGGTTTTCCAGCTCATCCATGGCCAGATAGCTGTGCCAGCCCTTGTCGTCCATGTCGAAACGCAGCCCGGCGAAATTCGGGATGAAGCGCTGATAGCCCATCGCGAGCACGCTGGAATTGACCGACAGACGCTGCCTGGTTTCCGGGCTTTTCGCCGGCAAGCCGAACGCTTCGGGGAAAAGTTTTTCACCGTTGAGCAACGCCGCCAGTGCTTGCGCGGAGACGCGGCCCGATTCTTCCGAGACGCCGCTTTCCGGATCGTAGTACTTGGCTGGATTGGACAGCACCACCAGTTTGTCGCCGCGCGACGCGAACAGCAGCGATTTGCTGGCGTTGTAGCTGAGTTGATACAGCGGCACTTCGTCGCTGCCGACTTTGAGAGTGCCGAAGACGCTGAGCTGGGTGTCATCCAGCGCCACTTTCGCCAATGGCTCGAGCAGCTTGGCCAACCCGCCGCGATCCATCACCAGCAGGAAATCCTTCAAACGACCATCGGCGCCACGCCACAGCGCAACATCGGCCGGTTGATCGAAAAGCTGCTCGATCAGGCTGTCCTGCAACTTCAGGTCATGCTCGTAGATAATCCGGCGCAGGCTGCCGATCAGGCCGAGGCGATCGGCGTGAGTTTCGTAATAGAAGACGAAATCCTCGGTGAGCGTGGCCTTGAGAAACGGCACCGTCAGGAGGTCCTTGGGCAACTGGCTCAGTGAACGGGTTTCGAGCAAGGCATCCGGACGGCCGAGGCCGAGCCTGTCACTGGCCAGTGCCGCTGGCGGCGCTTTGGGCTTGAGCAGCAGCCAGCCGAAACCGCCCGCCACACCGGCCACCAGGCACAGGCCGAGCACGACCAGCGGCCAGCGCCGCGAAGGTTTGGCCGCCGGTGTCGCGGCAGCTGGAGTCACAGTGTTATCGCTCATGTTCACAACATCCGAGTTCATCCGTGGCGGGATGCTTAATAGTTGAAGGTCTTGACCAGCAGCAGATCACCGATCGCCCGCAGGGGCACGATGAAGGTTTCGCGTTTTTCGTCGACGGTGTTTTCGTTGAGCACCAGGGTGATCTGCGAAGTGATCACCTCGTTCTGATTGCTGGTCTCCTCGAAGTTATAGCCACCATCGCCGTAGTTGCCCCAATAGTTGACGTAGACCAGATACGTGCCGTGCAGCGGCGCGGTCATGGTGAACATTTCCGGGCCGGGGCCGTCGACGCCATCCGGGTCGAGACCGCCGCCATTGCTCAGCGCCGGCCGTGCCCAAAAGGCATGCTGACCGTCGGGGGTGACAATATGCAGATCCAGCTCGGCTTTCGGGTCGTCCCATCCCAAGACAAGACGAATCTGCGCCGGCGTGCGCAGATTATTTGCTTCATAAAATTGCACGCGCTTGAGCGACTGGCCCTCGGCGCTGATCACTTCGACGCTGTTGGAACCGGCGCCAAATGCGTAGGGCCGGGCAAAACGTCCCTGATCATCGGTGTACAGATTCAATGGATTGCCGTTGACGGCGAGGCTGTGCGGCGGACGCATGTGGCCGAGGGCTTTGAGCTGGCCCTGGATCATCGTGCGATTGCGCTGAATGCCGCGATCGATCGGCGGCGTCGGGTAGGCGACCTGCGAATTTTCCGAGCGATCGAGCAGGCCGTGATAACGCCAGCCGCCGACCGGCTCGGACAATTGCGCAGCCGGCGCGGCCCACAGCACAGGCGCGCAGGCGAAGCCGATCAGCAGCAAAAGAAATGAACGCATGTGACGCCTCCTGCCATGCCTTGAACGAAACCTTGCACCCGATCCTCGGTACTTCACAGCGGTGAACTGCGTTTCGTCTGAACGCCCCGCAACTGTCGGGGCCGTAGAAGCCGCGAAGATTAGCGATTTGGCAGTTTTTTAACAATCGGATACATGTGTGATTGCTGTAGGAATCTCGCTTTCGAGAGGGCGTGAGCCGAATAGCGAAGTTATTCGGCTCATAAAATGAGCCGAATAAGCCTCAGCCCCGAAACTTCACATTAACTTTGTGACGAGGGGATTTATCCCAGCTCGGCTGCGCAGCAGTCGTAAAACCGGCGACTTCGATTTTCCTGAGAGTATCGGTTGTCTGGTTTTAGGGTTGCTACGCAACCCAGCGGGGATAAATCCCCTCGCCACGGGGTCATGTGCGCGGCTTTGGGTGGGGCGTCTCATTTGCCCATACCCCCCCTATCTGCTAGTGTCGCGCCGGTTTAACGTCTACCGGAAATTGCCGCCATGGCCCGCAAAAAAGCTGCACTGGATTTCGAACAATCCCTCGCCGACCTGCAAACACTGGTCGAGCGTCTGGAAAACGGTGAATTGTCGCTGGAAGACTCGCTGACCGCTTTCGAGCAGGGCATCGGGCTGACCCGTGACTGCCAGGCGGCGCTGGCCCAGGCCGAGCAGAAAGTGCAGGTGCTGCTGGAGCGCGATGGCGAGCTCGCCGAGGAACCCTTCGACGCGGATGAGCCAGAATGATCGCGGCGTATTCGGCGAGCAGTCAGGCCCGGGTCAACGCGGCGCTGGAAACGCTGTTCAACGCGCCGCTGCCGGAACTGGCGCGGCTCTACGAAGCGATGCGCTACAGCGTGATGAACGGCGGCAAGCGCGTGCGCCCGTTGCTGGCTTACGCGGCGTGCGAAGCCCTCGGCGCAAAGGCTGAACAGGCCAGCGGCGCGGCCTGTGCGGTCGAGTTGATCCACGCCTACTCGCTGGTGCATGACGATTTGCCGGCGATGGACGATGACGATCTGCGTCGCGGCCAGCCGACGACCCACAAGAAATTCGACGAAGCCTGTGCGATTCTCGCCGGTGACGGCTTGCAGAGCCTGGCCTTCAGCGCCCTGCTCGACCCGCGCCTGAGCGAATGCAGCAGCGAAATCCGTCTGCAGATGGTCACAGCGCTGGCCCACGCAGCCGGTCCGGCGGGCATGGTCGGTGGCCAGGCCATTGATCTCGGTTCGGTCGGTCTCAAGCTCGATCAAACAGCCCTGGAACAGATGCACCGACACAAGACCGGCGCGCTGATTGAGGTCAGCGTCAAGCTTGGTGCCCTGGCCAGCGGCCGCGCCCAGCCTGATCAGCTGCAGGCATTGCAGACTTATGCACAGGCCATCGGCCTGGCCTTTCAGGTGCAGGACGACATCCTCGACGTGGAAAGCGATACCGCTACCCTCGGCAAACGTCAGGGCGCCGACATTGCCCGGGACAAACCGACCTACCCGGCCCTGCTCGGCCTCGACGCTGCCAAGGCCTACGCTCTGGAACTGCGCGATCAGGCCTTGCAGGCGCTGCGACCGTTTGACGCGGCCGCCGAGCCGCTGCGCGAGCTGGCGCGGTATATCGTCGAGCGGCGCAACTGACGGCGTATCGGCCAAAAAAGACCAACGCGTGGGCAGGGGCCGATGCATCAGGTAAACTGCCGCATCTTTTATACCTATAACGATTCGCCTGATGCCCACGACGTTTCATGAGATTCCCCGCAAGCGCCCGACCACGCCCCTGCTCGACCGCGCGAACACGCCGGACGGCCTGCGCCGGTTAGGCGAAGCCGAGCTGGAAACCCTGGCCGATGAGTTGCGCCTGGAATTGCTCTACACGGTCGGCCAGACCGGTGGGCATTTCGGTGCCGGCCTGGGCGTGATCGAGCTGACCATCGCGCTGCATTACGTCTTCGACACCCCGGACGACCGTCTGCTGTGGGACGTCGGGCATCAGGCGTATCCGCACAAGATCCTCACCGGTCGCCGCGAGCGCATGGCCAGCCTGCGTCAGAAGGACGGCATTGCCGCGTTCCCACGCCGCTCCGAGAGCGAGTACGACACCTTTGGCGTCGGCCACTCCAGCACCTCGATCAGCGCTGCGCTGGGCATGGCCATTGCTGCCCGCCTGCAGGACAGCGATCGCAAGGCCATTGCCGTGATCGGCGACGGCGCGCTGACCGCCGGCATGGCCTTCGAGGCGCTCAACCATGCGCCGGAAGTGAACGCCAACATGCTGGTGATTCTCAACGACAACGATATGTCGATCTCGCGCAACGTCGGCGGGCTGTCGAATTATCTGGCGAAGATCCTTTCCAGCCGCACCTACGCAAGCATGCGCGAGGGCAGCAAGAAAGTCCTTTCGCGCCTGCCCGGCGCCTGGGAAATCGCCCGTCGTACCGAAGAATATGCCAAAGGCATGCTGGTCCCCGGCACCCTGTTCGAAGAGCTGGGCTGGAATTACATCGGCCCGATCGACGGCCACGATCTGCCAACCTTGATCGCCACCCTGCGCAACATGCGCGATCTCAAAGGCCCGCAGTTCCTGCACATCGTCACCAAAAAAGGCAAAGGCTTCGCCCCGGCGGAAGTTGACCCGATCGGCTACCACGCCATCACCAAACTCGAACCACTGGACGCCCCGGCCGCCGCGCCGAAAGCCGCCAGCGGGCCGAAGTATTCGGCGGTGTTCGGCGAGTGGCTGTGCGACATGGCGGCGGCTGACGCGCGTCTGGTCGGGATCACCCCGGCGATGAAGGAAGGCTCGGATCTGGTGGCGTTCAGCGAGCGTTTCCCGGAGCGTTATTTCGACGTGGCGATTGCCGAGCAGCACGCGGTAACGTTCGCCGCCGGCATGGCCTGCGAAGGCGCGAAACCGGTGGTGGCGATCTATTCGACATTCCTGCAACGCGGTTACGACCAGTTGGTACACGACGTCGCGGTGCAGAACCTCGACGTGCTGTTCGCCATCGACCGCGCCGGTCTGGTCGGCGAAGACGGCCCGACCCACGCTGGCAGCTATGACCTGTCCTACCTGCGCTGCATCCCGGGCATGCTCATCATGACCCCGAGCGATGAAAACGAATTGCGCAAAATGCTCACCACCGGCCACCTCTACAACGGCCCGGCGGCAGTGCGTTACCCGCGTGGCAGCGGGCCGAATGCAGTCATCGAAAAAGATCTCGAAGCGATCGAAATCGGCAAGGGCATCGTCCGTCGTCAGGGCAGCAAGGTCGCCATGCTGGTGTTCGGCGTGCAACTGAGCGAAGCCTTGAAAGTCGCCGAGAAGCTCGACGCCACCGTGGTCGACATGCGTTTCGTCAAACCGCTGGATGAAGCGCTGGTGCGCGAGATCGCCGGCAACCACGAGTTGCTGGTGACTATCGAAGAGAACGCAATCATGGGCGGCGCCGGTGGCGCGGTCAGCGAATTCCTCGCCCGCGAGAACATCCTCAAGTCGATGCTGCATCTGGGCTTGCCGGATATCTATGTCGAGCATGCGAAACCGGCGCAGATGCTTGCCGAGTGCGGGCTGGATGAGGCCGGGATCGAAGCGTCGATTCGCCAGCGACTGGATTTGCTCAACAGCTGACGCAATCCCTTGTAGGAGCTGCCGAAGGCTGCGATCTTTTGATCTTGCTCTTCGGCAGCTCCGGAACCTTTAAAAAGCAAAATCAAAAGATCGCAGCCTTCGGCAGCTCCTACATGGTTTTGCAAAGACCATAGATTGCCATGAACCTCTCCCGCCTCGCCCTGCCCTTCCTCCTGCTGCCAACCGCAAGCGCTGTCGCCGACACCTTCGAGCGCGATCAGGCGCTGAAGCTGCCGGACACGCTGATCAGCGCCAATCGTCAGGTCGAGGCGCGCAACGACAGCAGCGCCGCCAACACCGTGTTCACCCGCGAAGACATTGATCGCCTGCAACCAAGCGACGTGCCCGATCTGCTGCGTCGCGTGCCCGGCGTGCAAGTGGCGCAGACTGGCGGGCGCGGCAGTCTGCCGGGGATCTACATTCGCGGCACGCAATCGGCGCAGAGCCTGGTGCTGGTCGATGGCCAGCGCATCGGCAATTCGACTTCCGGCGACAGTAATCTGCAACATCTGAACATCGAGCAGATCGAGCGAGTCGAAGTGCTGCGCGGCTCGCGCTCGGTGATTTATGGCAGCGACGCGATTGGCGGGGTGATCCAGATCTTCACCCGACGCGGCACTGGGCAAGGCTTGCAGCCACGCCTGCATCTGGGCTTCGGCAGTCAGCAGACATGGGAGCGCAGCCTCGGCTTGTCCGGCGGCGACGAGAAGACCCGCTTCAACCTCGGCGCCAGCCTCGACGAAACGGCCGGGATCGACCGTACCCACGAGTCGTATCCAAGCGACAGCGACCATGACGCCTACCGCAACAAATCCCTGAGTCTGAGCCTCAGCCACGCGCTGAACGAGGACATCGAAGTCGGCGCCAATCTGCTGGATAACCGTGGCAGGAGCGAATTCGACAATCCGTTCGGCCGCTTCGACATGGACACGTTTGAGTCGGTGCAACAGCAGCCGTACAGCGACTTCAATATCAGTAGCGTGAGCAGTTACGTCGATGCGCGGGTCAACGAAACCTGGAAAACCCGCGTCGAATTCGGCCACAGCGAAAACCGCGAGAAGACTTTCGACAAGCTCAGTGACGAGCGCACGGTGTTCAACACCTATCGCGACTCAGTGAACTGGCAGAACGACCTGACGCTCGACCCGCGCAACAGCCTGATCCTCGGTGGTGACTGGTACGAAGACCGGATCAACAGCAGCACTGCGTTCGACGAGGACAGCCGCTGGAATCGCGCAGCGTTCATCCAGCATCGCTATCAGGCCGACAGCTTCTCCACCGAGATCGGCGTGCGCCACGACGACAACCAGCAGTTCGGCAGCCAGAACACTTGGAGCGGCACTTTCACCCTGCCGCTCAATCCGGATAACGACGTGCTGCTGAGCTACAGCGAAGGTTTCCGCGCGCCGACCTTCAACGACCTGTACTACCCGGATTTCAGCAATCCCGACCTGAAACCGGAAACCTCAAAAAGCTACGAACTGCAATGGCGCAGCCAATTGAGCGACAGCGCGCGGCTCGAGGCCTCGATTTACCGCACCGATCTGCAAGACGCGATCATCTTCGGTAGCAACTCACGCCCGCAGAACGTTGCGTCAGCGCGCATCAACGGTTTTGAAGCAGCGCTGAAGCAGGAGCTGTTTGGCTGGCAGAGCAATCTCGGCGTGGCAATCATTGACCCGCGAGATCGCGATACCGGGCATACGCTGGCGCGACGGGCGCGGCGCACGGCCAGTTGGGATCTTGACCGGCAGTTCGATCGCTTGGGAGTGGGCGCCAGTTGGCAGTTGGTCAGTGGCAGTTACGATGATTTGAACAACACCCAGTCGCTGGGCGGCTACGGCACGCTCGGGCTGCGCAGCAGTTGGGCGTTGAACCGTGAGATCAAGCTGGATCTGAAGGTAGATAACTTGCTGGACAAGGGCTACAGCCGGGCGAACTACAGCTATGACGGCGCGCAGTATGGCTATCGCGAGGAAGGTCGGGCGTGGATGTTTGGGGTCACCTGGACTCCTGAACTCTGAGCTGAGATTTGTATTGGCTGGCTGGCCTCTTCGCGAGCAGGCTCGCTCCCACAGTAGACTGAGTGCGGCCACACAGTTTGTTTTCACCGCAAATCCAGTGTGGGAGCGAGCCTGCTCGCGAATACAGGCGATGCGGTCTACCGATCCGGCGCGATCAATTGGCAGAGTTTGGCGGTCGCACTGATCATCTGACCACTGGGCCGTTCCAGACCTTTGTCACTGACCAATAGCAGTCTCCCCTGCCTGACTGCTGCCACCTGCGGCCAGGCCTTCCACGCGCCTAGCTGCGCCTGGTCACCGGCGACAATCACTTCGGGATCACGCTGCAATACCGCCTCGATACTCACCTGCGGTGCCGGCAGATTCAGCTCGGCAAACACATTGCGCGCACCGCACACTTCAAGCGCATCGCTGATGATCTGCCCGCCACCGACGGTGTATAGCGGTTTGTCCCAGACTTGATAGAAAACCCGCAGCGGTTCGTCACGGCTATAACGCTGGCGCAGATCATTCAGTTGCTCGCGCAATTCGGCCGCTCGTTTCGCCCCACGTTCTGGACGCCCGAGCTGTTTGCTGATCGCTTCAATTTGCGTCGCCAGTTGCGTCAACGTATGCGGCTCGGCGACGAAGGTTGGAATGTTCAGGCGCTTGAGCTGATCACGCTGCCCGGCGCCGACGCTGCCGGGCCAGAGCAGCAGCAAATCCGGTTTCAGGCTTAGCAAGCGCTCCATATCGAGCTGGCCGTAGCGGCCCACTGATGGAACATCGGCAATGGCTGCCGGCCGCTCGCCCGCATCCAGCACGCCGACCAACAGGTCGGCAGAGTCCAGTTCAACGACGATTTCGGAAAGCGACGGCGCGAGGCTGACCACCCGCAATGCGGCCGGAACCTGACTGCTCAGGGCGAGCAGCACAACCGCCAGCCACAGGCGAGGCATCAACCGAGTTGACGCGGAATACGGTAGAGGTAGAACAGCACGGCGGTGGACAGCGCCAGCAGCATCAACGGCACGGCTTCGAGGCCGACGAACACCGCCAGCGCGCCAATCCACGCCGGCAAAGACGCCACCAGCAACGCTGCACGCCGACGCGCCGCAAGGGCAATCCAGGCGGCGGGTTCTTCGGCGGTATCGAGGGCTTTTTGCGTGGCGATCAGGGCGTGTTTGTAGCGGGCGAAATACTTGAGGCTGACAAACATCGAGGCGACGCCGGCGATGAACAAGGGCATCGCCAGCACCGGCAGCAGGCCCTGGCCTTCACCGAACAGCGCGTTAAGCACAAACAGCGGCAACAGGGCCAGCGCCAGGTATTGCCACCATGCCACCGACAACCGCCGCCGCACCTGGCCGCGGGTCACGCGCGGTCGGCCTCGCCCTGATGCTCGTTGCCCATCATGTGGTCGAGCTTGCTGGCCTTGGTGGCCAGGTAGAGTTTGTTGTGCGGATTGTGCCCGGTGTGCAGCGGCACGCGTTCGGCGACGACGATGCCCATGTCGGTCAGCGCTTTGACCTTGCGCGGGTTGTTGGTCATCAAGCGCAGGGATTTCACGCCCAGGTGTTCGAGCATCGGCAGGCACATGGCGTAGTCGCGCTGATCGGCGGCAAAGCCCAGACGCTCGTTGGCTTCTACGGTGTCAGCGCCGCCGTCCTGCAACTCGTAGGCACGGATCTTGTTCAGCAGCCCGATGCCGCGCCCTTCCTGACGCAGATACAGCAGCACGCCCCGGCCTTCGCGGGCGATCGCCTGCAACGCGGCTTCCAGTTGCGAGCCGCAGTCACAACGCTGGCTGAACAAGGCATCGCCGGTCAGGCATTCGGAATGCAGGCGACCGAGTACCGGGGCGCCATCGGCAATTTCACCGAGGCTCAGCACGACGTGCTCACGCCCGGTGCTCTCATCGAGAAAGCCGTGCATGGTGAATTGCGCAAAAGGCGTTGGCAGCTTGGAAGCGGCGACGAAGACGACAGGCACCGATGTGCTCCTGATCTAGAAGACTGAAAATTCGCAGGCCGGCATTGTAACAGCAGGTTCCTGTAGACGCTTAGGCTGAATTATCGGGCATAAACATCAAAAAGTTTGATGACAGCTGCCGCCAGCACCGCCGCTCCCTGTAGGAGCTGTCGAGTGCAACGAGGCTGCGATCTTTTGATCTGGCTTGATATCAAGATCAAAAGATCGCAGCGTGCCGCAGCTCCTACAGGGATTTGCGTTGGGCTTCAGTTCGGGTTGAACGGATACGGCTGCTTCCACCTCTCGAAGACCGGCTTCAGCTCTCCGCTCTTGACCAGTTCCGCCATGCGCCGGTCATACAGCGCCATCAACGCGCGAGCCTGCGGGGTATCAGCGAAACCGAGAAACAGCGGCAACTCAGCCAGATGCGAATAGCGAAACTGCGCGGGATCTGCGGCATCGCGCACGACCGCTTCAATCTCGGTCAGCGCATCGATGTAGTAATCCGCCCGGCCCTGCTTGAGTATCAGCAGAATGCCGGTGCGCCTTTCGATCTGGTTGAAGCGCTGGATGTTCGGCAAGTAGTTTTCGTAACGGTAGCCGCGCACCCAGGCCAAACGGTATCTGCCCAGGGTCGCCAGGGTCGGCGGCGGGCTGCTGGCCAGGCCCAGCGCGTAGATGTGATCGGAATCGAACTTCCACTGCGGGTACAGCACCTGCGTGGCTTCGTCGCGGTAGGAGCCGACCAGCGCGTCGACTTCCTTCAACTGCACCAGCCCGATCGAACGGGTGTACGGCACCGTGCGAATATCCAGCTTGACCCCGGCCGGCTCGAACACTTTGCGCAACACGTCCCAGGCCAGACCATGGCCATCGGCGGCGGTGTAATCCTCCCAGTCTTCGCTGGCCAGGTGGATGACCGCAGGCACAGGCGCGGCGGCCTGCGCGTGGGCGAACGTGCCCAGCAGAGCCAGAAGCAGCAGCGCCAACCCGCGTCGCAGCATTGCGTGGTTCCTCACGTGAGTCGAATCAGGCGAATACCCATACCAGCCCTTGCATCGCCAGCCAGGCGAACACACCGGCCAGCACGTCGTCGAGCATGATGCCGACGCCGCCATGCACATGCTTGTCGATCCAGCGGATCGGCCACGGCTTGAGAATATCGAAGAAGCGGAACACCAGAAAACCCGCGAGCAACCAGTACCAGCCTTCCGGCACCAGCCACAGGGTGATCCACATGCCGACCATTTCGTCCCAGACGATGCCTTCGTGGTCGTGAACGCGCAAATCGTCAGCGACTTTGCCGCACAGCCAGAAGCCGAACAGCATGGTGATGCCAAGCATCAGCCAGTAGCCCCAGTCGGGCAGCATCTGCCACAGCGGAATGAACGGCAGCGCCACCAGCGAGCCCCACGTGCCCGGCGCTTTTGGCAAGGTGCCGGAGCCGAAGCCGAACGCGAGGAAATGCCACGGATTGCGCCAGACCGAAGGAGGCACGAATTCGGCAGGAACCTGTTTCGGGTGATCTGTCACGGTGTCTCCTGAAAATGTTGGTAGCCGCGAATCTGCGGAGTGATGTCGTGTCGGTCGCGGTCCAGCAGCACCACGCCCTGGCCCGGCAGCACTCGCCCGATCACATGGATCGGCCAGCCGTCGGCCAGCAGTGCCGGCAACTCGGCGGACGGCAAGGTGAAGGCCAGTACGTAATCATCACCACCGCTCAATGCCGCGCGCTCGGCACCGCGCTGGCCGAGAAACGCGACTAAAGCATCCGACAACGGTACACGCTCGCGTTCAATCTCAAGTCGCACCTTCGACGCCAGCGCGATATGCCCGCAATCGGCGAGCAGGCCGTCGGAGATGTCCAGTGCCGCCGTGGCCTTGCCGCGCAGGGCCTGACCGAGCGCCAGTTGCGGCTGTGGCGACCAGTAATGCTCGAGCAGCGGCCGGGCGATATGCGCTTCGGCATCACGTTGGGCCAATACCAGCGGCAAGGCGCCGGCGGCATTGCCCAGTTCGCCGCCGACGCAGAGCAGATCACCGGCCTGCGCACCGCTGCGGGTCAAGGCCTGGCCAGCGGGTACGCGGCCGAACACGGTGACCGTCAGGCTCAACGGCCCGCGCGTGGTATCGCCGCCGACCAAGGCGACGCCGCAGCTTTGCGCCATGCGATTCAAACCCCGGGCATAGGCTTGCAGCCAATCGGCAGTCACCGTCGGTAGAGTCAGGGCAAGGGTAAAGGCAACGGGGGCAGCGCCCATGGCGGCCAGGTCACTGACCGCGACGGCCAGCGAGCGCTGACCGAGCAGAAACGGATCGCAGGGGTCGGCGAAATGCACACCGGCCACCAGCGTATCGGTGGAAACCGCCAGCTGTTCCCCAACGGGAACTGCCAGCAAGGCGCAGTCGTCGCCGATCCCCAAAGCAACGCCCTCGCCGCCCTGCGCACAAGGCGCGGCGGCGAAGAAATTGCGGATCAGCTCAAACTCGCCCATGGCCGAGAAAAAGTATTCAAGCGCCGATCAGCGCTTGAACGCCTTCACTTCAGCTTCACGCAGGCGCGGGGCCAGCTTGTCGAGCACACCGTTAACGAACTTGTGGCCGTCGGTCGAACCGAACACCTTGGCCAGTTCGATACCTTCGTTGATCACAACGCGGTACGGCACGTCGACGCGCTTGAGCAGTTCCCAGGTCGACAGGCGCAGAACCGCCAGTTCAACCGGGTCCAGCTCTTCGATCGCCAGATCCAGGCACGGCGTCAGGGCGGTGTCGATTTCGGTCTTGAACTGCGGAACCCCGTGAAGGATTTCACGGAAGTAGGCACCGTCAACATCGGTGAAATCGTTATCAACGCGAAACTGCGCTTCGATCTCGTTCAGCGATTGCCGGGCCATGTGCCACTGGTACAGCGCCTGGGTCGCGAGCTGACGGGCTTCGCGACGCTTGGCGCTCTTCGACGGCTTGCCGGCATCCGCAGGTTTCGGATCGCGCGGGTTGAAACGATCGCTTTCGTCGCTAATCACTTGGCCTCCAACTGTGCCAGCAGGCTGACCATTTCCAGAGCGGACAGGGCAGCTTCGGCACCTTTGTTACCGGCCTTGGTGCCGGAACGTTCGATGGCTTGTTCGATGGAATCAACGGTCAGCACACCGAACGCAACCGGTACGCCGAATTCCATGGAAACCTGGGCCAGGCCTTTGGTGCACTCGCCAGCCACGTATTCGAAGTGCGGAGTACCGCCACGAATGACCGCGCCAAGAGCGATGATCGCTGCGAACTCGCCTTTCTGGGCGACTTTCTGCGCAACCAGCGGGATTTCGAAGGCGCCCGGTGCGCGGATGATGGTGATGTCGCTTTCGCTCACGCCGTGGCGAACCAGGGCATCAACGGCACCGCTGACCAGGCTTTCAACCACGAAGCTGTTGAAGCGGCCCACTACCAGAGCGTAGCGGCCTTTGGGGGCGATGAAGGTACCTTCGATGGTCTTCAGGGTCATTCGTCAGTTCTCTTAAAGAGCCGGGACGCGTCTGCTACGCGTCCCTCAGTGATTATTTGCCGCGAATCGGAGTCCGGAAACAGCCGGTCATTATTCGGAGGGCACGTATTCTACAACTTCCAGATCAAAACCGGATATCGCATTGAATTTCATTGGTGCCGACATCAAGCGCATCTTGCGCACGCCGAGGTCACGCAGGATCTGCGAACCGGCCCCGACAATGCTGTAGGTGGTCGGTTTTTTCGGCGCTGCCTGCTCGCCGGTTTCACGGATATGCGCCAGCAGCACGTCACCATCAAGCGGGTGACCGAGCAGCAGCACCACACCGCTGCCGGCCTCGGCGACCGCAGCCATGGCGGCGCGCAGGCTCCAGCGGCCCGGTTGCTTGACCATCAGCAGGTCGCGCAGCGGGTCCATGTTGTGCACGCGAACCAGCGTCGGCTCCTCAGCGCAGACAGTGCCCAGCGTCAGGGCCATGTGCACGTCGCCTTCCACCGAATCACGATAGGTCACCAGGTTGAATTGGCCCAGTTCGCTGTCCAGCGGCTGCTCGGCAATCCGCTGAACGGTACGTTCGTGGATCATCCGGTAGTGAATCAGGTCGGCGATGGTGCCGATCTTGATGTTGTGTTCGGCGGCGAATGCTTCGAGTTCAGCGCGACGGGACATGGTGCCGTCGTCGTTCATCACTTCGCAGATCACTCCGCTCGGCTCGAAACCGGCCATGCGCGCCAGGTCGCAAGCGGCTTCGGTGTGGCCGGCGCGAGCGAGGGTGCCGCCGGCCTGGGCCATCAGCGGGAAAATGTGACCCGGGCTGACGATGTCTTCAGCCTTGGCGTCTTTGGCGGCTGCCGCTTGCACGGTGCGCGCGCGATCGGCGGCGGAGATGCCGGTGGTCACGCCTTCGGCGGCTTCGATCGAAACGGTGAACTTGGTGCCGAAACCGGAACCGTTGCGTGGCGCCATCAGCGGCAGCTTCAACAGTTCGCAGCGCTCACGGCTCATCGGCATGCAGATCAGGCCACGGGCGTGCTTGGCCATGAAGTTGATGTGTTCGGCCTGGCAGCATTCGGCGGCCATGATCAGGTCGCCTTCGTTCTCGCGGTCTTCGTCATCCATGAGGATGACCATCTTGCCTTGGCGGATGTCTTCAACCAGTTCTTCGATGCTATTGAGCGCCACAAGGCACCCCCTTCTTTTGAATTATTTGAGGTAGCCGTTTTGGGCCAGAAAGCTTTCGGTGATGGTGCTGCCGGCAGTCTTTTCTGCAGCCTTGTCACCCAGCAGCAGACGCTCCAGATAACGCGCCAGCAGGTCGACTTCCAGATTCACCCGGCGGCCCGGCTTGTATGAAGCCATGATGGTTTCGCTGAGGGTGTGCGGAATGATCGTCAGCATGAATTCGGCGCCATCGACTTCGTTCACGGTCAGGCTGGTGCCGTCGACGGTGATCGAGCCTTTATGGGCGATGTACTTGGCCAGTTCTTTCGGCGCACGGATGCGAAATTCCACGGCACGGGCATTGTCGCTGCGCGATACCACTTCACCGACGCCGTCGACGTGTCCGCTGACCAGATGCCCGCCGAGGCGAGTGGTCGGGGTCAGGGCTTTTTCCAGATTGACCGGGCTGCCGCCTTTCAGGTCATTCATGGCGGTGCAATCGAGGGTTTCGCGGCTGACGTCGGCGGCAAAGCCGTCGCCCGGCAACTCGACGGCGGTCAGGCAAACGCCGTTGACCGCGATGCTGTCGCCGAGTTTGACGTCGCTCAGATCGAGCTTGCCGGTTGCGACGTGCACCCGCACATCACCGCCCTTTGGGGTCAGTGCGCGGATACTGCCGATGGATTCGATGATGCCGGTGAACATGGGGTTCTCCTTGAGAACGAGGCCAGCGCTAACGCGATGGCCGGGAATTATACGCGGGCTGCAGGGACAGGGATCGCAGTGACTCGCCAGTCATCGCCCACCGCGCGGATTTCAGTGATTTTCAGTTCCGGCGCATCTTTCATCTGCGCCAGCGGCCAGTCGAGCAGCGGACGCGCCGTGGAGCCGAGGAATTTGCCGGCAATGAAGATCACGAATTCGTCGACCAGCCCCAGTTGCGCAAAGGCGCCGGCCAGACGCGGCCCGGCCTCGACCAGCACCTCGTTGGTGCCTCGATTGGCCAGTTCGATAAGCAATTGATGCAGATCGACCTGGCCGTCGGCACCCGGCACGATCAGGCATTCCGGGCCATTGGCGTATTGCTCTTCCACTGCGACACAGGTGGCCACCAGCGCCGGCCCGGCCTTGAAGAACGGCGCATCCAGCGGCACTCGCAGGCGGCCATCGATCAACACGCGCAATGGCGGGCGGCTCATGGCCAGCGCAGTTTGGTCGCTGTCGAGACCGAGTTCGTCCGCGCGCACGGTCAACCGCGCGCCGTCGGCCAGCACCGTATCGGCGCCGGTCAGCACCACCGCCGCCTCAGCGCGCAAACGCTGCACCGCCGAACGCGCCGCCGGGCCGGTGATCCATTGGCTCTCGCCGCTTTCCATCGCCGTGCGCCCGTCGAGGCTCATGGCCAACTTGACCCGCACGAATGGCAAGCCATGTTCCATGCGTTTCAGAAAACCTTGATTGAGCTTGCGTGCTTCCGCTTCCAGCACCCCACTTTCAGTGGCGATACCGGCCTCGGCCAGGCGCTGCAAACCGCGCCCGGCAACTTGTGGATTGGGATCACGCATCGCCGCCACGACCCGGGCAACGCCAGCGGTCACCAAGGCATCGGCACACGGCGGCGTGCGCCCGTGGTGGCTGCAAGGTTCGAGGGTGACGTACGCCGTGGCGCCCCGGGCCTGCTCGCCGGCGGCGCGCAGGGCGTGGACTTCGGCATGGGGTTCGCCGGCGCGCTCATGCCAGCCTTCGCCGACAATCTGCCCGTCACGCACCACCACGCAACCGACCCGCGGATTGGGATGGGTGGTGTAGTGGCCCTTGCGCGCCAGTTCCAGCGCGCGGGCCATGAAATGCGCGTCGAGGATCGCCTGCTCGGCGGCGGTGGTCATTCTTTCACCGGTTCGCGGGCGAGGCGGTCGATCTCTTCGCGGAATTCATTGAGGTCCTGGAAGCGCTTGTACACCGAAGCGAAGCGGATATAGGCGACTTCATCGAGCTTTTGCAGCTCGGCCATGACCAGTTCGCCGACCACGAGGGACTTGACCTCGCGTTCGCCGGTGGCGCGCAGCTTGTGCTTGATGTGGACCAGAGAGGATTCGAGACGCTCGACGCTGACCGGACGTTTCTCCAGCGCGCGTTGCATGCCGGCGCGGAGTTTTTCTTCGTCGAACGGTTGGCGGCTGCCGTCGGTTTTGATCAGGCGCGGCAACACCAGTTCGGCCGTCTCGAACGTCGTGAATCGTTCGCCGCAGGCCAGGCATTCACGCCGGCGGCGCACCTGTTCGCCCTCGGCGACCAGACGCGAGTCGATGACCTTGGTGTCGTTGGCACCGCAGAAGGGACAGTGCATGGTGGCTGGCAACAAAAAATGGGAGGGCCATGGTAGCGCATCCCCGTGGCAAGACAAGCCATAGGCTTTGCGGTATACAGAACGGCATGATCGTCTGATCCATGGAATTCATTCTGCCGGAGCCTCCAATGCCGTTACGTCCGCTCGTTCTGCTCAGTCTTTTCAGCCTGCTGGTGGCCTGTGGCAGCGACGCACCCAAGCCGCAACCGCCGACGCCAGGCCCCGCGCCGCAGCAGGCGCAGAAAAAAGCCAAAGAGGCTGCCGAACTCGGCCCGCTGCCGGCGCATCAGCGCGAATTGAGCGGCAGCCTGCAAGGGGTGCCGGCCGGCGCCGAAGTCGAACTGGCGCTGCTGGTGATCGATGAAAAGGACCGCCCACAGCAACTGCTCGCCAGTTCCAGCCTGATCGGCAACAACCAGATTCTGCCGTTCCACCTGCGGTTCAACCCCGAGGCGTTTCCGGCCGGCGCACGGGTCGAGCTGCGCGGTCGCGCCAGCCAGTCCGGGCAATTGATCCTGCACCTGCCGTCGCAGACCATCACTCAACCGACCACTCAGGCTTTGGGCCAGCTGCAATTCGTCAAAGCGCCATGACAGCACCGCTCGACCTGCAACAGGCCTTGGGGGAATTGCTCGGCGACGCCAGACTGAAAGCCTGCGCGTTGCCCGGCACCGATTTGCAGCTGTGGCTGATCGACGGTGACAACATGGCCCGCGAATTCAGCCAGGAAGAAACCCAGCGCATCCTGCATGAACCGCCCTATTGGAGCTTTTGCTGGGCCAGCGGCTTGGCCGTGGCGCGTTATCTGGCACAGTTTCCAGAGTGGGTGCGCGGCAAGCGCGTGCTGGATTTCGGCGCCGGTTCCGGGATCGCCGGGATCGCGGCGGTGAAGGCCGGGGCGCTGGAAGTGGTGGCCTGCGATCTCGATCCGTTGGCGATCGCCGCTTGCCGGGCAAATGCCGAGCTCAATGCTGTGCAGATGAGCTACTCGACGGATTTCTTTGCCGAAGCCGATCGCTTCGATCTGATCCTGGTCGCCGACGTGTTGTACGACCGGGCGAACTTGCCGCTGCTCGACGCGTTTCTCACTCGCGGACGCGAGGCGCTGGTGGCGGATTCACGGGTGCGGGATTTTCGGCATCCGTTGTATGAACGGATCGAGATGCTGGAGGCGATGACCCTCCCCGATCTGGCGGAGCCCGAAGAATTCAGACATGTCAGCCTCTACCATGCTCGGCGCTAGCTAAAAGCTTCGCGAGCAGGCTCGCTCCCACACTGGATCTGTGCCGTTCATAAATCCCCTGTGGGAGCGAGCCTGCTCGCGAAGGCGTCCGCCCATGCAACACACCTCTCGACCCGCCCCGCTTCCGGCCACCCCCCACCAAGCCTTATAGTTGCCCCATCCACGCTTTGACGAGATCCCCCATGAGTGAGCAAACGCCGTACATCTTCGACGCCACGACTGCCGATTTCGACCAGTCGGTGATCGAAGCCTCCTTCAACAAACCGGTGCTGGTGGATTTCTGGGCCGAATGGTGTGCGCCGTGCAAGGCGTTGATGCCGATGCTGCAAGGCATTGCCGAGAGCTATCAGGGCGAGTTGCTGCTGGCCAAGGTCAACTGCGACATCGAGCAGGACATCGTCGCCCGCTTCGGCATCCGCAGCCTGCCGACCGTGGTGCTGTTCAAGGACGGTCAGCCGGTCGATGGCTTTGCCGGGGCACAACCGGAATCCGCCGTGCGCGCCCTGCTCGAACCGCATGTGCAGATGCCGCCACCGGCCGCTGCCGACCCGTTCGAACAGGCTCAGGCGATGTTCGACGAAGGTCACTTCGCCGAGGCGGAAGCGGCGCTGGTGACCCTGCTCAATGAAGACAATACCAACGCCAGGGCGCTGATCCTTTACGCACGCTGCCTGACCGAACGCGGTGAGCTGGGCGAAGCGCAAACCGTGCTCGACGCGGTCAAGAGCGATGAGCACAAAGCCGCACTCGCTGGGGCCAAGGCGCAGATCCAGTTCCTCGGCCTCGCCCGCGACCTGCCGGACGCCGCCGACCTGAAAAGCCGCCTGGCGCAAAATCCGCAGGATGATGAAGCGGTGTACCAACTGGCGATCCAGCAACTGGCGCGCCAGCAATACGAAGCGGCGCTGGACGCCTTGCTCAAACTGTTCATCCGCAACCGCAGCTACGGCGAAGGCTTGCCGCACAAGACCTTGCTGCAGGTGTTCGAACTGCTGGGCAATGATCATCCGTTGGTGACGGCTTACCGTCGCAAAGTGTTTGCGGCGCTGTATTAAGGCCTTACCCGATCCAGCTATAGAGCGGCGTATCCCCGCCGCTCGCCACTTTCACATCGGAACTGTGGCGCAAGCGCACGAGCAAACGCTTGCCCGCCACCGCACTGCCGGTCAGCGCTTCCAGTTGATCGAGCAGATCCGGTCCACTGAGTTGCCCGGCCTTACGCAGCAAGTCTTTGGCCACCTGCCACAGCGCATCGTCCTGATTCACCGGCTTCGCCGCCGGGGCCGACGCCACTGCCTCGGACTGCGCGACCGGCGCCTGCCCGCTCAGCGCCGAACCCAGCCTGGCCCAATCGCTGTCATCCAGCTCCACCGTCAAATCCACCGGCACCTCGCCGACCGTTCCGCGTATCCGCAACATCAAGTTCGCTCCTGCACTTTTCTGACCTGCATGCTCCCACGGGACTTGTGCAACGCCAAGTAAAGGGCGCCAAACACATCTGGTAATTCCCGGTTGATCGGCTAAATTAATCTCTTTTTGCGGGAAGGATTCCCAATGTCTTCAGGACGAAAACTGGCCTCTAAAGGAGGCCCGACCTCTACAGGTGGCGTGATACTTGAAGGAAATGAGAACCTCAATATCGAAGGAAGAATAATCGCTTCCATTGGACAACTCGCCAGTTGTCCGGTCTGTGGGCCTGGCAAAGGCCCCATCGTAGCAGTGGGTGAAAGAACGCTGATTTTACCTGCCGGACCAGCTGCGCTAGAGGGTGACTACGTCGCCTGCGGTTGTCCGCCCATGACCAATAAGCTGCTCACTCAGCAACACAGTGGTTTCGCAGGAATTGGCCGGCCCGCTCCAATTGACATGGGGCCACCGATTGCTGCCCTGACCTCTTATCGCTACTTGCAGGTCATCATCGAACGCCTTGATGACACGGAAAAGCCAGGTTTGGCTTACAAACTCAAGGACAAGGCGAAGGTTGCCGTTTTACAAGACAGCACTTGCAACCTCACAGGCGAAGGCTGCGAACACCCGGTAAAAAACGCTTCGGATTACGACACCCTGTTGGTAGGGGAAGATTCCGAATGGACTTTCTATGCCTATGAAGAGCCCCTGACACAGGATTTGTCATGAAATCGGAAATCAAACTCATCTTTAAAGACTTTCTGATGCAGCCACCGCCAGGCGTAAAATTTCAGCTGCTTATCGACGGTCAGGTCGTAGATGACAACATCGTTCAAAACGATGACAGGCCTCGCATTTATTCATTGATATCCAAAAACGGCCAGATCGCTATAACGCTCGCGGGCAAGGAACTACCGTCGATCAAAACCCGAGACACCCACGAAGTGACGGTTCAGATTGTGGGGAACTCCGGTACAAAAAAAGGTATGCACACTGCTACGTTGAATCCAGGGAAGTCTCTTTCGATCGTAGCGATATCACCGTGGGTAAAAGTCCCGCTAACGACCAGCGGCGCTGTCTCGAACGACGCGTTCTACGAAGTCGAATATGGTGTGAAACGTACAAATGAAACCCGAACGGTGAAAGTCGTCATTCAGGACATGCCGCGCAGGATACTGATGGAGGCGCTGTCACACCGGGGATCAACACAGTGGGCAGGGAATAAAAGCAAAAAGTCGCTGCCACACCCTACGCTCAGGCAGAGCGTGGAATTTCCACCAAACACAAATAAATGCAATCTGTTCGTCTACGACGTGCTGACCGCAATTGGGGTCAACGTGGCGTTGATTGAACATGGCAAATCGAAATACCTGCCATATTTCTCCAAGGTTAGTCCTCCGCTCGCGGGTGAATGGGCGAATGGACAACGATTGCTCAACAGCTGGAAAGTCGAGCGCACGCCGTTGCCCGGGGACGTCGGCGCTTACGCAATGAATTATTCCGACGCCAGCGGCCATGTCGGCTTCGTTCTAACGAAGGGCGTATGCATTTCTGCAGGGTGGGAAAAAGTTGAAGTTAACGACGCAGGTTTTCGCCATGCGACCGGTAATGCAAATCCCAGTGACCATGACTTCACTATTTTCCGACGCTACAAACACAGCACGCCACAATGAAACGCCCTTATTCGCTCCTCCTCATAATTCCGTTTTTGCTCATCGTGGCATGGCGCATCTGGTTGCCTGCCGATCTTTCGGCTTGTCTCGCTGACGGGGAAACTGCAGGTCCACTGACCCTTGTTATTCGTGATTACTTTGAGCGCAATAGCCGGACCGACTGGCGAGACATGGATGATCGTTTCGACATACTTTCAACCCCCGAAGGCCAGAGCATAGCGAGTCAACCGAATTCACACACTTGCGAAGCATTGCGGGTACTGCAGAGTCCGGCGTTCAGTCAGAGTGAAAAAATCTTCACCATGGCACTTATGTTCAGACTGCCAATCGACCAGTACATGGCCCTGATGGATCGCAGTCATCAACTCTACACGCAGGGCAAAATGGATAAGGAGGTGCTGACTCTGGTGGTATTTCCGCGCGGAACAGCCATCAACTACTGGTGGCTTCCGGCTTGGCGACAGCGTTTCAGTCGCGATGCCCCGAGCGTGCTCGACGCAAATCTGATCAACGATGTTCTTTCGGGACACTATTGGTTCGACTATCCCGGCGCAGGCTTCTGATTCTGCAAGCATGACATCCAATCCCAGCACCGCCCGCGAACTCATCCCGGGCGGTGCTTAGCCATGTCTTGCGCAATCTCAAGCGCACGGGCACACTCTGCGCACTTTCGTTATAAGATTACATAACAAACTTTTCATTTTTCTCGGAGTCCGTCATGCGTCGTTTGCTGCTCGCTTTGCCGTTTGCCCTGTTGCCGCTGGCCGCTGCCCATGCGGTGGATGAGCACGATCACGATCATGAGCACGGCAGCCTCGGCGCTCACGAACATGGCGTGGGTCGCCTGAATGCCGCGCTCGATGGTCAGACCCTGGAGCTTGAGCTGGAAAGTCCAGCGATGAATCTGGTGGGTTTTGAGCACGCCGCGACGTCGGATGCCGACAAGGCCAAAGTGGCCGCCGCTCGGGCGCAACTGGAAAAACCATTGGCTCTGTTCAGCCTGCCGGCAGCTGCAGGGTGCAAAGTGGTCAGCCAGGAACTGGAAAGCCCGCTGTTCGGCGACAAGCCGGACGCCGATGATCACGACGAAGATGAAGCAGACAAGGACGGTCACGAGCATCACCACGACCACAGCGAAATCCATGCGCATTACCAATTCAGCTGCGCCACACCGGGCGCGCTGAGCACGCTGAACCTGACGAACATCTTCAAGACCTTCCCGGCGACGCAGAAGATTCAGGTACAACTGATCAGCGCGACCGGCCAGCAAGGTACCGAAGTGACGGCCAAGTCAGCTGCGCTGAAATTCTAGGATCCACCGAAATCCCCTGTGGGAGCGAGCCTGCTCGCGAAGGCGGCGTGTCAGTTGACAGGTGGGTGTCTGACCCAGCGCTTTCGCGAGCAGGCTCGCTCCCACAGGGTTATGTGTTCACTTCATGAAAATCGGTGCCATGACCCAAGCACTCATCGAACTTTCCGACCTTGGCTTCAACTGGCCCGGTCACCCGCCGCTGCTGGACATCCCGGCGTTTCGTCTGGAAGCCGGCGAAACCCTGTTTCTCAAAGGCCCCAGCGGCAGTGGCAAGACCACGCTGCTCGGCCTGCTTGGCGGGGTGCAGAAGCCCAATCGGGGCAGCATTCGCCTGCTCGGCCAGGAGCTGACCGAGCTTTCTGCCGGCAAGCGCGATACGTTTCGTGTCGATCACACCGGCTACATTTTCCAGCAATTCAATCTGCTGCCGTTTCTCTCGGTGCGCGAGAACGTTGAGTTGCCGTGTCACTTCTCGAAACTGCGTGCGCAACGGGCGAAACAGCGCCACGGCAGCGTCGATCAGGCCGCCGCCACCCTGCTCGCCCACTTGGGTCTGAAAGACGAAAGCATCCTCAGCCGCCGCGCCGACTCGCTGTCGATCGGCCAGCAACAACGGGTCGCTGCCGCCCGCGCGTTGATCGGCCAACCGGAGCTGGTGATCGCCGACGAACCGACCTCGGCACTGGATTACGACGCCCGCGAGAACTTCATTCGCCTGCTGTTTGCCGAGTGCCGCGAGGCCGGATCGAGTCTGTTGTTCGTCAGCCATGACCAGAGCCTGGCGCCGCTGTTCGACCGTCATCTGTCCCTGGCCGAACTCAATCGCGCCGCCACGTCCGCCGAGGTCTGAGATGTATCTGTTTCGTCTGGCCATGGCCAGCCTGGCCAACCGCCGTTTCACCGCATTGCTCACCGCTTTCGCCATCGCCCTGTCGGTGTGCCTGCTGCTCGCCGTCGAGCGCGTGCGCACCGAAGCCAAGGCCAGTTTCGCCAGCACCATCAGCGGCACTGACCTGATCGTCGGTGCCCGCTCCGGCTCGGTAAACCTGCTGCTGTATTCGGTGTTCCGCATCGGCAACGCTACCAACAACATCCGCTGGGACAGCTTTGAACACTTCGCCAACAACCCGAAAGTGAAGTGGGCAATCCCCATGTCCCTAGGCGATTCCCATCGCGGCTATCGCGTGATGGGCACCACCGAAGCCTACTTCGAGCACTACCAGTACGGGCGCCAGCAACACCTGGCGCTGGCCGACGGTCGCGCGTTTGCCACCGATCCTTTCGAAGTGGTGCTCGGTGCCGAAGTCGCCGAAGCGCTGCACTACAAGCTCGGCGACAAACTGGTACTGGCCCACGGCGTGGCGGCGATCAGCCTGGTCAAGCATGACGACAAACCCTTCACCGTGGTCGGCATCCTCCAGCGTACCGGCACCCCGGTGGACCGCACGTTGCACATCAGCCTCGGCGGCATGGAGGCGATCCACATCGACTGGCACAACGGCGTGCCGGCGCGCGGCAACGGCAGAATCAGCGCTGATCAGGCGCGCAACATGGACCTGACGCCGCAAGCCATCACCGCGTTCATGCTCGGCCTCAACAGCAAGATTTCCACCTTTGCCTTGCAGCGCGAGATCAACGAGTACCGTGGCGAACCGATGCTGGCGATCCTGCCGGGCGTGGCCTTGCAGGAATTGTGGAGCCTGATGAGTACGGCCGAGAAAGCGCTGTTCGTGGTCTCGCTGTTCGTTGTGCTGACCGGGCTGATCGGCATGCTCACGGCGATTCTCACCAGCCTCAACGAGCGCCGCCGCGAGATGGCGATTCTGCGTTCGGTGGGCGCGCGGCCGTGGCACATCGCAAGCCTGCTGGTGCTGGAAGCCTTTGCGTTGGCGCTGACTGGAGTCATCGCCGGGCTGGCGTTGCTGTACGTCGGCATCGCCACTGCGCAAGGGTACGTGCAGGCCAATTACGGTTTGTATCTGCCGCTGGCATGGCCGAGCGAGTATGAATGGACGCTGCTCGGTGGCATTCTGGCGGCCGCGCTGCTGATGGGCAGCGTGCCGGCCTGGCGCGCGTATCGCCAATCATTGGCCGATGGCCTGTCGATCCGTTTATGAGGATGTTCACCATGCCCCGCGCCCTGCTTGCGCTGCTGATGCTGGTCGCCCTGCCCGTGTGGGCAGCGGCGCCGAAAGACCTGACCTGGTCGGAAATGATCCCACCGGACGCCGCGCCGGAAGTACCCAACATGACCCCGCTGCACGACCTGTCGAAGATGGGCGACGCACTCTCTGCCGAGTCCGCTCCGGCGGCCAAGCAGGACATGCCCAATGCACCGGTAGTGAAGAGCCTCGACGGGCAGAACATTCGCCTGCCGGGTTACATCGTGCCGCTGGAAGTCAGCGAAGAGGGGCGCACCACGGACTTCTTGCTGGTGCCATATTTCGGCGCCTGCATCCACGTACCGCCACCGCCGTCAAACCAGATCGTCCACGTGAAAAGCGAACTGGGCGTGAAGCTCGATGAGCTGTATCAGCCGTATTGGGTTGAAGGACCGTTGCAGGTGAAAGCCTCGAGCAGTGAACTGGCCGATGCTGGGTATCAGATGGAGGCGGAGAAGATTTATGCGTATGAACTGCCGGAGTGAGTCCCGGTAGTATTGTATTGTCCGCAGAGACCCCATCGCGGGCAAGCCCGCTCCCACAGGTTATCTGGGTGAGCAAAAAACTGACAAACAACTGGATCATTGTGGGAGCTGGCTTGCCAGCGATGGGGCCGAGATGAACGCCACAAAAAAACGGGCCTTCACTGTTTCATTGAGCTGAGTCAAAACACCGTATCAGACGGCTTCGTACCCTAGGACATCGAATTTTTATGTCCTTTCGGAGCCCCCATGAACAAGTCCTTGCTCAGCGCCTCGCTGTTTGCCCTCGCGCTCGCAGCCCCGCTCGCCCACGCCCACGAAGCCGGTGACATTCTCGTGCGCGCCGGCGCGATCACCGTCAACCCGAAGGCCGACAGCTCCAGCGTCAAGGTCGATCAGGGTCCGCTGAGCGGCACTGACCTGGGCGGCAAGGCGACCATGAGCAGCGACACCCAGCTGGGTCTGAACTTCGCTTACATGCTCACCAACAACATCGGTATCGAGCTGCTGGCAGCCACGCCGTTCGAGCATGACGTCAAGCTCAAGGGCACCGCCCTGCCCGCCGCCAACGGCAAGCTCGGCACCCTGAAACACCTGCCGCCGACCCTCAGCGTCGTCTACTACCCGCTGGATTCGAAATCGGCTTTCCAGCCGTATGTCGGCGGTGGCATCAACTACACCTGGATCTACGACGAACATGTCGGCAGCGAAGCCAGCGCCAACGGCTTCAGCAACTTCAAGGCGAAAAACTCCTGGGGCCTGGCCTGGCAGGTCGGCGCCGACTACATGATCACCGACAACATCATGCTCAACGCCCAGGTGCGCTATATCGATATCGATACCCGCGCGACCGTCGAGAACAACGCCGTCGCACCGGGCACCCGTGCACGGGTGAATGTGGATGTCGATCCGTTCATCTACATGGTCGGTTTGGGCTATAAGTTCTAAGTCGATTTTTTACTGAACGTTCACGTGGTGGTGAATGAGGCTTGGTGGCGGGCAGGCACAGACCTGACGACGACCGTACGCAGTCGATCGGGGAATAACATTCCCTCGCCACAGGAATAGCGATATTCCGGCCGTGAAAAAGGCGCCTGTTGCAGGGCGCCTTTTTCATTTGGTGCTGAGTCATGTGGGGCGTTGGAGGCCCGGGCCCCTCACCCCAGCCCTCTCCCGGGGGAGAGGGAGCCGATTTGTGTGTTGTTCAAAACCTGAGTTCGACTGGGTATCGCAAGTCGGCGTACTTCTCACAAACACCTCAGTCAGTTCCCTCTCCCCCTGGGAGAGGGCTAGGGTGAGGGGCTTCTCAGGAGCGCCCGAGCAAGCGCGCCAGGCCCACACTCATCGGCGTCTGCGGCGGCATTTCAAAGCGCTGCAGCAAGCGTCGGTTGTCAGCCCGCGAATGGCGGATATCACCCGAACGCGCCGGCCCGTAGCTCACGGGCGGCAGTTCACCGACCACTGATTTCAACGCTTCGAGCATCTGCTTCAGGCTCATCGCCTGATTCCAGCCAACATTGACCGCGCCCTCCTGCACTTCAGGCTTTTCCAGCGCCTGCACCAGCAAATCGACCAGATCACCGACATAAAGAAAATCGCGGGTCTGCTCGCCATCGCCAAATACGGTGATCGGCAAACCTTTCGACGCACGTTCGCTGAAGATGCTGATCACCCCGGAATACGGCGAGGACGGATCCTGGCGGGGGCCGAAGATGTTGAAGAAGCGGAAAATCGCCGGCTCCAGACCATGCTGGCGACGGTAGAAATCGAAGTACTGCTCACCGGCCAGTTTGTCCGAGGCATAGGGTGTCAGCGGCGCCTTCGGCGTGTCTTCATCAATCGACTCGCCCTCGCCATTGTTGCCGTACACCGCCGCGCTGGAGGCGTACACCACACGCTTGACCCCGGCCAGGCGCATGGCTTCGCAGACATTCAGGGTGCCGATGAAATTGCTCTGATGGGTTTTCACCGGATCGTCCACCGAGGCCTGCACCGAGGCCACCGCCGCCAGATGCGCGACAGCGTTGCAACCTTGTATGGCGCGGGCGACCAGGGCGGCATCGGCGACATCGCCGACCACCAGTTCAACCTTGGGATTGTCCAGCGGCAGGTTGCTGCGCTTGCCGGTCGACAGGTCGTCGAGCACGCGTACCGCATAGCCCTTGGCGAGCAAGGCATCGGTCAGGTGCGAGCCGATGAATCCGGCTCCGCCAGTGATTAAAACCGTTGCTTCAGCCATGTCGGTAGAACCTGTCCAGTAGACCCGGGAGCGCGGCACGCCAGGCGCGCGGCTTGATTCCGAAAGTGTGGAGAATTTTCTTGCAGGCCAGCACCGCGTGTTGCGGTTCTTCGGCGGCGTCCGGGCGCGCGGCGTGGGCCTGCGCGGTCGGTGCTTCGATCGCCAGCGGATGCAGGCTGCGTGCTTCGGTGAGAATCGCCTGGCCCAGCGCCAGCGGGGTGGTCGCTTCGTGGCCGGCGTAATGGTAAGTGCCCCACAGCGGCGCGGCGCAGTCGAGTTGCTTGAGCACGGAGATGATCACTCGAGCGGCGTCATCGACCGGAGTCGGATTGCCGCGCCGATCATCGGCCAGCAGCAACTCTTCGGGTTTTTCCGCGCGAGCGAGGAAGCGTCCGAGGGTGCCGTCCGGGCTGTCGTCGAGCAGCCAGCCGAAACGCAGCAGTACATGTTGCGGGCAGGTCGCGCGCACGCTTTGCTCGATGCGCCACAAGGCCTGACCGCGCAGGCCCAGCGGCACCGGCTCGTCTTTTTCGCTGTAAGCGGTAGCACGTGAGCCGTCGAACACGCGATAGCTCGACGGCTGCACGAGGACAATGTTGTGGTGCTGGCACAGTTCGGCCAGACGCTCGATGGCGCGTTCCTGACCGGTCATGCGGCTTTCGCTGACGCTCTCGGCCTGGAACCAGTCGAAATAGTAGGCGAGGTTGATCAACGCATCGGGACGGGTGTCGTCGAGCAATTGGGTGAGGCTCGCGGCATCCCAGCCGTTTTCGGGCGGGCGGGGGGCGAGGAAACCGATGTCTTCTTCCGCACCGAGGCGAATCAGCGCCTGCCCAAGGGCATTTCCGCCGCCCAGTAACATAAGGCGCATTCGCATAGAGTCAGCAGGCCCAGTCTGATTGGAACGATGGCTTTAGCGACGGTTCTTGTGGAACCGTCGTCGATAATTGCCGGAATCGTTGCATTTTGCGGGTTTAGTGCGCAACCGTCATCCGTAAAGTGTAGATCCGCGAATTTGCGCCGTCCTGGCCGGCCCCTTCGCGAGCAGGCTCGCTCCCACAGGGGACCGCATTCCAGGGTGGGAGCGAGCCTGCTCGCGAAGGGCTCCGAACGGTACTTGCATCTTCCCGCCCCCGCCCGCATAACTCCAGTCATGAATCTGCCCCTCCCCGCCAACAGCGCGCTGGCAGGCTTTCACCCCGCCGTCAGCGCCTGGTTCAACAAGACTTTTCCGGCGGTCACCGCCGCTCAGGCCCGTGCGTGGCCGTTGATTCGCCAGCGTCGGTCGACGCTGATCGCCGCGCCCACTGGCTCGGGGAAAACCCTGACCGCGTTCCTCGCCGTGCTCGATGAGCTTGTCCATCGCGGTCTGGAACACCCCGACGGTCTGCCCGCCGAAACCCTGGTGGTCTATGTCTCGCCGTTGAAGGCACTGTCCAACGACATCCAGATCAACCTGCAGAGTCCGCTCGCCGGCATTACCGCGCAACTGCGCGAGATGGGCCTGCCGGAGCTGACCATCACTACCGCCGTACGCACTGGCGACACGCCGCAAAAAGACCGCGCCGCCATGCGCAAGAGCGCGCCGCATATTCTGGTGACCACCCCGGAATCGCTGTACGTGCTGCTCGGCTCGGAATCCGGGCGCAAGATGCTCGGCACCACGCGCACGGTGATCATTGACGAGATCCACGCCATGGCCGCTGGCAAGCGCGGCAGTCATCTGTCCTTGAGCCTCGAGCGTTTGCAAGCACTCTGCGCCGAACCGCTGACCCGCATCGGCCTGTCCGCGACGCAGAAACCGGTAGAAGCCGTGGCGCAGTTTCTGGTCGGTCACGATCGCCCCTGCGAAATTGTCGACATCGGCCACGCCCGCCCTCGGGATCTGGGCATCGAGGTGCCGCCGGTACCGTTGTCGGCGGTGATGGCCAATGATGTCTGGGAACTGGTGTACGAGCGCCTCGCCGAACTCGCCCGCGAGCATCGCACCACGCTGATTTTCGTCAACACCCGACGCCTTGCCGAACGCCTCAGCCGGCATCTGAGCGAGCGCCTCGGCAAGCAGGCCGTGGCGGCGCACCACGGCAGCCTGGCCAAAGAGTTTCGCCTCGATGCGGAACAGCGCCTCAAACGCGGCGAGCTGCAAGTGCTGATCGCCACTGCATCACTGGAGCTGGGCATCGATATCGGTGAAGTCGACCTGGTCTGCCAGATCAGTTCACCGCGTTCGATTGCTGCGTTTCTGCAACGAGTCGGTCGCTCCGGACACCAGGTCGGCGGCACCCCCAAGGGTCGTTTGTTCGCCACCACCCGCGACGACCTGATCGAGTGCGCCGCCCTGCTCGACTGCGTGCGCCGAGGCGAGCTCGATACGCTGCACATTCCGGAAAAACCGCTGGATGTGCTGGCGCAGCAGATCATTGCCGAGGTCAGTTGCCAGGAATGGTCGGAGGACGCGTTGCTGGCGATGTTCCGCCGAGCCTGGCCCTATCGCGACCTCGATGAAAAACACTATCAGGCCCTGCTGAGCATGCTCGCCGAAGGCTACAACGGTCGCCAGGGCATCCGCAGCGCCTACCTGCACCGCGACGCCGTCAGCCGCACCTTGCGTGGCCGGCGGGGCGCGCAACTGACCGCCGTGACCAGCGGCGGCACCATTCCGGACAACGCCGACTACAGCGTATTGCTAGAACCCCAGGGCTTGAACATCGGCAGCGTCAACGAAGATTTCGCCGTGGAAAGTATCGCCGGCGATGTGTTCCAGCTCGGCAATACCTCGTACCGCATCCTGCGGGTAGAAAGCGGCAAGGTGCGGGTCGAGGATGCGCAGGGCATGCCGCCGACCATTCCGTTCTGGCTCGGCGAAGCGCCGGGGCGCAGTGATGAACTGTCGGCGGCCGTCGCGCGCCTGCAAGCGCAGTTGGACGAATTGCTCAGCGCCAGGCCCGGGAATCTGCAACCGGCGCTCGACTGGCTGACCACCACACTCGGCCTCAACCTCGCCAGCGCCGAGCAACTGGTCGAATATCTCGCCCGCGCGCGGCAAACCCTCGGCGCCCTGCCCTCGCAGGACACGCTGTTGATGGAGCGGTTTTTCGACGAGTCCGGCGGCACCCAACTGATCATTCACACGCCGTTCGGCAGCCGCATCAACCGCGCTTGGGGCCTGGCCTTGCGCAAGCGTTTCTGCCGCACCTTCAACTTCGAGTTGCAGGCCGCCGCCAGCGAAGACGCGATCGTGCTGTCGCTGTCCACCAGTCACAGCTTCGAGCTCGACGAAGTCTGGCGTTACCTGCACAGCAACAGCGCCGAACACACCCTTATTCAAGCCGTGCTCGATGCGCCCTTGTTTGGCGTGCGCTGGCGCTGGAATGCCGGGGTGGCGCTGGCGTTGCCGCGTTTTACCGGCGGGCGCAAAGTCGCTCCGCAACTGCAACGGATGAAAAGCGAAGACCTCATCGCCAGTGTGTTTCCCGACCAGATCGCCTGCCTGGAAAACCTCGCCGGCGAGCGCGAAGTCCCCGAACATCCGTTAGTGGAACAGACCCTCGACGATTGCCTGCACGAAGCGATGGACAGCGAAGGCTGGCTGACCCTGCTGCGGCGCATGGAGCGTGGCGAGGTGCGCCTGATCGCCCGGGATTTGCCGGCGCCGTCGCCGCTGGCGGCAGAAATCCTCAGCGCCCGGCCGTACACGTTTCTCGACGATGCGCCGCTGGAGGAACGCCGCACGCAAGCGGTGATCAATCGACGCTGGAGCGATCCGCAGTCGACCGATGATCTCGGCGCGCTGGACGCCGACGCGATCACGGCGGTGCGCGAAGAAGCCTGGCCGTCGCCCAACTCCCTGGATGAGATGCATGAAGCGCTGATGAGCCTCGCCTGCATCAGTGACGCCGAAGCGCGCGCCAACGCGGGTTGGCCGGACTGGCTGCAAACGCTGATGGCCAGCGGCCGCGCCTGCCGGTTGCAGATCGACGCCGAGCATCAGTTATGGCTGGCCCGCGAACGGTTGAGTTGCCTGCAAGCACTTTATCCACAGGCCACGTTGCTGACTGAGGCGGTGGTGCTGCCCGGCTTCGACGACACGTGGGCATTCGATGAGGCGCTGGTCGAAGTGATCCGCGCCCGCCTCGGCGCCTTTGGGCCAATCCCGTTGCCCGCCATTGCCGAGCCGCTCGCCCTGCCCGCCGCGCAAGTGAGTCAGGCCCTCGCCCGACTGGAGCGTGAAGGCTACGTCTTGCGCGGCCAGTTCACGCCGAAAAGCACGATTGAAGAATGGTGCGAACGCCATCTGCTGGCGCGTATCCATCGCTACACGGTCAAGCGCCTGCGCCGGGAAATCGAACCGGTGGCATTGCAGGATTTCATGCGTTTTCTGTTCGACTGGCAGCATCTGACGCCGGCCACCCAAGGCCAGGGCAGTGCGGTGTTGCCGGCGATTGTCGGCCAGTTCGAAGGCTACCCGGCGGCAGCTTCGGCGTGGGACAGCGACATCCTGCCGGCCCGCCTCAAGGACTATTCGCCGAGCTGGCTGGATGAACTGTGCCGCAACGGCAAACTGGTGTGGACGCGCATCAGCGCGCGGCAGAAGGTCAGCGGCTCGGCATTGCGCAGTACACCGATTGTGCTGCTGCCGCGTAGCCAAGTGGGTTTGTGGAGTGCGTTGGCTGAGCAGACGCCAGTGAGTGAGTTATCGCCGAAAACGCAGAAAGTCTTCGAGGCGCTGAGTCAGCATGGCGCGCTGTTTTTCGATGAGTTGATTCATGAAGCGCGCCTGCTGCGCAGCGAACTGGAAATCGCCCTGCAGGAACTGGTCGCCGCAGGTTTGGTGAACGCCGACAGCTTCGCCGGCCTGCGCGCGTTGATCACTCCTGCAAGCAAGCGCCAGCAGCGCAGTAGCCGACGCGGGCGCGGCGCTTTTATCGGTGGCATGGACGATGCCGGGCGCTGGGCATTGCTGCGACGGGGTTCGTCAGCCGATGCCGCCGAGACACTCGAACATGTCGCCATGACCCTGCTGCGCCGCTACGGCGTGGTGTTCTGGCGTCTGCTGGAACGCGAAGCGGACTGGTTGCCGAGCTGGCGGGAATTGCTGCGCACCTTTCATCGTCTGGAGGCGCGGGGCGAGATTCGTGGCGGGCGGTTTGTCAGTGGTCTGGCTGGCGAGCAGTTTGCCTTGCCCGAAGCCATTCCCTTGCTGCGCGAAGTACGCCGCCGCCCGCAGGACGGCAGCCTGGTGGCGGTGTGTGGGGTTGATCCATTGAATCTGGCCGGAACGTTGTTGCCCGGGGTGAAAGTGCCGGCGCTGGTGAGCAATCGGCTGGTGTATCGCGATGGGGTGCCGGTGGCCGCGGTGATTGCCGGCAAGCAGCAGGTTTGGGTAGAGCTGGATCCGATAGCCATGGGACAACTGCATGCCAAGCTGATCCGGCATTGAGAGTGTTCGCACCGGCGTCTTCGCGAGCAGGCTCGCTCCCACAGTCCAATCCCATTGCCCCTGTGGGAGCGAGCCTGCTCGCGAAAGCGCCGGCCCTGTCTCTACACAAACAGGCGTCAGGTCCGCGACTCCTGCGGCACCTCACCCGCAACCACCGCCCCCTCCTCCTGTCGCTTTGGCAACAGAACCTGCTGTGGATAAGTCTGCGCAAAATGCACATTGGGTGTGTTATCCACAAGCTTCTTCAAGCGCTGGTTGAACGCGCGGCTCACCGCATATTGCCCACCTGACACCGTGCGAAATTGCGCCGTCAACACCACGCCGTTCAAGTCCATTTTGTCCACGCCAAACACATCCAGCGGCCCTTGCAGGTTGTACTTGAGGAACGGGTCTTCGCGGATCGAATCACCGGCCTCGCGAATCAGCTCAATGGCTTTGTCGACATCGGTGTCGTAGGTGAACTGCACCGAGAAAAATGCGAAGGCGAACTGGCGTGATTGGTTGGTCACAGCCTTGATCTGGCCGAACGGCACCGAGTGCACAAAACCCTTGCCGTCCCGCAGGCGCAAGGTGCGGATGGTCAAACCTTCCACGGTGCCGGCGTGGCCGGAATCGAGCACCACCCAGTCGCCGATCGACAGGGTGTCTTCGATGATGATGAACAACCCGGTGATGACGTCCTGCACCAGTTGCTGCGAACCGAAACCGATCGCCAGACCGACCACGCCCGCACCGGCTAGTAGCGGCGCGACGTTGATGCCGAGGTTGGCCATGGTGGTAATCGCGCAGATCACCACGAGGATGATTTTGATCGCGTTGCGCAGCAGCGGCAGGATGGTTTTCACCCGCGTGCTCGGCTGGCGTGCCGCGCGTTTGCTCAGCGGCGGTTTCAGCGCTTCCTGAATCGCCGTGTCGAGCACCACCCACAGCAGCCACGTCACCAGGAAGATCAGGCCGATGCTGCTCAAGGCGTTGCTGATCGCTCGACCGACGGTGCTGCTCTGGGCGAAATCGAGCAACGACACGCCCCAGATCCGCCCGAGAATATCGATGAACACAATCGCCATGACGATGCGCAGCAACGCATGCAACAGGCTGAGAAAGCGTTCCTTGTAGGCACTGCTGCGCTGGATCGCTTCGGCTTTGCGCGACTTGAACAGGTGCTGCAACACCGTGCTGAGAAACACCGTGGCGATCAGCAGCACGGTGGTGAACAAGGCACAGCGCAGGGCTTTCTGATTGTCCTCGCCGATGCCGATCAGGCTGACTGCCGAGACCAGCACCATCAGCACGATCGGCCAATACCACAGCCCGGAAAATATCCGCAGCGACTCCTGCAGCGACGGTTGTTTCAAACGCTGACTGAGCGGGCGATTGCGGATCAGATGCGCCACGGGCCGGCGCAGGCGAATCACCAGCAAACCGAAAATCACCGAGGCGATCAGCCCGGTGAACACGGCGATGCTGCTGGTGATATTGCCGCCCAGTTGCCGGGCGATCTGCGGGCTGGTCAGGGCATCGCTGAGCGCGGCGAGAAAGCCGATGAGGAACAGCGGGCGCGGGCAGTATTCACGGATGATTCGCGCGGCGGCGCGCTTGTGCCCGACGTTGAACATCACCACCACGCACAACAACATCGATGTGGAGAAGATACCGCTGCTGGTGGCATAGGCCAGACACAGCGCCAGCGCACGGCCCACCGAAGCTTGCAGAAAATGGCTGACATACAGCGTCAAAGGCAGGCAGATCAGCGCCGGCACGGTGTACGGCAGCACGTAGCCGAGCAGATCCTGACTGCGCTGGCGGGTGCGCAACCAGCGGCCCTCACGCAGACGCTTGGCCAACAGACTGCCGAGCACGGTGAGCAGGGCGAAACTGCCCAGCCAGACTCCCGACAGCGTGAGGAAATCCCCTGCCACGCTCCAGCCCGAGCGATTCGACGGTTGCTTGACCAGCCGATCGACCTCATCCGCCGCGCGGTCGGCGCGCAGCCGCCAGGCATCGACCAGGTGTTCGTTGAGATCGAGTTTTTCCTGCACATCGTCGATGCTCGTACTGATCGCCCCGAGCAGACCACCCTGCACCAGCGGTTCCGGTTCGGCGGGTTTCTCTGCCGTGTCGGCGGCAGCCGGAACGCCCGGTAGCGCGACGGCTTGCGATGTGTTGACGCCCAAGCACAGCAGCGCTCCCAGCAGAATGGCGATCCTGAAATTGCGCAAAGCTCCGATCTCCCGTGGCTGACCCTGGTAAGGAACTGATCGGTAATTGCGCGGCAAGTTCAAGAGCCCCCTCACCCCAGCCCTCTCCCCCAGGAGAGGGAGCCGACCGAGTTGCATGACCAAAATCACCAACTGCACGTCTTGAGTCGAACTCAAGTCCTGAAAACCATGAAAATCTGCTCCCTTCACAGTCGTACGCGATTTCAGGAGGCATGAAGATCTGCTCCCTTCCCCCTCGCCCCCTTGGGGGAGAGGGTTGGGGTGAGGGGGTAAGCTCTTGATCTTCGCTTCACCCGCGACCGTCCGTAACGCCACCGAAACTTTCCCGCCCCCGCCGCAGTCATCACAGAACATCGGCAACACGAGGACTTTCTACGGGAGGATGGGATGGCGACGATTCACATCGGTATTTCAGGCTGGCGCTACGCCCCGTGGCGCGGGGATTTCTACCCGAAGGGACTGGCGCAGAAGCGCGAATTGCAGTTCGCCTCCCGCGCGGTCAACAGCATTGAAATCAATGGATCGTTCTACGCCCTGCAACGACCCGAACGTTACGCCCAGTGGTACGCCGAAACCCCCGATGACTTCGTCTTCAGCGTCAAGGCGCCGCGCTTCATCACCCACGTGCGCCGCTTGCGCGAAATCGAAAAACCGCTGGCGAATTTCTTCGCCTCGGGCGTTCTGGAACTGAAGGAAAAACTCGGGCCGATCCTTTGGCAGTTTCCGCCGAATTTCAAATTCGACGCCGAGCGCTTCGATCACTTTCTCGCGCAACTGCCCCACGATACCCAAGCCGCAGCCGCCCTCGCCCGCCAGCACGACTCGCATCTGCCCGGCAACGCCAGCGTCAAAGCCTGGCGCAAGAAACCGCTGCGCCATGCCGTGGAAATCCGTCACGAGAGCTTTATCGACCCGGAGTTCGTGCGCCTGCTCAAGCGCCATAACACCGCGCTGGTCATTGCCGACACCGCCGGCAAATGGCCGTACCGCGAAGACCTCACCAGCGACTTCGTCTATCTGCGCCTGCACGGCGCCGAAGAGCTCTACGCCAGCGGTTATTCCGAACAAGCGCTCAAGCGCTGGGCAGAGCGCATCGACGCCTGGCATCACGGTAAACAGCCAGAGGACGCCCACCTGATAGCCCCACGCCTGAAACCCCGCGCGCGCAAATCCCGCGAAGTGTTCTGCTACTTCGACAACGACATCAAAGTCCGCGCGCCCTACGACGCACGCAACTTGTTGCAGCGCTTGGACCTCGACAAAGACCTCGCCACAACTCCCGGGCAAGTCGCCGCAGAAGGAGTTCTGTCATGAGCATTCCCGAACCGGTCGGTTTCACCGACGAAGGCTCCGTGGTTGCGCCCTCGGTGCGCACCTTCACCGTACTGACTGTCAACACCCACAAGGGCTTCACCGCGCTGAACCGGCGTTTCATTCTGCCGGAGCTGCGTGAAGCAGTGCGCAGCGTCGCCGCCGACGTGGTGTTTCTGCAGGAAGTCCACGGCACGCACGAGCAGCATCCGAAACGCTACGACAACTGGCCGACGATGCCGCAATACGAATTCCTCGCCGACAGCCTCTGGCCGCAATTCGCCTACGGGCGCAATGCCGTGTACCCGGCGGGCGACCACGGCAATGCGCTGCTGTCGAAATTCCAGATCATCCGCCACGACAACCTCGACGTGTCGATCAGCGGCCATGAAAACCGTGGCCTGCTGCATTGCGTGCTGCGCCTGCCTGGCGACGGCACCGAAGTGCACGCGATCTGCGTGCATCTGGGCCTGCGCGAGAGCCACCGCAATGCGCAACTGGATCTGCTGATGCAACGTCTCGCCGAACTGCCCGCTGATGCCCCGGTGATCGTCGCTGGCGATTTCAATGACTGGCGCCAGCGCGCCGACGCGCAGCTCAAGCCCTGTGGCCTGCGCGAAGTGTTCGCCGAGCAGTACGGCAAGCCGGCGCGCAGCTTTCCCGCGCGGCTGCCAGCGCTACGACTCGACCGCATCTACGTACGCAACCTCAAGGCCAGCCGGCCGAAAGTTTTGACCAACCGGCCCTGGTCCCACCTTTCCGACCACGCACCGTTATCGGTGGAGATTGAACTATGAACAGTGCGCCACTGGAAAAATCCGCCGTCGACCCGGTCCCGCTGAACCCGCCGGTGCGCGAGCCCGGCCACGTGGACGTCGAGTATCAATGGCACAGCAATAACCGCGTAGAGCTGCTGGAGAACGGCGAGGAATATTTCCCCCGGGTATTCGAAGCGATGCGCGCAGCCAAGAGCGAGATCCTGCTGGAGACCTTCATCGTCTTCGAAGACAAGGTCGGCGCCGAGTTGCAGCAAATCCTCATCGAAGCCGCCCAGCGCGGCGTGCGCACCACGGTCAGCCTCGACGGCTTCGGCTGTGGCGAGCTGAGCACCGGCTATCTGTCGGCCTTGAGCGATGCCGGCGTGCATCTGCAAATCTTCGATCCGGCGCCGAAGCATTTGGGCATCCGCACCAACTGGTTCCGCCGCTTGCACCGCAAGATCGTGGTGGTCGACGGCTTGATCGCGTTCATTGGCGGGATCAACTTTTCCGGCGATCACCTGGCCGACTTCGGCCCTGAAGCCAAGCAGGATTACTCGGTGGAGATCCAAGGCCCGGTGGTCGCCGATATCCATCACTTCGCCCTGCTGCAAAGCGGTCGTCCCGGGCGCGCGCGGTTCTGGTGGCAGCGCCGGCGCCAGCGCCTGGAGGAAATGGCCTTCACCGATCACGACGGCCAGGTGCGCCTGGTGTTCCGCGATAACGATCAACACAACACCGATATCGAAGACGTGTATCTGCAAGTACTGCGCAAGGCCAAGCGCCGGGTGATCATCGCCAACGCCTACTTCTTTCCCGGTTACCGGCTGCTGCGTGAAATCCGCAACGCCGCCCGCCGTGGCGTCGAGGTGCGGCTGATCCTGCAAGGCCAGCCGGACATGCTCGTGGCGAAACTGGCGGCGCGCATGACCTACGATTATCTGCTGCGTGCCGGCGTGCAGATTCACGAATACTGCCAACGCCCGCTGCACGGCAAAGTCGCGCTGGTCGACGATGACTGGAGCACCGTGGGCTCAAGCAATCTCGACCCGCTGAGCCTGTCGCTGAATCTGGAAGCCAACGTACTGATCCGCGACCGCGCGTTCAATCAGCACCTGTACGAACGCCTCGAAGATCTCAGCCAGAACCACTGCAAAGCCATGGACGCCAAGCTGTTGCCGCGCGGGCGCATCTGGCACATGACCGTGGGCTTTCTGGTGTTCCACTTCCTGCGGCACTTCCCGGCCATGGCCGGTTGGCTGCCGGCGCATAAACCGCGTCTGAAGCCTTTCCGAGGTGCGCGTCCATGAGTCATTCCGAAGTGCACTCCGATAGCCATTCGACACAAGCGGCGCCGTCGAAATGGAGCCGCTGGAAACGTCCGCTGACCATCCTGTTTTTCCTCGCGCTGATCGTCCTCCTGACGATGTTCGCCACCCGCATCGAATGGGCCGAGGTGCTGGAGACCCTCGCCGATTTCAAGGTGCGCACGCTGATCATCGCCGCCAGCCTGACGTTGCTGAGCTTTCTGGTGTACGCCAGTTTCGACCTGATCGGCCGCACTTACATTCGGCAAGACCTGACCTGGAAGCAGATCCTGCCGGTGGGCATCATCAGCTACGCCTTCAATCTCAACCTTAGCGCCTGGGTCGGCGGCATCGCCATGCGCTATCGCCTGTATTCGCGGCTGGGCGTGAGCAAAGGCAACATTGCCAAGATTCTCGGCCTGAGCCTGGCAACCAACTGGTTCGGCTACATGACCATCGCTGGCGTAGTATTCAGCAGCGGTCTGGTGACTATGCCGCCGGGCTGGAAACTCAGCAGTTCGGCCTTGCAACTGGTCGGGGTGTTATTGCTGTTGGTCAGTGCCGGCTATCTGGCGGCGTGTCAGTTCTCCAAGCGCCGCGAGTGGTCGATACGCGGCGTGGAAATCAACCTGCCGTCGCTGCGCATGGCGGTGCTGCAATTGCTCTTGGGCGCGTTGAACTGGTCGCTGATGGCGGCGGTGATCTTCACTCTGCTGCCGAGCAAACTGGATTATCCGCTGGTGCTTGGGGTGCTGTTGATCAGCGCGATTGCCGGGGTCATTACGCACATTCCGGCGGGGCTGGGTGTGCTGGAGGCGGTGTTCGTGGCGTTGCTGCAGCATGAGGCATCGCGCGGCAGTCTGGTCGCGGGATTGCTGGCGTATCGGGCGATTTATTTTCTGCTGCCGCTGTTGATCACGGTGGTGATGTATCTGGTGGTGGAGGCCAAGGCCAAGGCGCTGCGGATCGAGAAGAAACCCACACATTAGAATCAACATCAAAAGATCGCAGCCTTCGGCAGCTCCTACATTTGAAATGCGTTCAACCTGTGGGAGCGAGCCTGCTCGCGAAGGGGCCGGTACATGCGACAGAATCATCTGGATTGGATAATGCTCAACCGCTCCCCCACCACCATCTCGGTAATCCAGTCCACCAGGATCGAGGTGTAGGCCTGCTGCGACACCGGATCACTCAATGCATGATCGGCGCCATCAATAATCCGATGGGTCAATGAGTGAGTCTGCTGACAGGCGGCGCGGTAACTCATGATCGTCGCGTGGGGCACGAAGTCGTCGGTTTCCGATTCCACCAACAGCACGTCGCCCGTGAATTGCGAACAGGCATGCAGGGCGCGATTGCTGTCGGCGCGCACTAGCGTATTGCGATAATCGCGCAGGTCGGCCTTGTCCAGATCGCGTTTGGGCGTGTGCCATTGCTCGTCGCGGTACAGCGCCGGCACGCGCAGCGCCAGCCAGCGCACCGGGCGCAGTGACGTCAGGATCGAGGCCAGATAACCGCCATAACTGGTGCCGACCACGGCGATCGCCGAAGTGTCGAGGGCCGGGTGCGCCAGCAGGCGATCGTAGGCCGCCAGCAAATCACGCAGATTGTCTTCACGGGTCACCCGGGTCAGCGGAATTCCGGTGCCGCCGGTATGCCCGCGCAGGTCGAAGGTCAGGCATACGCAACCCAGGCCCGCGATGCCTTTGGCCCGCTCGAGATCACGCTCCTGACTGCCGCCCCAACCGTGCACGAACAACACCCCTGGGACTTTCGATTTGGGACTGAGAAAGGTCCCGCTCATCTGTTCATCATCAATGTCGATTTGAATGCTTTCGCTTCTAGCCGTCATAGGATTGGACCGTCACATATTTGAGAAGAAACGCGCTGTTTTCAGCCGGACCGCGATAGACCTCGATGGCGTCCGCCGGCAGCGCCTGATCGGTATAGGTTTCCACCGACGACACGCGAATCGCGCGCATCTGTGGATCGTTGACGAAGCTTTGCAGCGCCGCCACTTCGGCGCTGCTGGCACCGCCCATGCGCCAGGATTGTTCGAGCACGCCGCTGCGCGGGTTGCCGCTGGCGTCGAGGCCTTGGGCGATATCGTAATTGCGCCGCGAGGCGAAGAAGCGCGGGTAAGCTTCGTTGGCGGCACTGTCGAAGACCTGCGCCTGCTCGATGGCCAGACGCACATCATCAGGCAGATCCAGCGCGAGCAATTGGTCATAGCCGCCCTGCACCACCAGCAGATTCGAGCCGCCGTAGACCTCTTCGCCCTGACCGTCCTCGGTCAAGTATTGATCACCGCAATAGCTCAACACTTTGCCGCCGATGAACGACTGGCCGACGCTGTGGGTGACGACGTTGCTCAAGTCCTGCTCCAGCACTACGCCGTCGCTGAACAGGCTTTGCGCTTCGGGACGAGCGAGGATTTCATCGAACGCATCGAGGCTTTTGATCACTTCCTGACCGCGACCGGCGCAAGCGTGAATCGGCTTCAAGCGAATCGGCCCGGCGTACAACAGATGCTCGGCGGCGGGCCGCGCATCTTCCAGGGCGAATACGCTGAGACCGTCGAGCACAACGTTGCGCACCCGCTCCGAAAACAGCGGCGACCAGCCCTGCGGCGCGTGCGCCAGATGACTGCGCAAACCGTGGCTGATGGCTTTGGTGCAGATGAAATCGTATTCGACGTAACCGCCCCACAAGTCATCGGGGCCTTTGATGCCCAGCGCTTGCGCGTGGGCGGCGCCGACGATGGTTTGCGTTGGCAGCAGATACAGCTCGCGGCCCTGATGTTTGGCCGGATCGAAACTGCCGCCGAATTTGCAGCCGAGAATCTGCGCCAGCCAACGCGCCAGGGCCTTGTTGGTCTCGACTTCATGTTGCGGCGCCTCGGCACGCACCGAATGGGCCACGACGATTTTGTTGCTGGGTGTCGGGGTCATGCGTTCCCCTTTTATCAGTCGATGGGTTCTCAAAGGAAATTGCAGAGATCAGGCCAATCAACGATCCCCACGAACCGCCCGATAATCGGGAGCTTGCCGTGACTGTGCTGGCATCACGCCTGTTTCAAACTGCACGACACCGCGCAAAACTCCGGCAAATTGCACGATCTCTCACCCTCGCCGCGATCATTGTGGGAGCGAGCCTGCTCTCGAAAGCGTAGTGTCAGCCGACTACAATTCTGTAGATCCAGCGCCTTCGCGAGCAGGCTCGCTCCCACATTAGTTCATCGTCGTTCTGGGAGCGGGATTCACACCAAACCGCCCCCGGTACTCACTCGGCCCAAGCCCGGTAATCTTCTTGAAGATCGCACGAAACGCGCCCGGATCCTGATAGCCCACCGTCCAGGCAATGTGGTCGATCGTGCCATTGGTGAACTCGAGCATTTCCCGCGCCTTGCCGACCCGCAAGTGCTGGCAATACTCGGTCGGTTTCAAGCCTGTCGCGGCGCGGAATCGGCGCAGGAAAGTACGCTCTTCAAGTCCCGCACGCTCGGCCATTGCCGTCAGCGAAACATCCGTCGCCCCGGTGCTTTGCAGCCAGTGCTGGACCTTGAGAATCGCCGCGTCGCCATGGCTGAGGATCGGTGCGAAATTGCTTCCGCATTCACTGGCGCTGTCGCTGTGTTCCATCACCAGAAAACGCGCGGTCGCGGTGGCGATGCTCGGGCCGAGCAAGCGATCGACCAGGCGCAACCCCAATTCCGACCATGCCATCAGCCCGGCCGTGGTGATCAGGTCACCGTCGTCGACAATCGGCGTGTCGGCCTTGAGTTTGATCTTCGGGTAACGCTCGGCAAAAGCCTGGGCCGAGGTCCAGTGCGTGGTGGCGCTGCGACCGTCGAGCAAGCCGCTTTCGGCGAGCATCAACGAGCCCACACAAACACCACCAAGGGTTGCGCCGCGCGCATGCTGATCGCGCAGCCATTGCGCAAGACTCACGGTCATCTGCGCCGCATCGAACCCGCCGAGGGACGGCGGAATCAGCACGGCGAGCAAAGCGCCTTCGGCACCGGGATGACTGTCATAGACCCGCGCCGGCAACTGCTCGCCATCGACCTGCCAGTGACTGACCCGCAGCACGGGCAATTGCACAGCCCGATACTCGGCAGCGATGCGATTGGCCACGGCGAACAGATCGGTCAGACCGTGCACCGCCGCCAGTTGCGCGCCGGGGTAAATCAGCACGCCCAGTTCAGCGGTGGCGGCTCTTTGTGCAGCCATTGTCAGTTTTCCCCCGTCTATTGTCGGTGCGGCCAATCCTCGAATCCTCGGCCAGCGTCAATACTGAGGCCACACCCAATCACCGTCTCGAGGACAATCCCATGGCCAAGCAAGCGCTCATCGTAGTCGATATCCAGAACGACTACTTCCCCCAAGGCAAGTGGCCGCTGGTCGGCGCCGACGCCGCTGCCGACAACGCCGGACGGCTGATCGCAGCTTTTCGCGAGGCGGGCGATTCGGTCGTACACATTCGTCATGAATTCACCTCCGACGATGCGCCGTTTTTCACTCCCGGCTCCGAAGGCGCGAAACTGCATCCGAAAGTGCTCAACCGCGCCGACGAGCCGGTGGTGCTCAAGCACTTCGTCAACTCGTTCCGCGAAACCGAACTGAAAGCGGTGCTCGACGAACACGGCATCACCGACCTTGTGGTGGTCGGCAGCATGAGCCATATGTGCGTCGATGGCATCACCCGCGCGGCGGCGGACATGGGTTACAGCGTGACCGTGATTCACGATGCCTGCGCCAGCCGTGACCTTGAATTCAACGGCCTGACGGTGCCGGCCGCCCATGTGCACGCAGCATTCATGGCCGCGCTGGGTTTCGCCTATGCCAGCGTGGTATCCACTGAAGAGTTCCTGAGCAGCAACGCCTAGCAACAACTGCGCAATCCCCTGGCCCGCCGCGTTGCGGGCCTTTTTGCGTCTGTCATGAAAATCTCACGCGTGAGTCATTGATGGCACTTTGCATTGGTTGTAGTGTGGCCCACGCGTGAGACGCTCATAACCGGATTCCAGCCATGACAAGCCGCACTCCGACGCCTGCCGCAGCCAGCCCCAAGGGCGAGCGTGGCAAGGCGTCGGCAAAAAAACCGTCGAGCTTCTACATGAAGCAGATGCGCGCAGGCCTGGCCGCCGCCGGTTATGTGAAACACGAAACTTGGGTGCTTCCGGAAAACCGAAGCTTGCTCAAGCAAATGGAGCAACAGCTACGCCAACCGATTCTGGCTGGCTCTTTCATGTCGGAGAAATACATGAGCGCAGGCAACAACTGGACCATCGACAGCCTCTTCAATGCCCTCAAGGCGCTGGACGAGGTGGCTTCCCAAGAGATTTCGCTGTCCCTGATCCAGAGCTCCGAGCCGAGCATCAAGCTGGAAATGAACGAATTCGGCGGCCTGCCGATTCACATCGCCCTGGCCGGCCAGCAGATCATCGTCGACACCGTGCTGGTGGACATCGATTCGATCAGCAATGTCCAGGCGTTCAACGATGCCGTGCTGCGCAGCCGCGAGATGTTCCCGCTGTCTTCGATCGGGATCGAATCGATGCCGAACGGGCAGACCGTCTACAACATGTTCGGCGCGCTCAGTGCTGATTCGAGCCTGACCAACGTAGTCACCGAGGTGAAAACCCTGGTCGACAACGTGCAGCGCGCCAGCGAAGCCTTCGAACACTTCTTCAAGTAATCAACAGGGAATATCCAATGACTCAGTCCATCTGGAGCAAGTTGTTCACCGCACTGCGCGGCGGCGCCAATGAAGTTGGCGAAGCCATCGCCGACCAGCAGGCCCTGCGCATCCTCGATCAGGAAATTCGCGACGCCGACACCGCGCTGTCCAATGCTCGCCGCGAACTGGTGACGATCATGGCCAAGCACAAACTGGCCGCCGACCGCGTCAGCGAATACGACGCCAAGATCAAGGACCTCGAAGCCAAGGCTGTGGCCGCGTTGAATGCCGGCCGCGAAGACCTGGCGCTGGAAGTGGCCGAAGCGATTTCGACCCTGACCAACGACCTCGCTGCCGAGAAGAAACTCAGCGATGAATTCGGCGCCTACGCCGACAACATGCGCAAAGACATCAGCAAAGCCGAATCGCGGATCAAGAGCCTGCGCCAGCAAGTGGACATGGCCAAGGCCCGCGATAGCGTGCAGAAAGCCCAGGTCAGCGCCTCGATTGCCAGCGGCGGCGCCAACGGCAAACTGGAAACCGCGGTCGGCACCCTGAACCGCCTGCAAGCCAAGCAGCAGCAACGCGCTGCCGAGCTGAGCGCAGCGGACGAACTGGCCGATGCCTCCACCGGCAACGACCTGGAACGCAAACTGCGCGACGCCGGCATCACGCCGAACGAAGGCAGCGCCAATGCGATCCTTGAGCGCCTGAAGCAGAAGTCCGCGCAGTAATGACTGAACGGTAACTTGTGGGAGCGAGCCTGCTCGCGAAAGCGTCGTGACAGTCAAATAATCGAGTGACTGACACAACCCATTCGCGAGCAGGCTCGCTCCCACATGGTTTTGCGGCGTAATTGCCCCTGCTCGTTCACCGCTTCGCCCGTTACACTACCGCCACTTTTTCACCCGAACACCTCCACCCGCTTCAAGGAACGTACCCATGGGATGGTTTAAAGACTTGCTCGGCACCAGCAATTGGCAGACCGCTGCGCCAACGACCACCGCCGCCAGCGGCCCACTGGGCATGGCTCAAGGCAAAGGCGTGCGCTTCGACACGACCCTGGCGTTGCTGCTGGAAGGCTCGACGTCGGTGCGGGTGCCATTCGATCAAGCGGTGTGGAGCGCCGGCTGGGTCGATCTCGGCCAGTCCAACAAATTGCACCGCTATTACATGAACGACGAGGATTTCTGGGTGCAGATCCACGTCACCGGCGATGATCAGGTCGAGTCGGTCACCCTGTTCAATTACATCAGCTATGTGACGGTCAACAGTGACGCCGAACTGCAGCGTCTGGCCGGCCCCAACAGCCTGATCGGTCTGCCGACCTACCACCACGACGGTGTTGAATACACCCGCGAATGGGGCACCGAACTGCATCAGACTGAACTGGTGCCAATGACCGAACACGTGGTCAATCCGGACGAGTCCTACACCATCAAGCACCACGCCATGCTGTATGCCCGCGACACCGGCCTGACCGATCGCCGCGAACTGCTGCTGTTCTCCGTCGAACAGGACGAAGAAGGCACCGTCAGCCTGAGCACCTCGCTGGGCATCTCGCTGTACACGACTGATTTGAGCGCCATTTAAAAAAGGAAGTTTTTCATGCTGGAAGTCTTGGCCGTTTCTCTGAACAAAACCGCGCTGGTCGGTTTTGTCGTCTACCTGATCGGCGCCGTGTTGCTGTTCATGCTGTTTCAATTCGTCTACACGCGCATCACCGCGCACAAGGAATTCGAGCTGATCCGCGCCGGCAACACTGCCGCCGCCATTGCCCTGTCCGGGGCAATCATCGGTTTCGCGATTCCGGCGAGCAACGTGATCGCCTACTCGGTCAACGTGCTCGACTTTGTCCTCTGGGCGGTCATCGCCGCCGTTGTGCAATTGCTGGCGTTTGTCGCTACCGGGCTGGTGCTCAAGGGCACTTCCCAGCGCATCGCCAACGGCGAAGTGGCGGCCGGCATCTATGTGGCTGCCGTGGCGATCAGCGTCGGCATGCTCAATGCCGCGTGCATGACCCCGTCCCACTGACCGGCAGGAAGCCTCTCGATGAAACGCAGCAAATACGTGCAATTGTCCCTCGCCGCATCGGTGGCGATCGCGATTTCCGGTGAAGCAGCGGCGCTGGATCAGCCGCGCAATTTCCAGAGCGTTGAACAGTGTGTCGACGCCGAATTGGCCGCCGATCTCTGCTCCAGCGCCTACGTCGCCGCCCTGAACGAGCACCGGCGCATCGCCCCGGCTTACACCGACAAGGCCAAGTGCGACGCAGACTTTGCCGCTGGCTGGTGTCAGAAAAATTCCGATGGCCGTTTCGTGCCGAAACTCGGCGGCTTCAAAGTGCCGGGCAATGCCGAGACGCCGCAGGATCTCGATGCCATCGCCAATTCGCAAATGCCGGCGGGCGACACCACCACCAGCAGCAGTGCCAGCCACGGCGGCTCGCACTATTCCGGTGGTTCAGGTGGCGGCGGCAATGGCTGGCTGACCGGCTGGCTGATCGGCAACGCAATGAGCAACAACGCCGAGCGCACCGTTTACCGTGATCGCGAAACGCGCCAGCCGTACAACACCTCAACGCAGTACCGCCGAGCTGACACAACCTCGCGCAGCCAGTCGGATTACGAGAGCAGCAAGAGCAAACCGGTGAACGTTGCGTCGTCGACTTCGCGCGGCGGTTTCGGCAGCCAGTCGAGTGCCCGCAGCGGTTGGGGTGGCTGGGGCAGCAGTTCCGGACGCTCGAGCAGCTGACATGAAAAAGATCCACTGCGCCGAGCGCCCCGACTGGAAACACACCGCCGAAAGCCTCGGTTTCCTGTTCCACACCATCGACGACGAACCGTACTGGGACGAAAGCGCCTACTACCAGTTCAGCCTCGCGCAGATCGAAAACGATCTGGAAGACCCGACTACCGAACTGCACGAGATGTGCATGGATCTGGTTGATCGCGTGGTCAACAGCGAGGAGTTGCTCGATCGCCTGAGTATCCCGGCGGCGTACTACGACATGATCCGCACCTCCTGGCGCGAGGGTCATCCGCATCTGTACGGTCGCATGGACTTTTCCTACAGCGGCAACGGGCCGGCGAAACTGTTGGAGCTCAACTACGACACGCCGACCAGCCTCTATGAGGCGGCGGCGTTTCAATGGGGCTGGCTGGAACAGTGCATCGAGCGTGGCACGCTGCCGCCACATGCTGACCAGTTCAACAGCATCGACACCAAGCTGCATCAGGCCTTCGCCGAGTTGCAGTTGAAGCGGCCGTTCTACTTTGCGTCGATGAAGGATTCGGTCGAGGACAAAGGCACCACCGATTACCTGCGGCTGATCGCGGAAAAGGTCGGCATCGAATCACGCCACATCGATATCGAAGACATTGGCCTGACGGCTGAAGGTCGTTTCGTCGATCTGCAGGATCGCTGGATCCCGCACCTGTTCAAGCTGCACGCCTGGGAATTCATCTTCCACGAGCCGTTCGGCGCAGTGATCGCCGAATGCGATACGCAGTTTTTCGAACCGGCGTGGAAGGCGATTCTGTCGAACAAAGGTGCGCTGCCTTTGCTGTGGGAGTTGCACCAAGGCCATCCGAATCTGCTCGCTGCGCACCTTGATCCGAATCCGCAGAGCGCGGTGCCGAAGGGCTGGGTGCGCAAGCCGTACTTTTCCCGCGAAGGCGCCAACATCGAGCTGCAAACGACGGAAGGTCTGATCGTCAAAGAGGACGGGCCTTACACCGATGCGCCGTTCATCCTGCAGGAGTTCGCACCGCTGCCGAATTTTGGCGACAGCTACACGCTGATTGGCTCGTGGGTGATTGGTGATGAGGCGGCAGGGATTGGTGTGCGTGAAGACAATAGTCTGATCACCAAGGATTCAAGTCGATTTTTGCCGCACCTGATCCTCGACTGAAACAATTCCTCATGTAGGAGCTGACGAGTGCAACGAGGCTGCGATCTTTTGATCTTCAGAAGCAACGTCAAAAGATCGCAGCCTCGTTGCACTCGTCAGCTCCTACAGGTGATAGGGGTCGCGCTGAAATAGCCTCACAAAAAAGGCCCGTCGTTTAAGCGACGGGCCTTTTTCATTCAAGACGGTTACAGCGGCAAATCAGAACGGAATATCGTCATCGAAGCTGTCGAAATCCGGAGCCGGTTGCGGTGCGGCCTGCTGCGGTGCTTGCGGAGCCGAACGCTGCTGTGGAGCCGACTGCTGCGGGCGCGGTGCCTGCTGACGTGGCGCCTGCTGCTGGTAGTTGTTGCCGCCGCCTTGCTGGTCGCCCTGTTGTGGACGGCCGCCGAGCAGTTGCATGGTGCCTTGCATGTCGACCACGATTTCAGTGGTGTAACGCTTGATGCCGTCCTTTTCCCACTCGCGGGTCTGCAGCTTGCCTTCGATGTAGACCTGCGAACCCTTGCGCAGGTATTCACCGGCGATCTCGGCAACCTTGCCGAACATCGATACGCGGTGCCATTCGGTCTTCTCGACCTTCTGACCGGTCTGCTTGTCGGTCCATTGTTCGCTGGTGGCCAGACTCAGGTTGGTCACGGCATTACCGTTAGGCAGGTAGCGAACTTCGGGATCCTGGCCGCAAGTGCCGACCAATATGACTTTGTTAACCCCACGGGCCATAACGTTCTCCTAAGCGTCGCACGCAGCCCCGGCCGGGTTGTTGACCAGGCGTTCGAGGGTGGTGCGATCCACTAATTCTTTGTCCAGTTTGATGTAAACAGCCGCCTCTTCGGCGACTATCACTGCATCTGTTACCCCTACCAGGGCCTTGAGGCGCTCGACCAGACCCGCTTCGCGGATCGCTTCGGGCGACAACGGCAAGCGCAGGCTCGTCACGTAGGGAGGTTCGCGCATGGTAACAGCAAAGGCCAGCCAAAGTGCAGCCAGCGCGGCGCATCCGAGGAACACAACCGACAGACCGCCATGCTGGAACAACCAGCCGCCGAGTATCCCGCCGAGTGCCGAACCGAGGAACTGGCTGGTGGAGTACACGCCCATGGCCGTGCCCTTGCCGCCTGCCGGTGAAACCTTGCTGATCAGCGACGGCAACGATGCCTCGAGCAGATTGAACGCGGTGAAAAACACCACCGTACCGATCACCAGAGCACGCAGGCTGTCGCCGAACTGCCAGAAGAATAGTTCAGTCAGCATCAATGTCATGACGGCGCCGAGCAAAACTCGTTTCATTTTGCGTTTCTTCTCGCCGTAGATAATGAACGGGATCATGGCGAAGAACGAAATCAGCAGCGCGGTGAGGTAGACCCACCAGTGCTGTTCCTTGGGCAAACCGGCTTTTTCCACCAGTGCCAGCGGCAAGGCGACGAAGCTCGACATCAACATGGCATGTAACACAAAGATGCCCAGATCCAGGCGCAGCAGGTCCGGGTGCTTGAGCGTCGGCATCAGTGCCTGCCGGGCGACGCCGGACTCACGGTGCTGCAACGGCCCGGTGGATTGCGGCACCATGAACATGATGATCAGGATGCCGACCAGCGCCATGGCGCCAGTGGCGAGGAACAGCCCGGACAGCCCGAACGCACTGGTCAGTAACGGCCCGACCACCATGGCCACGGCGAACGACAGGCCGATGGTCATGCCGATCATCGCCATGGCTTTGGTCCGATGCTGCTCGCGGGTCAGGTCGGAAAGCAGCGCCATCACCGCTGCGGAAATCGCCCCGGCGCCCTGCAGGATTCGCCCGGCGATCACGCCCCAGATCGAATCGGCCTGGGAAGCCAGAACACTGCCGAGAGCGAAGACGATCAGGCCGAGGTAGATCACCGGCCGGCGACCGATGCGGTCGGAAATGATCCCGAACGGAATCTGGAAAATTGCCTGGGTCAGACCGTAAGCGCCAATCGCCAGCCCGATCAGGGCCGGGGTCGCTCCCGCCAGATCCATGCCATAGGTCGCCAGCACCGGCAACACCATGAACATGCCAAGCATACGGAAGGCGAACACCAGGGCCAGACCGCTCGCCGCGCGGGTCTCGCTGCCACTCATGCGTTCGCTGTGGGGATCGTGCATGGAAAAACCTCGTGTGAACCGGCGGCGATTCTACCAGTCCCATCGGAAGACGGGGTATATCGCGACGCTATGACGCGTATAGATGAAACTCTCTTCATGAACGGCAAAACGCCCTTCGTTTGATAGTGTGCATCCATCCAGTATTTGCCCGTATACTCCTACGTTTTCGACGCCCGCCAAGCGAGGCCACTTTGGACAAGATCCTGATACGTGGGGCCCGTACCCACAACCTGAAGAACATCGACCTGACCCTGCCACGGGACAAACTGATCGTCATCACCGGCCTGTCCGGATCCGGCAAGTCGTCCCTGGCGTTCGACACGCTGTATGCCGAAGGTCAGCGCCGCTATGTCGAATCGCTGTCGGCCTATGCCCGGCAGTTCCTGTCGATGATGGAAAAACCCGACGTCGACACCATCGAAGGCCTGTCGCCGGCGATCTCCATCGAACAAAAGTCGACCTCGCACAACCCGCGTTCGACGGTCGGCACCATCACCGAAATCTACGACTACCTGCGCTTGCTCTATGCCCGCGTGGGTACGCCGCGTTGCCCGGATCACGACATTCCGCTGGAGGCGCAGACCGTCAGCCAGATGGTCGATCTGGTGCTGGCGCAGCCGGAAGGCAGCAAACTCATGCTGCTGGCGCCGGTGATCCGCGAACGCAAAGGCGAACACCTGTCGGTCTTCGAAGAATTGCGTGCGCAAGGTTTCGTCCGCGCTCGGGTCAACGGACGCATTTGCGAGCTCGACGAGCTGCCGAAGCTGGATAAACAGAAGAAGCATTCGATCGATGTGATCGTTGACCGCTTCAAGGTCCGCGCCGATCTGCAGCAGCGCCTCGCCGAGTCTTTCGAGACTGCGCTGAAACTCGCCGACGGCATTGCCCTGGTCGCGCCGATGGACGACGAGCCCGGCGAAGAAATGATCTTCTCCGCACGCTTCGCCTGCCCGATCTGCGGCCATGCGATCAGCGAGCTGGAACCCAAGCTGTTTTCCTTCAACAACCCGGCCGGCGCCTGCCCGACCTGTGATGGCCTGGGTGTGAAGCAGTTCTTCGACATCAAGCGTCTGGTCAATGGCGAGCTGACCCTGGCCGAGGGCGCGATCCGTGGCTGGGACCGGCGCAACGTCTATTACTTCCAGATGCTTGGCTCGCTCGCCTCGCACTACAAATTCAGTCTGGACAAGCCCTTCAACGAGCTGAGCGCCGAGCAGCAGAAGTTCATCCTGCATGGCAGCGGCTCGCAGAACGTCGACTTCAAATACCTGAACGACCGTGGCGACATCGTCAAACGCTCGCACCCGTTCGAAGGCATCGTGCCGAATCTTGAGCGCCGCTATCGCGAAACCGAATCGGCGAGCGTGCGCGAAGAGCTGGCCAAGTTCCTCAGCCATCAGGCCTGCCCGGATTGCCGTGGCACGCGTCTGCGCCGCGAAGCCCGGCACGTCTGGGTCGGCGAGAAAACCCTGCCGGCAGTGACTAATCTGCCGATCGGCGATGCCTGTGAATACTTCGGTGCGCTGAAGATGACAGGGCGACGCGGCGAGATCGCCGACAAGATCCTCAAGGAAATCCGCGAGCGTCTGCAATTTCTGGTCAACGTCGGCCTCGACTATCTGTCGCTGGATCGCAGTGCCGACACATTGTCCGGTGGCGAGGCGCAACGGATTCGTCTGGCAAGCCAGATTGGCGCCGGTCTGGTCGGCGTTCTGTATATCCTCGATGAACCATCCATTGGCTTGCATCAGCGCGACAACGACCGGCTGCTCGGTACGCTCAAGCATTTGCGCGATATCGGCAACACGGTGATCGTGGTCGAGCATGATGAAGACGCGATTCGTCTGGCTGACTATGTCGTCGATATCGGCCCGGGCGCCGGTGTGCACGGCGGGCAGATCGTTGCCGAGGGCACGCCGGACGAAGTCATGGCACACCCTGATTCGCTGACCGGCAAATACCTGTCCGGCCGGGTGAAGATCGAAGTGCCGGCCAAACGCACGCCGCGCAACAAGAAGCTCAACCTGTCGCTCAAAGGTGCGCGCGGCAACAATCTGCGCAATGTCGATCTGGACATCCCGATCGGCTTGCTGACTTGCGTGACTGGCGTATCCGGTTCGGGCAAATCGACACTGATCAACAACACGCTGTTCCCGCTGAGCGCCACGGCGCTCAATGGTGCGACCACGCTGGAAGCGGCCGCACATGACAGCATCAAAGGTCTGGAACATCTCGACAAAGTCGTCGACATCGACCAGAGCCCGATCGGTCGTACGCCGCGTTCCAACCCCGCGACCTATACCGGGCTGTTCACGCCGATCCGCGAACTGTTTGCCGGCGTGCCCGAGTCGCGCTCCCGGGGTTACGGCCCGGGGCGTTTCTCGTTCAACGTCAAGGGCGGTCGCTGCGAAGCGTGCCAGGGCGATGGCCTGATCAAGGTGGAGATGCACTTCCTGCCGGACATCTACGTGCCCTGCGATGTGTGCAAGAGCAAGCGCTACAACCGCGAAACCCTTGAGATCAAATACAAGGGCAAGAGCATCCACGAAACCCTCGAAATGACCATCGAGGAAGCTCGGGAGTTCTTCGATGCAGTGCCGGCACTGGCGCGCAAGCTGCAAACGCTGATGGATGTCGGCCTGTCCTACATCAAGCTCGGGCAGTCGGCGACGACCCTGTCCGGCGGTGAAGCACAGCGGGTCAAGTTGTCGCGCGAGCTGTCCAAACGCGATACGGGCAAAACCCTGTATATCCTCGATGAGCCAACCACCGGTTTGCACTTTGCGGATATCCAGCAGCTGCTCGACGTCCTGCATCGCCTGCGCGACCACGGCAACACTGTGGTGGTCATCGAGCACAACCTCGATGTGATCAAGACCGCTGACTGGCTGGTGGACCTCGGTCCTGAAGGCGGTTCCAAAGGCGGGCAGATCATTGCCACCGGTACGCCGGAGGAAGTCGCCGAGATGAAGCAGTCTCACACCGGCCATTACCTCAAGCCACTGCTGATCCGCGATCGGGCTTAACTGCCAGGCATGAAAAAGCCCCTGTCACCGTTGAGGTGCCAGGGGCTTTTTTGTAGCTGGTGCAATCAGGACGCGTGGGATTGCAGGTAGTTCTCGAGACCGATCAGCTTGATCAGGCCCAACTGCTTTTCCAGCCAGTAGGTGTGATCTTCTTCGGTGTCGTTGAGCTGAACCCGCAGAATTTCGCGACTGACGTAGTCCTTGTGTTGCTCGCAAAGTTCGATGCCTTTGCACAGCGCAGCGCGGACTTTGTACTCGAGGCGCAGATCAGCTTCGAGCATCGTAGGCACCGTGGTGCCGACGTCCAGATCATCCGGACGCATGCGCGGCGTGCCTTCGAGCATCAGAATCCGCCGCATCAATGCATCGGCGTGGCCGGCTTCTTCTTCCATCTCGTGGTTGATTCGCTCGTAGAGCTTGGTGAACCCCCAGTCCTCATACATCCGCGAATGAACGAAATATTGGTCACGCGCGGCCAGTTCGCCGGTCAGCAACGTATTGAGGTAATCGATTACATCTGGGTGGCCTTGCATCGCCCTACATCTCCCTTCCTGAAAGTCTGTAGTTTGAACCAACCTGACTGGAAGGTCACTCACCGCACGCAATAAAAGCGAAGATATTCTGAGAAAAGCAGGCCAAATAACGCAAAAACCGCCCAAATGAGGGCGGTTCTGCTTCTCGTTTAGACTTCGTTAAGCTGTAGGCTGAGCAGCTTTGCGATTGCTTCTCCATACGCTGGATCGGCTTTGTAGAAATGCTGCAACTGACGATCGACGACGTCGCTGGAAACACCCGCCATCGCACCGGCAATGTTGCTAACCAGCAGCGCTTTTTGCTCGTCGCTCATCAAGCGGAACAAGGCACCGGCATGGCTGTAGTAGTCGGTGTCTTCGCGATGATCATAACGATCAGCGGCACCGCTCAAGGCCAGCGCTGGCTCCGCGTAATGCGGCGCTTGCTTCGGCGATTCAACGTAGCTGTTCGGTTCATAGTTAGGCGTCGCGCCGCCGTTGCTGCCGAACGCCATAGAGCCGTCACGCTGATAAGTATTCACAGGGCAGCGCGGAGCGTTCACCGGCAATTGCTGGTGGTTGGTGCCCACACGGTAGCGGTGCGCGTCAGCGTAGGCGAATACACGACCTTGCAGCATGCGGTCTGGCGACAGACCCACGCCTGGCACCATGTTGCTCGGGCCAAATGCAGCCTGCTCGACTTCAGCGAAGTAGTTCAACGGGTTGCGATTCAACTCCAGCTCACCAACTTCGATCAGCGGAAACTCTTTCTGCGACCAGGTCTTGGTCACATCAAACGGATTCTCATAATGAGCCGCCGCCTGCGCTTCGGTCATGATCTGAATGCACACGCGCCATTTCGGAAATTCACCGCGCTCGATCGCTTCGAACAGATCACGCTGCGCATAGTCCGGGTCGGTACCCGCCAAACGGGCGGCGTCGGCCGGCGTCAGGTTCTTGATGCCCTGCTGAGTCTTGTAGTGCCACTTTACCCAGTGACGCTCGCCTTTGGCGTTGATCAGGCTGTAAGTGTGACTGCCGAAGCCGTGCATATGGCGATAGCCGTCAGGGATGCCACGATCAGAAAACAGGATGGTGACCTGGTGCAACGCTTCAGGCGAATGCGACCAGAAATCCCACATCATCTGCGCGCTTTTCAGGTTGCTTTGCGGCAGACGTTTTTGCGTATGGATAAAGTCCGGAAACTTCAGCGGATCGCGGATGAAGAACACTGGCGTGTTGTTGCCAACGATGTCCCAATTGCCTTCCTCGGTGTAGAACTTCAAGGCGAAGCCGCGCGGATCGCGCTCAGTGTCGGCCGAACCACGCTCGCCACCTACGGTAGAAAAGCGCAGAAAGGCTGGCGTTTGTTTGCCTACCGACTCGAACAACTTCGCACTGGTGTATTCAGTGATGTCACGGGTGACAGTGAACGTACCGTAAGCGCCCGAACCTTTAGCGTGGACACGGCGCTCAGGAATGTTTTCACGGTTGAAGTGCGCGAGTTTTTCGATCAGATGGAAATCGTCGAGAAGCAGCGGACCGCGTGGGCCGGCGGAACGGGAATTCTGGTTATCAGCGACTGGCGCGCCATTGGCGGTTGTAAGCGTCTTGGTCTGGCTCATGCGGTCTTCTTCCTCTGTCAGTCTTGAACTGCCGGCTAATGGGCTTGGCGGGAAGTATTGATCATGGACGTTACAGCTACAAATTCATTAACCTGCAAGCATCGATAGATAATTACTAATTATGTTTTTCCCGGCACATAGTGGCAGTTCAGCCATGTCAGAAACTTGTATGGACGGCGCATTTCTTACGGGCACAAAAAAAACCGGGCACTAGGCCCGGTTCTTTGTTTCAGACTGACGTCTTACTCGGCGGATACAGCTTCGCCAGCAGTAGCACGATCAACCAACTCGACGTACGCCATAGGCGCGTTGTCGCCAGCGCGGAAACCGCACTTGAGGATGCGCAGGTAGCCACCCTCACGGGTAGCGTAACGCTTGCCCAGGTCGTTGAAGAGCTTACCAACGATAGCTTTCGAACGAGTACGGTCGAAAGCCAGACGGCGGTTAGCCAGGCTGTCTGTCTTGGCCAGAGTGATCAGCGGCTCGGCAACGCGGCGCAGTTCTTTGGCTTTTGGCAGAGTAGTTTTGATCAGCTCGTGCTCGAACAGCGACACCGCCATGTTTTGGAACATGGCCTTGCGGTGCGAGCTGGTGCGGCTCAGGTGACGACCACTTTTACGATGACGCATGGTTCATTCCTTACCAAACACTACGTTCGGTGATTACGACGATCAGGCAGTCGCCTTGTCGTCCTTCTTAAGACTTGCAGGCGGCCAGTTGTCGAGGCGCATGCCGAGGGACAGACCGCGGGAGGCCAGAACGTCCTTGATTTCAGTCAAGGATTTCTTGCCCAGGTTCGGAGTCTTCAACAGCTCTACTTCGGTACGCTGAATCAGGTCGCCGATGTAGTAGATGTTTTCCGCCTTAAGGCAGTTAGCCGAACGTACAGTCAGTTCCAGATCGTCAACCGGGCGAAGCAGGATCGGATCGATCTCGTCTTCCTGCTCGACAACCAGCGGCTCACTTTCACCTTTGAGGTCGACGAACGCAGCCAGCTGCTGTTGCAGGATGGTTGCAGCGCGACGGATAGCCTCTTCAGGATCCAGGGTACCGTTGGTTTCCAGATCAATAACCAGCTTGTCCAGGTTGGTACGCTGCTCGACACGGGCGTTTTCCACCACGTAAGCGATACGGCGAACCGGGCTGAACGAAGAGTCGAGCTGCAAGCGACCGATGCTGCGGCTTTCGTCTTCATCGCTCTGACGCGAGTCGGCTGGTTCATAACCACGACCACGAGCTACGGTGAGCTTCATGTTCAGGGCGCCGTTAGACGCCAGGTTAGCGATTACGTGATCGGGATTAACGATCTCGACATCATGATCCAGCTGAATATCGGCAGCGGTAACCACCCCCGAACCCTTCTTCGACAAGGTCAGCGTAACTTCGTCACGACCGTGCAGCTTGATGGCCAGACCTTTAAGGTTCAACAGGATTTCAATTACGTCTTCCTGTACACCTTCGATGGCGCTGTACTCGTGGAGCACACCGTCAATCTCGGCCTCGACTACTGCGCAGCCGGGCATTGAGGACAACAGGATGCGGCGCAGCGCGTTGCCCAGGGTGTGGCCAAAACCACGCTCGAGAGGCTCGAGAGTGATCTTGGCGCGGGTTGGACTGACAACCTGCACATCAATGTGGCGGGGTGTCAGGAACTCATTTACCGAAATCTGCATGGATGCACCTATTTTCTAGCCCTTACTTGGAGTAGAGCTCGACAATCAGGCTTTCGTTGATGTCGGCGGACAGATCACTGCGAGCAGGAACGTTCTTGAAAACGCCCGACTTCTTCTCAGTGTCTACTTCTACCCATTCTACGCGGCCACGTTGGGCACACAGATCGAGAGCTTGGACAATGCGAAGCTGGTTTTTTGCTTTCTCGCGAACTGCAACCACGTCACCAGCACGAACCTGATACGACGGAACGTTTACGGTCTGACCGTTAACGCTGATCGACTTGTGCGATACCAGTTGACGGGATTCGGCACGAGTCGAACCAAAGCCCATACGGTATACAACGTTGTCCAGACGGCATTCGAGCAGTTGCAGCAGGTTTTCACCGGTTGCACCTTTCTTGCCAGCAGCTTCTTTGTAGTAGCCGCTGAACTGACGCTCGAGAACGCCGTAGATACGACGGACCTTCTGCTTTTCACGCAGTTGGGTGCCGTAGTCGGACTGGCGACCGCGGCGCTGGCCGTGGATACCAGGTGCTGCTTCAATGTTGCACTTCGATTCGATCGCGCGCACGCCGCTCTTCAGGAAGAGATCGGTGCCTTCGCGACGAGCGAGTTTGCATTTTGGACCAATGTAACGAGCCATTCTTTACAATCTCCTGGATTACACGCGGCGCTTCTTCGGCGGACGGCACCCGTTGTGCGGGATTGGCGTCACGTCGGTGATGCTGGCGATCTTGTAGCCACAGCCGTTCAAAGCGCGGACTGCGGATTCACGACCTGGACCTGGACCCTTGACGTTGACGTCGAGGTTTTTCAGGCCGTATTCCAGCGCAGCTTGACCAGCACGTTCAGCAGCTACTTGAGCAGCGAACGGGGTGGACTTGCGGGAACCGCGGAAACCCGAACCACCGGAGGTAGCCCAGGAAAGAGCGTTACCTTGACGGTCGGTAATGGTCACGATGGTGTTGTTAAAAGATGCATGGATGTGGGCGATGCCATCAACCACTGTCTTTTTAACTTTTTTACGAGGACGAGCAGCAGGTTTTGCCATGATTAAATTCCTGTCGATTCGCTGGGGCGATTACTTGCGGATCGGCTTACGCGGACCTTTACGGGTACGCGCGTTGGTCTTGGTACGCTGACCGCGTACTGGCAGACCACGACGATGACGCAGACCGCGATAGCAACCGAGGTCCATCAAGCGCTTGATTTTCATGTTGATTTCGCGACGCAGGTCACCTTCAGTGGTGAACTTCGCCACTTCGCCACGCAGCTGTTCAATTTGCTCGTCGCTCAGATCTTTGATCTTTGCTGCTGGGTTTACCCCAGTCACTGCACAGATCTTCTGCGCAGTAGTGCGACCAACACCATAGATGTAGGTCAGCGAGATAACAGTATGCTTGTTATCTGGAATGTTAACGCCTGCAATACGGGCCATTCAGTGGGACTCCAATTGACAGCTACCTACGCCCCGGAAGCCAAGAAATAGGGCGCGAGATAATATCGCTGTAATAACAAATAATCAACCCGGTAGCGCACTAGCTACCGGGCTTGAAGCACAATCACACTCAGCCTTGGCGCTGTTTGTGACGCGGTTCCGCGCTGCAAATTACTCGAACAACACCTTCGCGGCGAATAATCTTGCAGTTACGGCACAGCTTTTTCACCGATGCACGAACTTTCATCACCAACTCCTCGAACCTTATGGGTACTCAGCGCAACATGCCGCTGCCGTAACCCTTCAGGTTGGCTTTCTTCATCAGGGATTCGTACTGGTGCGAAACGAGGTGCGATTGTACTTGGGACATGAAGTCCATCACAACCACGACCACGATCAGCAACGAGGTCCCGCCAAGGTAGAACGGAACGTTTGCTGCAACCACCAGGAATTGGGGCAACAGGCACACGGCCGTCATGTAAAGAGCACCGAACAGGGTCAAGCGGGTCAGAACGCCATCAATATAGCGCGCAGACTGCTCACCTGGACGAATGCCCGGAATAAAGGCACCGGACTTCTTCAGGTTTTCCGCTACGTCTTTCGGATTGAACATCAACGCCGTATAGAAGAAGCAGAAGAAAATAATCCCTGCACTAAACAGCAGAATATTCAACGGCTGACCAGGAGCGATCGACTGCGAGATGTCCTGCAACCAGCCCATACCTTCAGACTGACCGAACCAGGCACCCAACGAAGCCGGGAACAGCAAAATGCTGCTCGCGAAAATAGCCGGAATAACACCGGCCATGTTCACCTTCAGCGGCAAGTGGCTTGTCTGCGCAGCAAAAACCTTGCGGCCCTGCTGACGCTTGGCGTAATGAACAGCGATACGACGCTGACCACGCTCAATGAACACCACGAAACCGATAATCGCTACTGCCAGCAAACCGATGGCAACCAGGGCGAAGATGTTGATATCACCCTGACGCGCAGACTCGAAAGACTGCCCGATTGCTCTCGGAAGACCGGCGACGATACCCGAAAAAATCAACATCGAGATACCGTTGCCAACACCACGCTCAGTAATCTGCTCACCCAGCCACATCATGAACATCGCACCAGCCACAAATGTGGTTACCGCGACGAAATGGAAGCCAAAGTCACCAGTGAACGCGACGCCCTGCCCCGCCAGACCAATGGACATGCCAATAGCCTGGACCAGAGCGAGAGCGACGGTGAGGTAGCGGGTGTACTGGCTAATCTTGCGACGGCCAGCTTCACCTTCCTTCTTCAACTGCTCCAGCTGCGGGCTGACGGCGGTCATCAGTTGCATGATGATCGATGCCGAAATGTACGGCATGATCCCCAGTGCAAAGATGCTCATCCGTTCCAGCGCGCCGCCGGAGAACATGTTGAACAAGCTAAGAATGGTCCCCTCATTCTGTCGAAACAGGTCTGCGAGTCGGTCCGGGTTGATACCTGGAACCGGGATGTGTGCGCCTATTCGGTAGACGATAATCGCCAGGAACAGAAAACGCAGACGAGCCCAGAGTTCAGACATACCGCCTTTGCCGAGCGCAGAGAGAGCACCTTGCTTAGCCATTTATTCCTCGAACTTGCCGCCAGCTGCTTCGATAGCCGCACGCGCACCTTTGGTGGCGCCGATTCCCTTGCCGATAGTGACAGCGCGAGTCACTTCACCGGACAGCATGATTTTCACACGCTGTACGTTGACGTTGATCACGTTGGCATCTTTCAGGGACTGCACAGTAACGATGTCGCCTTCCACTTTAGCCAGCTCGGACAAACGCACTTCTGCGCGATCCATGGCTTTCAGGGAAACGAAACCGAACTTAGGCAGACGACGATGCAGCGGCTGTTGACCGCCTTCAAAGCCTGGAGCGATGGTGCCACCGGAGCGGGAGGTCTGACCTTTGTGACCACGGCCACCAGTCTTGCCCAAACCACTACCGATACCACGGCCCGGACGATGCTTTTCGCGACGGGAACCCGGCGCTGGACTCAGATCATTGAGTTTCATCGATTAACCCTCGACACGCAGCATGTAGTAAGCCTTGTTGATCATCCCGCGATTCTCGGGAGTATCCTGGACTTCTACAGTGTGACCGATGCGACGCAGACCCAGACCCTTAACGCACAATTTGTGGTTAGGGATGCGGCCGGTCATGCTTTTGATCAGCGTAACTTTAACGGTAGCCATGATTACTTGATCTCCTCAACACGCAGGCCACGCTTGGCAGCGATGGACTCAGGAGACTGCATAGCCTTCAGACCCTTGAAAGTGGCGTGAACCACGTTTACCGGGTTAGTCGAGCCGTAGCACTTGGCCAGAACGTTCTGAACGCCAGCAACTTCGAGGACAGCACGCATAGCGCCGCCAGCGATGATACCGGTACCTTCAGAAGCAGGCTGCATGTACACCTTCGAAGCGCCGTGAGCGGACTTCATTGCGTACTGCAGAGTGGTGCCGTTCAGGTCAACTTGAATCATGTTGCGGCGAGCAGCTTCCATTGCCTTCTGGATCGCAGCAGGCACTTCACGCGACTTGCCACGGCCGAAGCCAACACGCCCTTTACCATCACCAACCACGGTCAACGCGGTGAAAGTGAAGATACGGCCGCCTTTAACGGTTTTGGCTACGCGGTTAACTTGAACCAGCTTCTCGATGTAGCCTTCGTCGCGCTTTTGGTCGTTATTTGACATAACTTAGAACTCCAGCCCAGCTTCACGAGCAGCATCAGCCAGCGCTTTAACGCGGCCATGGTACTTGAAGCCAGAGCGGTCGAAAGCCACTTGCGATACGCCAGCGGCCTTAGCACGCGTAGCGACCAGCTGGCCAACCTTTGTGGCCGCGTCGATGTTGCCAGTGGCACCATCACGCAGTTCTTTATCCAAAGTCGAGGCACTTGCCAGGACTTTGTTGCCGTCGGCCGAGATGACCTGGGCGTAGATGTGCTGCGACGAGCGGAACACGCAGAGACGCACGACTTCGAGTTCGTGCATTTTCAGGCGTGCTTTGCGAGCGCGACGCAGTCGAGTAACTTTTTTGTCGGTCATTTGCTATGCCCTACTTCTTCTTGGCTTCTTTACGACGGACGACTTCGTCCGCGTAGCGCACACCTTTGCCTTTGTACGGCTCTGGTGGACGGAAGTCGCGGATCTCGGCGGCCACTTGACCTACCAGCTGCTTGTCGATGCCCTTGATCAGGATATCGGTCTGGCTAGGAGTCTCAGCGGTGATGCCTTCCGGCAGTTCGTAATCCACTGGGTGCGAGAAGCCAAGAGCCAGGTTCAGAACCTGACCTTTTGCTTGCGCTTTGTAACCAACACCGACCAGCTGGAGCTTGCGCTCGAAGCCTTGGCTTACGCCCTGGACCATGTTGTTTACCAACGCACGTGTGGTACCGGCCATTGCGCGAGTTTGTTGATCGCCATTGCGAGCAGCGAAACGCAGCTCACCAGCTTCTTCAACGATCTCAACGGACGAATGGATGTTCAGTTCAAGAGTGCCCTTGGCACCCTTCACCGAAAGCTGTTGGCCTGCGAATTTGACTTCGACACCGGCTGGCAGCTTAACGGGGTTCTTAGCGACGCGAGACATGCTTATCCCCCCTTAGAACACAGTGCAAAGAACTTCGCCGCCGACACCGGCAGCGCGCGCAGCACGATCAGTCATCACACCTTTGTTGGTGGAGACGATAGACACGCCAAGACCGCCACGAACTTTCGGCAGATCTTCAACGGACTTGTACTGACGCAGGCCTGGACGACTAACGCGCTTCACTTCTTCGATAACCGGACGGCCTTCGAAGTACTTCAGCGAGATGGACAGCGACGGCTTGGCGTCGGTGGTGATCTGAAAATCCGCGATGTAACCTTCGTCCTTCAGGACTTTTGCTACAGCAGCCTTCAACGTGGAAGACGGCATGCTTACGACAGACTTTTCAGCCATCTGGGCATTACGGATTCGAGTTAGCATGTCCGCTAACGGGTCCTGCATACTCATGGGCTAGACGCTCCTAATACAAAAAAATTAGCCTTGCGGCTACTACTTGTCGCCGAGAACTTCCGGGCAGAAAAACACGGGCTCAGGCGAGCCGGTCATTCTAGACACACCCCAGAAATGAATCAAGCCCCAAAAGGGGCTTGATTCAGATTCAAGGCCACCGATGGTCAGGTTCTTGCGAACCCGAACATCGAGACTTTGACAACTGTTACCAGCTGGCTTTAACCAGACCTGGTACGTCACCACGCATTGCAGCTTGACGCAGCATGTTACGGCCGAGGCCGAACTTGCGGTACACGCCGTGCGGACGACCAGTCAGGCGGCAACGGTTACGCATGCGCGAAGCGCTTGCGTCACGTGGTTGCTTCTGCAGAGCTACGGTAGCTTCCCAACGCGCTTCTGGACTTGCGTTCAGATCGACGATGATAGCTTTCAGCGCTGCACGCTTGGTGGCGTACTTGGCAACGGTGAGCTGACGCTTCAGCTCACGGTTCTTCATGCTCTTCTTGGCCATTTTCCTACTCCAATCAGTTGCGGAACGGGAATTTGAAAGCACGCAGCAGAGCGCGGCCTTCATCATCGTTCTTGGCAGTGGTGGTCAGGGTAATGTCCAGACCGCGGAGAGCATCGATCTTGTCGTAGTCGATTTCCGGGAAGATGATCTGCTCTTTCACGCCCATGCTGTAGTTGCCGCGACCATCGAAGGACTTGGCATTCAGGCCGCGGAAGTCGCGAACCCGAGGCAGGGAGATCGACAGCAGACGATCCAGGAACTCGTACATACGCTCACGGCGCAGGGTCACTTTGACGCCGATCGGCCATCCTTCGCGGACTTTAAAGCCAGCGATGGATTTACGAGCGTAGGTCACAACGACTTTCTGGCCGGTGATCTTTTCCAGGTCAGCAACAGCGTGCTCGATGACTTTTTTGTCGCCGATCGCTTCGCCCAGACCCATGTTCAGGGTGATTTTGGTAACGCGCGGAACTTCCATCACGTTCGAAAGCTTAAGTTCTTCCTTAAGTTTCGGAGCGATTTCCTTCCGGTAAATCTCTTTTAGTCGTGCCATGGTCTTCTACCTAGCAGTGTTCAAGCATCAACCGCTTTTTGGGTCGACTTGAAGACACGAATTTTCTTACCGTCTTCTACTTTGAAACCAACGCGGTCAGCCTTGTTGGTTTCGCCGTTGAAGATGGCGACGTTGGAAGCGTGCAGTGGCGCTTCTTTCTCGACGATACCGCCCTGTACGCCCGACATCGGGTTAGGCTTGGTATGACGCTTGACCAGGTTCAGACCACCAACAACCAGACGGTTGTCAGCAAGAACCTTCAGCACCTTACCGCGCTTACCTTTGTCTTTGCCGGCGATCACGATGATCTCGTCGTCACGACGAATCTTTTGCATGTCGGATCTCCTTACAGCACTTCTGGGGCGAGCGAGACGATCTTCATGAACTTCTCAGTACGAAGTTCACGGGTCACTGGCCCAAAGATACGGGTGCCGATCGGCTCTTGCTTGTTGTTCAGAAGAACAGCAGCGTTGCCATCAAAGCGGATAATGGAGCCATCAGCACGACGTACGCCGTGACGAGTGCGGACTACAACAGCAGTCATCACTTGGCCTTTTTTCACTTTACCGCGAGGAATTGCTTCCTTCACGGTAACTTTGATGATGTCACCGATACCAGCGTAACGACGATGGGAGCCACCCAGCACCTTGATGCACATAACACGGCGAGCGCCGCTGTTATCGGCCACATCGAGCATGGATTGAGTCTGAATCATATAATTTCTCCGACCCCTAGCCCTTAGACTTCCACAGCGCGTTCGAGAACATCAACCAGCGCCCAAGACTTGGTCTTGGCCATCGGACGAGTTTCACGAATAGTGACTTTGTCGCCGATGTGGCACTGATTGGTTTCGTCGTGCGCGTGCAGCTTAGTCGAACGCTTAACGTATTTACCGTAGATCGGGTGCTTTACGCGACGCTCGATCAGAACGGTGATGGTTTTGTCCATCTTGTCGCTGACAACACGGCCAGTCAGCGTACGGACAGTTTTTTCGGCTTCAGCCATGATCACTTACCTGCCTGCTGGTTGAGCACAGTCTTCACGCGAGCGATGTCACGCTTAACTTGCGAGAGCAGATGAGACTGCCCCAACTGGCCAGTTGCTTTCTGCATGCGCAGATTGAACTGGTCGCGCAGCAAGCCGAGCAGTTGCTCGTTCAGCTGCTGTGCGGATTTTTCACGAAGTTCATTCGCTTTCATCACATCACCGTCCGTTTAACAAAGGAGGTGGCGAGCGGCAGCTTTGCAGCAGCCAGGGCGAAAGCCTCACGCGCCAGCTCTTCAGAAACACCCTCGATTTCATACAGGACTTTGCCTGGCTGAATCTGGGCAACCCAGTACTCCACGTTACCCTTACCTTTACCCATACGAACCTCAAGAGGCTTCTTGGAAATCGGCTTGTCCGGGAATACACGGATCCAGATCTTGCCGCCACGTTTTACGTGACGGGTCAGAGCACGACGCGCTGACTCGATCTGACGAGCGGTGAGACGACCACGAGCAACAGACTTCAGCGCGAACTCGCCGAAGCTGACTTTGCTACCGCGCAGTGCCAGACCACGGTTGTGGCCGGTCATCTGCTTGCGGAACTTCGTACGCTTTGGTTGCAACATTTGGCGTACCCCTTACTTAGCAGCTTTTTTACGAGGCGCTGGTGCTTGTGGTTTCAGTTCTTCTTGGCGACCACCAATAACTTCGCCTTTGAAGATCCAAACCTTTACACCGATCACACCGTAAGTGGTGTGAGCTTCGTAGTTGGCATAGTCGATGTCGGCACGCAGGGTGTGCAGTGGCACACGACCTTCGCGATACCATTCAGTACGTGCGATTTCAGCACCGCCGAGACGACCGCTCACTTGGATTTTGATGCCTTTGGCACCAATGCGCATGGCGTTCTGTACAGCGCGCTTCATAGCGCGACGGAACATTACACGACGCTCCAGCTGCTGAGCTACGCTCTGCGCAACCAGCATACCGTCGAGCTCCGGCTTGCGGATCTCTTCGATATTGATGTGCACAGGCACACCCATTTGCTTGGTCAGGTCCTGACGCAGTTTCTCAACATCTTCACCTTTCTTCCCGATAACGATACCTGGACGAGCGGTGTGGATGGTGATGCGTGCAGTTTGGGCCGGACGATGGATATCGATACGGCTTACGGACGCGCTTTTTAGTTTGTCTTGGAGATACTCACGCACTTTCAGATCTGCGAACAAGTAGTCCGCATAAGTCCGACCGTCTGCGTACCAGACGGAGGTGTGCTCCTTGACGATTCCCAGGCGAATGCCAATGGGATGTACTTTCTGACCCATCTCTTCGACTCCGTTACTTGTCAGCAACCTTGACAGTGATATGGCAAGACCGCTTGACGATGCGATCAGCACGGCCTTTGGCACGTGGCATGATGCGCTTCAGCGAACGCCCTTCGTTGACGAAAACGGTGCTGACCTTCAGGTCATCAACGTCTGCGCCTTCGTTATGCTCGGCGTTGGCTACGGCCGACTCCAGCACTTTCTTCATGATCTCGGCGGCTTTCTTACTGCTGAAAGCCAACAGGTTGAGCGCTTCGCCCACCTTCTTCCCGCGGATCTGGTCGGCGACCAAGCGGGCTTTCTGGGCGGAGATTCGAGCGCCCGACAACTTAGCGGCTACTTCCATTTCCTTACCCCTTAACGCTTGGCTTTCTTGTCAGCCACGTGCCCGCGATAGTTGCGGGTACCGGCGAACTCGCCCAGTTTGTGGCCGACCATGTCTTCGTTAACGAGAACTGGGACGTGCTGACGACCGTTGTGTACTGCGATGGTCAGACCGACCATTTGTGGCAGGATCATCGAACGACGCGACCAGGTTTTAATTGGTTTGCGATCGTTCTTTTCCGCCGCCACTTCGATCTTCTTCAGTAGGTGAAGATCAATAAAAGGACCTTTTTTCAGAGAACGTGGCACTGTCGTATCCCTCTATTTACTTGCGACGACGGACGATCATTTTGTCGGTACGCTTATTACCACGAGTCTTCGCGCCCTTAGTCGGGAAGCCCCATGGCGATACCGGATGACGACCACCAGAGGTACGACCTTCACCACCACCATGTGGGTGGTCAACCGGGTTCATGGCAACACCACGAACGGTTGGGCGAACGCCACGCCAGCGTTTGGCACCAGCTTTACCCAGCGAACGCAGGCTGTGCTCGGAGTTCGAGACTTCACCCAGGGTCGCACGGCATTCAGCCAGGACTTTACGCATTTCACCGGAACGCAGACGCAGGGTCACGTAGACACCTTCACGAGCGATCAGCTGAGCCGAAGCACCAGCGGAACGAGCGATCTGTGCACCTTTACCTGGCTTCAATTCGATGCCGTGTACGGTAGAACCGACTGGAATGTTGCGCAGTTGCAGAGCGTTGCCTGGCTTGATTGGAGCCAGAGCGCCTGCGATCAGCTGGTCGCCAGCACTCACGCCTTTAGGGGCGATGATGTAGCGACGCTCGCCGTCTGCGTAGCACAGCAGTGCGATGTGAGCAGTACGGTTTGGATCGTATTCGATACGCTCGACAGTGGCGACGATGCCATCTTTGTCGTTGCGACGGAAATCGACCATACGGTAATGCTGCTTATGACCACCACCGATGTGACGAGTGGTAATACGGCCATTGTTGTTACGACCACCAGACTTCGATTTTTTCTCGAGCAGCGGTGCGTGAGGAGCGCCTTTATGCAGCTCCTGGTTGACCACCTTGACCACAAAACGGCGGCCAGGGGAAGTCGGTTTGCATTTAACGATTGCCATGATGCACCCCTTCCTTACTCAGCACTGCTGCTGAAATCGAGATCTTGGCCTGGCTGAAGGGAGATAACTGCCTTCTTCCAGTCATTACGCTTGCCCAGACCGCGAGCAGTGCGCTTGCTCTTACCCAGAACGTTCAGGGTAGTGACGCGCTCTACTTTCACGCTGAACAGGCTTTCGACGGCCTTCTTGATTTCCAGCTTGGTTGCATCAGTAGCAACCTTGAAAACGAACTGGCCTTTCTTGTCTGCCAGAACCGTAGCCTTCTCGGAAACGTGCGGGCCAAGCAGAACTTTAAATACGCGTTCCTGGTTCATCCCAGCAGCTCCTCGAATTTCTTCACGGCCGACACGGTGATCAACACCTTGTCGTATGCGATCAGACTAACTGGATCGGAACCTTGCACGTCACGTACATCTACGTGCGGCAGGTTGCGAGCAGCCAGGTACAGGTTCTGATCAACAGCGTCCGACACGATCAGAACGTCGGTCAGGCTCATGTTGTTCAGTTTGCCCAGCAGATCTTTGGTTTTCGGAGTTTCAACAGCGAAATCCTGAACCACGACCAGACGATCAGTACGCACCAGCTCAGCCAGGATGGAACGCATTGCTGCGCGATACATCTTCTTGTTCAGCTTCTGGGAGTGATCCTGTGGACGAGCTGCGAAAGTGGTACCGCCGCCACGCCAGATTGGGCTACGGATAGTACCGGCACGAGCACGGCCAGTACCTTTCTGACGCCATGGGCGCTTGCCGCCACCACGAACGTCGGAACGGGTCTTCTGCTGCTTGCTACCTTGACGGCCGCCGGCCATGTAGGCCACGACTGCTTGGTGAACCAGCGTCTCGTTGAATTCGCCGCCAAATGTCAGTTCGGAAACTTCGATCGCTTGAGCGTCATTTACATTTAATTGCATGTCAGCTTCCCCTTAACCGCGAGCCTTGGCTGCTGGACGTACAACCAGGTTGCCGCCAGTAGCGCCAGGAACAGCACCCTTGACCAACAACAGATTGCGTTCAGCGTCCACGCGCACTACTTCCAGGGACTGCACGGTCACGCGCTCAGCGCCCATATGACCGGACATTTTTTTGCCCTTGAATACACGACCAGGAGTCTGGCACTGGCCGATAGAGCCTGGGACGCGGTGGGATACGGAGTTACCGTGGGTGTTATCTTGCCCGCGGAAATTCCAACGCTTGATCGTACCCTGGAAGCCTTTACCCTTGGACTGACCGGTTACATCAACCAGTTGACCAGCGGCGAAGATTTCAGCGTTGATCAGATCGCCAGCCTGGTACTCGCCTTCTTCAAGGCGGAATTCCATGGTGGTGCGACCAGCGGCAACGTTCGCTTTAGCGAAGTGGCCAGCCTGAGCTGCTGTTACACGCGAAGCGCGACGCTCGCCGACAGTGACTTGCACTGCACGATAGCCATCGGTCTCTTCAGTTTTGAACTGGGTGACGCGATTCGGCTCGATCTCAATGACCGTGACCGGAATGGAGACACCTTCTTCGGTGAAAATACGGGTCATACCGCATTTACGACCGACTACACCAATAGTCATGTTGTAAACCTCATGAGTGTACGGGGCTTTCACCCGCTATGGCCGCCCATTTCAGAGCGTTACACGACCAAGACCGAGTCTTAGCCGAGGCTGATCTGCACTTCCACACCGGCCGCAAGATCAAGCTTCATCAGCGCGTCAACGGTTTTATCCGTTGGCTGGACGATGTCCAGAACACGCTTATGAGTGCGGATCTCGTACTGGTCACGCGCGTCTTTGTTGACGTGCGGGGAAACCAGAACGGTGAACCGCTCTTTACGGGTAGGCAGTGGAATTGGACCACGCACTTGAGCACCAGTACGTTTCGCGGTTTCCACGATTTCCTGGGTTGATTGGTCGATCAGGCGATGGTCAAAAGCCTTCAACCTGATACGGATTTGCTGATTTTGCATTGGATTTCAGACTCCGGCTGCTATTCCCACCGGGCGCAATACGCCCGTTAAAAGGAGGCGCAATTCTATAGACGCCCCCGATAGGTGTCAACCCAATAAAAAAGCCCCCGCTGAGCGGGGGCTTTTTCAATTCATCAAGCTGACTTTAAAAGTCTTACTCGATGATTTTGGCTACGACGCCAGCGCCGACGGTACGACCGCCTTCACGGATAGCGAAACGCAGACCATCTTCCATCGCGATGGTTTTGATCAGGGTAACAGTCATCTGAATGTTGTCACCTGGCATTACCATTTCAACGCCCTCTGGCAGCTCGCAGTTACCAGTCACGTCAGTAGTACGGAAGTAGAACTGTGGACGGTAGCCTTTGAAGAACGGAGTGTGACGACCGCCTTCTTCCTTGCTCAGAACGTAAACTTCTGCGGTGAACTTGGTGTGCGGCTTGACCGAACCTGGCTTGACCAGAACCTGGCCACGCTCAACGTCGTCACGCTTGGTACCACGCAGCAGAACGCCGCAGTTCTCGCCAGCACGACCTTCGTCGAGCAGCTTGCGGAACATTTCAACACCGGTGCAAGTAGTAACGGTGGTGTCACGCAGACCAACGATTTCCAGCGGATCCTGAACGCGAACGATACCGCGCTCGATACGACCAGTCACAACAGTACCGCGACCCGAGATCGAGAATACGTCTTCGATTGGCATCAGGAATGGCTTGTCGATCATACGAACTGGCTCTGGGATGTAGGCATCCAGAGTTTCAACCAGTTTCTTGACGGCAGTGGTGCCCATCTCGTTGTCGTCTTTGCCTTCCAGCGCCATACGAGCCGAACCGATGATGATCGGAGTGTCGTCGCCCGGGAAGTCGTAAGTCGACAGCAGGTCACGAACTTCCATCTCAACCAGTTCCAGCAGCTCAGCGTCGTCTACCAGGTCAGCCTTGTTCAGGAAGACCACGATGTACGGAACGCCAACCTGACGGGACAGCAGGATGTGCTCACGGGTTTGCGGCATCGGACCATCAGCGGCCGAGCAAACCAGGATAGCGCCGTCCATCTGAGCAGCACCGGTGATCATGTTCTTCACGTAGTCAGCGTGACCTGGGCAGTCAACGTGAGCGTAGTGACGGATCTTCGAGTTGTACTCAACGTGCGCGGTATTGATGGTGATACCGCGAGCTTTTTCTTCTGGTGCACTGTCGATCTTGTCGAAGTCAACGATTGCAGAACCGAAAACTTCGGAGCAAACGCGAGTCAGAGCAGCAGTCAGAGTGGTTTTACCGTGGTCAACGTGACCGATGGTGCCAACGTTGACGTGCGGTAGGGAACGATCAAATTTTTCTTTAGCCACGACAATTAACTCCTAGCCTAAAGGGGCTGAATCAGCCTTGTTTTTTGGTTACGGATTCGACGATGTGCGACGGAGCCGTATCATATTTTTTGAATTCCATAGAGTAGCTTGCGCGACCCTGGGACATGGAACGAACGTCGGTCGCATAACCGAACATCTCACCCAGTGGAACCTCGGCACGGATAACCTTGCCGGACACTGTGTCTTCCATACCCTGGATCATGCCGCGACGACGGTTAAGGTCGCCCATCACATCACCCATATAGTCTTCAGGCGTAACAACCTCTACCGCCATGATCGGCTCGAGCAACTCACCACCACCCTTCTGGGCCAGTTGCTTGGTCGCCATGGAAGCAGCCACTTTAAACGCCATCTCGTTGGAGTCGACGTCGTGGTAAGAACCATCGAACACGGTAGCCTTCAGGCCGATCAGCGGATAGCCGGCAACAACGCCGTTCTTCATCTGCTCTTCGATACCCTTCTGGATAGCCGGGATGTATTCCTTAGGAACCACACCACCTACAACTTCGTTCACGAATTGCAGACCTTCCTGACCTTCGTCAGCAGGAGCAAAACGGATCCAGCAGTGACCGAACTGGCCGCGACCACCGGACTGACGAACGAACTTGCCTTCGATTTCACAGTTCTTCGTGATGCGCTCACGATACGAAACCTGAGGCTTGCCGATGTTGGCTTCGACGTTGAACTCACGGCGCATCCGGTCAACCAGGATGTCCAGGTGCAGCTCGCCCATGCCGGAGATGATCGTCTGACCAGTCTCTTCATCAGTTTTAACGCGGAAAGACGGGTCTTCCTGAGCAAGTTTGCCCAGAGCGATACCCATTTTTTCCTGGTCATCCTTGGTCTTAGGCTCTACAGCAACCGAAATAACCGGCTCCGGGAAGTCCATGCGAACCAGGATGATTGGCTTGTCAGCGTTGCAGAGGGTTTCACCAGTGGTGACGTCCTTCATGCCGATCAGGGCCGCGATGTCACCAGCGCGTACTTCCTTGATCTCTTCACGGGCGTTTGCGTGCATTTGCACCATACGACCCACGCGCTCTTTCTTGCCTTTGACCGAGTTGATCACGCCGTCGCCGGAGTTCAACACGCCCGAGTAAACGCGGACGAAGGTCAGAGTACCCACGAATGGGTCGGTAGCGATCTTGAACGCCAGAGCCGCGAAAGGCTCGTTGTCGTCTGCATGACGCTCCATCTCTTCTTCCTCGTTATCAGGGTTGGAACCCTTGATAGCAGGAATGTCGGTCGGAGCAGGCAGGTAGTCGATAACGGCGTCGAGAACCAGGGGAACGCCCTTGTTCTTGAACGAAGAACCGCAAACGGCCAGAACGATTTCGCCGGCGATAGTACGCTGACGCAAAGCCGCCTTGATCTCTTCGATCGACAGCTCTTCGCCTTCCAGGTACTTGTTCATCAGCTCTTCGTTGGCTTCGGCGGCAGCTTCAACCATGTTGTTGCGCCACTCTTCCGCCAGCTCTTGCAGCTCGGCAGGAATGTCCTTGCGAACAGGAACCATACCTTTGTCGGAGTCGTTCCAGTAGACAGCTTGCATGTTGATCAGATCGATCTGACCCTGGAAGTTGTCTTCGGAACCGATGGCCAACTGGATCGGCACCGGAGTGTGACCCAGACGCTGCTTGATCTGACCGATCACGCGCAGGAAGTTGGCGCCGGCACGGTCCATCTTGTTTACGTAAACAAGACGTGGAACGCCGTATTTGTTGGCTTGACGCCATACGGTTTCCGACTGCGGCTCAACACCCGAAGTACCGCAGAACACAACGACAGCGCCGTCGAGTACGCGCAGGGAACGCTCAACTTCAATGGTGAAGTCAACGTGGCCCGGGGTATCGATTACGTTGAAACGGTGCTCGTGAGAGTACTGCTTCTCGGAACCTTTCCAGAAGGCGGTAATGGCAGCAGAAGTAATGGTAATACCACGCTCCTGCTCCTGAACCATCCAGTCTGTGGTCGCGGCGCCATCATGCACCTCGCCCATTTTGTGACTTTTGCCGGTGTAAAACAGTACGCGCTCGGTGGTGGTGGTTTTACCAGCATCCACGTGAGCGACGATACCGATGTTACGGTAGCGGCTAATCGGAGTAGTACGAGCCATAAAGCCCTCGCAAAATTAGTGAAGCTAAAATTAGAAGCGGTAGTGCGAGAAAGCTTTGTTAGCTTCGGCCATACGGTGCACGTCTTCACGCTTCTTAACAGCAGCACCTTTACCTTCAGCAGCATCCAGCAGTTCGCCAGCCAAACGCAGAGCCATAGACTTCTCGCCGCGCTTACGGGCGAAGTCTACCAACCAGCGCATTGCCAGAGCGTTACGACGGGAAGGACGAACCTCGACCGGAACCTGGTAAGTAGCACCACCAACGCGGCGCGACTTCACTTCGACCAGCGGAGCGATGGCGTCGAGTGCTTTTTCGAAGAGTTCCAGGGGATCGGTGCCAGCCTTACGGGCCGCAACGGTTTCCAGGGCACCATAAACGATACGCTCGGCAACGGCTTTCTTGCCGCTTTCCATAACGTGGTTCATGAATTTGGCGAGGATCTGGCTTCCGTATTTCGGATCGTCCAGAATCTCACGCTTTGCTGCTACGCGACGTCTTGGCATGATAAGCCCTCAAGCGGTCTTCAGGTTAGCTCGGGACAGATCCAGAGGATGCGTGCCCGACCTTACTCTTATCGACTCAATAAAATAAAAATCTGCAAAACGGCCGATTACTTCGGACGCTTGGTACCGTACTTCGAACGACCCTGGTTACGGCCTTTAACGCCGGAAGTATCCAAGGAGCCGCGAACGGTGTGGTAACGAACACCTGGCAAGTCTTTTACACGACCGCCGCGGATCAGTACCACGCTGTGCTCTTGCAGGTTGTGGCCTTCACCACCGATGTAGGAGGAAACCTCGAAACCGTTGGTCAGACGCACACGGCATACTTTACGCAGTGCCGAGTTAGGTTTTTTCGGCGTGGTGGTGTACACACGGGTGCACACGCCACGACGTTGCGGGCAGTTCTGCAGCGCAGGTACGTCGGATTTCTCGACGATACGCTTACGCGGCTGACGTACCAGCTGGTTGATAGTTGCCATCTACTAGCTCCACTGTTGTCTTGCGACGCTATTGTCTTGCAAGAAAAGCAAAATGGCAGGAACGAATTCCCGCCAAATTTAGGGGATCAAGAGTCTAAAGAGGATCTTGATTCCAGTCAAGGCAAGGCCCCGACCTCCCCGCCCATCGAACCTTGACTTAATGTCTCGATTCGACGAACGGAGCGATCAGGGCCTCACTCTCGTTTATCGCAGAACTCAGTTACCGCTCGAGTTCAGCGCTTCGGTCAGTGCAGCTTCCACTTCACTGGCGCTTACGCGCAACGGCTTGTCGGCATCACGGCGACGCTTGCGCTCGCTGTGATAGGCAAGACCGGTACCGGCCGGGATCAGACGACCCACGACTACGTTTTCTTTCAGGCCGCGCAGGTAATCGCGCTTGCCGGTGACTGCCGCTTCGGTCAGTACGCGAGTGGTTTCCTGGAAGGAAGCCGCCGAGATGAACGATTCGGTGGACAACGACGCCTTGGTGATACCCAGCAGAACGCGAGTGAACTTGGAGACAAACTTGTCTTCCGCGCTCAGACGCTCGTTCTCGACCAGAACGTGAGTCAGTTCCATCTGGTCGCCCTTGATGAAGCTGGAATCGCCGGACTCGGAGATCTCAACTTTACGCAGCATCTGACGCAGGATGGTCTCGATGTGCTTGTCGTTGATCTTCACGCCTTGCAGACGATAAACGTCCTGGATCTCGTTGACGATGTACTTGGCCAGCGCGCTCACACCCAGCAGACGCAGGATGTCGTGCGGATCGCTTGGACCGTCGGAGATAACTTCGCCGCGGTTTACCTGTTCGCCTTCGAAGACGTTCAGGTGACGCCACTTCGGAATCAGCTCTTCGTACGGATCGCTACCGTCGTTCGGGGTAATGACCAGACGGCGCTTGCCCTTGGTCTCTTTACCGAACGCGATGGTGCCGCTGACTTCAGCCAGAATCGACGCTTCTTTCGGACGACGCGCTTCGAACAGGTCGGCAACACGCGGCAGACCACCGGTGATGTCACGGGTCTTCGAAGTTTCCTGCGGGATACGAGCGATAACATCACCGATCGCAATCTTCGCACCGTCAGCCACACCGACCAGGGCGTTGGCTGGCAGGAAGTACTGAGCGATAACGTCAGTGCCTGGCAGCAACAGATCCTTGCCGTTGTCGTCGACCATCTTCACTGCTGGACGGATTTCCTTGCCGGCAGCTGGACGATCTTTCGCGTCGAGTACTTCAATGTTGGTCATACCGGTCAATTCGTCAGTCTGACGCTTGATCGTGATGCCCTCTTCCATGCCCACGTAGGTCACGGTACCTTTCATTTCGGTAACGATCGGGTGAGTGTGCGGATCCCACTTGGCCACGATTGCGCCAGCGTCGACCTTGTCACCTTCTTTAACCGAAATCACAGCACCGTACGGCAGCTTGTAACGCTCGCGCTCACGACCGAAATCGTCCGCGATTGCCAGCTCACCGGAACGGGACACAGCAACCAGATGGCCATCCACTCGCTCAACGTGCTTCAGGTTGTGCAGACGGACGGTACCGCCATTCTTCACCTGAACGCTGTCGGCTGCGGAAGTACGGCTTGCCGCACCACCGATGTGGAACGTACGCATGGTCAGCTGGGTACCCGGCTCACCGATGGACTGGGCAGCGATAACGCCGACCGCTTCACCGATGTTCACCTGGTGACCACGAGCCAGATCACGGCCGTAGCACTTGGCGCAAATGCCATAGCGGGTTTCGCAGCTGATCGGCGAACGCACGATCACTTCGTCGATGCTGTTCAGCTCGATGAATTCGACCCACTTCTCGTCTACCAGAGTACCGGCAGGAACGATGACGTCCTCGGTGCCTGGCTTGAATACGTCACGGGCAATGACACGACCCAATACGCGCTCACCCAACGGCTCTACAACGTCACCGCCCTCAATGTGCGGAGTCATCAGCAGACCGTGTTCGGTGCCGCAATCGATCTCGGTTACAACCAGATCCTGCGCCACGTCTACCAGACGACGAGTCAGGTAACCGGAGTTCGCAGTTTTCAACGCGGTATCCGCCAGACCTTTACGAGCACCGTGAGTCGAGATGAAGTACTGAAGTACGCTCAAACCTTCACGGAAGTTCGCAGTAATCGGCGTTTCAATGATGGAACCGTCCGGCTTGGCCATCAGACCACGCATACCGGCCAGCTGACGAATCTGTGCTGCGGAACCCCGCGCACCCGAGTCGGCCATCATGTACATCGAGTTGAAAGACTCTTGGTCGACTTCGTCGCCGTGACGGTCGATGACTTTCTCTTTCGAGAGGTTGGCCATCATCGCCTTGGAAACTTCGTCGTTCGCTTTCGACCAGAGGTCGATCACTTTGTTGTACTTCTCGCCCTGGGTTACCAGGCCGGAGGCGTACTGGCTCTCGATCTCTTTCACTTCGTCGGTGGCTGCACCGATGATGCGGGCTTTTTCATCCGGGATAACGAAGTCGTTAACACCGATGGAAACGCCGGAGATGGTCGAGTACGCGAAACCGGTGTACATCAACTGGTCAGCGAAGATCACGGTCTCTTTCAGACCAACCACGCGGTAGCACTGGTTGATCAGCTTGGAGATCGCCTTTTTCTTCATCGGCAGGTTGACGACGTCGAACGACAGACCTTTTGGCACAACCTGGAACAGCAGCGCACGGCCGACAGTGGTGTCGACAATACGGGTACCGCTCACGCTGTTGCCGTCACGGTCGTTGACGGTTTCGTTGATACGAACCTTGACCTTGGCGTGCAGTGCGGCTTCGCCGGCACGGAACACACGGTCGACTTCCTGCAGATCCGCGAACACACGACCTTCGCCCTTGGCGTTGATCGCTTCACGAGTCATGTAGTACAGACCCAATACAACGTCCTGCGACGGAACGATGATTGGCTCACCGTTGGCTGGCGACAGAATGTTGTTGGTCGACATCATCAGCGCACGCGCTTCGAGCTGGGCTTCCAGTGTCAGCGGTACGTGCACGGCCATTTGGTCGCCGTCGAAGTCGGCGTTGTACGCGGCGCAGACCAGCGGGTGCAGCTGGATAGCCTTACCTTCGATCAGTACCGGTTCAAACGCCTGGATACCCAGACGGTGAAGGGTTGGTGCACGGTTGAGAAGAACCGGGTGTTCGCGAATCACTTCAGCTAGAACGTCCCAAACCTCTGGCAGTTCGCGCTCGACCATTTTCTTGGCAGCTTTGATGGTGGTCGCCAGACCACGCATTTCCAGCTTGCCGAAAATGAACGGCTTGAACAGCTCGAGAGCCATCTTCTTCGGCAGACCGCACTGGTGCAGACGCAGGGTCGGGCCTACGGTAATTACCGAACGACCGGAGTAGTCAACACGCTTACCGAGCAAGTTCTGACGGAAACGACCCTGCTTACCCTTGATCATGTCAGCCAGGGATTTCAGAGGACGCTTGTTGGAACCGGTGATAGCGCGGCCACGACGACCGTTGTCGAGCAGTGCATCGACAGCTTCCTGCAACATGCGCTTTTCGTTGCGCACGATGATGTCCGGAGCCGACAGATCCAGCAGGCGCTTCAAACGGTTGTTACGGTTGATCACTCGACGATACAGATCGTTGAGGTCGGAGGTCGCGAAACGACCGCCATCCAGCGGGACCAGTGGACGCAGATCTGGCGGCAGAACCGGCAGAACGGTCAGCACCATCCACTCTGGCAGGTTGCCGGAACCCTGGAAGGCTTCCATCAACTTCAGACGCTTGGACAGCTTCTTGATCTTGGTTTCCGAGTTGGTTTGCGGAATTTCTTCGCGCAGACGGCCAATCTCGTGCTCCAGGTCGATAGCGTGCAGCAGTTCACGGACAGCTTCAGCACCCATGCGGGCATCGAAATCGTCACCGAACTCTTCAAGCGCTTCGAAGTACTGCTCGTCGTTCAGCAGCTGACCTTTTTCAAGGGTGGTCATGCCTGGATCGATAACGACATAGCTCTCGAAGTAGAGAACGCGCTCGATATCACGCAGGGTCATGTCCATCAGCAGGCCGATACGGGACGGCAGCGATTTCAGGAACCAGATGTGGGCAACCGGCGAAGCCAGCTCGATGTGCGCCATGCGCTCACGACGAACCTTGGCCAGTGCAACTTCAACGCCGCACTTCTCGCAGATCACACCACGGTGCTTCAAGCGCTTGTACTTACCGCACAGGCACTCGTAATCCTTTACCGGGCCAAAGATCTTGGCGCAGAACAGGCCGTCACGCTCAGGTTTGAACGTACGGTAGTTGATGGTTTCCGGCTTTTTAACTTCACCGAACGACCACGAACGGATCATCTCCGGCGAGGCCAATCCGATACGGATGGCGTCGAACTCTTCGACTTGACCCTGGTTTTTCAGCAAATTCAGTAGGTCTTTCAAGGCCTTTCCTCCTGGCGGAGCAGAGAGCGGGCAATCCTGCCCCGCTCTCGATTCGCGTCACGTGTTATTCGGTTTCCAGATCGATATCGATGCCGAGGGAACGAATTTCCTTGATCAACACGTTGAAGGACTCGGGCATGCCCGGCTCCATACGGTGATCGCCATCCACGATGTTCTTGTACATCTTGGTACGGCCGTTCACATCGTCCGACTTCACTGTGAGCATTTCTTGCAGAGTGTAAGCAGCACCGTATGCTTCCAGTGCCCAGACCTCCATCTCCCCGAAACGCTGACCACCGAACTGCGCCTTACCACCCAGCGGCTGCTGGGTAACCAGGCTGTAAGAACCGGTAGAACGCGCGTGCATCTTGTCGTCTACCAAGTGGTTCAGCTTCAGCATGTACATGTAGCCAACGGTAACTGGACGCTCGAACTTGTTGCCGGTACGGCCGTCGGTCAGCTGCATCTGGCCGCTTTCCGGCAGGTCTGCCAGTTTCAGCATGGCCTTGATTTCGCTTTCCTTGGCGCCGTCGAACACTGGAGTGGCCATTGGAACGCCGCCACGCAGGTTGTTCGCCAGATCGAGGATTTCCTGATCGGAGAAGCTGTCCAGATCTTCGTTACGACCGCCGATCTGGTTGTAGATCTCGTCCAGGAAAGTGCGCAGTTCAGCGACTTTACGCTGCTCTTCGACCATCCGGTTGATCTTCTCGCCCAGACCTTTGGCCGCGAGGCCCAGGTGGGTTTCGAGAATCTGACCAACGTTCATACGCGAAGGTACGCCCAGCGGGTTGAGGACCACGTCGACCGGGGTGCCATTGGCATCGTGCGGCATGTCTTCAACCGGCATGATCACGGAGACCACACCCTTGTTACCGTGACGACCGGCCATCTTGTCGCCCGGCTGGATGCGGCGACGGATTGCCAGGTAAACCTTGACGATTTTCAGCACGCCTGGAGCCAGGTCATCGCCCTGCTGCAGTTTGCGCTTCTTGTCTTCGAACTTGTCGTCCAGCAGACGGCGACGATCAACGATGTAGGCCTGAGCCTTCTCGAGCTGCTCGTTCAGCGCATCTTCAGCCATGCGCAGTTTGAACCACTGGCCGTGCTCAAGACCGTCGAGTACTTCGTCGGTGATGTCCTGACCTTTCTTCAGGCCGGCGCCGCCTTCGGCCTTGTGGCCTACCAGTGCGGAACGCAGACGTTCGAAAGTCGCGCCTTCAACGATGCGGAACTCTTCGTTCAGATCCTTGCGGATCTCGTCCAGCTGGGACTTCTCGATCGACAGTGCACGAGCATCACGCTCAACGCCGTCGCGGGTGAAGACCTGTACGTCGATGACAGTACCTTTGGTGCCGGTTGGCACGCGCAGGGAGGTGTCTTTAACGTCGCTGGCTTTTTCACCGAAGATTGCACGCAGCAGTTTTTCTTCCGGAGTCAGTTGGGTCTCGCCTTTCGGAGTGACCTTACCCACCAGGATGTCGCCTGCGCCTACTTCAGCACCTACGTAAACGATACCGGCTTCGTCCAGCTTGTTCAGTGCAGCTTCACCCACGTTCGGGATGTCCGCAGTGATTTCCTCTGGGCCAAGCTTGGTGTCACGGGCCACACAGGTCAGTTCCTGAATGTGGATCGTGGTGAAACGGTCTTCCTGAACAACACGCTCGGACAGGCAGATGGAGTCTTCGAAGTTGAAGCCGTTCCATGCCATGAACGCGATGCGCATGTTCTGACCCAGTGCCAACTCACCCATGTCGGTGGACGGGCCGTCGGCCATGATGTCGCTACGCTGAACGCGATCACCTTTACGTACCAGCGGACGCTGGTTGATGCAGGTGTTCTGGTTCGAGCGGGTGTATTTGGTCAGGTTGTAGATGTCGACACCGGCTTCACCGGTTTCAACTTCGTCATCGGCAACACGAACCACGATACGGCTGGCGTCGACGGAGTCGATCACGCCACCACGACGAGCCACGACGCAAACGCCGGAGTCACGGGCTACGTTACGCTCCATGCCGGTACCTACCAGCGGCTTGTCAGCGCGCAGAGTCGGTACAGCCTGACGCTGCATGTTCGAACCCATCAACGCACGGTTGGCGTCGTCGTGCTCGAGGAACGGAATCAGCGACGCTGCAACCGACACAACCTGCTTCGGCGAAACGTCCATCAGGGTGACGTCTTCCGGCGCCTTGACGGTGAATTCGTTCAGGTGACGTACGGCAACCAGTTCGTCGATCAGGACTTTCTGCTCGTTCATGGTCGCCGAAGCCTGCGCGATCACGTGATCGGCTTCTTCAATAGCGGACAGGAACACGATCTCGTCGGTGACCACACCCTCTTTCACCACGCGGTACGGGCTTTCCAGGAAGCCGTACTGGTTGGTGCGAGCGTACGCAGCCAGGGAGTTGATCAGGCCGATGTTCGGACCTTCCGGCGTTTCAATCGGGCAGACACGACCGTAGTGAGTCGGGTGTACGTCACGGACTTCGAAGCCTGCGCGCTCACGAGTCAGACCGCCAGGGCCGAGTGCAGAGACACGACGCTTGTGGGTGATCTCGGACAGCGGGTTGTTCTGGTCCATGAACTGCGACAGCTGGCTGGAACCGAAGAACTCTTTCACCGCCGCAGCCACTGGCTTGGCGTTGATCAGGTCTTGCGGCATCAGGCCTTCGCTTTCAGCCATCGACAGACGCTCTTTGACCGCACGCTCAACACGTACCAGGCCAACGCGGAACTGGTTCTCGGCCATTTCGCCTACGCAGCGAACACGACGGTTACCCAAGTGGTCGATGTCATCGACGATGCCTTTACCGTTACGGATGTCGACCAGAGTCTTCAGTACCGCGACGATGTCTTCCTTGCACAGCACGCCCGAACCTTCGATCTCGGTACGACCGATACGACGGTTGAACTTCATCCGGCCGACCGCAGACAGGTCATAACGCTCAGGGCTGAAGAACAGGTTGTTGAACAGGGTCTCGGCAGCGTCTTTGGTTGGCGGCTCGCCTGGACGCATCATGCGATAGATCTCGACCAGCGCTTCCAGTTGGTTGCTGGTGGAGTCGATCTTCAGCGTGTCGGAGACGAACGGACCGCAGTCGATGTCGTTGGTGTACAGGGTCTCGATGCGAACCACCTGGGCCTTGGCGATCTTTGCCAGGACTTCAGTGTTCAGCTCGGTGTTGCATTCGGCCAGGATTTCGCCGGTAGCCGGGTGCACGATAGCCTTGGCGGTGGTGCGGCCGAGGACGTAGTCCAGTGGCACGTCCAGCGTCTTGATACCGGCTTTCTCGATCTGGTTGATGTGGCGCGCGGTAATACGGCGGCCTTGCTCAACGATGACCTTGCCCTTCTCGTCCTGGATGTCCAGAACCGCAACTTCACCACGCAGGCGCGATGGCACCAGTTCCAGGCTGAGGGTTTCGCCGCTCAGGTGGAATACGTTGGTGGTATAGAACGCGTCCAGCACCTCTTCGGTGGTGTAACCGAGTGCGCGCAGCAGTACCGAAGCCGGCAGTTTGCGACGACGGTCGATACGCACGAAGACACAGTCTTTCGGGTCGAATTCGAAGTCCAGCCACGAACCGCGGTAAGGAATGATGCGAGCCGAGTACAGCAGTTTGCCGGAGCTGTGCGTCTTGCCGCGGTCGTGGTCGAAGAACACGCCCGGGGAACGGTGCAGCTGGGAAACGATAACACGCTCGGTACCGTTGATTACGAAGGTACCGTTCTCAGTCATCAGGGGGATTTCACCCATGTAGACTTCTTGCTCTTTGATGTCCTTGATCGCTTTGTTCGACGATTCTTTGTCGAAGATGATCAGGCGCACTTTTACCCGCAAAGGTACGGCGAAAGTTACACCGCGCAATACGCATTCTTTGACATCAAATGCCGGTTCGCCCAGGCGATAACCGACGTACTCCAGCGCAGCATTGCCGGAGTAGCTGATGATCGGGAAAACGGATTTGAAGGCCGCATGCAGGCCCACGTCGCGGAACTGATCTTTAGTCGCTCCCGCTTGCAAGAATTCACGATACGAATCCAGCTGGATGGCCAGGAGGTAAGGCACATCCATGACGTCCGGCAACTTGCTAAAGTCCTTGCGGATACGTTTTTTCTCAGTATATGAGTAAGCCATCAGCGTTCCCCAGCTTGGTCACCTGCTTGTTTGGCCCCTCCCGACGGGAGCAGCCAGAAAATCGTGCAAACCCCATGGTTTGCGCCACCGCATCGGGTGGTTACAGCGCCTTTATCAGCACCGACCCAGTCGGCTGCCAATAACGGAAAAAGGCCGGTGGCAAGAGCCACCAGCCATCAGCCTGTCGCTTGACGCTCGGGCTGGAGGAGCAAAGTCGATGCTTACTTCAGCTCGACTTTAGCGCCTGCTTCTTCCAGCTTCTTCTTGGCGTCTTCAGCCGCTTCTTTCGAAACGCCTTCAGCTACAACCTGAGGAGCGCCGTCTACTTTCTCTTTGGCTTCTTTCAGGCCCAGACCAGTCAGCTCACGAACTGCCTTGATCACGTTAACCTTCTTCTCGCCAGCTTCCAGCAGAACAACGTTGAACTCGGTTTGCTCTTCAACAGCAGCAGCAGCTACAGCTGGGCCAGCCGAAGCGGCAGCAGCGGTAACACCGAAGGTTTCTTCCATCGCTTTGATCAGCTCAACGATTTCCACTACGGATTTCTGGCCGATTGCTTCGATGATTTGTTCGTTAGTCAGAGACATGACTCAATTCCTGAATTGGGGGACGGCCTACGCGACCATCGAAATAAACAAAAAACGCGAAAAGTGACGAGCCTTAGGCTGCGGCAGCTTCTTTCTGGTCGCGAATTGCCGCCAGAGTACGAGCCAATTTGCTGGTTGCGCCTTGAATCACGCTCATCAGCTGAGAAATTGCTTCGTCACGGGTCGGCAGAGTTGCCAGTACGTCGATCTGATTAGCTGCGAGGAACTTGCCCTCGAACGCAGCTGCCTTGATCTCGAACTTGTCCTGACCCTTGGCAAACTCTTTGAAGATACGGGCAGCAGCGCCCGGATGTTCGTTCGAGAATGCAATCAGGGTCGGGCCGGTGAACACGTCGTTGAGGACACTGTATTGAGTGTCAGCAACAGCGCGCTTGAGCAGGGTGTTACGTACAACACGTACGTAAACGCCAGCTTCACGAGCCTCTTTACGGAGTCCGGTCATTGCGCCTACTGTTACGCCACGTGCATCAACCACGACAGCGGACAGAGCGACTTTGGCAGCCTCGTTGACTTCAGCGACGATGGCCTTCTTGTCTTCGAGATTAATTGCCACGGGTTTAACTCCTGCTTGTTACCGTTTCATTCGATCGGAACCGAATGTCGTTTTGGTGTCTGATTCGGTAAGGAACCGGGAGCACCATCTGCGTAGGCTTGAGGTTTAAGGCTTGCGCCGCCTACGGTCTTGGATAGCCCCCGCCAGGCAGGGACCCCAATCTTTCAATTGGCGCGGCAATCCGCGCCAACCTTTGTCTTACGCGTCGAGCGAGCTCTGGTCGATAACCAGACCTGGGCCCATAGTGGTGCTCAGGGTAACGCGCTTGACGTAAATACCTTTCGAGGAAGCTGGCTTGATACGCTTCAGATCAGCGATCAGGGCTTCAACGTTTTCCTTCAGCTTGACGGCGTCGAAGCCGATCTTGCCAACGGAAGTGTGGATGATGCCGTTTTTGTCGGTGCGATAACGAACCTGACCAGCCTTGGCGTTCTTGACCGCGTTGGCTACGTCTGGAGTTACGGTGCCGACTTTAGGGTTAGGCATCAGGCCACGTGGACCGAGGATCTGACCCAACTGACCTACAACGCGCATGGCATCCGGGGATGCGATCACTACGTCATAGTTCAGATCGCCGCCTTTCATTTCGGCAGCCAGGTCGTCCATACCTACACGATCAGCGCCGGCAGCCAGAGCGGCCTCAGCAGCTGGACCCTGGGTGAACACAGCAACGCGAACGGTCTTGCCAGTGCCGTGTGGCAGCACAGTAGCGCTACGAACAACCTGGTCGGATTTACGCGGGTCTACACCCAGGTTTACAGCAACGTCGAACGACTCGCTGAACTTGACAGTCGACAGCTCGGCCAGCAGAGCAGCGGCGTCTACAATGTTGTAGGCCTTGCCTGCTTCGATTTTGCCGGCGATAGCCTTTTGACGCTTGGTCAGCTTAGCCATTACACACCCTCCACGTTAAGGCCCATGCTACGAGCAGAACCGGCGATAGTACGCACGGCTGCATCCATATCAGCTGCAGTCAGATCCGCGTTTTTGGTTTTCGCGATTTCTTCCAGCTGAGCACGGGTAACAGTGCCAACCTTAACGGTGTTCGGACGAGCGGAACCGCTGGTCAGACCGGCCGCCTTCTTCAGCAGAACCGAAGCAGGGGTGGATTTGGTTTCGAAAGTGAAGCTACGGTCGCTGTAGACAGTGATGATCACTGGAGTCGGCAGACCTGGCTCAAGACCCTGAGTACGGGCGTTGAAAGCCTTGCAGAATTCCATGATGTTCACGCCGTGCTGACCCAGAGCAGGACCAACCGGTGGACTTGGGTTAGCCTGAGCGGCCTTCACTTGCAGCTTGATGTAAGCGGTAATCTTCTTGGCCATGAGGCACTCCAATTACGGGTTCGAACGCCTCGAAAGGCTCCCCGGTTACTTGCGCGTTTATCCCAGTGACGACAAAACCCCACAGCCTAAGGCTGCGGGGTTGGGATTGCTTGTCCAGTTAGACCTTCTCGACCTGACTGAACTCGAGCTCCACCGGAGTAGAGCGACCGAAAATGAGCACTGCCACTTGGATCCGGCTCTTTTCGTAGTTAACTTCTTCCACAACGCCGTTGAAATCAGCGAATGGACCGTCATTGACACGTACCGTCTCGCCCGGCTCGAACAAAGTCTTCGGCTTCGGCTTGTCGCTACCATCAGCAACGCGACGCAGAATCGCTTCTGCCTCTTTATCTGTAATTGGCGCAGGCTTGTCAGCGGTACCGCCGATAAAACCCATCACCCGAGGAGTATCCTTGACCAAGTGCCAAGTACCCTCGTTCATATCCATTTGGACCAGCACATAGCCTGGAAAGAACTTCCGTTCGCTTTTGCGCTTCTGGCCGTTACGCATCTCAACCACTTCTTCAGTGGGAACCAGAATCTCGCCGAAGCCATCTTCCATGCCAGCCAGCTTTACGCGCTCGATCAGCGAGCGCATCACATGCTTCTCGTAACCCGAGTAAGCATGCACAACATACCAACGCTTAGCCACGGGACACCCTTAGCCGACAATCAAGGAAACAAGCCAGCCGAGCAGGGAATCAAGACCCCACAACAGCAACGCCATAACCAGAACAACAGCCACGACAATCAGCGTGGTCTGCGTGGTTTCTTGGCGAGTTGGCCACACGACTTTACGAATCTCGGTGCGAGCTTCCTTAACCAGTACAAAGAAAGACTTGCCCTTCGCGGTTTGCAGGCCTACAAAGGCAGCTACGGCAGCAATGGCAAGCAAAGCGAGTACACGGTACAGGATCGGCGAAGCAGCGTAATACTGATTGCCAACAACGCCAACAACCACTAAAGCGACTACTACAAGCCACTTGAGCAGATCGAAGCGAGAGCCTTGAGCTTCAGCTTTAGGAGTCATCTATGAAGATCCTGTGAAAAGAAAGCCAGATACACCGAGTGAATCTGGCAGGTCAGGAGGGAATCGAACCCCCAACCTACGGTTTTGGAGACCGTCGCTCTGCCAATTGAGCTACTGACCTAAAACAAAATCAGGCCGACCATTATGCCGGCCCGAAAAATACATTACAACCGCTTATTCGATGATTTTTGCTACGACGCCAGCGCCGACGGTACGACCGCCTTCACGGATAGCGAAACGCAGACCGTCTTCCATCGCGATGGTTTTGATCAGGGTAACAGTCATCTGAATGTTGTCACCTGGCATTACCATTTCAACGCCTTCTGGCAGCTCGCAGTTACCAGTCACGTCAGTAGTACGGAAGTAGAACTGTGGACGGTAGCCTTTGAAGAACGGAGTGTGACGACCGCCTTCTTCCTTGCTCAGAACGTAAACTTCTGCGGTGAACTTGGTGTGCGGCTTGACCGAACCTGGCTTGACCAGAACCTGGCCACGCTCAACGTCGTCACGCTTGGTACCACGCAGCAGAACGCCGCAGTTCTCGCCGGCACGACCTTCGTCGAGCAGCTTGCGGAACATTTCAACACCGGTGCAAGTAGTAACGGTGGTGTCACGCAGACCAACGATTTCCAGCGGGTCCTGAACGCGAACGATACCGCGCTCGATACGACCAGTCACAACAGTACCGCGACCCGAGATCGAGAATACGTCTTCGATTGGCATCAGGAATGGCTTGTCGATCATACGAACTGGTTCTGGGATGTAGGCATCCAGAGTTTCAACCAGCTTCTTGACGGCAGTGGTGCCCATCTCGTTGTCGTCTTTGCCTTCCAGCGCCATACGAGCCGAACCGATGATGATCGGAGTGTCGTCGCCCGGGAAGTCGTAAGTCGACAGCAGGTCACGAACTTCCATCTCAACCAGTTCCAGCAGCTCAGCGTCGTCTACCAGGTCAGCCTTATTCAGGAAGACCACGATGTACGGAACGCCAACCTGACGGGACAGCAGGATGTGCTCACGGGTTTGCGGCATCGGACCATCAGCGGCCGAGCAAACCAGGATAGCGCCGTCCATCTGAGCAGCACCGGTGATCATGTTCTTCACGTAGTCAGCGTGACCTGGGCAGTCAACGTGAGCGTAGTGACGGATCTTCGAGTTGTACTCAACGTGCGCGGTGTTGATGGTGATACCGCGAGCTTTTTCTTCTGGTGCGCTGTCGATCTTGTCGAAGTCAACGATTGCAGAACCGAAAACCTCGGAGCAAACGCGAGTCAGAGCAGCAGTCAGAGTGGTTTTACCGTGGTCAACGTGACCAATGGTCCCAACGTTGACGTGGGGCAGGGAACGATCAAATTTTTCCTTAGCCATCGATATCACCCTCTACAGAAGAAATTAGACAAACAATATCAACCATTAAAACAAAGGCAGATATTTTCATATCTGCCTTGTTATATGGAGCTCTTGAGCGGATTTGAACCGCTGACCTCACCCTTACCAAGGGTGTGCTCTACCAACTGAGCTACAAGAGCAAAACCCTTTTGCACAACCTGCAAACTTGGAGCGGGTAGCGGGAATCGAACCCGCATCATCAGCTTGGAAGGCTGAGGTTCTACCACTAAACTATACCCGCGGAGCCTGCAGCTCACGCTTAAATCTGGTGGAGGGAGAAGGATTCGAACCTTCGAAGTCGTAGACGTCAGATTTACAGTCTGATCCCTTTGGCCGCTCGGGAACCCCTCCTAATCAGGCCGGCATTCTATATCATGCCAAACCCCTGTCAAGCATTTTCTCATTTAAAAACCTGAGGTTAGCTGCGTTGACACGCTTCACTTCGAATCCCGTTTAAGGTGTTCGCTGTGGAGCGGGCGCCATTCTATGCAAACTATTGAGCAGGTGCAACCCCTTCGCACAGCATTATTTTATGTTTTAACTCATTGAATTCCTTGGAAAGGTTTTGCAACTGCAGATCGCCCAACAAACGCTGGCTGTCCGGCGCAGCTGCCAGCCAGTACCCGCTTCCGGCAGCATCTTTCGGCAGGGATTGCACATTGACTTTCATCGCCACCAGACGCTGTTGCAACCTGGCAATTGAATCTTCGTCAGAAAATCCACCAAGGAACAAGCACTGCTGACGCGGCGCCACCTCGCCTCTTCGACCTTCACCTGCGGTTTCGCTCAGCAGACGGATATCCTGCTGCGAACCACGATACAGATTAAGAGGCGTTACATCTTTGGCTCGCAAGGGCGCTTCCTGCTGATGCCAGACATAGTAAAAAACATTGAGTACAACCAGCAGCAGGAACAACCAACGCATATAAACCTCAAGACAAGGGACAAGCCATCGCCAAGCCGACAAAAACCAGGTCGGGCACAACCCTGGCGTCAGGCGCGACGCCTTTAACCAACTCGGCATCCCCTCCCGTAATAAAGACGGCGAATTGCTCTCCCCAGTACGCTCGAGCCAGCTCTAATTGAGTGAGAACGAAGCCCCTCAGCATCAAAGAACAACCGCGCTCCACCGCTTCAACGGTGGTCCGTCCCGGGACGTGACTGGAAAGGGCGCGCTCTGCTGCTTCATCACCATAACGAATTTTACGGGTATGGGTGCGCAACTGGTTTCGCATCAAAGGCATACCAGGACAAATGAACCCCCCGAGATGCTCACCGTCAGCCGCGACAAAATCGGCAGTGACCGCGGTACCGAAATCGAGAACCAGGCAAGCACTTCCGGCAGCCAGGTGGAAGCCGCCGAGCATCGCCAGCCAGCGATCAAGCCCCAGACGCTCATAGTCTTCATAGCCGTTTCGAACACCGGACATCTCGCGGGCGGGTTTCGCACACACGATAGGAATACCGAACGCGCGCTCAAGCATTTCGGTTAAAGCGCTGGTTTCCTCGTTAGTCCTGACGCTTACCAAACGACACTTGCGCAGCGAGAGCGGCTTTATGATCCGTAGACTCTCAAGCAAAGCCTGATTGGAATCTACAACCCCTTCCGAAACCAGCCCACTCGCCGACGCATCCAGCACGCGCCATTTGATAAAACTATTGCCGCAGTCAAGCTCAAGAATCATCACGCAACCTCAGGCTGAGCTCTCCACCACTAAAGACTTTTTCAACACCATCTACAATCAAGCGCAACCCGCCTTGGCTATCAATCCCGAGCACTATCCCATCGATATGGCTGTTACCCGCGATCAACGACACGGATCGACCCTGCCACAGATGATTTTCCGCCCATTCTGCCTGCAGACTTGCGAACCCGTTGAGCTGGTGTTTATGGGTATAAGCTTTGAGTTGATTACTCAACTCAACCACCAGAGCATTGCGATCGCAGGCTTTGCCTGACTCCAGTTTTATAGAAGTCCATTGCTGGTCGACCTCATCGGCAACCTGCATATTCACGTTGATTCCTATACCCAATACAACATGACATACATCCGCCGGATCGCCGACGAGTTCGAGCAGGATGCCGGCTATTTTCTTGTTACCCACCAAAACATCGTTGGGCCACTTCAAACCGGCATTGGGCACGCCGGCGCTTCGCAAGGTCTGCATCACGGCCAAGCCAACAACAAGGCTCAACCCCTCAAGCTGACGCATGCCGCCATCTATTCGAAGAACCAGGCTGTAATAAAGATTTTCCGCAAATGGGCTCACCCACTTGCGGCCTCGACGACCACGGCCTGCCAATTGTCGCTCCGCGAGCACCAAAAACGGCGCGGGGGCGCCCTCACTGATAGAGCGCAAAGCTTCGGCATTTGTCGAGTCGACGGAGTCGAACACACGCACCGGCCATTCGGGCATCTTCCTGGTTATTTCAAGTGGATCAAGGAGCATCAGAGGCGCCGACAATTGATATCCGCGACCGCGAACTTTATGGATCGACAGGCCGAGTTCAGCTTCAAGCTGTTGTAGCTGCTTCCATACAGCACTTCGGCTAATTCCCAGGGCAACGCCCAAGTCCTGTCCGGAATGGAATCGTCCATCCTTCAGTAGGTTCAACAACGTCAGCATGCAGGTATCGCCTCATAATGAGGCCCGCATAATAGCCATGCCCCGGGCCGTTGCATAGAAATCAAGCGGACACATTTCTCGCAGGCAAAACAAAACCCCAACTGCTTTCGCAATTGGGGTTTCGGAATTTAATCTTGACGATGACCTACTCTCACATGGGGAAACCCCACACTACCATCGGCGATGCATCGTTTCACTGCTGAGTTCGGGATGGGATCAGGTGGTTCCAACGCTCTATGGTCGTCAAGAAATTCGGGTACTGACTCGGGACCAGACGGCCTCGCTTCAGCAAATTGGGTATGTGATAGCTGGTGTTTGTGAACTTCGAACTTTCGGTTCGTTTCGTCTTCACACACCGCAATCTGGTGCCTTTTCAGGTCAGCAAATTGCTTGGGTGTTATATGGTCAAGCCTCACGGGCAATTAGTATTGGTTAGCTCAACGCCTCACAGCGCTTACACACCCAACCTATCAACGTCGTAGTCTTCGACGGCCCTTCAGGGAACTCAAGGTTCCAGTGAGATCTCATCTTGAGGCAAGTTTCCCGCTTAGATGCTTTCAGCGGTTATCTTTCCCGAACATAGCTACCCGGCAATGCCACTGGCGTGACAACCGGAACACCAGAGGTTCGTCCACTCCGGTCCTCTCGTACTAGGAGCAGCCCCTCTCAAATCTCAAACGTCCACGGCAGATAGGGACCGAACTGTCTCACGACGTTCTAAACCCAGCTCGCGTACCACTTTAAATGGCGAACAGCCATACCCTTGGGACCGGCTTCAGCCCCAGGATGTGATGAGCCGACATCGAGGTGCCAAACACCGCCGTCGATATGAACTCTTGGGCGGTATCAGCCTGTTATCCCCGGAGTACCTTTTATCCGTTGAGCGATGGCCCTTCCATACAGAACCACCGGATCACTAAGACCTACTTTCGTACCTGCTCGACGTGTCTGTCTCGCAGTCAAGCGCGCTTTTGCCTTTATACTCTACGACCGATTTCCGACCGTCTGAGCGCACCTTCGTACTCCTCCGTTACTCTTTAGGAGGAGACCGCCCCAGTCAAACTACCCACCATACACTGTCCTCGATCCGGATAACGGACCTGAGTTAGAACCTCAAAGTTGCCAGGGTGGTATTTCAAGGATGGCTCCACGCGAACTGGCGTCCACGCTTCAAAGCCTCCCACCTATCCTACACAAGCAAATTCAAAGTCCAGTGCAAAGCTATAGTAAAGGTTCACGGGGTCTTTCCGTCTAGCCGCGGATACACTGCATCTTCACAGCGATTTCAATTTCACTGAGTCTCGGGTGGAGACAGCGCCGCCATCGTTACGCCATTCGTGCAGGTCGGAACTTACCCGACAAGGAATTTCGCTACCTTAGGACCGTTATAGTTACGGCCGCCGTTTACCGGGGCTTCGATCAAGAGCTTCGCGTTAGCTAACCCCATCAATTAACCTTCCGGCACCGGGCAGGCGTCACACCCTATACGTCCACTTTCGTGTTTGCAGAGTGCTGTGTTTTTAATAAACAGTCGCAGCGGCCTGGTATCTTCGACCGGCATGAGCTTACGGAGCAAGTCCTTCACCCTCACCGGCGCACCTTCTCCCGAAGTTACGGTGCCATTTTGCCTAGTTCCTTCACCCGAGTTCTCTCAAGCGCCTTGGTATTCTCTACCCAACCACCTGTGTCGGTTTGGGGTACGGTTCCTGGTTACCTGAAGCTTAGAAGCTTTTCTTGGAAGCATGGCATCAACCACTTCGTGTTCTAAAAGAACACTCGTCATCAGCTCTCGGCCTTAAGATCCCGGATTTACCTAAGATCTCAGCCTACCACCTTAAACTTGGACAACCAACGCCAAGCTGGCCTAGCCTTCTCCGTCCCTCCATCGCAATAACCAGAAGTACAGGAATATTAACCTGTTTTCCATCGACTACGCTTTTCAGCCTCGCCTTAGGGACCGACTAACCCTGCGTCGATTAACGTTGCGCAGGAAACCTTGGTCTTTCGGCGTGGGTGTTTTTCACACCCATTGTCGTTACTCATGTCAGCATTCGCACTTCTGATACCTCCAGCAAGCTTCTCAACTCACCTTCACAGGCTTACAGAACGCTCCTCTACCGCATCATCCGAAGATGATACCCGTAGCTTCGGTGTATGGTTTGAGCCCCGTTACATCTTCCGCGCAGGCCGACTCGACTAGTGAGCTATTACGCTTTCTTTAAAGGGTGGCTGCTTCTAAGCCAACCTCCTAGCTGTCTAAGCCTTCCCACATCGTTTCCCACTTAACCATAACTTTGGGACCTTAGCTGACGGTCTGGGTTGTTTCCCTTTTCACGACGGACGTTAGCACCCGCCGTGTGTCTCCCATGCTCGGCACTTGTAGGTATTCGGAGTTTGCATCGGTTTGGTAAGTCGGGATGACCCCCTAGCCGAAACAGTGCTCTACCCCCTACAGTGATACATGAGGCGCTACCTAAATAGCTTTCGAGGAGAACCAGCTATCTCCGAGCTTGATTAGCCTTTCACTCCGATCCACAGGTCATCCGCTAACTTTTCAACGGTAGTCGGTTCGGTCCTCCAGTCAGTGTTACCTAACCTTCAACCTGCCCATGGATAGATCGCCCGGTTTCGGGTCTATTCCCAGCGACTAGACGCCCTATTAAGACTCGCTTTCGCTACGCCTCCCCTATTCGGTTAAGCTCGCCACTGAAAATAAGTCGCTGACCCATTATACAAAAGGTACGCAGTCACAGAACAAAGTCTGCTCCCACTGCTTGTACGCATACGGTTTCAGGATCTATTTCACTCCCCTCTCCGGGGTTCTTTTCGCCTTTCCCTCACGGTACTAGTTCACTATCGGTCAGTCAGTAGTATTTAGCCTTGGAGGATGGTCCCCCCATATTCAGACAAAGTTTCTCGTGCTCCGTCCTACTCGATTTCATGACTAAGAGATTTTCGCGTACAGGGCTATCACCCACTATGGCCGCACTTTCCAGAGCGTTCCGCTAATCTCAAAGCCACTTAAGGGCTAGTCCCCGTTCGCTCGCCACTACTAAGGGAATCTCGGTTGATTTCTTTTCCTCAGGGTACTTAGATGTTTCAGTTCCCCTGGTTCGCCTCTTGCACCTATGTATTCAGTACAAGATAACCATCTTATGATGGCTGGGTTCCCCCATTCAGACATCTCCGGATCAAAGTCTGTTTGCCGACTCCCCGAAGCTTTTCGCAGGCTACCACGTCTTTCATCGCCTCTGACTGCCAAGGCATCCACCGTATGCGCTTCTTCACTTGACCATATAACCCCAAGCAATCTGGTTATACTGTGAAGACGACATTCGCCGAAAATTCGAATTTCTCAACTAAGAGAACTCACAAATTTTACCTTAGCCTGATCCGTTACCAGTGAAAGTAACGTTCAGTCTATCTTTCTATCACATACCCAAATTTTTAAAGAACGATCTAGTCAAAGACTAGAAATCAACATTCATCACCAAACCGGTGGAATGCTCATTTCTAAGCTTTCAAACTTCAGAAGCAGTAGTGGTGGAGCCAAGCGGGATCGAACCGCTGACCTCCTGCGTGCAAGGCAGGCGCTCTCCCAGCTGAGCTATGGCCCCGTATTTCTACAGGCGTTTCCCACACAAAATTGGTGGGTCTGGGCAGATTCGAACTGCCGACCTCACCCTTATCAGGGGTGCGCTCTAACCAACTGAGCTACAGACCCAATTTCGGGCTGCTTCTATCGTCTTCTTCAATGAATCAAGCAATTTGTGGGAGCTCATGCAGCAGCTGATGTCGTCGATTAAGGAGGTGATCCAGCCGCAGGTTCCCCTACGGCTACCTTGTTACGACTTCACCCAGTCATGAATCACACCGTGGTAACCGTCCCCCCGAAGGTTAGACTAGCTACTTCTGGTGCAACCCACTCCCATGGTGTGACGGGCGGTGTGTACAAGGCCCGGGAACGTATTCACCGCGACATTCTGATTCGCGATTACTAGCGATTCCGACTTCACGCAGTCGAGTTGCAGACTGCGATCCGGACTACGATCGGTTTTATGGGATTAGCTCCACCTCGCGGCTTGGCAACCCTTTGTACCGACCATTGTAGCACGTGTGTAGCCCAGGCCGTAAGGGCCATGATGACTTGACGTCATCCCCACCTTCCTCCGGTTTGTCACCGGCAGTCTCCTTAGAGTGCCCACCATTACGTGCTGGTAACTAAGGACAAGGGTTGCGCTCGTTACGGGACTTAACCCAACATCTCACGACACGAGCTGACGACAGCCATGCAGCACCTGTCTCAATGTTCCCGAAGGCACCAATCCATCTCTGGAAAGTTCATTGGATGTCAAGGCCTGGTAAGGTTCTTCGCGTTGCTTCGAATTAAACCACATGCTCCACCGCTTGTGCGGGCCCCCGTCAATTCATTTGAGTTTTAACCTTGCGGCCGTACTCCCCAGGCGGTCAACTTAATGCGTTAGCTGCGCCACTAAGAGCTCAAGGCTCCCAACGGCTAGTTGACATCGTTTACGGCGTGGACTACCAGGGTATCTAATCCTGTTTGCTCCCCACGCTTTCGCACCTCAGTGTCAGTATCAGTCCAGGTGGTCGCCTTCGCCACTGGTGTTCCTTCCTATATCTACGCATTTCCCGCTACACAGGAAATTCCACCACCCTCTACCATACTCTAGCTTGCCAGTTTTGGATGCAGTTCCCAGGTTGAGCCCGGGGATTTCACATCCAACTTAACAAACCACCTACGCGCGCTTTACGCCCAGTAATTCCGATTAACGCTTGCACCCTCTGTATTACCGCGGCTGCTGGCACAGAGTTAGCCGGTGCTTATTCTGTCGGTAACGTCAAAATTGCAGAGTATTAATCTACAACCCTTCCTCCCAACTTAAAGTGCTTTACAATCCGAAGACCTTCTTCACACACGCGGCATGGCTGGATCAGGCTTTCGCCCATTGTCCAATATTCCCCACTGCTGCCTCCCGTAGGAGTCTGGACCGTGTCTCAGTTCCAGTGTGACTGATCATCCTCTCAGACCAGTTACGGATCGTCGCCTTGGTGAGCCATTACCTCACCAACTAGCTAATCCGACCTAGGCTCATCTGATAGCGCAAGGCCCGAAGGTCCCCTGCTTTCTCCCGTAGGACGTATGCGGTATTAGCGTTCCTTTCGAAACGTTGTCCCCCACTACCAGGCAGATTCCTAGGCATTACTCACCCGTCCGCCGCTGAATCCAGGAGCAAGCTCCTCTCATCCGCTCGACTTGCATGTGTTAGGCCTGCCGCCAGCGTTCAATCTGAGCCATGATCAAACTCTTCAGTTCAAACATCTTTGGGTTTTTAAGAAACCCTAAACTTGGCTCAGCAATCGTTGGTTACATCTTTGATTTCTCGCGGAGTAACTTGTGATGCTGATAATCTTGTTGACTATCAGTCTGACTGCACAAGCACCCACACGAATTGCTTGATTCAGTTGTTAAAGAGCGGTTGGTTAAGATCTTTCGTCTCAACCGAGGCGCGCATTCTACAGCAGCCTCATTTGCTGTCAAGTGATTATTTTCAGAAGTTTTCGAAGAATTCTTCAACAACTTCAACCACTTGCGCTTCCGATCTCTCGTTAGCGGGAGGCGAATTCTACAGCGTTAATCGCTGCTGTCAACACCTCTTTTTTCCGCTTTCGACCGAAAAGATCGAACCGTTAAAAGAACTACACATCACTGCCCTTTCAACTCCTTCCAGGCTTCGATGACCTGAAGCAAGCCGCTGTCGAAAACCGCATAACTCTTTGAATCTCAAGGAGTTTTCCGTTTCGACTGCGCCGGAAGTGGGGCGAATTATAGACTTCTAAAATTCGCCGTCAACCCCCAATTCCAACTTTATTCAGATTTCAGCGTAATACGTGCAAAAGCCTTCTTGCCGGCCTGACAAACGTGAGTCGTGCCCAGTACATATATAAAGGAGCGATCAACCACTTCACCATCGACCCGGACTCCGCCCGCCGCCAACAGATCACGCGCCGCCGCCGAGTTCTTCACCAGGCCTGCCTTATTAAGGACGGCAGCGATCGGCATATCCTCAACCGAAGACAGCTCGATCTCAGGCAAGTCATCTGGAAGCTCGCCATCCTTCATACGGTTGCCGGCGCCTCGGTGAGCATTCGCCGCAGCCTCTTCACCATGGAAGCGCGCAACGATCTCTTCAGCCAGCTTGATTTTGATGTCGCGTGGATTCGCTCCAGCTTCGACGTCAGCCCGGAAGGCGTTGATCTCGTCCATTGAGCGAAAGCTGAGCAACTCGAAGTAACGCCACATCAGCGCATCCGGGATGGAAACCAGCTTGCTGTACATGACGCCTGGTGCTTCCTGGATACCGACATAGTTGCCCAGCGACTTGGACATCTTCTTCACGCCATCCAGACCTTCCAGCAATGGCATCGTCAGAATGCACTGTGCCTCCTGACCATACCCACGCTGCAACTCACGCCCCATCAGCAGGTTGAATTTCTGATCGGTACCGCCCAGCTCGACATCGGCGCGCAGCGCGACCGAGTCATAACCCTGAACCAGCGGATAGAGGAATTCGTGAATAGCGATTGGCTGGTTGGTGGTGTAGCGCTTGTCGAAGTCATCGCGCTCAAGCATGCGAGCGACCGTGTATTGCGAAGTCAGGCGAATGAAATCCGCCGGCCCCATCTTGTCCATCCAGGTGGAGTTGAAGGCAACTTCGGTTTTCGCCGGATCAAGGATTTTGAAAACCTGAGTCTTGTAAGTCTCAGCATTTTCCAGAACCTGTTCACGCGTCAGCGGTGGACGCGTTGCGCTTTTGCCACTCGGATCACCGATCATCCCGGTGAAGTCACCTATAAGGAAGATGACCTGGTGCCCCAGCTCCTGGAACTGGCGCAGCTTATTAATAAGCACCGTATGACCCAGATGCAGATCCGGAGCGGTTGGATCGAAACCAGCCTTGATACGCAGCGGTTGGCCGCGCTTGAGCTTCTCGACCAGCTCGGACTCGACCAACAGTTCTTCCGCACCACGTTTAATCAGCGCTAGCTGCTCTTCAACCGACTTCATAACAGACCCGCAAGGCTCAGATTCAAAGGGAACCAACCATACAAGAACGCGCACCAATTACAAGTTTTGCCCGGCGCACGGACACCAATCCACAGACCCGAGGTCTGTAGACTTGCTTCAGCGATGATTTGGTTATATTTTATACAGTTATTTCATCTTCATCATGTCATTCATCTTTTCCAATTCATCTATTTCAAAGTCAAAAATTACCTATGACCACAGAACCGTCTAAAGCGCCCCCGCTTTACCCGAAGACCCACCTGCTCGCCGCAAGTGGAATCGCCGCCCTTCTCAGCCTGGCGCTGCTGGTATTTCCCTCCAGCGATGTTGAAGCCAAAAAGACGACTCTGAGTCTTGAACTGGAAAGTCCTGCTGAACAACTGACACAAGATCAAGACGCTGCTGATGCGGCTCAAGCCACAAACGAGCCCGCAGCTTCGCCGTTCGCACAAATCGAAAACAGCGACGAAAACACCGCACAAACCGCTGAAACCGCGCCAGCACCTGTGGCGCCTGCTGAGAAACCGAAAGAGCCTGGGCACCGTGAAGTCGTGGTTTCCAAAGGCGATACACTGTCTACCCTGTTTGAAAAAGTCGGTCTGCCTGCAGCCTCCGTGCACGAAGTACTGGCAAGCGACAAGCAAGCCAAACAGTTCAGCCAGCTCAAGCGCGGCCAGAAACTCGAGTTCGAACTGAGTCCGGAAGGCCAGTTGACCAGCCTGCACAGCAAGGTCAGCGACGTTGAAACCATCACCCTGACCAAGAATGACAAGGGTTATTCGTTCAACCGAGTGACTGCCAAGCCAACTGTTCGCACTGCCTACGTCCACGGTGTCATCAACAGCTCACTGTCGCAGTCCGCAGCCCGCGCCGGTCTTTCTCACAGCCTGACCATGGACATGGCCAGTGTCTTTGGCTACGACATCGACTTCGCGCAGGACATTCGTCAGGGCGATGAATTCGATGTGATCTACGAGCAGAAAGTCATCAACGGCATGGCCGTCGGCACCGGCCCGATCCTGTCGGCGCGCTTCACCAACCGCGGCAAGACTTACACCGCCGTTCGCTACACCAACAAACAAGGCAACAGCAGCTATTACACTGCCGATGGCAACAGCATGCGCAAGGCCTTCATCCGCACCCCTGTTGACTTCGCCCGCATCAGCTCGAAGTTTTCCATGGGCCGCAAGCACCCGATCCTCAACAAGATCCGCGCCCACAAAGGTGTCGATTACGCAGCGCCACGGGGTACGCCAATCAAGGCTGCCGGTGACGGCAAAGTGTTGCTGGCCGGTCGTCGTGGTGGCTATGGCAACACTGTGATCATTCAGCACGGCAACACTTACCGTACGCTCTATGGCCATATGCAAGGCTTTGCCAAAGGCGTGAAAACCGGTGGCAGCGTCAAGCAAGGTCAAGTCATTGGCTATATCGGCACCACCGGACTGTCCACCGGCCCGCATTTGCACTATGAGTTCCAGGTCAACGGCGTTCACGTCGATCCGCTGGGCCAGAAGCTGCCAATGGCCGATCCGATCGCCAAGTCCGAACGCGCGCGCTTCCTCGCGCAGAGCCAGCCACTGATGGCGCGCATGGATCAAGAGAAGGCCACCATGCTGGCTTCGAGCAAGCGCTAAGCCATGGCCCTGTATATCGGTGTGATGTCCGGAACCAGTCTCGACGGGCTGGACATCGCCCTGATCGAGCAGACCTCGGCGATCAAACTGATCGCCACCCACTACCTGCCAATGCCTGACTCCCTGCGCGCCGAGCTGCTTGGCTTGTGCGCCAGCGGCCCCGACGAGATCGCCCGCTCGGCGATTGCCCAGCAACACTGGGTCGAACTTGCCGCGTTGGGCATTCACACCCTCCTCGCGCAGCAACAACTCAAGCCCGAAGCAATCCGCGCTATCGGCAGCCACGGTCAGACCATTCGCCATGAGCCGGCGCGCGGGTTTACCGTGCAGATCGGTAATCCAGCCCTGCTGACTGAGTTGACCGGTATTACCGTCGTCAGCGATTTCCGCAGTCGCGATGTCGCAGCGGGTGGCCAAGGTGCGCCTCTGGTGCCAGCCTTTCATGAAGCGTTGTTTGAAGAGCGTAGCGGTAACCAGGCAGTCTTGAATGTCGGTGGATTCAGCAATCTCAGCCTGATTGAGCCGAACAAACCTGTAGCCGGTTTCGACTGCGGGCCGGGAAATGTTCTGATGGACGCCTGGATTAGCCGGCAACGGGGCGAGAACTATGACCGGGACGGCAAATGGGCTGCGACCGGCAAGGTTGAACCAACCCTGCTCAAGGCACTGCTAAGCGACCCGTTCTTCGTGACCAAAGGCCCGAAAAGTACGGGCCGGGAAGTCTTCAATCTGCCATGGCTGGAACAGCATCTTTCGAACCTGCCAACCTTCGCAGCCGAAGACGTTCAGGCCACGCTGCTGGAACTGACTGCGCAGACCATCGTCGAGTCGCTACAAAGCGCTCAATCGGGCACTCAGGAACTGCTGGTCTGTGGCGGCGGCGCGCACAACGCCACGCTGATGAAACGTCTGGCGGACCTGCTGCCAAATACCCAAGTGGCCAGCACCGCAACTCACGGGGTTGATCCAGATTGGGTGGAAGCCATGGCCTTCGCCTGGCTCGCCCATTGCTGCCTGGAAGGCATCGCCGCCAATCGGCCAAGCGTCACCGGCGCTCGCGGCCTGCGCGTCCTCGGCGCCATCTACCCGGCATAACCTTCAGAAACAAAAACGCCGCAGAACCGAAAGGCTCTGCGGCGTTTTGTTGTGTGCTGTAAAGCGCGATCAGATCGAGAACGACGACCCGCAACCACAAGTCGTTGTCGCGTTCGGGTTCTTGATCACGAAGCGCGAACCTTCCAGACCTTCCTGGTAGTCCACCTCCGCACCGGCCAGGTACTGGAAACTCATCGGATCAACCACCAGACTCACGCCTTCGCGCTCGACAATGGTGTCGTCCTCGGCAACATCTTCATCGAAGGTGAAACCGTATTGAAACCCTGAACAACCGCCGCCCGTAACAAATACGCGCAGCTTCAAGCGATCATTCCCCTCTTCATCGACCAGGCTCTTCACCTTGTGCGCAGCACCTTGGGTGAATTGCAAAGCCGTGGGGGTGAAGGATTCGACGCTCATGCTGACTATCTCCCGGCGTTACGCCGCCATAATGCGTGATGACGCGCATTATCCGCTTGTCCTAGAAAATTGGTCAACTATTAGAAAGGCAGCTGCAAGCTTCAAGCGGTGAGCTTCAAGCTTGCGGCGCCTGACCTGTGACGGCCGTTAAGGAAGCATACCGGCGTGGGACAGACCGAAGCGCTCATCCAGTCCGAACAGAATGTTCATGTTCTGCACCGCCTGGCCCGACGCGCCCTTGACCAGGTTGTCAATCACCGAGAGTACCACCACCAGATCGCCATCCTGTGGACGATGCACGGCGATGCGGCACACGTTGGCGCCGCGCACGCTACGGGTTTCCGGATGGCTGCCGGCTGGCATTACATCGACGAACGGTTCGTTGGCGTAGCGCTTTTCGAACAGCGCCTGCAGATCCACCGAGCGATCGACCACAGTCGCATAGAGCGTGGAGTGAATACCGCGAATCATCGGCGTCAGGTGCGGTACGAAGGTCAGGCCGACATCCTTGCCCGCCGCGCGACGCAGGCCCTGGCGAATTTCCGGCAGGTGGCGATGACCTTTTACCGCGTAGGCCTTCATGCTTTCCGACGTCTCGGAGTACAAAGAACCTACAGCCGCGCCACGCCCGGCACCACTGACACCGGATTTGCAGTCGGCGATCAAACGCGATGCGTCAGCCAGACCTGCTTCCAGCAATGGCAGGAAACCCAATTGCGTTGCGGTCGGATAGCAACCTGGTACCGCAATCAGGCGCGCTTTCTTGATCTGCTCGCGATTGACTTCCGGCAACCCGTAAACAGCTTCGTCCAGCAGATCTGGCGCGCCGTGCGGCTGGCCGTACCACTTGGCCCATTCATCAGCGTCTTGCAGACGGAAGTCGGCGGACAGGTCGATGACCTTGGTGCCCGCCGCCAGCAGTTCGCCTGCCAAGGCGTGAGCCACACCGTGCGGCGTGGCGAAAAACACCACATCGCAGGCGCCAAGGGTTTTCACGTCCGGCACGCTGAAGGCCAGCCCGTCATAGTGACCGCGCAGGTTCGGGTACATGTCAGCCACGGCCAGACCGGCCTCGGATCGGGAAGTGATGACGACCACTTCTGCCTGCGGATGCTGTGCCAACAGACGCAGCAGTTCGACACCGGTGTAACCCGTGCCGCCGACGATACCGACCTTGACCATAAACCTGCCCTCAACGAACCCACTGGAAAGCCGTCGATAATAGGGGCCGCGCGCGCCTGCGACAACCGCCAAGGTGACGCGCGGACGCTCAAGCCTCTACTATCTGGCTACCGTGAATGAGGGAATACCCAAAAATGCTCTATCTATGGCTCAAAGCGTTTCACATTGTCAGCGTCGTCTGCTGGTTTGCCGGACTGTTCTACTTGCCGCGCCTGTTCGTTTACCACGCGCAAAGCGCAGACACGATCAGCCAGGAACGCTTCAGCGTCATGGAGCGCAAGCTGTATCGCGGCATCATGGGCCCGGCGATGATCGCCACGCTGATCTTCGGTGGCTGGCTGATCTACCTCAACCCTAGCCTTTTCAGCCAGGGCGGCTGGATCCACGCCAAACTGACCCTGGTCGTATTGCTGATCGGCTACCACCACATGTGCGGCGCGCAGGTCAAACGCTTTGCCCGTGGCGAAAACACCCGCAGCCATGTCTTTTATCGCTGGTTCAATGAAGTGCCGGTTCTGATATTGCTGGCTATCGTAATTCTGGTCGTGGTCAAGCCGTTCTAACTTCAATCAATAAAAATCTTCGGGGTGTTCACAATGTCGCTGCCCGCTTTGCTCGAACAACGTCTGCGTCTGCCCGTGGTGGCGGCACCGATGTTCCTGATCTCCAATCCGGAACTGGTGCTCGCCTGCTGCCGCAATGGTGTGGTCGGCAGCTTTCCGGCGCTGAACCAACGCGAAAGCAGTGGGTTCAAGGCTTGGCTGGAACAGATCGAAGCGGGCCTGGCGACGCTGGATAATCCGGCCCCTTATGCGGTGAACCTGATTGTTCACCACAGCAACCCGCGCCTTCAGGCGGATCTGGACATTTGCGTCGAGCACAAGGTGCCGATCGTTATCACCAGCCTCGGCGCGGTGAAGGAACTGGTCGACGCGGTGCACAGCTATGGCGGTCTGGTGTTTCACGACGTGACCACGCGGCGCCATGCCGAGAAAGCCGCTGAAGCCGGTGTCGACGGGCTCATTGCCGTCGCGGCCGGTGCCGGCGGGCATGCTGGTACCTGGAGCCCGTTTGCGCTGATTGCCGAGATCCGTGAGTTCTTCGACAAGACACTCTTGCTTGCAGGATGTCTGAACCACGGCCATGAGATTCTCGCCGCGCAACTGCTCGGCGCGGATTTGGCCTACTTCGGTACGCGATTTATCGGCACCACAGAAAGTCACGCGCCTGACGCCTACAAAGACATGCTGCTGACAGCCAAGGCTGCCGACATCATTCATACTCCAGCAGTGTCGGGAGTGCCGGCCAGTTTCATGCGCCAGAGCCTGGAGGCGGCCGGTTTCGACATGGCGGCACTGCAAGGTAAGGGCGAGGTGAACTTCGGCGACAAGCTAAAGCCGATCAACGATGAAGCCAAAGCCTGGAAGACCGTGTGGTCGGCGGGCCAGGGTGTTGGCCAGATTGGTGACCTGCCAAGCGTGGATCAGTTGATTGCGCGGCTCGACGCAGAATATCGTCAGGCTCAGGCGCGCGCCGCACAGCTGCCGGAACGCTGGCCGCGCTGAGCAATACCCCCGGCCAGTCGCTGTCAGACTGGCCTTGAACTGACTACTGCAAACCCAATCGCGACAAGGATGCCTCGGCCATGAGCGACACCCGTTACAAGATCGTCTTCGACGGCGCGCTGCAGCCCGGCGTCGACCTCACCACCGCCAAACTGAATCTGGCGGATCTGTTCAAAAGCGATGTGGCCGCCATCGAGCGCCTGTTCAATGGCCGCACCATCGCCCTCAAACGTGATCTGTCCCACAGCGATGCCCAGACGTATCTGCAGGCATTGAACAAAACCGGGATCGATGCGCGGATCGAAGCGGAAACCGCCATCGAGCTGAATCTGGCGGATGTCCACGATAACCCTGCAGCGGTGGCGGAACCGGACTCGCCTTACGCCCCACCGCGCGCCAATGTCGGTGAAGCTCTGCCGCCATTCGCCACGCTCAAGCCATTCAGCGTCGAAGGCCGGATCGGTCGCCTGCGCTTTCTCGCCTGGACCATGGTCCTGAGCCTGGTGACCCTGCCCATCGTCGGTGTGTTTGCCTTGATTGCCTTGGGTCTGGTCAGTGGCGATTCAACCACAGGCCTGATCCTCGGCGGCATTCTGGCGGTCTTCCTGTTCCTCGGCTTCATGATCGTCAGCATTCTGTTCAGCGTTCAGCGCCTGCACGATATCGGCTGGTCGGGCTGGCTGTGGTTGTTGAATCTGGTGCCGTTCGTCGGCAGTTTTTTCCCGCTGGTGATGATGGTCGTACCCGGCAATGCCGGCGCCAACCGCTATGGCCCGCCACCACCGCCGAACAGCACGGCCGTCAAAGTGCTGTGCTCGTTATGGATCGTATTCTTCGCACTGATTTTTGCCGGAGGCCTTCTTGGCGGCTTCTCGGCTGTGCAGGAAGAATATGAAAGCAATCTGGAGAGCAGCTATGACAGCGGCGCGGTGACCACCGACGAAGTTGAGGTCGTCGAACCGCCAGTGATTTCCGCCGACGAGGCAGCCGAACCGGCGCAGGCCCCTGTAGACTCTGCGCAAGAATGAACAGCGCTCCCTGCCGCGACAATCGCGTCGCCGGCGCGGAGCTGTTGCGATGGAGAACTGCATGACCCGTTACGCTCTGATCACCGGTGCTTCCAGCGGCATCGGCCTGGCCATGGCCGAAGCACTGGCCCGGCGCGGCCGCAGCCTGATTCTGGTGGCACGGCAGCGTGATCAGCTGGAAAGTATCGCCATCGAGCTGACCCAGCGCTTCGATGTCGAAGTATTGTTTCGTGCCTGCGATCTCGGCGAACCGTTGCGCCTGTCGGGCTTTTTGCTGGAGCTGGAAGAAGGCGACCGGCAGATCGATCTGCTGGTCAACTGCGCCGGCATCGGCACTTGCGGGCCGTTCCTCGCGCAGGACTGGATGACTGAGCAGGACCTCATCGAGGTCAATATCCTCGCCCTCACCCGCCTCTGCCATGCGGTGGGTAACAGCATGGCGCTGCTGGGTGGCGGGCAGATTCTCAACGTCGCGTCGGTCGCCGCCTACAGTCCTGGCCCGTGGATGAGCACGTACTACGCCAGCAAAGCGTATGTGCTGCATTTTTCCGAAGCCTTGCGCGTGGAGCTCAAACAAAGCGGCGTGAAAGTTTCGGTGCTGTGCCCCGGCCCGACGCGCACACCGTTCTTCCGAACCGCACAGATGAGTAGCGAAAAGATCGAAAGCAGCCACTCGCTGATGAGTCCGGAAGAAGTGGCACTGCATGCCGTACGCGCACTGGATAAAAACCGCGCCATCATCATTCCGGGACGACGCAATCGCTGGCTGGCGTTCCTGCCGCGGCTGGGTTCGCGCTGGCTCAATCGCACCATCGTCGGCATGATCAACAAAGCTTACTGCCCCCGCTAGGAAGACAACTTCGAAGCGGTACACTCGATTCAGCCCAACTCAACGGAGAAACAGCAGTGGATACTCTGTTCACCAAGATCATCAACCGGGAAATCCCGGCGAAGATCATTTACGAGGACGACCAGGTTCTGGCCTTCCACGACATCGCCCCCCAGGCTCCGGTGCACTTTCTGGTAATCCCGAAAAAACCGGTGCGCACGCTCAACGACCTGACCGAAGACGACAAGGCGCTGGCCGGGCACATCCTGTTCACCGCGCAGCGTCTGGCGCTGGAACTGGGTTGCGAAGAGGGCTTCCGCGTGGTGATGAACTGCAATGAACTTGGTGGGCAGACTGTCTATCACATTCATATGCACGTGCTGGGTCAGCGCCAGATGAACTGGCCGCCGGGCTGATTGGCGACAACAACTGTGGGAGCGAGCCTGCTCGCGAAGGCGCCGATACATTCAACACTTCAGTATCCGATAATCCGCTTTCGCGAGCAGGCTCGCTCCCACAAAAAAGCCTGACCGCGCAGGAAGTGACCCAGCGCAAACCCTCGCCGGCCGATTCGGTTAAACTGGCCGCCGAGATTCTTCCCGGAGGTCAGCATGACTACCCAACGTCACTACTCGCCCATAGACCGTCTGCTGCTGCAAGCCGATGCCGCGATGCGCACGCTGTTGCCCTCCAGTGGTCAGCCGTACCGCCCGTCGCCGGCGATTCTGCAACCGGATACGCAGATGAGCGATGAAGACACTCGCCACGTCGCCGGCCTGATGCGTATCAACCACACTGGCGAAGTCTGCGCTCAGGCGCTGTATCAGGGGCAAGCGCTGACCGCCAAGTTGCCGCAGGTACGCGCGGCCATGGAGCACGCGGCTGAAGAAGAGATCGATCATCTGGTCTGGTGTGAGCAGCGCATCCATCAGTTGGGCAGCCACACCAGCGTGCTGAATCCACTGTTTTACGGCATGTCGTTCGGTATCGGCGCGGTCGCCGGACTGATCAGCGACAAGGTTAGCCTTGGTTTCGTTGCGGCGACCGAGCATCAGGTCTGCAAACACTTGAACGAACATCTGGAGCAATTGCCGGCCGAGGACGAGAAGTCCCGGGCGATTCTTGAGCAGATGCGCATCGATGAAGAACACCATGCGGAAAGTGCCCTGGATGCGGGCGGGTTTCGTTTTCCGGCGCCGGTCAAGTTCGGGATGAGCTTGTTGGCCAAGGTGATGACCAAGAGTACTTATCGGATCTGAGATATGTATCGCCCGACATTGCCCTATCGCTGGCAAGCCAGCTCCCACAGGGGGTTTTGTCTGAAGCATGAAAAAGGCGACCAGGAGGTCGCCTTTTTTGTTTCCGGGAATCTTAGGTCGGCATATTGCGCGCGTAGAAGATTTCCAGCATTTCGTGTTTCACACGGTCGGTCACCTGGGCACGTTGCTCGGGCGAGAGGTTGCTGGTGGCGTCGCCGAACAGGTAGTTGTCCAGTTCGAAGTTCTTCAGCAGCATTTTGGTGTGGAACAGGTTTTCCTGGTACACGTTCACGTCGGTCATCTGGTACGCGTCGCGGGTGTCTTCGGAGAGGTAGTTCTGGATCGAGTTGATCTCGTGGTCGATGAAGTGCTTGTTGCCTTCAACGTCACGGGTGAAACCGCGCACACGGTAATCCACGGTCACGATGTCCGAATCGAACTGGTGAATGAGGAAGTTGAGCGCTTTGAGCGGTGAAATGACACCACAGGTCGACACGTCGATATCCACACGGAACGTTGCAATACCGTCGTCCGGATGGATTTCCGGATAGGTGTGCACCGTGATGTGGCTCTTGTCGAGGTGGGCCAGAATAATTTCGGGCAACGGGCCCGGCGATTCTTCGATCTGGCTGTCAGTCGGGGTTACCGGCTCTTCCGAAATCAGAATCGTGACGCTGGCGCCCTGGGGTTCATAGTCCTGACTGGCGATGTTCAGGATGTTGGCACCAATGATCTCGACAACTTCTGTGAGAATCTGCGTCAGGCGTTTCGCGTTGTACTCTTGATTGATGTACTCAACGTAAGCCTGCTGGTCTTGCGGGGTTTCCGCGTAGCAGATGTCATAGATGTTGAAGCTCAAGGTCTTTGTCAGGTTATTGAACCCGTGGAGCTTGAGTTTGCTTTTCACCGTTAAAAACTCTCTATGTATGCGGCGCGGCCGCGTGATCAAGCATGCCCGTCAAGTGCGAACAACGCACCTGCGTAGGACGGTTAACACCTCTTCGCGATGGCGATTTTGGTTATCTGTTCAGGCGGATGACCCGTCGGCTGACCGATCACTGCCCTGAAAAAAGTGGCGCATTATGCAGACGTCAGCGGGGGATCGCCAGAGTCTGCACTGCTTTTATGATAGTTGAATGTCGGTTCAGCCGAGTTCGACGATTTCATAATCGTGGGTGATTGCCACGCCAGCCGCGCCGAGCATGATCGACGCCGAGCAATACTTCTCGGCCGACAGCTCGATGGCGCGCTTGACCTGAGCTTCCTTCAGGCCCCGGCCCTTGACCACGAAGTGCATGTGGATCTTGGTAAACACCTTGGGATCTTCAGTCGCACGCTCGGCATCAAGGAAGGCTTCACAGCTTTCAACAGCCTGGCGCGACTTCTTCAGGATGCTGACCACGTCGAAGTTGCTGCAACCGCCGACACCCAGCAAGAGCATTTCCATCGGGCGAACCCCGAGGTTACGGCCACCGGCATCTGGCGGGCCGTCCATTACCACGACATGACCGCTGCCGGATTCGCCGAGGAACATGGCTTCGCCAGCCCATTGGATGCGTGCCTTCATCGCCCAGACTCCACTGTAAAAAAAGGGTCGCCAGCTTAGCACAGCACTTTGTCCCGACAGGAACGACGTCCTAGGACGGATGCTTTCTGGCTGTAGGTAATTTCTCGAATTTTCGACGAAGTGTCTGGTAAGCTGGCGCCAATTCGCTGGCGCCAATTCGTCAGCCCTGTAGCGACCGCCTTCAGCGCCTCATAAAAACTCAAACATCACCGTGCAGTCTTTTCGGGATACAACCATGGTTGCTATTACCCCCACACCCAAAATCAAGAACATCGACAAGCTGTTGATGCATTGCCAGCGCCGGCGTCATGCGGCCAAGAGCAATATCATCTGCGCCGGGGATCGCTCGGACACGCTGTTTTTCATCATCAAAGGCTCGGTCACCATCCTCATCGAAGACGACGATGGTCGCGAGATGATCATCGCTTACCTGAACGCCGGGGATTTCTTCGGCGAACTGGGTCTGTTCGAGCAGGCAGGTCAGGAGCAGGAACGCAGCGCCTGGGTGCGTGCCAAAGTTGAATGCGAAACCGCCGAAATCAGCTACGCCAAGTTCCGCGAACTGTCGCAGCAGGATCCAGACATTCTTTACGCCCTCAGCGGACAAATCGCACAACGCCTGCGTAACACCACGCGCAAAGTCGGCGACCTGGCGTTTTTCGATGTCACTGGCCGAGTCGCCCGCTGCCTGCTGGAGTTGTGCAAACAACCGGACGCCATGACTCACCCGGACGGCATGCAGATCAAGGTCACCCGCCAGGAGATCGGTCGTATCGTCGGCTGTTCTCGAGAGATGGTCGGCCGCGTGCTCAAGGATCTGGAAGAACGCAACCTGGTCGATGTGAAAGGCAAGACCATGGTGGTCTTCGGCACGCGCTAGACGTAAATCTGCGCCAGCATCAAACGAAACAATTCATCGAGACGCGCCAATGCCTGTGGCGCGTTGAATTTCTCATACAGGGCAATGTGGCTTTGCGCCCTCACCCGCTGCTCCAGGCCGCAGGCTTCATTGAAGCGATTGACCGCAGCAACCATCGCTTCGCGCTCGTCATCCATCAGCATCGCACCATGCACCAGGCCAACCGGACGCTGGCCTCCCTGACTCTGGCGCCAGCGCTGGGCGGTACCGACCATCTTGCGACCGTCGAGATTGACGTTGAAACGGCCGTCGCAGAATGCGCCGTCGATTTCCCCGACCGACGAGGTGCCACCCAACTCATCCAGCAACTGACAGATCGGATCGCACAGGCGGCGGTAGCCGGTTTCGATGCGGTTCAGATCGCCTTCGCTGCGAGGCGGGGCATATACCAAGGCAATGTTGACGGTCGCAGCGGATTGCGGGACGGGCTCACCGCCGGTTTCACGCAACAGCACCGGCCAGCCAGCAGCAGCGGAAACTTCGCAGGCGTGGTCGAAATGCGGGAGACGGTTGAGGCGGCGCGGCATGACCAGCGCGCGATCGGTGGGTTGCCAGAACAGCAGGCCGAATTCGGCGTCGCCGGCGCAGACCGAGGCCAGCAAGTCCTGTTCGGCTTGCAGGCCGGATTCGATGGTCAGCGGGGTTGGCAACGACATGGTGAGCTCCGGCAGATTGAATCTCTTTAGCGGAATTTAGCGCCTCTTCGCGAGCAGGCTCGCTCCCACACTGGAATGCATTTCCCTGTGGGACCGAGCCTGCTCGCGAATGAGGTCGACTCGGTCAGTCGAGGGTCGAACCACTGATCGGCACACCACGCTCCGGAAAGAACAGGCGCTGCAATTCAATGCCTGGATTTTCCGCGCGCATGAACGCTTCGCCGACCAGGAACGAGTACACATCGCTGATTTCCATCAGCTCGACGTCGGCCCGATTGAGGATGCCGCTTTCGGTGATCACCAGGCGATCGCGCGGGATGCGCGGCAGCAGGTCGAGGGTGGTTTCCAGGCTGACGTCGAATGTGTGCAGGTTGCGGTTGTTGACCCCGACCAGCGGCGTGTCGAGGGTTTTCAACGCGCGCTCCAGTTCGTCACCGTCGTGCACTTCCACCAACACGTCGAGACCGACGCCTTTGGCCACGGCGGCCAGCTCGGCCATTTTCACGTCGTCCAGTGCGGAGACGATCAACAGCACGCAATCGGCGCCAAGCGCGCGAGCTTCAACGATCTGGTACGGATCGATCATGAAATCCTTGCGGATCACCGGCAATTTGCAGGCGGCGCGCGCCTGTTGCAGGTAGGCATCGGCGCCCTGGAAGTAGTCGATATCGGTCAGCACCGACAGACAGGTGGCCCCACCCTTTTCGTAGCTCTTGGCAATGTCTGCCGGGACGAAGTCTTCGCGGATCACGCCTTTGCTCGGCGAAGCCTTTTTGATTTCGGCAATCACGGCCGGTTGTTTCTTCTTCGCTTGCGCCAGCAACGCCTGGGCAAAACCACGGGGTGCATCGGCCGCCTTGGCCAGACTTTCCAGCTCGCTCAGGCTGACCCGAGCGCTGCGCTCGGCGACTTCCTCAACCTTGCGCGCCAGAATGTTTTCCAGAACCGTCGGTACACTCATCCTTCATTCTCCACTTTGAATACCGCGGTAAAGGCACCCAGCTCCTCGAGTTTTTCCCGAGCGAGGCCGGTGTGCAGCGCGTCGTGCGCCAGCTCCACACCTTGTTTCAGACTGCTTGCGAGGTCGGCGGCATACAGCGCCGCACCGGCATTGAGCACAATCATCTCGGCAGCTTTCTGGCCGTTTTCGGTTTTGCGCTTGCCGAGGGCATCGCGGATCAGCGCCAGCGACGCTTCCGGGCCTTCAACCGACAGGCCGTGCAGGCTCTGGCTCTTCATGCCGAGGTCTTCCGGTTCGACCCAATACTCAGTGATTTCGTTGTTCTTCAACTCGGCAACAAAAGTCGGCGCGGCGAGGCTGAATTCGTCCAGGCCGTCCTTCGAATGCACGACCAGAACGTGTTTGCTGCCCAGTCTTTGCAAGACTTCGGCCAATGGCCGGCACAGCGCCTGAGTGAATACGCCGACGACCTGATGTTTCACACCGGCCGGATTCGTAAGCGGGCCGAGCATGTTGAACAGCGTGCGCAGACCGAGTTCGCGGCGCGGGCCGGCGGCGTACTTCATCGCTTTGTGGTGAGTCTGGGCGAACATGAAACCGATGCCGACGTTGTCGATGCAGCGCGCGACCTGCACCGGGGTCAGGTTCAGATAAATGCCGGCAGCTTCCAGCAGATCGGCACTGCCGCTCTTGCCGGACACCGCGCGGTTGCCGTGCTTGGCGACGGTGCAACCGGCGGCTGCGACAACAAAGGAAGACGCGGTCGATACGTTGAAGATATTCGCACCGTCACCGCCGGTGCCAACCACATCGACTACGCCGTCGAGGGTTTTCAGCTCGACCTGATCGGCCAGCTCGCGCATCACCGACACGGCGCCGACGATTTCGTCGATGCTCTCGCTTTTCATGCGCATGGCCATCATAAACGCGCCGATCTGCGCTTCGGTGCACTGGCCGGTCATGATCTCGCGCATCACATCGCGCATTTCATCGGTGCTGAGGTCGAGGTGTTCGACGATACGGCTGAGGGCTGTCTTGATATTCATGGGAAGTCCTTAGCGCGTGCCGCCGGTTTGTTTGAGGAAATTGGCAAACAGTTCATGACCCTGCTCGGTGAGGATCGATTCGGGGTGGAACTGCACACCCTCGATGTTCAGGGTCTTGTGACGCAGGCCCATGATCTCGTCGACCGAGCCGTCGTCGTGCTGGGTCCATGCGGTCAGCTCGAGGCAATCGGGCAGGCTGTCATGCTTGACGATCAGCGAGTGGTAACGGGTAACAGTGAGCGGATGATTGAGGCCGGCGAACACGCCCTTGTCCTCGTGGAATACCGGGCTAGTCTTACCGTGCATGACTTGGCGGGCACGCACCACATCACCGCCGAAGGCCTGGCCGATGGACTGGTGGCCGAGGCAGACGCCGAGGATCGGCAGCTTGCCGGCGAAGTGCTTGATCGCATCAATGGAAACGCCCGCCTCGGTGGGCGTGCACGGCCCCGGGGAAACCACGATGCGCTCGGGATTCAGCGCTTCGATTTCGGCGATGGTCAGTTCGTCGTTGCGCACCACTTTGACCTCGGCACCCAGCTCGCCGAGGTATTGCACAACGTTGTAGGTAAAGGAGTCGTAGTTGTCGATCATCAGCAACATGGCGTTTCGAACCTCTTGAATTCTGACTTGATGACAGCCTTCAGATGACTTGCCCGCGGGTGGCTGCGCGATGTCGGACGCGCACAGGGCGCCAGCACAGCGGCATTTCAAACAGACAAGGAAGGCAAAGCGATACAGATCCGGCGGAGCCGGCAGAGAAGATTCAGGCGCGCCAACGCCAGCGGGCGTGTGCCTTGATGACTTGATCCAGAAGTTTGCTGGTGATCAACACGGGGAAGGTCTCGTTCATACGTTCCGGCACAGTAACTTAGCTGGGCGGAGCGTGCAATATGGCGGGGCCTGCGGGTTATAAAACGGCAGAAGGATTCGCGACCGATGGCAAAAGGCCGAACGTTTTTGGTACTGTCGTTTCGTTCACCTACAACAATAAATAAACGGACTTGCTCATGATCAGACAGACGTTGTTTGTACCGCTGGCCAGCTGCTTGCTCGCACTCGCCTGCGCCCAGGCCAATGCAGCGCCCAATCCTTATTCCAGTTTCATCGTCTTCGGTGACAGCCTCAACGATGCCGGCACCTTCGCCGACACGGGCGGCCCGGCGGGCTCCACCGAGCGTTACACCAACCGTACCGGGCCGGTGTATCAGGATGGCAGCGGCGAAGTTTTTTCATTGAATTCCACCCAGTTGCTTGGCGGCCGCCTGGGCTTTTCGCCCGACCAGACAGCCTCTTCCAGCTCCGCGGTGCGCGCGGAAAACGGCCAGCCCGACGGCAACAACTGGGCAGTCGGTGGTTATCGCACCGACCAGATTCTCGACTCGATCACCACCCAATCTGCCACCGGCGAACGCACCCGCGCCGGTTACCTGCCGTCGAACGGCTTCCGCGCCGACCCGAATGCGCTGTATTACATTTCCGGTGGCGGCAACGATTTCCTCCAGGGCCGCATTCTCAGCCTGCCCCAGGCCAACGCCGCAGCCGATCGACTGGCCGATAGCGTGCAAACCCTGCAGACCGCCGGCGCCAAATACGTGATGGTCTGGCTGCTGCCCGACGTGGGCCTGACACCTGCTCTGAACGGCACGCCGCTGCAAGCGTTCAGCAGCACCCTCGCCAACCAGTTCAACAGTCAGTTGGTGACGCGCCTGCAAGGCATCGACGCCGAAGTCATTCCGCTGAACATTCCGGTGCTGCTCTCGGAAGTCTTCGCCGACCCGGGGCGCTTTGGTCTGGCTACCGACCAGAACCTCACCGCGACCTGCTTCAGTGGCAATAGCTGCACGGAAAACGCCCGTTACGGGATCAACAGCGCCACGCCGGATCCGACCAAGCTGATCTACAACGATGGCGTACACCCGACCGAATCCGGGCAAAAACTGATCGCCGATTACGCCTATTCGCTCTTGGCTGCGCCGTGGGAATTGAGCCTTCTACCGGAGATGGCCCACGGCACGGTGCGCGCGCATCAGGATGAATTGCGTAACCAATGGCAGGCGGACTGGGAGAACTGGCAAGCGGTCGGCCAATGGCGTGCGATTGTCTCGGCCGGCGGACAGCGTCTGGATGTCGACAGCCAAAGCAGCGGCGCCAGCGCCGATGGCAGCGGTTACAACCTCAACGTCGGCGGCAGCTATCGCCTCAATGAGGCTTGGCGCGTGGGCGTGGCAGCCGGTTTGTACCGGCAGAATCTCGAGGCCGGGCACAACGATTCCGACTACAAACTCAACAGCTACATGGCCACCGCGTTCGCCCAGTTCCAGCAGAACCGCTGGTGGGCCGACGCGGCGCTGACCGGCGGCAAACTCGACTACGACAACCTCAAGCGCAAGTTCGACCTCGGCGCCAGCGAGGGCGCGGAGAAAGGCGATACCGACGGCAGTCTGTGGGCGTTCAGCACCCGCCTGGGCTATGACATTGCGCAACCGGGCAGCCAATGGCATCTGTCGCCGTTTGTCAGCGCCGATTACGCCAGTGTCGATGTCGACGGTTACTCGGAAAAGAGCAACCGCGCCACCGCGCTGACCTTCGATGACCAGAGCCGCGATTCGAAACGCTTGGGCCTGGGGATTCAAGGCAAGTACAACTTCACCGCGCAAACCCAGGTGTATGGCGAATACGCTCACGAGCGTGAGTACGAAGATGACGTGCAGAAGGTCAACATCGCCCTCAACACCCTGCCGGCCAATGACTTCACCCTTGAAGGCTACACACCGGCAAGTCACCTGAACCGCTTGAGCCTGGGTGTCAGTCACAAGCTGACGGCAGATCTGGCGCTGCGTGGGGGTTATACGTTTCGCAAGGATGATGACTTCAAGCAGCAGGGCCTGAATGTCGGGGTTGTGCTGGATTTCTGAGTCGTAGATGCAAAAAAGCGGCGCCTGTCAGGGCGCCGCTTTTTTTATGCCTCAACACAAAACCCAATGTGGGAGCGAGCCTGCTCGCGAAAGCGCTGGGTCAGTCAGCATCAACGGTGACTGACACACCCTCTTCGCGAGCAGGCTCGCTCCCACATGGGAAATTGCGTGGATCAGGCGTCCGGGGTTTGCTCGGCCAGGGCCACGGCGCGGAACATCGCGCGGCGTTTGTTCAGGGTTTCTTCCCATTCCAGCGCCGGCACCGAGTCGGCGACGATGCCGCCGCCGGCCTGCACGTGCAATTCACCGTTCTTGATCACCGCCGTGCGAATGGCAATGGCGGTGTCCATGTTGCCGTTCCAGGCGAAGTAACCGACCGCACCGCCGTACACACCGCGCTTGACCGGTTCCAGTTCGTCGATGATTTCCATCGCGCGAATCTTCGGCGCGCCCGACAACGTACCCGCCGGCAGAATCGCCCGCAGTGCGTCCATCGCGGTCAGGCCCGACTTCAACTGGCCGGTGACGTTGGAGACGATGTGCATCACATTGGAATAACGCTCGATGACCATTTTCTCGGTGAGCTTCACCGAGCCGATTTCCGAAACGCGGCCGGTATCGTTGCGGCCCAGATCGATCAGCATCAAGTGCTCGGCGATTTCCTTGTCATCCGAGAGCAGGTCCTGCTCCAGCGCCACATCGGCTTCTTCGGTGGCGCCGCGTGGGCGCGTGCCGGCGATCGGGCGCACGGTGATCAGATTGTCTTCGACGCGCACCAGCACTTCCGGCGAACTGCCGACGACGTGGAAATCGCCGAAGTTGAAGAAGTACATGTACGGCGTCGGGTTGAAGCAACGCAGCGCGCGATACAGATCGATCGGCGCAGCCTTGAAGTCGATCGACATGCGCTGCGACGGCACCACCTGCATGCAGTCGCCAGCAAGGATGTATTCCTTGATGGTGTCGACGGCTTTTTCGTAATCGTCCTGAGTGAAGCTGGAACGAAACACCGGATCGGCGGATCGCTGTTTGCTGAAATCCAGGCCAAGACGCGGGGTGATCGGCTGACGCAGTTGCTCGAGCAGTTCCTGCAAACGCGCCTGACCTTGCTCGAAGGCATCGGCCTGGGCCGGGTCGGCGAGGACGATCGCATGCATCTTGCCGGCCAGGTTGTCGAACACTACAACGGCGTCGGAAACCATCAGCAGAATGTCCGGCACGCCCAGCGGATCCGGGTTCGGGCATTTGCCCAGACGCTTCTCGACATAGCGCACACAGTCGTAACCGAAGTAACCGACCAGTCCACCGTTGAAGCGCGGCAGGCCGGCGATGGTCGGCACGTTGTAGCGCGCTTTGAAGGTTTCAACGAAGGCCAGCGGGTCTTCGACGTCATGGCTTTCGGTCTCGACGCCATCAACGGTGATGCTGACGTGATGGTCATGTACGCGCAGCACGGTGCGGCACGGCAGGCCGATGATCGAGTAACGGCCCCATTTCTCGCCGCCCTGCACCGATTCGAGCAGGTAGGAGTTGGGCTGGTCGGCCAGTTTCAGGTAGATCGACAGCGGCGTGTCGAAGTCGGCCAGGGTTTCGCAGGCCAACGGGATGCGGTTATAGCCGTCAGCGGCCAGACGCAGGAATTCTTCGCGATTCATAAAGTGCCTCGTGGGGTGAGGTGCAATCAGTCAGGTATGCAAACGCGCCGGCAGGGCCGGCCAGAATCAGTCAGGCGCGCCAACGCCAGCGGGCCAGGGCCTTGATGACTTTCATCCAGAGTTTGCGGGTGACCACCACGATGGCGTTTCCAGAAGGGGGTTGAACAGCGTCGGGCAACGTTATCCCACCAGCCAGATCCAGGCAACCGGGAATTAGTTTGCGCAAATCGTCGATCACCAGTGCCGGCGATTCCTCGGCAATCGGCCGGCCATGGTTGTAGCCGTAACTCAGCGCCACACACTTGACCCCCGCTGCTTTCGCGGCCTGCACATCACTGCGAGAGTCGCCGACGAACAACGATTGCGAGGCCGGAATGTTGGCCATTTTCATCACGAAAAACAGCGCCGCCGGGTCAGGCTTCTTCTGCGGCAGGGTATCGCCGCCGATGATCCACTTGAAGTAGCGGCCGATTTTCATCTGATCGAGCAGCGGCGCGACGAAGCGCTCCGGCTTGTTGGTGATCAACGCCATGGCCACGCCTTGTTTGTGCAGCCACTTGAGCGTGTCGCGCACACCGGGATAGACCACGGTCAGTTCATGGCTGGCGCCGTACGCCTCCATGAAAATCTCCAGTGCGCGCTCGGCTTCAGCGTCGTCCACTGCCGAGTGATCGATACCACCCGCCAAGGCCCGACGCACCAGCACCGGCGCGCCATTGCCGACCCATTCGCGCACCGCTTCGATACCTGCCGGCGGACGGCCGAGGGAGAGCAGCATGGTGTCCACCGCCGCTGCCAGGTCGGGAACCGAATCGATCAGCGTGCCATCCAGATCGAACATCACCAACCGTGGCAACTGCCCCGGGAACAACTGCTCAAAACCGCTCATGGGCGCGCCAGTGCCAGTTCGGAACGCATCTTGTCGATGACTTCCTGATAGTTTGGCGCGTTGAAAATGGCCGAGCCGGCGACGAAGGTATCGGCGCCAGCAGCGGCAATTTCGCGGATGTTGTTGACGTTGACGCCGCCGTCGATTTCCAGACGGATGTCGCGACCGGAAGCGTCGATGATCGCCCGCGCTTCACGCAATTTGTCGAGGGTGCCGGGAATGAACTTCTGCCCACCGAAGCCCGGGTTGACGCTCATCAGCAGGACCATGTCGACCTTGTCGATCACGTACTTGAGCACGTCCAGCGGGGTCGCCGGGTTGAACACCAGACCGGATTTGCAACCACCTTCGCGGATCAGTTGCAGCGAGCGATCGACGTGCAAAGTGGCTTCCGGGTGGAAGGTGATGTAAGTCGCGCCGGCTTCGATGAAGTCGCCGACGATGCGGTCCACCGGGCTGACCATCAGGTGCGCGTCGATCGGCGCGGTGACGCCGTACTTGCGCAGCGCCGCGCAGACCATCGGGCCGATCGTCAGGTTGGGCACGTAGTGGTTGTCCATGACATCGAAGTGGACGAAGTCGGCGCCGGCGGCGAGAACGTTGTCCACTTCCTCGCCGAGGCGGGCGAAGTCGGCGGAGAGGATCGACGGAGCAATTACGAAGGGCTGCATGACGCACCTGTGCTGAGCTAAATCACGATGGCGCGCATTGTATACCTCAAGTTTCCACGCGCGCACCGGGACCGCGATGATTGGGTTGTGCCATGTGCCCTCAGCGCCCGCGCCTCAGTAAGCCGCGCGGTAGATCTTCTCGATGTCGCCGGCGCTGAGTTTGCGCGGGTTGTTGCGCATCAAGCGCTCGATGCCGGCGGCCTCCACGGCCATCGCCGGAATTGCTTCCTCCGGCACGCCGAAACTGCGCAGCCCGGCAGGGATTTCCACTGCCGCGCACAGGTCGGTCATGGCCTGCACGGCTTTGTCCGCGGCTTCGCTGGCGCTCAGATGCGCGGTCTTCACGCCCATGGCTTCGGCAATATCCTGCATGCGTTCGACACAGGCCATTTTGTTCCAGGTCATCACATAGGGCAGCAGCAAGGCGTTGCTGACACCGTGGGCAATGTTGAAGCGCCCGCCCAGCGGATACGCCAACGCATGCACCGCACCGACCCCGGCGTTACCGAACGCCATGCCGGCCATGAGGCTGGCGGTGGCCATGTCTTCGCGGGCTTGCAGGTTGGCGCCGTTGGCGTAGGCCTTGGGCAAGGCGCTGGCGATCAACTTGATTGCGCCAATGGCGAGGGAGTCGGTGATCGGCGAGGCATTCACCGACAGGTAGGATTCGATGGCGTGCACCAGTGCATCGACACCACTGGCGGCGGTAACACTGCGCGGACAGGTCAGGGTCATTTGCGGACTGACCAGCGCCACGTCCGGCAACAGATAGTCGCTGACGATGCCTTTCTTCACCTGCGCGACCTTGTCCGAGAGGATTGCCACGTTGGTGACTTCAGAGCCGGTGCCGGCGGTGGTCGGGATGGCGATCAGCGGCGGGCCTTTGCGCGGCACCTGATCGACGCCGAACAGATCTTCCAGCGCGCCGTGATATCCGGCGTAGGCGGCGACACTTTTGGCAATATCGATGGCGCTGCCGCCCCCGAGGCCGATCAAACCGTCATGGCCGCCCTCGCGATAGGCGCGCATGCAGTCTTCGACGATGGCGATTTCCGGATCGGGCAGCACACGGTCGAAAATCTCGTATTCGCGCCCGCCGAGTTGCACCAGCGCCAGCTCGACAGTACCGGACTTGACCAGCGCGGCGTCGGTGACGATCAGCGGGTTATCGATGTCCAGACGGGTGAGTTCGGCGGCCAGTTGTTCGATGGCTGCGGCGCCGGTGATCAGTTTATGAGCGATTTTGAACTGGGACAGACTCATGGTGCGCAGCCTCTTATAGATGTGGGAGCTGGGCACAAGATTAGCTGGGGATTTGGGGTTGTCTGCTATTCAGGGTGTGAATGGTTGATCGGATAGGAAGATCAAGAGCCCCTCACCCTAACCCTCTCCCGGAGGGAGAGGGGACTGACCGGGTTGTACTCTCGAAATACATCGACCTGAATTACCGAGTCGAACTCCGGCCGCGAAAGCCTCGAAGATCTGCTCCCTTCCCCCTCGCCCCCTTGGGGAGAGGGCTGGGGTGAGGGGTGGCTTTTGACCTTGATCTCAGACCTGCGCAGTACGCAGTTTCTCGCTACGCCCGCGCAGCCATTCCAGGGTCAGCAGCAGAATCACCGAGAAGGCAATCAGTAACGTCGCCGCCGCTGCAATCGTCGGGCTGAGGTTTTCGCGAATCCCGCTGAACATCTGCCGAGGCAATGTCGCCTGCTCAGGCCCGGCGAGAAACAGCGTCACCACCACCTCATCGAAAGAAGTCGCAAAGGCAAACAGCGCCCCGGAAATCACTCCCGGCGCAATCAGCGGCAAGGTCACCCGGCGGAATGCAGTCAGCGGCGATGCACCGAGACTCGCAGCAGCACGCACCAGATTGTGATTGAAGCCCTGCAACGTCGCCGACACGGTGATGATCACAAACGGCACACCCAATACCGCATGCACGACGATCAGCGAGAAGAAGCTGTTACCCAGCCCCAGTGGCGCGAAGAACAGATAACTCGCCACGCCGATGATCACCACCGGCACCACCATCGGTGAAATCACCAGCGCCATCACCAGCGACTTGCCGGGGAAGTCGCCACGGGTCAGGCCGATCGCCGCCAAGGTGCCGAAGATCATCGCCAGCACCGTCGCCGCCGGGGCGACGATGATGCTGTTCTTCAGTGCACGCATCCATTCCGCCGAGGCGAAGAAGTCGTGGTACCACTGCAGCGAGAAACCCTGCAGCGGATAGACCAGGAAACTCCCCGAGTTGAACGACAGCGGAATGATCACCAGCACCGGCAGGATCAGAAACAACAGAATCAGGCCGCAGAGGATCCGCAGGCTGTAGAACCACACCCGTTCAATGGGCGACATGTAAGGACTCAGCATCGCAAATTCCCCTTAGCTCAGGCGCAGGCGACTGGCGCCGACCAGCCAGCTGTAGATCAGATAAAGCACCACGGTCGCCAGCAACAGCAAGCCGCCGAGCGCGGTGGCCATGCCCCAGTTGATGCTGGTGTTGGTGTAGAAAGCGACGAAGTAGCTGACCATTTGGTCGTTCGGGCTGCCGAGCAGCGCCGGGGTGATGTAGTAGCCGATGGCGAGGATGAACACCAACAGGCAGCCGGCGCCAACGCCGGCGTAGGTCTGCGGGAAGTACACCCGCCAGAAACTGGCGAACGGATGACAGCCGAGGGAAATCGCCGCGCGCATGTAGGTCGGCGAGATGCCTTTCATCACGCTGTAGATCGGCAGAATCATGAACGGCAGCAGAATGTGCACCATCGAGATGTACACGCCGGTGCGGTTGAACACCAGTTCCAGCGGTTTATCGATGATGCCCATGGCCAGCAGCGCACTGTTGATCAGGCCGCCGGATTGCAGCAGCACGATCCACGCGGCGACCCGCACCAGAATCGAGGTCCAGAACGGCAGCAGCACCAGGATCATCAGCAGGTTGCTCTGCCGCGAAGGCAGGTTCGCCAGCAGGTAGGCCAATGGATAGGCGAGCAGCAGGCAGATCGCGGTGATGACCAGGCCCATCCAGAAGGTGCGGGCGAAGATGTCGAGGTAGATAGCCTGATCCGGGGTGGCCGGGGCCAGTTCGCCAAGGTCATCGATACGGTGATCGACCGCCGCCAGCAGGTAATACGGAGTGATGCTGCTGGTGTTGCGTTTCACCGCTTGCCAGTAGGCCGGGTCGCCCCAGCGTTCGTCGAGCGCTTCCAGCGCTTCCTTGTAGGAGGCCGGTTCGCTGGCGAACGGCAGCGCGCGGGCGGTTTTGGTCAGCAGGCTGCGGTAGCCGGCCAACTCCATGTTCAAGCGCTTGGACAGATCGCCCAGCGTCTGGTTTTTGCGGGCTTCGGCGAGGTCTTCGCTGGCAGCCTTGTACACCGGCTCGGCCGGCAGACCACGGCCGTCCCAACTCGCGATGGCAGTGACAGTGCGCGGCATGCCGCCAACCACTTCCGGGTTGCCGACGCTTTTATAGAGCAGCGCCACGATCGGCACCAGAAACACCAGCAGCAGAAACAGCACCAGCGGCGCAATCAGTGCCTGGGCCTTCCAGCGGTTGACCCGCTCGGCGTGCTTGAGCTTCTGCTTCAAGGTGGGGCTGTTGCCCTCGTTCAGGGGAACGGCGATGGCCATGACGTACTCCGCAAATCTTTGATCGTTACAGAGGTGGCGAACCACCTCTGTTGCGTTGAAACACTGCTACCTGTGGGAGCGAGCCTGGTGGCGAGGGGATTTATCCCCGTTCGGCTGCGCAGCAGTCGTAAAACCTGAGAATGCGGTTTATCTGACCCACCGAGCGGGTATGGCTTTGGGGCTGCTTCGCAACCCGACGGGGATAAATCCCCTCACCACAAAAGCCCCCTTGCCATCTCCATACAGGTAAATAAGTGGTTATTTCGCCGCCCAGGAATTGAAGCGCTGTTCCAGTTGCTCGCCGTTGTCAGCCCAGAAGCTGACGTCGATCTGCACCTGGTTGGCGATGTTTTCCGGGGTGGTCGGCATGTCTTTCAGGACATCCTTGGCCAGCAGCGGCACGGCTTGGGTGTTGGCCGGGCCGTAGGCGATGTTTTCCGAGTAGGTCTTTTGCTGCTGCGGCTGCACCGAGAAGGCGATGAATTTCTTCGCCGCTTCCGCGCGTTTGGCATCCAGACCTTTCGGGATGGCCCAGGCGTCGAAGTCGTAGATGCCGCCGTTCCACACCACTTTCAGGTTGGATTCTTTCTGCACCGCCGCAATGCGACCGTTGTACGCCGAGCTCATCACCACGTCACCGGAAGCGAGGTATTGCGGCGGTTGTGCACCGGCTTCCCACCACTGAATGCTTGGCTTGAGCTCATCGAGTTTCTTGAACGCGCGATCCTGGCCACCCTTGCTTGCCAGCTCTTTGTAGACGTCTTTCGGCGCCACACCGTCGGCCATCAAAGCGAATTCGAGGGTGTACTTGGCGCCTTTGCGCAGGCCGCGCTTGCCCGGGAATTTCTTGGTGTCCCAGAAATCCGCCCAACTGGTCGGCGCGGTTTTCAGCTTGTCAGCGTTGTAAGCCAGTACGGTCGACCAGACGAAGAAACCTACGCCGCACGGCTGAATGGCGCCTTTGACGTAGTCTTCGGTCTTGCCGAACAGGGCCGGGTCGAGTTGCTCGAACATATCTTCGTCGCAACCCCGGGACAGCTCTGGCGATTCAACTTCGACCAGATCCCACGACACGCTCTTGGTGTCGACCATGGCTTTGACCTTGGCCATCTCGCCGTTGTATTCGCCAGCGACGATCTTGCCGTTACCCGCCGCTTCCCACGGTGCATAGAAGGCTTTGACTTGCGCCGCCTTGTTCGCCCCGCCAAACGACACCACGGTCAAGTCCGGGCCGGCGGCCATTGCGCCGGTCGCACCCATCAGGCCCAGAGTCAGGGCGGTGAACTTCAGGGATCTCAACATTTATTGTTCTCTCCACGTGCAGGGTTGGTGTTGGTATTGCCGGGGCGCTTAGTGCGCCTCTAAAAGCGGATCGAGCGCACGAACGTGCTCGATCTGCCAGCCAAGCGGTACCACGTCGCCGACGCTGAGCGCAGGATCGAGCTCGGCAATCGGTTGTTTCACGAAGAAGTCGGTCTTGCCGCAGACTTCCAGGCGCACCCGGACGTGGTCGCCCAGATAGATGAATTCCGCCACCCTCCCTGAGAAGCGGTTGACGCATTGATCGCTCGAACCGTTGAGGCTGACGCGCTCCGGACGGATCGACAGGGTCACCGGCTCGCCGGTCTGGCCAACGTTGACTGCCAGTGCCTCGACCTTTTCGCCACGACCCAACTCGACCACGCAGCGCTCGCCGCTCTGGCTGAGCAGGCGACCGTTGAGGCGGTTGTTCTCGCCAATGAAGTTGGCGACAAAGGTGTTTTTCGGCTCTTCGTAGAGCGTGCGCGGCGGCGCAATCTGCTGGATCTCGCCTTGATGGAACACCGCGACGCGGTCGGACATGGTCAGTGCTTCGCCCTGGTCGTGGGTCACGTAGACCACGGTCACGCCGAGGCGCTGGTGCAGGTGCTTGATCTCCATCTGCATGTGTTCACGCAGTTGTTTGTCGAGGGCGCCCAGCGGTTCGTCCATCAGTACCAGTTGCGGCTCGAACACCAACGCGCGGGCCAGTGCCACACGCTGCTGCTGACCGCCGGACAACTGCGCCGGATAACGCGAGGCGAAGGCATCGAGCTGAACCATGCTGAGAACTTTCTTCACCCGCTCGCTGACATCGCTTTTATTCAAGCCGCGCACGGTCAACGGGAAAGCAAGGTTCTCCGCGACAGTCATGTGCGGGAACAACGCGTAGTTCTGGAACACCATGCCGATATCGCGCTTGTGCGGCGGCACGTTGTTGATCGAACGCCCGGACAGGAGGATTTCACCGGCGGTCGGCGTTTCGAATCCGGCGAGCATCATCAGGCTGGTGGTCTTGCCGGAACCGGACGGCCCGAGCAGGGTGAGGAATTCGCCTTTGCGAATGTCCAGGTTGAGGTCTTTGACGATCAGGTTCTCGCCGTCGTAGCTCTTCTGCACACCACGAAAGCTGACCAGCACATCACTGGTCCCTGCGCTTGTATCGACCTGGCTCATACCCACACCTTTGTTGTTGATGACTGCTTGTTCATCAAGCCTAGTGGCTGGCGGCGGCCACGCAAATCGGGGTGCAGGAGAGAATCGCTTAAGCGCAATGGAAGGTTGGGGGTAGGGAATGCCCTACAAGGATGGCGCGTTTGGGCAAACGCAGCGGCAAGGGGCAAGCTGCAAGCCGCTAGTAAAGGCAAAAGCGTCTGTCGCTAATGGATATGCCAACTCCGAACCTGTGGGAGCGAGCCTGCTCGCGAATGCGGTGGGTCATCAAACTGAATGGCTGACTGTTACGCCGCCTTCGCGAGCAGGCTCGCTCCCACATGAGGGCGGTGACGGTCAAAGGAGTTTGTGCTCCATCGCATATTTCACCAGCTCCGCCAGCGAGGTGATGTTGAGCTTCTGCATCAGCCGCGCCTTGTGCGTGCTGATGGTCTTGCTGCTCAAGGCCAGTTGCTGGGCGATATCGTTGACGTTGGCGCCTTGGGCCAGGCGTTCGAACACCGAGAATTCGCGTTCTGACAACAGCGAATGCAGCGGCCGGGTATCGGTCAGGCCGACTTCGAAGACCATGCGGTCGGCCAGTTCCGGGTCAATGTAACGCCCGCCCGCCGCAACTTTGCGGATCGCCGTGAGCAGCAGCGCCGGATCGCTGTCCTTGGTCGCATACCCGGCCGCGCCGACCTTCAATGCGCGCGCGGCCATTTGCGCTTCGTCGTGCATCGACAGCACCAGAATCGCCGGCGGATTGTTCAGTGCACGAATGCGCGGGATAGCTTCCAGGCCGTTGACGCCGGGCATGAAGATGTCCAGCAGCACCACCTCGCACGGCACGCTGCGCAGGGTTTCGAGCAGTTGCTCGCCATTGCTCGCCTCCCCCACCACTTGCAGATCCTTGGCCAAGCCGATCAGTTGCTTGATGCCCTCGCGGACGATGGTGTGGTCTTCGGCTACCAGTACACGGATCACGTTCTTCTCCAGATTTCAGGTACACACCAATCCCTGTGGGAGCGAGCCTGCTCGCGAAGGCGTCAGCACTCACAATACAAAACCTCAGACCTCACTTACCGGCACCCACACTTGAAGACTGGTGCCCTCCCCCGGCTCACTCACAAGCTCCAGCCGCCCGCCCATGATCAGCACCCGCTCACGCATACCGACCAGACCAAACGACGTCGGCCTACCCTCGGCCGCGACAAATCCTACGCCATCATCGCTGACCGTCAGGCACAATTCATCGCCATCCAGCGCCAGCGTCAACTCCACCGTATGTGCCTGAGCATGGCGCATCACGTTGGTCAGCGCTTCCTGCAGAATCCGGAACAGCCCCACCGCTTTGGCATCGCTGAGCGCCGGCAGATTGTCCGGCACCTGCACCAGACACGGAATCTGCGTGCGCGCCTCGAAACGCCGCGCCTGCCACTCGATGGCCGAGGCAATCCCGGCATCCAGAATCGGCGGACGCAACGCGGTCGCCACATCGCGCACCAGCTGAAATAACTGTGCGATCAGGCGCTTCATGCTGTTGAGCCGCTCGTTGAGTCCCGGATCGAGTTGCGCGTAGGCCAATTCGCACATCGATGTCTCCAGTTTCAGCACGGTGAGCATCTGTCCCAACTCATCATGGACTTCCCGGGCGATGCGCGCCTTCTCTTCTTCACGCACGCTTTCCAGGTGCGCCGACAGTTCGCGCAGTTGCTCGCGCGAGGCCGCCAGTTCCAGCTCGATGCGTTTGCTTTCGCTGATGTCCCAGACAATGCCGTCCCACACGTAGGCGCCATCCTCCAGCTGGCGGGTGATCGCCTTGATCTCGGCCCAGCGCTGCTCGCCCCGGCGCGTGACGATGCGGCCCTGCCACGACCAATCGCTGTCAGTGTCCAGCGCCTGATCCTGGGTACGGTGATAACTGGCCCTGTCATCGGGGTGCACCAGACTGCGCAGGCCCATGTCGCGATGGGCGATGGCTGCCGGTGCATAACCGACCAGACTTTCGCTGCCCTCACTGATGTAGGCAAAGTCGATCTGCCCGGTGACCGGTGCCCGCTCCAGCCTGAACACCAGACCCGGAACGTTGGCGGCGATGCCTTGCAGGCGCGCCTCGCTTTCCTGCAAAGCGGCGAGCGCGCGGCGGCGGTCGGTGACGTCGGTGAGGTAGACCACCAGATATTCACTGTCGCGAAAACGCAGAAAACTCAAAGACACGTCGGCCGGCAGTACGTTGCCATCGGCGCGCAGGCAGCTGGTTTCGAAGCTCAGCGGCCCTTCTTCACTGGCCCGCGCACGCTTCCACAGATTGAGCCAGCGATCCATGTGCAGGCCGGGCTCGAAATCGATCAGTGGCCGTTCGATCAGCCCGCCCGAGGGATAGCCGAGCATGTTTTCCGCTGCGCGGTTGGCGTAGCGCACATGGCTGTCCCAATTGACCCAGAGGATGCCGACGGTGCTTTGATCGATGGAAAACTGCGTCAGCCGCAGCGCCTCTTCACTGGCCGCGCGCAACGCAATGTCTTCGCGGGCGCTGAGCAGGCGTTGTTCGAGGCTGTGCTGTTGGCGCCGCTGCCAGACCACGATGGCCGCGCAACTGAGCAGCATCACCGCGAACAACAGGCTGAGGTTCTGCCAGAACCCCGGCGACTCGGTCAGCCGTGGGTATTTCGGCTGCAGCCATTGGTTGTGCAGTTGTTCCAGGTCCTTGGCCGGTATTGCGCGCAAGGCGCTCTGGACGATGCCGGCCAGTTCCGGCCAATCGCGCCGCGAGGCCACGCGCAGCAACTGCGGCAGGCCGATATCGCCGACCACCACCAGTTCGGCAAACTCCGGCTCCACCGACAGACGCCCCAACTGCGCTTCGTCGACCACCGCGTAGGAGGCTTGCTGACTCAACAGCAGCTGCAAGGCCTGACGCTCCAGCGGCACGCCTTGCAGATTCAAGTGCGGATAGTTGCTGCGCAGATAATCGGCGGTGCTGCTCGGCATACGCACGGCGACGCGGGTCTGGCTGTCGAGCTTTTCCAGATCGACCGCGCCGCTGCTTTTCTGATCGCTGACCACCAGTTGCGGCACGCGCATGTACGGGTCGGAAAACTGCCAGAGACGCAGCGCGCTCGGGGTCTGGCTGAGGCCCGGAGCGATGTCGATCTCGCCCTCGCGCAAAGCGCTTTCCAACTGCCCGAGATCCTGAAAGTTGCGCCAACTCAGTTCCACGCCGAGGGTTTTGGCCAGCAGCTTCATCAACTCGACATTGGCCCCGGACAATCGCTGCAGGCGCCGATCGTAGGTCGCGTAAGGCGCCTGCAAGACCAGGCCGACGCGCAATTCGTTGTGCTGCGCCAGCCATTGCTGCTGCTCTGGCGACAATTGCGCGGCATGGCCCGGCGGCGCAGGCGCCGCCCAGCCCATCAAGGGAAACCACAAACAGCCGATAACCCACAGGCAGCAAAATCGCTTCATTGAAGTCTCATACACTGACAAATTCTGACCAACCCATTAGGCTGCCGGGATACTTTTCTGGCCTGGAATAACCGATGCCCTCTGTCTACCGCCTGGCACTGCCAGCATTGTGCCTGTCGCTGATCCTGCCTTGTGCGTTTTCCGTCGAAGCCGCCGACCCGGCGCCCGCCGCCACGGATAAACCCGCCGAGGAAAAACCGGCCGAGCGCCAGCCACTGCTTGAGCGTAGTCAGGAAGAGGCCGCCGCACTGCAACGTAAACTGCCGGCGCAAGAGCAGCAACAACTGCAGGCTGGCAGCGACACTTTCCTCGCCCTGTGGAAACCGGCCAACAGCGCCGAGCCCAAAGGCGCGGTGATCATCGTTCCCGGTGCCGGCGAAACCGCTGACTGGCCGCAGGCAGTTGGCCCGTTGCGAGGCAAATTGCCGGATGCCGAGTGGAGCAGCCTGAGCATCACCCTGCCGGATCTGCAAAGCGACGCCATTGCTCCGCGCGTAATCGAACCGGCCGCCGCGCCGAAAGCCCCGGAAACCACAAGCAAAGACGCCACCACCGCACAACCGATCGAACAGGCCGCTGGCGGTGAAGCGGAAGTCGCCGAACAGGTAGTGGCCGAGACCAGCGAAGAACAAACCAAAGCCGACGCCGAGCGCATTTTCGGACGGATCGACGCGGCGATTGCCTACGCCGAACAGCAAAGCGCGCGCAGCATTGTCGTGCTCGGTCACGGCACCGGTGCCTACTGGGCGGCGCGTTTTCTCAGCGAGCGACAAACGCCGCAGGTGGAAAAACTGGTCATGGTTGACGCGCAAGCACCAGCCAAAGCCCTGCCGCCACTCGCCGAACTGACGCCGACACTGAAGCTGCCGACGGTGGATATTTTCTACATGGACAGAGCGCTGGATCGCAACGCAGCGCTGGAGCGCATGCAAGCGAGCAAGCGCCTGAAGACCTCGGCGTTCAGCCAGGTGGCGCTGAAGGTGTTGCCGGACAAGAAGGCTGAGCAGGAACAGTTGTTTCGGCGGGTGCGGGGCTGGTTGAATCCTCAGGCTGTTGACTGACTGTCACACCGAATCGCCCTTAATTCGCGAGCAGGCTCGCTCCCACATTGGATCTATGCACAATTCAATGTGGGAGCGAGCCTGCTCGCGAAGGGGCAAGCACAAGCAACACCCATCTAACTTCTAGCGAAAATCCCGCCGCTCGCGAATCAGCGTATAGGCGCTATGCAATTCCCGCGTCCGCTCGGTCGCATCACGCACCTGCGCCGGGGTCGCGCCGCTGCCGGCGATTTTGTCCGGGTGATGGCGACTGAGCAATCGCCGGTAAGCGCGCTTGATCTGTGCCGGCTCGCTGCTCGCCGACACCCCAAGCAGCTTCATCGCCTCCTGATAGCTCACTGCCGCACTGACGATCGGCCGCTTGCCCGGCTCGTAATCGCTGGCCAGCGCTTGCACCTGCTGCGACGTCCAGCCGAGCCACTTGCCCCACTGCGCCAGCAACTCGCGTTCGCTGACCCCGGCGCGACCATCAGCCCAAACCATTCGCCAACAGGCGCGCAACACACCTTCGGCCGCGTGCGGTTGCGCACTCAAACGACGCAGATAGCCGCGCAGATTGTCGCTGCCGGACTTGCCGCGATTGAACGCGGCAATCGCCCGCCGAGTCGCCGGCTCGCTCATTTCCAGCGCGCGCATTTCATTGCGCGCCTGCTGGATATGCCCGTCAGTGACGCGCCCGTCGCTCTTGGCCAGACGCCCGAGCAACACGAACAGCAGTTCATCGTTACGCAGCATCGGCCGGCCGCCGAGCTTCTCGCGTAAGTGTCCCCAGCTCTGCAAGTGCAGGCGCCGATCCAGCGCCTGCCCCAACAACGCCCCAAGCATGGCCCCCGGAATGCTGGCAATCGCGTACCCCACTCCGGCTCCAATCAGAGTCCCTGGCCACAGCATCTCAGTGACTCGCTCTTATCAAGGCTTCGGCTTCGGCCAGACGCTCGTGGGTACCGACATCCACCCAATGCCCCTTCAGGCGCTCGCCCGTCACTTCACCTTTGGCCATGGCCTTGCGCAGCAGCGGCGCGAGCTTGAACGCGCCATCGCTGCAACCATCGAACAACTGCGGATGCAGCACGGCGATGCCGCTGTAAGTCAGCGTCTGCGCATCAGGCTCGCCGTCCTGCACTTTGCCGTCGATGAGAGTGAAGTCGCCTTTCGGGTGATGCGCCGGATTGTCCGCCAGCACCAGATGCGCCAGGCCATTGATTGGCTGGTGCAGCACGCTGAAGTCGTAATCGGTCCAGATGTCGCCGTTGACCACCAGAAAAGCATCGTCACCAAGTAACGGCAGCGCACGGAAAATCCCGCCACCGGTTTCCAGCGGCTCGCCCTCCGGCGAGTACTGAATACTCAGGCCGAAACGCGAACCGTCGCCCAGATGATCCTCGATCTGCTGACCAAGCCACGCGTGGTTGATGACAACTTCGTTGAAACCTGCGGCCGCGAGGGCGTGCAGGTGATACTCGATCAGCGGCACGCCAGCGGCACGCACCAGCGGTTTCGGCGTAGTCAGGGTCAGCGGGCGCATGCGCTCGCCTTTGCCCGCTGCCAGAATCATTGCCTTCATGCCGTCGCTCCAGCACGCAAGCTGCTGAACAGCGCTTGCAGTTCCGCCAGTTCAGGGCGGCGCGCGATCACTGCTTCTATATAAGTGAAGAAGCGCGGCACGTCCGCCAGATAACGCGGCTTGCCGTCGCGATGGCAGATACGCGCGAAGATGCCGATGACTTTCAGGTGACGCTGCACGCCCATCAGGTCGCTGGCGCGCAGGAATTCTTCGAAGTCCGCCTGCACCGGGATGTCCAATGCCGAGGCTTGCTGCCAATAACTTTCCAGCCAGCCGCGTACACGTTCTTCCGGCCAGCTGAGGAAAGCGTCCTTGAACAGGCAAGTCACGTCGTAGGTCACCGGGCCGTACACCGCGTCCTGGAAATCCAGCACACCGGGGTTGGGCTCGCTGAGCATCAGGTTGCGCGGCATGTAGTCGCGGTGCACCAGCACTTTCGGCTGCGCCAACGCGCTGTCGATCAGCAACTCGCTGATGTGTTGCCATTGTTGCTGCTGGGCCGCATCGAACTCGACGCCCAGCTCGCGCTTGACGTACCACTCGGGGAACAGTTCCAGCTCACGACGCAACAAGGCGACGTCGTAACTCGGCAACGGCGCAACCATCGGCAACTGTTGAAAAGCCAACAGCGCTTGCAGGGCATCGTGGAATAACGCGTCGGCATTTTCGCCATCGATGACGTCGAGATAGGTCTTGTTGCCCAGGTCATTGAGCAAAAGAAAGCCGCGCTCGAGGTCTTCGGCGTAAATTTTCGGCACATTAATTCCGGATTTCGCCAGCAAAAAAGCGATATCCACGAACGGTTTGCAGTTTTCCTGGGGCGGCGGCGCGTCCATCACGACGAAGCTGCGACCATCGCCCTCCCAGCGGAAGTAGCGGCGGAAACTCGCGTCGCTGCTGGCCGCAGTCAACGTGGCCGGGGGCACGGTGCCCCAGCCCTGCTCGGCAAACAGCTTTGCCAACTGCTCATCGAGCCAAACTTTCAGGTGTTGCAAGCGTACATCTTGGTCAGGCATTGCAAGGGTCTCCGACGGCGCTAGCCGTCAAGCGGGTCATGCTTTATTATCCAGCATCTTTTTCAGACCATCGAGAGGCGTGCGGCCCACACCGCGGGCAGATGGCACGCAGGAAGCCCGGACTAATAAGATGGCATTGAAATCCCCCGCGTTTCGTAAAAAATTTCCATTGTTGGTAACCGGCAGTCTGCTGGCTATGCAACCTCTGGCCAGTCAATTCGTTGTTGCCGCCGAGCAGTATGACTGCTCCGTCTCGGCTACGGGTGGCTGGGACTGTGCGCCCAAGTCGCCCGCCGCGGCATTGCCGCCGCGTCCGGTGCATGACGGCAGTGCCGTCAGCGCCGCCGGCGAGCCTGCGGCCGACAAGGGTTCCGACGCCGACACTGGCGCGAAAACCGCACTGGTCACCGAGTCCAAGGGCCGTGGCCTGAAATCCCGTAGCGAAGACTACAGTCACCTCGACTGGGTTCCGCGCGAGAAGCTCACCGCCGCGCAATTGGCCGAGACCGGTCCTTACTGCTCTGGTTCCTATATCGAACCGATTCGTCCTGGCATGAATGACAAGACGAATAAAAGTGACGCGCCGACCTTCATCGGTGCCAAAGCGTCGCGTTACGAGCAGGACACCCAGGTCGCCAGCCTTGCCGGTGACGTGATCATGCGTCAGGGCAGCATGCAGGTCGAAGCCGACGAGGCCAATCTGTATCAGGCCGAGAGCCGTGGCGAACTGGCCGGCAACGTGCGCATCCGCGACAACGGCGCGCTTATCGTCGGCGACCACGCCGATGTGCAGCTCGACACCGGCGAAGCCAAGGTCGACAACGCCGAATACGTGATGCACAAATCGCGCATCCGCGGTAACGCGCTGTATGCCAAGCGTGCCGAAAACGCGATCATCCGCTTGAAGGACGGCACGTACACCACGTGCGAACCGAACAGCAACGCCTGGCAGCTCAAGGGCAACAACATCACCTTGAACCCGGCGACCGGTTTCGGCACCGCGACCAACGTGACGTTGCGCGTCAAAGACATCCCGATTCTGTATACCCCGTACATCTACTTCCCGATCGACGACCGTCGCCAGTCAGGTTTCCTCCCGCCGACCATCGGTTCGGGCAGCGACACCGGCTTCATGCTGGTCACCCCGTACTACTTCAACCTGGCGCCGAACTACGACGCCACGTTGTACCCGCGCTACATGAGCAAGCGCGGCATGTTGGTGGAGGGCGAGTTCCGCTACCTGACCAAGTCGAGTGAAGGGCAGTTCGGTGCGGCGTATCTCAACGATGAGAACGACGATCGCAAGCTTCAGTCCGACTACAAAGACACCCGCTATATGTACAACTGGCAGCACAAGGGCGGTCTCGACTCCCGTGTGCTCACAGAAGTTGATTACACCAAGATCAGCGATCCGTATTACTTCCAGGATCTGCAGACCGATCAGATTGGTGTGAAGAGCGATGATTTCGTCAATCAGCAGGGTGCGGTCAGCTACCGTGGCGACAACTACACCGCACGCCTGAATGCTCAGCAATATCAGCTGGCTACCGTTTCCAACATCACACCCTATGGTCGTCTGCCGCAGATCACCTTCAATGGTCAGCTGCCGTACCATCCGGAAGGTCTGAATTTCGATTACGAGACCGAGCTGGTTCGTTTCGATCGCGATCTACGTGATGGCGACTTCATCAATGAAGATGGCATTGCCGAACGTCGTCTGGACACAAACATCAGCGGTCTGGCCCGCGCCAACGGTGATCGCCTGAATCTGAAGCCGGGCGTCAGCCTGCCGATGAACTGGACGTATGGTTTCCTCAAACCATCGTTGAAGTATCAGTACACGCAGTATCAGCTTGATCTGGATAACACCGGCAAATCCCAGATTGATGCGCTGTCGCCGGAAAACCAGAAGCTTTATGGCAAGTTCGACAGCAACCAGAGCCGTGGCGTCCCGATTGCCAGCATCGACAGCGGCCTGTATTTCGATCGCGATACTTCCTACTTCGGCAAGAATTACCGCCAGACTCTGGAACCGCGCCTGTTCTACCTCTATGTTCCCGAAACAGATCAGGAAGACATTCCGGTCTTCGACACCAGCGAATATACCTTCAATTACTCTTCGCTGTTCCGCGACAACCGCTTCTCCGGCGCCGACCGTGTAGGCGACGAGAACAAACTATCGCTGGGCGTTACCAGTCGCTGGATCGAAGAAAACGGGTTTGAACGTCAGCGCATCAGCGTGGGCCAGGCGTACTACTTCAAGAACCGCGAAGTGCAATTGCCTGGTATCGATGCGAAAACTCGTGAAGACTCCAAATCCAGTGTTTCGCCGTACGCGCTCGAATATGAATACCGCTGGAACCGTGACTGGCGCGCCACTGCCGATTACAACTGGGATCCGGACAGCCGCAGCCCGCGCTCCGGCAGCGCGATGTTCCATTACCAGCCTGCGGACAACCCGAACAAGGTCATCAACGCCGGTTACCGCTATCGCAACGACCAGGTTCGATACGATCAGAATACTGGTCAATGGTCGGTGGGCGGCGGCGACTACGGCACCCCGGGTCAACCTGGCTACGTGAAGGACTACTACAAGATCCAGCAGCATGACTTCTCGGTCATCTGGCCGATCGTTCCGCAGTGGAACGCCATCAGTCGCTGGCAGTACGACTACAACCGCAATCGCACGCTGGAAGCCTTCGGTGGTTTCGAATACGACAACTGCTGCTGGAAACTGCGCCTGATCAACCGTTACTGGGTCGCCTATGACGAAAACAGTCAGAACGCCCCGGAAAACGAAAAAGGCGACCATGGCATCTTCCTCCAAATTGTTCTGAAGGGACTCGGCGGCCTGACTGGCGCCAAGGTAGAGAGCTTCCTCGACAAAGGCATTCAAGGTTATCGTGAACGTGAAGACCAAGCTTTCTGATTGTCTGCGCCCGGTGCTGCTGGGCGCGCTGTTCCTGGGTACGGCGGCCAACGCCGCCGTACAGTCCATCGATAAAGTGGTGGCGATCGTCGATAACGACGTGGTCATGCAGAGCCAACTGGACCAACGCGTTCACGAAGTTCAGCAGACCATCGCCAAGCGCGGTGGCGGTCTGCCGCCTCCGGGTGTGCTCGATCAACAAGTGCTCGAGCGTCTGATCGTCGAAAACCTGCAACTGCAGATCGGCGAACGTTCCGGCATCCGCATCACTGACGAAGAGTTGAACCAGGCTGTCGGCACCATTGCTCAGCGCAACAACATGAGTGTCGATCAGTTTCGTGCTGCGCTCGCTCGTGATGGCCTGAACTATGACGACGCCCGTGATCAGATCAAGCGCGAAATGATCATCAGCCGTGTGCGTCAGCGTCGTGTGGCGGAGCGCATCCAGGTGTCCGAGCAGGAAGTGAAGAACTTCCTCGCCTCCGACCTCGGTAAGATGCAGCTGTCCGAAGAACTGCACCTGGCCAACATCCTGATTCCGACCCCGGAAAGCGCCAACTCTGAAGCCATTCAGAGCGCTTATCGTCAGGCGATGGATGTATACCAGCAGCTCAAGCAAGGCGCCGACTTCGGTCAGATGGCCGTGGCCAAATCCGGTAGCGACAACGCGCTGGAAGGCGGCGAGATGGGCTGGCGTAAAGCCGCACAACTGCCACCGCCGTTCGATCGTGAGCTGAGCAGCATGGCGGTTGGCGACATCACTCAGCCTGCGCGCACGCCGGGCGGCTTCATCATTCTGAAGCTGCTGGGCAAACGTGGCGGCGAAGCGCAGATGCGCGACGAAGTGCATGTCCGCCACATCCTGGTCAAGCCGAGCCCGATCCGCGACGAAGCCAAGACCAAGGCACTGGTGCAATCGTTGTATGACCGCATCACCGCCGGCGAAGACTTTGCCGAGCTGGCGAAAAACTACTCGGAAGACCCGGGTTCCGCCCTCAACGGCGGCGACCTGAACTGGATCGACCCGAACGTGCTGGTACCGGAATTCCGCGAAGTGATGGCTTCGACCCCACAAGGTCAGCTGTCCAAGCCATTCCAGACCCAATACGGCTGGCACGTGCTGGAAGTCCTTGGCCGTCGCGCCACTGACGGCACCGAACAGGCCCGTGAGCAGCAAGCGATGTCCGTACTGCGTAACCGCAAATACGATGAAGAGCTGCAAACCTGGCTGCGTCAGATCCGTGACGAAGCGTACGTAGAGATCAAACTTCCTGGTGCAGACCAGGCAGCGCAGTGAAACCCAAGCGTTTCGCGCTGACACCCGGCGAACCAGCCGGCATCGGTCCCGACCTGTGCCTGCTGCTCGCCTCGCAAGCCCAGCCACATCCCCTGATTGCCATCACCAGCCGCGACCTGCTCCTTGAGCGGGCCGCGCAGTTGGGGCTGGCCGTCAATCTGCTGGATGTCGCGCCGGGTCAGTGGCCAGATGTTCCAGCACCGGCCAACAGCCTGTACGTCTGGGACACGCCGCTCAGCGCACCGGTAATCGCCGGGCAACTGGACAAGGCCAACGCTGCATTCGTCCTCGAAACCTTGACCCGCGCCGGCAACGGCTGCCTGAATGGCGACTTCGCCGGGATGATCACCGCGCCGGTGCACAAAGGTGTGATCAACGAGTCGGGCATCGCGTTCTCTGGACACACTGAATTTCTCGCCGACCTGACGCACACCGCGCAAGTAGTGATGATGCTGGCCACTCGCGGTTTGCGCGTGGCGCTGGTCACCACCCACCTGCCCCTGCGCGAGATTGCCGACGCGATCACCCCGGAGCGGCTGGAGCGGGTCACGCGAATCCTGCACGCCGACCTGCAAGACAAATTCGGCATCGCCCGGCCACGCATCCTGGTCTGCGGTCTCAACCCGCATGCCGGTGAAGGCGGCCACCTGGGCCATGAAGAAATCGACATCATCGAACCGACATTAGAGCGCCTGCGCGGCGAGGGCATGGACCTTCGTGGCCCGCTGCCTGCCGACACTCTGTTTACCCCCAAATATCTGGAGCACTGCGACGCAGTGCTGGCGATGTACCACGACCAGGGCTTGCCCGTGCTCAAGTACAAAGGCTTCGGCGCTGCCGTCAACGTGACGCTGGGCCTGCCGATCATCCGCACCTCGGTCGACCATGGCACCGCCCTGGATCTGGCCGGCAGCGGCAGGATCGATACCGGCAGCCTGCAAGTCGCCCTGGAAACCGCCTACCAGATGGCCGAGACCCGTTTATGAACGAGCAATATCAACACAAGGCGCGCAAACGCTTTGGTCAGAACTTCCTGCACGATGCCGGCGTTATCGACCGCATCCTGCGCTCCATCCATGCCAAGCCTGACGATCGCCTGCTGGAAATCGGCCCCGGTCAGGGTGCGCTGACCCAAGGTTTGCTGGGCTCCGGCGCGCAACTCGACGTAGTGGAGCTGGACAAGGATCTGATCCCGATCCTCAACCAGCAGTTTGCCGGCATGAGTAATTTCAACCTGCATCAGGGCGATGCGCTGAAGTTCGACTTCAATACACTGAACGCCGCGCCAAACAGCCTGCGGGTGGTCGGCAACCTGCCGTACAACATCTCCACGCCGTTGATTTTTCACCTGTTGAACAACGCCGGCATCATTCGCGACATGCACTTCATGCTGCAGAAAGAAGTGGTCGAGCGCTTGGCCGCAGGCCCGGGTGGCGGTGACTGGGGTCGTCTGTCGATCATGGTCCAGTACCATTGCCGCGTGGAACATCTGTTCAACGTCGGCCCGGGCGCATTCAACCCGCCGCCGAAAGTCGACTCGGCGATCGTTCGTCTGGTGCCCCACGCGGTACTGCCGCACCCGGCGAAGGATCACAAGTTGCTGGAGCGCGTGGTACGCGAAGCCTTCAATCAGCGCCGCAAAACCTTGCGCAACACCCTCAAGCAATTGCTCAGCAATGCCGAAATCGAAGCCGCCGGCGTCGATGGCAGCCTGCGTCCCGAGCAGCTGGATCTGGCTGCATTCGTGCGCCTGGCCGACCAGCTCGCGATACAGGTCCCGGCCACTCCTGCCGCCGACTGACTCGCGATGAACGCTATCGGGCAGCACACCACTCTGGTTTACTGCCCGATACTTGCCTAGACTGATTCCCCATCAGCTACGCCCCGCGTTCCGCTTCGTTAAGGCCTTCTTGCATGTCCGATTCCCGTTATCAGGTCGATGTCAGCGTCGTCACTCACTATCTGGCAGACCAATCGCAACCCGAACACGACCGTTTCGCCTTTGCCTACACCATCACCGTGCAGAACAACGGCGAGATTGCGGCCAAGCTTCTGTCCCGGCACTGGGTGATTACCGATGGTGACGGCCATGTCGAACAAGTGCGCGGTGAAGGCGTCGTCGGCCAGCAACCGTTGATCGATGCAGGCAAGAGCCACACGTATACCAGCGGCACGGTGATGACCACCAAGGTCGGCACCATGCAGGGCACTTATCAAATGCTCGCCGATGACGGCAAACATTTCGATGCCGTCATCAAACCGTTTCGCCTCGCCGTACCCGGAGCCCTGCACTGATGACGACTTACGCCGTCGGTGACCTGCAAGGCTGCCTCGAACCGCTCAAGTGCCTGCTCAAACAAGTTGCCTTCGACCCGGCGCTTGACCGGCTGTGGCTGGTCGGCGATCTGGTCAACCGTGGCCCGCAGTCGCTGGAAACCCTGCGTTTTCTCTTTGGCATGCGTGAGTCGCTAGTCTGCGTGCTCGGCAATCACGACCTGCACCTGCTGGCCGCCGCGAAGAAGATCGAGCGTTTGAAGAAAAGCGACACACTGCGCGAAATCATCGAGGCCCCCGATGGGCCGCAGCTGATGGAATGGCTGCGCCAGCAAAAGCTGATGCATTACGACGAAACACGCGATGTTGCGATGGTCCATGCAGGCATCCCGCCGCAATGGTCGCTGCGCCGTGCGTTGAAGTGCGCCGCCGAAGTGGAGACCGCCCTGCGCGACGACAACGTATTCCCCGCCTACCTTGACGGTATGTACGGCAACGAGCCGGCAAAATGGGACAACGATCTCAAAGGCATTGATAGGCTGCGGGTGATCACCAATTACTTCACGCGCATGCGCTTTTGCACCGCTGAGGGCAAGCTCGACCTCAAAAGCAAGGAAGGCCTCGACAGCGCACCGCCCGGCTACAAGCCGTGGTTTCAGCACAAGGAGCGCAAGACCAAAGGCCTGCGCATCATCTTCGGTCACTGGGCCGCGCTCGAGGGCAATATCCACGAGCCGGGCATTTCCGCGCTGGACACCGGATGCGTATGGGGCGGCAGCCTGACGCTTATGAACGTCGACAGCGGCGAACGCCTGTCATGCAAATGCGACGAGCACGGCGGACTTGCGCCATCAGTCGCCCCACTCACCCCCAACGATTCGCCCGTCAACGCCTCGCGTTAGACTGCGCCTTCAGTAGAGCAACAGGTACTTTGTCATGACCGAATTCAAACGAATCCCCCCGGAACAGGCGCAGGCCCTGCGTGAACAGGGCGCAGTCGTAGTCGACGTACGCGATCCGGCGACCTTTGCCGCGCTGCATATCAGCGGCTCCAAACATCTCGACAACCATTCCCTGCACGCTTTCATTCAAGGCGCCGACCTCGATGCACCGACCGTCGTGGTCTGCTACCACGGCAATTCCAGCCAGGGCGCAGCCGCCTATCTGGTCAGCCAAGGCTTCTCCGACGTTTACAGCATGGACGGCGGCTTTGAGCTGTGGCGTACGACTTATCCGTCGGAAACCGCGCAAGGCACCGCCGAATAATTTTTTTGCGCAGCGCAGGCCCCGGCTGCCGTGGGCCTGCGCGCGGCAGACGAACGGTCTGCCACAACTAATTACGTATCTCGCCTTTACCTCTCGAATTCCCAACTATCCTTAAGCGCAGGCCATCCAAAACAGGGGAGAGCCGGTACACCGGCGCGCGGGTCATCGGGAGTAGCTTTCGCGGTTTGTCGACCGTGGGAGAATTCTGGGGGGTAAACAGCAGCTGCCACAGCGACTGCTGCCAGCATCGACTGAGTGATCCGGCGTCGGCTCCACGTATCGAGCGAGGTGACGTCATGAGTATCTTTAGCCACTTCCAACAACGCTTCGAATCCACACGCCAGGAAGAACTCTCTCTGCAGGAGTACCTGGAGCTGTGCAAAAACGATCGCAGCGCCTACGTTTCCGCCGCCGAACGTCTGTTGATGGCGATCGGCGAACCGGAACTGCTCGACACTTCGACCAATTCGAGGCTGTCGCGCATCTTCTCCAACAAGGTGATCCGCCGCTATCCGGCCTTTGAAGACTTCCACGGGATGGAAGAATGCATCGACCAGATCGTCTCGTATTTCCGCCACGCCGCCCAAGGCCTGGAAGAGAAGAAACAGATTCTTTATCTACTCGGCCCCGTCGGTGGCGGTAAATCGTCCCTGGCCGAGAAGCTGAAACAGCTGATGGAGAAAGTGCCCTTTTATGCCATCAAGGGCTCGCCGGTCTTCGAGTCGCCTCTGGGTCTGTTCAACGCCACCGAAGATGGCGCGATCCTCGAGGAAGATTTCGGCATTCCACGGCGCTACCTGAACACCATCATGTCGCCATGGGCGACCAAGCGCCTGGCCGAATTCGGCGGCGACATCAGCCAGTTCCGCGTGGTCAAGCTGTACCCGTCGATCCTCAATCAGATTGCCGTGGCCAAGACCGAACCCGGTGACGAGAACAACCAGGACATCTCGGCACTGGTTGGCAAGGTCGATATCCGCAAACTCGAAGAATTTCCACAGAACGACGCCGATGCCTACAGCTACTCCGGTGCGCTGTGCCGGGCCAACCAGGGCCTGATGGAGTTCGTCGAGATGTTCAAGGCGCCGATCAAGGTGCTGCACCCATTGCTGACTGCTACCCAGGAGGGCAACTACAACAGTACCGAAGGCCTCGGCGCGATTCCGTTTACCGGCATCCTGCTGGCTCACTCCAACGAATCGGAGTGGCACACCTTCCGCAACAACAAGAACAACGAGGCGTTCATCGACCGGATCTACATCGTCAAAGTGCCGTACTGCCTGCGTGTCAGCGACGAAGTGAAGATCTACGACAAACTGCTTTTCAACAGCTCCCTGTCCAAGGCGCACTGCGCACCGGATACTCTGAAAATGCTCGCGCAGTTCACCGTGCTGTCGCGCCTCAAGGAGCCGGAAAACTCCAACATCTATTCGAAGATGCGCGTCTACGACGGCGAAAACCTCAAGGACACCGATCCGAAGGCCAAGTCGATTCAGGAGTACCGCGATTCGGCCGGTGTCGACGAAGGCATGAACGGCCTGTCGACCCGCTTCGCCTTCAAGATCCTCTCCAAGGTGTTCAACTTCGACCCGCATGAAATCGCCGCCAACCCGGTGCACCTGCTCTATGTGCTGGAGCAGCAGATCGAACAGGAACAGTTCCAGGCCGAAACCCGCGAACGTTACCTGCGCTATCTGAAGGAATACCTGGCGCCGCGCTACATCGAGTTTATCGGCAAGGAAATCCAGACCGCTTATCTGGAGTCCTACAGCGAATACGGCCAGAACATCTTCGACCGCTACGTGCTGTACGCGGATTTCTGGATTCAGGATCAGGAGTATCGCGACCCGGAAACCGGCGAGATCCTCAACCGCGTGGCCCTGAACGAAGAGCTGGAAAAAATCGAAAAACCGGCCGGAATCAGCAATCCGAAGGATTTCCGCAACGAGATCGTCAACTTTGTCCTGCGCGCCCGGGCCAACAACAACGGCAAGAACCCGACCTGGCTCAGCTACGAAAAACTGCGGGTGGTCATCGAGAAGAAAATGTTCTCCAACACCGAAGACCTGCTGCCCGTCATCAGCTTCAACGCCAAGGCCAGCAAGGAGGATCAGCAGAAACACAACGACTTCGTTACGCGAATGGTTGAACGTGGCTACACCGATAAACAGGTACGCCTGCTGTCCGAATGGTACCTGCGGGTCCGCAAGTCGCAGTGAGGCAGCTGCAAGCTATAAGCCACAAGCTGCAAGGAGAACGCGCGTGAATCCCCATCCGGGTGAATCGGCCTCTACTTGCAGCTTGCAGCTCAAAACTTGAAGCTCCCCGGAGGGGCCTTATGAGCTATGTGATCGACCGACGCCTCAATGGCAAAAACAAGAGCACGGTGAACCGCCAGCGTTTTCTGCGGCGCTACCGTGACCACATCAAGAAGGCTGTCGAAGAGGCAGTCAGTCGCCGTTCCATCACGGATATGGAGCACGGCGAGCAGATCAGCATTCCCGGCCGCGATATCGACGAGCCGGTGCTTCATCATGGACGCGGCGGCAAGCAGACCGTGGTGCATCCCGGTAACAAAGAATTCACGGCCGGTGAACATATCGCTCGCCCACCAGGAGGCGGCGGTGGACGCGGTCCGGGCAAGGCGGGCAATTCCGGCGAAGGCATGGACGAGTTCGTCTTCCAGATCACTCAGGAAGAGTTCCTCGAATTCATGTTCGAAGACCTTGAATTGCCGAATCTGGTCAAACGCAACCTGACCGGCACCGACACGTTCAAAACCGTCCGCGCCGGGATCAGCAACGAAGGTAACCCTTCACGCATCAATATCATCCGCACGTTGCGCTCGGCTCATGCGCGTCGTATCGCCCTGTCCGGCAGCAGTCGCGCGAAACTGCGCGAAGCCAAGGAAGAGCTGGCGCGGCTCAAGCGCGAAGAACCGGACAACTTCGGCGATATTCAGGAACTCGAAGCTGAAATCGAGAAACTCAGCGCGCGCATTCACCGCGTGCCGTTCCTCGACACCTTCGACTTGAAATACAACCTGTTGGTCAAGCAACCCAATCCCAGTTCCAAAGCAGTGATGTTCTGCCTGATGGACGTGTCCGGTTCTATGACGCAGGCCACCAAGGACATCGCCAAGCGCTTTTTCATCCTGCTGTACCTGTTTCTCAAGCGTAACTACGACAAGATCGACGTGGTGTTCATCCGTCACCACACCAGCGCCCGAGAGGTGGACGAGGAGGAGTTTTTCTATTCTCGTGAGACCGGCGGCACCATTGTTTCCAGCGCCCTGAAGCTGATGCAGGAAATCATGGCCGAGCGCTATCCGAGCAACGAGTGGAACATCTACGCCGCTCAGGCCTCCGATGGCGACAACTGGAACGACGATTCGCCGATCTGCCGCGACATCCTGATCAACCAGATCATGCCGTTTGTGCAGTACTACACTTATGTGGAGATCACCCCGCGCGAACATCAGGCCCTGTGGTACGAATACGAACGCATCGCCGAAGCCTTCTCTGACACATTTGCCCAGCAGCAACTGGTCTCGGCCGGAGATATCTATCCGGTCTTCCGTGAACTCTTCCAGCGCAGGTTAGTGACATGACCGCCAAAGAGCAGAAGCGCCAACCGATTTCCACCGGCTCCGAATGGACATTCGAGCTGATCCAGACCTACGACCGCGAAATCGCCCGGATCGCGGCCCGTTATGCTCTGGACACCTATCCCAACCAGATCGAAGTGATCACCGCCGAGCAGATGATGGACGCCTATGCCTCAGTGGGCATGCCGCTGGGCTATCACCACTGGTCCTACGGCAAACACTTCCTCAGCACAGAGAAATCCTACAGTCGCGGGCAAATGGGCCTGGCTTACGAGATCGTGATCAACTCCGACCCGTGCATCGCCTATCTGATGGAAGAAAACACCATCTGCATGCAGGCGCTGGTGGTGGCCCATGCCTGCTATGGCCACAACAGCTTCTTTAAGGGCAACTACCTGTTCCGTACCTGGACTGACGCCAGTTCGATCATCGATTACCTGGTGTTCGCCAAGCAGTACATCATGCAGTGCGAAGAGCGCCACGGCATCGATGCCGTGGAAGATCTGCTCGATTCCTGCCATGCCCTGATGAATTACGGTGTCGACCGTTACAAACGCCCGTATCCGATTTCCGCCGAAGAAGAGCGCCGGCGGCAGAAGGATCGCGAAGAGCACATGCAGAAGCAGATCAATGATCTGTGGCGCACCATTCCCAAAGGCGCGGACAAATACAGCGACAAGGACAACGCCCGCTTCCCGGCCGAACCGCAGGAAAACATCCTCTATTTCATCGAGAAACACGCGCCGCTGCTGGAACCCTGGCAGCGCGAGATCGTGCGCATCGTGCGCAAGATCGCCCAGTATTTCTATCCGCAGCGCCAGACCCAGGTCATGAACGAAGGCTGGGCAACGTTCTGGCATTACACATTGATGAATGATCTGTACGACGAGGGCCTGGTGACCGACGGTTTCATGATGGAATTCCTCACCTCGCACACCAGCGTGGTATTCCAGCCGGGTTTCGACAGTCCGTACTACAGCGGCATCAACCCCTATGCATTGGGTTTCGCCATGTACCGCGACATTCGGCGCATGTGCGAAGAGCCTACCGAAGAGGATCGCCGCTGGTTCCCGGACATCGCCGGTTCCGACTGGCTGTCGACCATCAAGTTCGCCATGAGCAGTTTCAAGGACGAGAGCTTCATCCTGCAGTACCTGTCGCCCAAGGTGATCCGCGATCTGAAGCTGTTCAGCATTCTCGATGACGACCAGAAAGACGACCTGCTGGTGCCGGCCATTCATGATGAGGGCGGCTACCGCATCATCCGCGAAACCCTGGCAGCGCAATACAACCTCGGCAATCGTGAGCCGAACGTGCAGATCTACAGCATTGATCGTCGGGGCGATCGCTCGCTGACCCTGCGCCATCAGCAGCACGACCGCAAACCATTGGGCGACTCCACCGAAGAAGTCCTCAAGCACCTGCACCGGCTCTGGGGCTTCGACATTCATCTGGAAACCCTGCAAGGCGACCAGATCATGAAAACCCATCACGTGCCGCCACGCAGTGAACACAGCGAAGGCGATTACGGCCGGCTCGATCTGGCCGTGATTCATCTTTGATCCGGTTCTGGCCTCCGAAAGTCTGACGCAAGGGTTATCCTGTCGGACTGACGGAGGTTTTTTATGCAGGTTTACAAGGTTGGCGGCGCAGTACGTGATCGCCTGTTGGGGTTGCCGGTCACTGACATCGACAGGGTCGTGGTGGGCGCCACCACGGAGGAAATGCTCGCCAAGGGATACCGCCCGGTTGGCGCCGATTTTCCGGTGTTTCTGCACCCCAAAACCGGTGAGGAATATGCCCTCGCCCGTACGGAACGCAAGAGTGGCCGGGGTTACGGCGGCTTCACCTTCTACGCAAGTCCCGAAGTGACGCTTGAAGAAGACCTGATTCGCCGCGACCTGACGATCAATGCCATGGCCGAGGACGATCAGCTCAACCTTACCGATCCGTACCATGGCCAGCGCGATCTTGAAGCGCGAATCCTGCGCCATGTATCCCCGGCATTCGCCGAAGATCCGCTCCGTGTCCTGCGTGTTGCCCGTTTTGCTGCGCGCTACGCAGGATTGGGCTTTACGGTCGCCGATGAGACCATGGACTTGATGCGCCAGCTCAGTGAGTCCGGCGAATTGCAGGCGCTGACTGCCGAACGTAGCTGGAAGGAGATTTCCCGGGCACTGATGGAAGATCATCCACAGGTGTTCATCCAGGTCTTGCGCGACTGTGGCGCACTCAAAGAGCTATTGCCGGAAGTCGACGCCTTGTTCGGCGTGCCGCAGCCAGAGACCCATCACCCGGAAATTGACACAGGCCTGCACACCCTGAGCGTGCTGGAGCAATCAGCCCAGCACAAACAACCACTGACAGTGCGCTGGGCCTGCCTGCTGCATGACTTGGGCAAAGGCCTGACGCCGGAAGATGAGTGGCCCAGGCATATCGCCCATGAGCACACCGGGCTGAAGCTGATCAAAGCGGTCAACGAGCGCTTCAAGGTCCCCAAGGACTGTCAGGAACTGGCGCTGCTGGTGGGGCAGTACCACACCCATGGGCACCGGGCGCTGGAGTTGAAAGCCTCGACGCTGCTGGAGTTGCTGCAGAGCTTCGATATCTATCGCCGACCGCAGCGATTCGAAGAGTTTATCGCCGCGTGCGAGATGGATGCCCGTGGCCGCAAGGGCCTGGAGCAGCGCAGTTATCCACAGGCGGATTATTTGCGCGGAGCGGCGAAAGCTGCGCGAGCGGTGGCGGTGCAGCCGCTGCTGGAAAAGGGCTTCAAGGGGCCGGAACTGGGTGAAGCGCTGAAGCGGGAACGACTGAAGGCGTTGAAAGCCTACAAAGAGGCGGCGACAGCCTGATAAAAAACTTCGCGAGCAGGCTCGCTCCCACATGAGACCTCGATCCAATGTGGGAGCGAGCCTGCTCGCGAAAGCGCATTTGATATCACCGCAAATCCGAAGGCGTGAGCTGCTCCCCCCGCCATTCGAACGCAACCGGCGCCAACACCTGATCAATTTGCGCCTCAGCCCACAACGTCGCAAAGCTCTTGCCCTCCCCCGGATGCACCCGATCCGGCGCAATCAACGACAACGGCCACAGCACAAATGCGTTTTTCAGGATTTCCGCACGCGGCAGCATCAATCCATCAAAATTACCCACCAGATCGCCATACAGCAGCACGTCGATATCCAGCGGCAGACCTTTGCGATCCGGGGCATAACGACCGTTGTCAGCCTCGATGGATTTCAAGCGGCGGTCGAGCTCCATCAACGGCAGATCGGTGTAGGCCGAGACCACGAAATTGAAGAACGGCCCGCTCTTGATGCCCACCGGCTGGCTCTCGAACACCGCCGAACAACGGATATCCACCAGGAACGTGGCCAGCGCATCGAGACCGGCGCGCAAATGGGTTTCGCGCTCGATATTGCTACCGAGCCCGAGGTAGACCTGAGTCAGCGACATCCGCGCTCGATCTCCACACCCACACCGCCCTTGGCCGCCGGCACCGCGCCCGGTTTGGTCAGTTTCAGCCGCACCCAGGTGATCTTGAATTCGGCCATCAGCACTTCAACCAGACGCTCGGCAAAGGTTTCGACCAGTTGGAACTGCGCCTGCTCGGCAAAGGCCTGAATGCGCGTGGAAACACTGGCGTAATCGAGCGCCAGGGTCAGGTCGTCACCGGCGGCGGCCGGGCGATTGTCCCAGGCGAAGCTCAGATCAAGACGCAGGCACTGACGGATGCCACGCTCCCAGTCGTAGGCACCGATCACGGTGTCGACTTCCAGGCCCTCGATAAACACTCTGTCCAAGCACTTCTCTCCGCTGCACGACAAGGGCGCGATGCGCCGTTAGAATCAGGGCGTCCTCGCCCGGAATAGTTAGCATGTTTTGGTTACTGGCGATTCTCGCCTACCTGCTCGGCTCGCTGTCCTTTGCCATTTTGCTCAGCCGCCTGACCGGAAATCCGGATCCGCGAATGAGTGGCTCGGGTAATGCCGGCGCCACCAACATGCTGCGCCTGGCCGGTCGCAAACTGGCGATCCTGACCCTGCTCGGTGATCTGTGCAAAGGCCTGCTGCCGGTGCTGATCGCCTCGGGCGCGGGCCTTTCAGTGCAGGATCAGGCCTGGATTGGCGTATGCGCCGTGATCGGTCACCTGTTCCCTTTGTACTTTCGCTTTCGTGGCGGCAAAGGCGTTGCCACTGCCGCCGGCATGCTGCTCGGCCTGTATCCACCCGCCGCGCTGCTGGCAGTATGTGCCTGGCTACTGACGTTTTACCTGACCCGCACCAGCTCGCTGGCGGCGCTGATTGCCACGCCACTGACCCTGCCGTTGCTGGCCTGGCAGGAGCCGGAAGCCTTGCTGCCAATGAGCGCGCTGACCTTGCTGATTGTCTGGCGCCATCGCGGCAATCTACGCGACCTGTTTGCCGGGCGCGAACGGCATTTCTGACTGCCGTCCATGAGCGTCGCTCATTACAGCGCCGACAACTGCTCCATTGGCCAGCGTGCCTGCACGGTGATTGCCAGACTTTCCTGCTGACCGGCCTTCAGGCGCTGGCAACCGGCAAATGCGATCATCGCGCCATTGTCGGTGCAGAACTCCGGGCGCGCATAGAACACATCACCCTTCATATCGCCGAGCATTTTTTCCAGCGAAACCCGCAACGCCTTGTTGGCGCTGACGCCGCCGGCAATCACCAACCGCTTCATGCCTGCCTGTTTCAGGGCGCGCTTGCACTTGATGGTCAAAGTCTCCACCACGGCCTGCTGGAACGCCAGCGCGATGTCGCAACGGGCTTGCTCGCCGTCGTCCCCGGCGCTGACGCATTGCTGCCAGGTATTGAGGGCGAAGGTTTTCAGGCCGCTGAAACTGAAGTCCAGACCCGGGCGATCACACATCGGACGCGGAAAGGTGAAACGTCCTGCGACGCCCTTCTCGGCCAGCTTGGCGATTTCCGGCCCGCCGGGGTAATTGAGGCCCATCATCTTCGCGGTTTTGTCGAAAGCTTCGCCGGCCGCATCGTCGAGCGTCTCGCCGAGCAGGCTGTATTGGCCAATGCCGTCGACCTGAACCAACTGCGTATGGCCACCGGAAACCAACAAAGCGACGAACGGGAATTCCGGTGGTTTCGGCTCCAGCATCGGCGCCAGCAAGTGGCCTTCCATGTGGTGCACACCGAGAGCCGGAATGCCCCAGGCAAACGCCAGCGCCTGCGCGCAGGAAGCACCGACCAGCAACGCGCCGACCAGGCCAGGACCTGCGGTATAGGCGATTGCATCGATCTCGGTCGGCACACAGTCGGCCTCGGCCAACACCTGACGGATCAAGGGCAGCATGCGTTTGACGTGGTCACGCGAGGCCAGCTCCGGCACCACACCGCCATAGACACGGTGCAGGTCGATCTGACTGAACAGCGCGTCGGCCAGCAGACCGCGTTCACTGTCATACAATGCGACGCCGGTTTCGTCGCAGGAGGTTTCTAATCCCAGTACTAGCATGGGTTTGCGCCTTGTTTAGGCTGAATTCGAAGGCGCGCATAATAGTCGCCACGTGATGCCCCGACCAGCGGTTTTCGATCAGAGGCTTTGCATTCCGAGCGATGAGGGGTTAACATCCGCAACCCTTAAAAACCGACGTCTTCAAGTGCTCTTTTGCCGCGAGGATGTTGACCCCGGTAATGAATGAAGGTAGCTCTGGATGCCAGCCGTCAAAGTAAAAGAGAACGAACCCTTCGACGTAGCTCTGCGTCGTTTCAAGCGCTCCTGCGAAAAAGCCGGTGTACTGGCTGAAGTTCGTAGCCGCGAATTTTACGAGAAGCCAACTTCTGAGCGTAAGCGCAAGGCAGCAGCCGCTGTTAAGCGTCACGCCAAGAAAGTTCAGCGCGAACAGCGCCGCGCCGTTCGTCTGTACTAATCCACAGACGTTCGTAGCAAGCTTCTTGCCTAAGCCCGGCCCTCAGCCGGGCTAATGGCATTTGCGTAAAACGCTTGATGCTTCACCGTCGACGCCGCCGATGCGACCGAGACAAATCTGCTTCACCGCGTCAGGCCTGGCTCTTTTGCCAGCGGTGCACGTCTTTTCTGACGAGCCTTTCAAGGCTACTGACGAGCACACCCACTGATTCCTCTTACGACGATCAGCCCAAGGCACCTGCATGCGTGCCCGCTTTATTGAGCTATCCGAGGTCGACAATCGGCCGTCAGCGGATTCAGCGCAACACTTTCACATAGTCGAAGACTGATAGGTACTAACGTCAGTGGATTTTCGGCAGATACACTTCCCGACAGCGATTACGCAGACGACACCGGTCGAGCCGCACTTTTTGTGCGTTTCCAGCAATGGCCCGCGTCCGACGGCCTGTCGCAACGGATTTATTGCAGCGCAGACGACGAGAACGCCATGGCCGGGCTGATTCCCCAGAGCTTCATTGACGACCTGCTGAACCGCACCGACATCGTCGACGTGGTCAGCTCGCGCGTGCAATTGAAGAAGGCCGGCAAGAACTACACCGCCTGCTGCCCGTTCCATAAAGAGAAAACCCCGTCATTCAGCGTCAGCCCCGACAAACAGTTCTATTACTGCTTCGGTTGCGGCGCCGGCGGCAACGCCCTCGGCTTTCTCATGGATCACGACAACCTGGACTTCCCCCAGGCCGTCGAAGATCTGGCCAAAGCCGCCGGCATGGAAATCCCCCGCGAAGAAAGCGGTCGCGAGCGCAAGCCGCGCCAGCCGACCGATTCGCCGCTGTACCCGCTGCTGACCGCCGCCGCTGATTTTTACCGGCAGGCACTCAAGAGTCATCCGTCGCGCAAGGCTGCGGTGGATTACCTCAAGGGGCGCGGGCTGACGGGCGAGATCGCTCGGGATTTCGGCCTCGGTTTTGCGCCGCCGGGCTGGGACAACCTGCTCAAGCATCTGAGCAGCGACACCCTGCAACAGAAAGCCATGATCGAAGCCGGCCTGCTGATCGAGAACGCCGAAACCGGCAAGCGTTACGATCGCTTCCGCGATCGCGTGATGTTTCCGATCCGCGACACCCGCGGACGAATCATCGCCTTCGGCGGCCGCGTACTGGGCGACGACAAGCCCAAGTACCTGAACTCACCGGAAACACCGGTATTCCATAAAGGCCAGGAACTCTACGGCCTTTATGAAGCACGCAAAAATAATCGCAACCTCGACGAAATCATCGTCGTCGAGGGTTACATGGACGTCATCGCCCTCGCCCAGCAAGGCTTGCGCAATGCCGTCGCCACGCTGGGTACCGCGACCAGCGAAGAACACCTCAAGCGCTTGTTCCGCGTCGTCCCGAACGTATTGTTCTGCTTCGACGGCGACCAGGCCGGCCGCAACGCAGCCTGGCGTGCACTGGAAGCGACCCTGCCGTGCCTGCAGGACGGTCGTCGCGCGCGGTTCCTGTTTTTGCCCGAAGGCGAAGACCCGGACACCCTGGTTCGCGCCGAAGGCACCGATGCTTTCAAGGCGCGCATCAATCAGCACGCGCAGCCGCTGGCCGATTATTTTTTCCAGCAACTGACCGAAGAAGCCGACCCGCGCTCACTTGAGGGCAAGGCGCACATGGCCACCCTCGCCGCGCCATTGATCGACAAGGTGCCGGGAGCGAACCTGCGCATCCTCATGCGTCAGCGCCTGACCGAGATTACCGGCCTGAGCAGCGAGACCGTCAGCCAATTGGTTCAGAATGCGCCGCAGGAAGCACCGCCCGCCTACGATCCGGGCTTCGATTATGACGCCATGCCGGACTACAGCGACTACCATCAGCCGCAGGCACAGGACATGTATGTGCCGCAGCAGGAATGGACGCCGAAGAAACCCGGCGCCGGCGGCAAGAAGTGGGACAAAAAACCGTGGGACAAGAACGGCAAACGTGGTGGCGATCGCGAACAGCAGCGCCCGCGTACGCCGATTGGCGTTGAATCGCCAACCCTGACGGCACTGCGAACATTGCTCCATCATCCGCAACTGGCCAAGCGCGTCGAAGACGCCGGGCACATTGCCGATGAAAATCAGACCAACGCCCAGCTGCTTGTGGCCCTGCTCGAAGCCGTACAGAAGAATCCCAAGCTAAACTCATTTCAGCTGATCGCGCGATGGCACGGTACTGAACAGGGTCGCTTGCTCAAGGCGCTGGCAGAAAAGGAATGGCTGATTGACGGAGATAACCTTGAACAACAGTTTTTCGACACCATTACTAGCTTGTCCGCCCGCCAACGCGAGCGAAATCTCGAACAGTTACTCAGGAAAGCGCGGCAAAGCGAACTGAGCGTCGAAGAGAAAAATCAACTGCGCGACCTTTTAAGTCGCAATGTTTCCGCATCAAACCCGACCTCAACTGGCGCGTGAGGTCATAGCTCAGGTATAATCCTCGGCTTGTTTTTTGCCCGCCAAGACCTTCAGTGGATAGGGTGTTATGTCCGGAAAAGCGCAACAGCAGTCTCGTATTATTGAGTTGATCAAACTGGGTCGTGAGCAGAAGTATCTGACTTACGCCGAGGTCAACGACCACCTGCCCGAGGATATTTCAGATCCGGAGCAGGTGGAAGACATCATCCGCATGATTAACGACATGGGGATCCCCGTACACGAGAGTGCTCCGGATGCGGACGCCCTTATGTTGGCCGACGCCGATACCGACGAGGCCGCTGCGGAAGAAGCAGCCGCTGCGTTGGCGGCGGTGGAGACCGATATCGGTCGCACCACTGACCCGGTGCGCATGTACATGCGTGAAATGGGTACGGTCGAGCTTCTGACCCGTGAAGGCGAAATCGAAATCGCCAAGCGGATCGAAGAAGGCATTCGTGAAGTGATGAGCGCGATTGCGCACTTCCCAGGCACGGTTGACCACATTCTCTCCGAGTACACCCGCGTCACCACCGAAGGTGGTCGCCTGTCCGACGTCCTGAGCGGTTATATCGACCCGGACGACGGCATCGCGCCGCCTGCGGCAGAAGTGCCGCCGCCGGTTGACCCGAAAGCCGTCAAGGCCGACGACGATACCGACGACGATGATGCCGAATCTTCCGACGATGAAGAAGAAGCCGAAAGCGGTCCGGATCCGGTCATCGCTGCGCAGCGCTTCGGTGCCGTCGCCGACCAGATGGAAATCACCCGCAAGGCCCTGAAAAAGCACGGTCGTCACAACAAGGCAGCCGTTGCCGAGTTGCTGGCCCTGGCCGAGCTGTTCATGCCGATCAAACTGGTGCCGAAGCAATTCGAAGCCCTGGTCGAGCGTGTACGCAGTGCCCTGGATCGCCTGCGTCAGCAAGAGCGCGCGATCATGCAGCTGTGCGTACGTGATGCACGTATGCCGCGCGCCGATTTCCTGCGTCAGTTCCCGGGCAACGAAGTCGACGAAAGCTGGTCCGACGCCCTGGCCAAAGGCAAGAGCAAGTACGCCGAAGCTATCGGTCGCGTGCAGCCGGACATCATCCGTTGCCAGCAGAAGCTGATTGCGCTGGAAACCGAGACCGGCCTGACCATCGCAGAAATCAAGGACATCAACCGTCGCATGTCGATCGGTGAGGCCAAGGCCCGCCGCGCGAAAAAAGAGATGGTTGAAGCCAACCTGCGTCTGGTGATCTCGATCGCCAAGAAGTACACCAACCGCGGCCTGCAATTCCTCGATCTGATCCAGGAAGGCAACATCGGCCTGATGAAGGCGGTGGACAAGTTCGAATACCGTCGCGGTTACAAGTTCTCGACTTATGCCACCTGGTGGATCCGTCAGGCGATCACTCGCTCGATCGCCGACCAGGCGCGCACCATCCGTATCCCGGTGCACATGATCGAGACGATCAACAAGCTCAACCGTATTTCCCGGCAGATGTTGCAGGAAATGGGTCGCGAACCGACTCCGGAAGAGCTGGGCGAACGCATGGAAATGCCTGAGGACAAGATCCGCAAGGTACTGAAGATCGCCAAAGAGCCGATCTCCATGGAAACCCCGATCGGTGATGACGAAGACTCCCATCTGGGCGACTTCATCGAAGACTCGACCATGCAGTCGCCAATCGATGTCGCCACAGTGGAAAGCCTGAAGGAAGCGACTCGCGAAGTGCTGTCCGGCCTCACTGCCCGTGAAGCCAAGGTACTACGCATGCGTTTCGGTATCGACATGAACACCGACCACACGCTCGAAGAGGTGGGCAAACAGTTTGACGTAACGCGTGAGCGGATCCGTCAGATCGAAGCCAAGGCGCTGCGCAAGCTGCGCCACCCGACGCGAAGCGAGCATCTGCGCTCCTTCCTCGACGAGTGATACCAGAACCCCCGGCCCAGGCCGGGGGTTTTGTTTTATGGCAGATTAAATTCCCCGCTCCGCCCTCCCCGCCGCGTACCCCGTCTACACTCGAAACAATCACTTCAAGCCCTGACGAGAGCGTTATGCCCAGACTGGCGCCCGTGCTTTTTCTGCTGTCATTGATGATCTGCACCGCCACGGCTGACGCGCTGACTCTCACCGATGAAGAACGCAGCTGGCTGGCGGCTCACCCTGACTTGCGCCTGGGTGTTGATGCATCGTGGCCGCCTTTCGAATTTCGTGACGACCAGAACCGCTACCAGGGTCTCGCCGCTGACTATATCGACGTGATTCGCCAACGTTTGGCGATCAAGCTGACGCCCATCGAGCCAGCAAGCTGGACAGTGGTGCTGGAGCAGGTCAAAAAAGGCAAGATCGATTTGCTGCCGGGAATCATGTCCACGCCGGAGCGCCAGAACTATCTGTCGTTTACCCGGCCGTACCTGGACTTCCCGATCGTCATCCTCGCCCATGTGGGCGGCGCCCAGCCGCGCAAACTCGACGACCTGTACGGTCTGAAAATCGCCGTAGTGGAAAACTATGCCCCCCACGAACTGCTGCGCACTCACCATCCCGATCTGAATCTGGTGGCCATGCCCAATGTCAGTTCGGCGCTGCAAGCCCTGGCGACTGACGAAGTGGACGCGGTGGTCGGCGATCTGGCTTCGAGCGTGTGGAGCCTGCGCCAGCTCAAACTCGACGGCCTCTACGTCAGCGGCGAAACCCCGTATCGTTATCAACTGGCAATGGCCGTGCCTCGCGATAACAAGATGTTGGTGGGCATCCTCGATAAAGTCCTGGCCGATATGACACCGGCGGAAATCAGCAGCATTCAGGAACATTGGGTCGGTAATGTGCTCGACCACCGCACATTCTGGTCAGATCTGCTGATGTATGGCCTGCCCGGTCTGTTGTTGTTGATGACGGTGCTGGCCGTGGTGATTCGTATCAACCGCCGCCTGAGCTCGGAAATCAGCCGGCGCATCGACCTCGAACAAGAACTGCGCAGCAGCGAATATCACTATCGCGGTCTGGTGGAGAGCTTGTCGGCGATCGCTTGGGAAGCGCGGATGAGCGACTTCACCTACAGCTATGTGTCGCCCCATGCTGAAGACCTGCTCGGGTATCCACAGTCTCACTGGCTGATTCCGGGTTTCTGGCACAACATCATTCACCCGGCCGACCTGACCCGCACGCAAAACTATTGCAGGGAAGCGCTGCGCCAGGGCCGCGATCACATCGTCGATTATCGCGTGATCACCGCCGACGGCCGCTGCCTGTGGGTGCGCGACATTGTCAGCCTGATCGAGCATGGCCACGAACCGGTGATGCGCGGGTTGATGATCGATATCAGCGAAATCAAACGCACCGAAGAAGCGCTGCGGCTGTCCGAGCAGAAGTTCGCTTCGGTGTTTGAGCAATGCCCGGACATTCTGGTGATTGCGCGCCTGTCCGACGGCTGCCTGCTGGAGGTCAACGAGGCCTTCGAGGAGCAGATCGGCCTCAGGGCCGAGGATGTGATCGGCCAGACCGCCACCAACCTCAATATCTGGGGCATTCCCGGGGTCGGGCCGGGCCTCTTGCAGCGTTTGCAGGCCGGCAGCATCCGTAATCTGGAAATGCCCTTTCGCCGCAACAACGGCCAATTGTTCACCGGGCTGATTTCCGCCGAGCCTTTCGACCTCGACACCACCCCGGCGCTGGTGGTGGTAGTTCGCGACATCAGCCAGCTCAAGGAAACCCAACAGCAACTGCAAACCTCTGAAGAGAAATTCGCCAAGGCTTTCCATGCGTCGCCCGACGGCCTGTTGCTGTCGCGCCAGAGCGACGGCCTGCTGCTGGAGGTTAACGAAGGTTTCAGCCGCATCACCGGTTTCAACAGCGCCATGTCGGTGGATCGGTCGACACTGGACCTGGGTATCTGGGTCAACCTCAACGAACGCAAGCAGATGCTCGATCTGCTAAAGCGCGACGGGTTTGTCCGCGACTTCACTTGCCACATCCGTCGCAGCGACGGGCAGATTCGCCTGTGCGAAGTGTCCAGTCGACCGCTGCCGATCGGCGACGAGGATTGCATGCTGACCATCGCCCGCGACATCACCGAACGCCATCTCATGCAGGAAAAACTGCAGCAGGCCGCGACCGTTTTCGAGAGCACCGCCGAGGGCGTGTTGATCACCGATACTCAACAACACATCAGCGCCGTCAATCGCGCTTTCACCGAAATCACCGGTTACAGCGAAAGTGAAGCGCTGGGCCACACGCCACGCTTGCTGGCGTCAGGGCTGCATGACAGCGCTTTCTACGCGGCGATGTGGCACCAATTGACTGACGAAGGCCACTGGCAAGGCGAGATTTCCAACCGGCGCAAGAACGGCGAGCTGTACCCGAGCTGGCTGACCATCAGCGCCGTGCGCAATCGCGACAAGTTCATCACTCACTTCGTCGCGGTGTTCGCCGATATTTCCAGCCTCAAGCATGCGCAGGCCAAGCTTGATTACCAGGCTCACCACGACCCGCTCACCGGCTTGCCAAACCGCACCTTGTTCGAGAGCCGCCTGCAAATGGCCCTGACCAGCCAGCAGGAAAATGGCGGCCAGGGCGCGGTGCTGTTTCTCGATCTCGACCGCTTCAAACACATCAACGACAGCCTCGGCCACCCGGTCGGCGACCTGTTGCTCAAGGGCATTGCCGTGCGCTTGAAAGAACAATTGCGCGATATCGACACGGTCGCGCGATTGGGCGGCGACGAGTTCATCATTCTGCTGCCGGGCCTGCAGCAAGCCAGCGATGCCGACAACATCGCGACGAAACTGCTCAACTGCTTCGGTGCGCCGTTCCAGGCCGGCGAACACGAGTTTTTTATCAGCGCGAGCATCGGCACCAGCCTCTATCCCCGCGACGGCTGCGATGTCGCCACCCTGGTGAAAAACGCGGACGCGGCGATGTACCGCTCCAAAGCCAAGGGGCGTAACCGCGTCGAAAGCTACACCCGCGACCTCACCGCCCAGGCCAGCGAGCGCGTAGCGCTGGAACACGAACTGCGCCGCGCCATCGAGCGCGATGAGCTGTTTCTCTATTACCAACCGAAAATCAGCCTGGTCGACCACAGTCTGGTCGGTGCAGAGGCGCTGATTCGCTGGCGCCACCCAACCTTCGGCGACGTGCCGCCCGAGCATTTCATTCCGCTGGCCGAAGAGAACGGCATGATCCTGCAGATCGGTGACTGGGTGCTGGAGACCGCTTGCCGGCAAATGTTCGAGTGGAGCCGAATCTACCAACCGCTGGGGCCGCTCTCGGTGAACCTCGCTGGCGCGCAGCTGCGTCAGCCGAACCTGTTGGTGCGCATCGAGCAACTGCTCAAGGACAACCGCCTCAGGCCGGATTTACTGCAACTGGAAATTACCGAGAATTTCATCATGAGTCAGGCCGAAGAGGCGCTGGCAGTGCTGCACCAGCTCAAACACCTCGGCGTGCAACTGGCGATCGATGACTTCGGCACCGGCTACTCCTCGCTCAGCTACCTCAAACGCCTGCCGCTGGACATCCTCAAGATCGACCAGTCCTTCGTCCGCGGACTGCCTGACGATCCCCACGACGCGGCCATTGTGCGCGCCATCATCGCGCTCGGCCGCAGCATGCAATTCACCGTGATTGCCGAAGGCGTGGAAACCCAGGCGCAACAACAATTCCTCGCTGCTGAAGGGTGCGAACAGATACAGGGCTACATCGTCAGCCTGCCGCTGCCCCCGGACGAATTCGCCGCGACGTTTCTGCATATAACCGTATCGGATTTTTCGGATAGCACAGCCGCGAAACCGTCGCTATAATCCGCGGCCTACTGAGGGCCTATAGCTCAGTTGGTTAGAGCAGAGGACTCATAATCCTTTGGTCCACGGTTCGAGTCCGTGTGGGCCCACCAAATTAAAAGCCGCGCTTGATGCGCGGCTTTTTTGTGGGCGAGTGGTTGGGTTTCGTCTCGGCGGGCGCAATGTTCGGAAGACCTAACCAGAGCTGTAGGAAAGATCCTAAGCTGCGGTTTTGAGCGGTTAGACAAAAATCCGTGTGAGAGAAAGCAAAAAGCCCCGATGCGTGCGCAACGGGGCTTTCTGTAAATCTGAAATATCGGCCTGTCCTTTTACGGTTTCCCGCTTATCCCGCTCACTGGCTAGGAGTGGCTTGCGCCACCGAAATCAACACCCTTTGCTTACAAAGTTCCGGTCTGTGCTGACGTACCGATCATAGCCCTTGAACCTGACAAGAGCAACCGTCACAGCCGTTATCCCTCTCATCGAGCGATGGGTTCCAAATATGCCCCAATGCGCTTGACCCTGTACCATCGGCAATCTCATCGCCCACGCCATCGGAGCCCACCTTGCCAGACACCCGCCAACCCATCCTCGACGAAATCGACCGTCAGCTAATCGCCGCGCTGCAAATCAACGCCCGCGAAAGCGTGGCCATGCTCGCCCGTCAGCTAGGCATTGCTCGCACGACGGTGACGTCGCGCCTGGCCCGGCTGGAAAAGGCCAGAGTGATCACCGGTTATGGCGTGCGTCTTGGTCAGCGTGTGGTCGATGGTGGCTTGCAGGCGTACGTCGGGATCAAGGTGCAGCCGCGTTCCGGCAAGGACGTGTTGCGGCGTTTGAGTGCGATGGCGCAGGTGCAGCAGTTGTGTGCGGTGAGTGGCGAGTTTGATTATGTGGCGTGGTTACGCACCGATTCGCCGGAGCAGCTCGATCAGCTGCTGGATCAGATTGGCAGTGTCGATGGGGTGGAGAAGACCACGACGTCGATCATTCTGAGTAGCAAGATAGATCGGGGGCAGCCGGTTTAAGATTTTGATCGAGCTTCTCGGGTGAATTTCAGAGCCTCTTCGCGAGCAGGCTCGCTCCCACATTTTGGTCGGTATGCAGCCTGAAATCGTCAATCTGCACAATAATCAGGCAAAACGACGACACATTGCGTCTTATTAACGCGCTCCACGCTCCCTAGAATGGCTGACATCTTTTCCTATACTCAGACGCGAATCCTGCGTCGGGTCGTCAACAAGGTCAGCCATGAACAAGAACAACCGCCATCCTGCAGACGGAAAAAAACCAGTCACCATTTTCGGTCCGGACTTTCCGTTCGCGTTTGACGACTGGATCGAGCATCCCGCCGGCCTGGGGAGCATTCCCGAGCAGCACCATGGCGCTGAGGTGGCGATTGTCGGGGCGGGCATTGCCGGTCTGGTGGCTGCGTATGAACTGATGAAACTCGGTTTGAAACCGGTGGTGTACGAGGCGTCGAAACTCGGCGGTCGTCTGCGCTCGCAAGCCTTCAACGGTACCGACGCCATCGTCGCGGAGCTTGGCGGCATGCGCTTTCCAGTGTCCTCCACGGCGTTCTATCACTACGTGGACAAGCTCGGCCTCGAAACCAAGCCTTTCCCCAACCCGCTGACCGGTGCTTCGGGCAGTACCGTGATCGATCTGGAAGGCGAAACCTATTACGCCGAAAGCCTGAAGGATCTTCCTGCTTTGTTCCAGGAAGTCGCTGACGCCTGGGCAGATGCGCTGGAAGCCGGTTCGCAGTTCTCCGATATCCAGCAAGCCATTCGCGATCGCGATGTGCCGCGCCTGAAAGAGCTGTGGAACAAGCTGGTGCCGCTGTGGGACGACCGGACCTTTTATGACTTCGTCGCCACCTCGAAAGCCTTTGCCAAATTGTCGTTCCAGCATCGCGAAGTGTTCGGGCAGGTCGGTTTCGGCACCGGCGGCTGGGATTCGGACTTCCCCAATTCGATGCTGGAAATCTTCCGCGTGGTGATGACCAATTGCGACGATCACCAACACCTGGTGGTCGGTGGCGTCGAGCAGGTGCCACAGGGCATTTGGCGCCATGTGCCGGAGCGCTGTGTGCACTGGCCGGCCGGCACCAGCCTGAAATCCCTGCACCGTGGCGCGCCGCGTTCCGGCGTGAAGAAAATTGCTCATGCACCGGAGGGCCGTTTCGCCGTTACCGACAACAACGGTGACACCCGCGAATACGCCGCCGTCCTGACAACCTGCCAGAGCTGGCTGCTGACCACTCAGATCGAATGCGATGAAACCCTGTTCTCGCAGAAGATGTGGATGGCCCTCGACCGCACGCGCTACATGCAGTCGTCGAAAACCTTCGTGATGGTCGACCGGCCATTCTGGAAAGACAAGGATCCGGAGACCGGCCGCGACGTGATGAGCATGACCCTCACCGATCGCCTGACCCGTGGCACCTATCTGTTCGACAACGGCGACGACAAGCCGGGGGTGATCTGCCTGTCGTACTCGTGGATGAGCGACGCGTTGAAAATGCTCCCGCATCCGGTGGAGAAACGTGTTGAGCTGGCGTTGAACGCGCTGAAGAAGATCTACCCGAAAGTCGACATCGCCGCGCGGATCATCGGCGATCCGATCACCGTGTCGTGGGAAGCCGATCCGTATTTCCTCGGTGCCTTCAAAGGCGCCCTGCCCGGCCATTACCGCTACAACCAGCGCATGTATGCGCACTTCATGCAGGACGACATGCCGGCCGAACAGCGCGGGATTTTCATCGCCGGCGACGACGTGTCGTGGACACCGGCGTGGGTCGAAGGCGCGGTGCAGACTTCGCTCAACGCGGTGTGGGGCATCATGAAACATTTCGGCGGATCCACACATAAAGAGAACCCCGGCCCGGGTGATGTGTTCAAAGACATCGGCCCTATCGCCCTGCCCGAGTAAGAGGATTCCCCGATGCGCGTAGCCGTTTACCAATGTCCACCGCTGCCACTGGACCCCGCCGCCAACCTGCATCGCCTGCATCAAGTAGCGATGGAGGCCAAAGGCGCCGATCTGCTGGTGCTGCCGGAGATGTTCATGACCGGCTACAACATCGGCGCCGAAGCGGTCGGCACGCTGGCCGAGGTCTATAACGGTGAATGGGCGCAGCAGATCGGCCGGATTGCCAAGGCTGCCGGTCTGGCGATTGTCTACGGCTACCCGGAGCGCACCGCCGACGGGCAGATCTACAACGCCGTGCAACTGATCGACGCCCACGGCGAGCGCCTGTGCAACTATCGAAAGTCGCATCTGTTCGGCGACCTCGATCGGTCGATGTTCAGCCCCGGTGACTCCGACTTGCCGGTGGTTGAATTGAACGGCTGGAAGCTCGGCTTCCTGATCTGCTACGACCTGGAGTTTCCGGAAAACGCGCGGCGCCTGGCCTTGGCCGGCGCCGAGCTGATCGTGGTGCCGACGGCCAACATGATTCCGTTCGATTTCGTTGCCGATGTCACCGTGCGTGCCCGCGCCTTCGAAAACCAGTGCTACGTGGCTTACGCCAATTACTGCGGACATGAAGGCGATATCCAGTATTGCGGGCAAAGCAGCATTGCCGCGCCGGACGGCAGCCGCATCGCTCTGGCAGGTCTGGACGAGGCGTTGATCGTCGGCGAACTGGACCGACAACTGATGAACGATTCACGCCAGGCCAATCGCTATCTCAGCGATCGCCGCCCGGAGCTTTACGGCGCGCTCAACCGCCGCTAATCCGCTAGCATGAGCACTTCACTGTTCTGGAAGTGCCCATGCCCGCGCCGACTCATCCCCGCCCCCACTCTGAAACCCTGGCCAACGGCCTGCGCGTGACCCTGCGCCACGTGCCCGGTCTCAAGCGCAGCGCTGCCGCGTTGCGCGTGGCGGCCGGCAGCCATGACGTGCCATTGGCATGGCCGGGGCTGGCGCATTTTCTCGAGCACTTGCTGTTTCTCGGCACCGAGCGTTTTCCCACAGACGAAGGGCTGATGGCCTACGTGCAACGTCACGGCGGCCAAGTGAATGCCAGCACCCGTGAGCGCACCACGGACTTTTTCTTCGAGTTGCCTGTGTCGTCCTTCAGCGCGGGGCTCGAGCGTCTGTCAGACATGCTCGCCCGGCCACGGATGAATCGGGACGATCAACTGCGTGAACGGGAAGTGCTGCAGGCGGAATTTGTCGCCTGGTCGCAGGATCCGACAGCACAGCAGCAGTTTGCCCTGTATGAAGGTTTACCCGCGCAGCACCCGTTGCGTGGGTTTCATGCGGGCAATCGGGACAGCTTGCAGGTCGAATCGCCTGGGTTTCAGTCGGCGCTGAAAGATCTCCATCAGCGCTTTTATCGAACCGGGCAAATGAGCCTGAGTCTGGTCGGGCCACAAAGTATCGATGAGCTTGGGGAGCTGGCGCAGCAATTCGCAGCGGTGTTGCCGGTTGGGGATAAAGTTGCCCAGGCCGCACCGCCACCGTTGGCAGTGAAAAGTTATCAACAGGTCGGCGTTCACACGAACCTGTTATTTGCTTTCGACGCATTGCCCGAGTCATCCGCCGAGGCGATGGCCTTTCTCTGTCATTGGTTGAATAGCGCAAAACCTGGTGGATTGCTCGCATACCTGCATCAACAGAATCTGGCTGACAGCCTGAAAGCCACGCCGCTTTACCAGTTCGCCGGCCAAGCGCTGCTGCATCTTCAATTCCATGCCGACGGCGAGCAGTTGAACGCCATTCACGAACGGCTGCTGGATTGGCTGAGCTTCTTCGCCCGTCAGGACTGGACGCCGTTGCGCGAGGAATACGCCGCCCTGCTTCAGCGCCAGCAGCAAGTCAGCGGCGCGTTGCAACTGGCGCGCCTAGACATTGAGCAGCAAGCATTCGGCCTGTCCGAATCCGGCGCTGCCGCACTTGAGCACATCCTTCGCGAAATCGGCGTTGTGGATAACTTCAGCGATCATTGGCATCTGCCCGCCGCCAATCCTTTTCTGCGAGCCAGCGAGCCACTGGCAAACGCCGGGCTGATTCGCGGCCAGACCAGCGCCCACCGTGGCCTGCGCACCTTCGCCCAGGATCGCTCGCGCAGTCGCCGCGAGCGATCGCCCATGCAGTTCAGCCAGGCGCTGCCGGACAACAGCGATGAGGGCGCGATTTACCTGCGCTGGCAGGTCGAGACGGCGGCCAGCGCCGATCTGCGCGCAAGATTGCAGCGCAGTCTGCGCCAGACCCGACAGGATGCGTCCGAAGCCGGAGTGGACTTGTCTTTCAGCGCCGCAGGTAACCAATGCCTGCTGAAAATGACCGGACTACAGGAACCGATGCCCAGCGTCCTCGAGCATGCGCTGAAATGTCTGACGATGATCGGCGCCGATTCGCCGCGCGACGAGGTGCAGATACCGTCGATGCCGATCCGCCAACTACTCGAAGCGTTGCCAGAGAAATCCCTGCCCACGATTGAAACCAGCGATGACGCCAATCAGCTGTGGACAACTTCGCGCTGGGACGGCCTCGCTCTAGGCCTTAACCAACAAACCCAGTCAGCCTTGGGCCTGGCGCTGAGCCGCATTCCCGGCACACCGGACAATCAGCTACCGGTGACACCGATCGCCCAAGGCAAGTACCACTGGAGCCAGATCAACACGGCCTCCAGCGAACACGCCTTGCTGCTGATCTGCCCGACTGCCAGCAGCGACATCGCTGATGAAGCAGCGTGGCGCCTTCTGGCTCAGTTGTACCAGACGCCTTTCTATCAGCGCCTGCGTGTCGAATTGCAATTGGGGTACGCCGTGTTCAGCGCGCTGCGCCAGTTGCACGGCATGACCGCGATTGTCTTTGGCGTGCAATCGCCGACGAACCCGGCGGGCAAGTTGCTCGAATACATTCAGGAGTTCTTCAACAGCATTCCCGCGTTGATCGAAACGCTCGATGAAGCAAGCCTCGAGCAACAGCGTCAAAGCCTCGCCGATCAGTTCGACGACACCACACTGTCCACCAAGGATGCCGCCGAACTCCTCTGGCAAGGCAAGCTTGTCGGCCATTCGTCGGATTACCGGGAGCAGTTGGTCACGGCGATCCGGCAACTCGATCGCCAGGCTTTGCTGGCCGCTGCGCAGCGCCTGATCAATGCCGAGAGTGGCTGGCATTGCCTGGCCAATGAATCGATGCCGGGCACACCGTGGCAAGCGGCAAACTGATCATTACCGAGGCTGCAAGGAGCTTTCTCAAAGATTCACGGGTCACGGCGTTGAAATTTTGAGTAACATAGCCGCCTAACTAATTGGAACATCACCGCGCTGCCGTGGACTATAACTATGGATAGCGCTATCCCAACCCTCAGAAGGAGACATCTCATGGCCTGGACCAAACCTGCTTACACCGACCTGCGTATCGGCTTCGAAGTCACCATGTACTTCGCAAGCCGCTGAGTTCTGCCTACGCAGAATCGCAGTGCAACGCCTCGGCTCGCCGAGGCGTTTTATTTTCCGCGTTGAAATGATGGAGCGTTCATGTTCGTCCAGATTCTGGGTTCGGCCGCCGGTGGCGGTTTTCCGCAGTGGAACTGCAACTGCGTCAACTGCGCAGGCTTTCGCGACGGCAGCCTGAATGCCAAGGCCCGCACCCAATCGTCCATCGCCATTTCCGATGACGGCGTGAACTGGGTGCTGTGCAATGCCTCGCCGGACATCCGCGCGCAAATGCAAAGCTTCGCCCCGATGCAACCGGGCCGGGCGCTGCGCGACACCGGCATCAGCGCGATCATCCTGATGGACAGCCAGATCGACCACACCACCGGCCTGCTGAGTCTGCGCGAAGGCTGCCCGCATCAGGTCTGGTGCACGGACATGGTTCACGAAGACCTGAGCACCGGTTTTCCCCTGTTCAAGATGCTCACCCACTGGAACGGCGGGCTGGACTGGAACCGTATCGAGCTCGACCAGAGCTTCACCGTAGCCGCCTGCCCGAATCTGCGTTTCACCCCGTTGCCGTTGCGCAGCGCCGCGCCGCCGTATTCGCCGCACCGTTTCGATCCTCATCCGGGCGACAACATCGGTTTGATCGTTGAAGACCTCAACACTGGCGGCAAGCTGTTCTACGCGCCGGGACTGGGCAAGGTCGATGCGCCGTTGCTGGAAATCATGGCGGGCAGCGATTGCCTGCTGGTCGACGGCACGCTGTGGGATGACGATGAAATGCAGCGCCGTGGCGTCGGCACCCGCACCGGTCGCGAGATGGGCCATCTGGCGCAGAACGGCCCCGGCGGTATGCTCGAAGTGCTGGAGCAGTTGCCCGAGCAGCGCAAGGTACTTATCCACATCAACAACACCAACCCGATCCTCGACGAGGATTCGCCGGAGCGTGCCGAACTGGCGCGGCGTGACGTTGAAGTAGCGTACGACGGCATGAGTATTGTGTTGTAGCGACCGGCCTCTTCGCGAGCAAGCTCGCTCCCACACTGGATCTGTGCCGTACACAAAACCTGTGGGAGCTGGCTTGCCAGCGATGACGTCCTGACAGACACCAGAGATTTCCAGGGTTGTTTCCGGAGAACAGACATGACCGACACCCCGCTGTCCCCCGCCGAATTCGAAGCGGCCCTGCGCGCCAAGGGCGCCTACTACCACATCTACCACCCTTACCACGTGGCGATGTACGAAGGCCGCGCGACCCGCGAGCAGATTCAGGGCTGGGTCGCCAACCGCTTCTACTATCAGGTGAACATTCCCCTGAAGGACGCAGCGATCCTCGCCAATTGCCCGGATCGGGAAATCCGCCGCGAGTGGATTCAGCGCCTGCTCGACCACGACGGCGCACCCGGTGAAGATGGCGGCATCGAAGCCTGGCTGCGTCTGGGCCAGGCTGTTGGCCTCGACCCGGACCAATTGCGCTCCCAGGAACTGGTGCTGCCCGGCGTGCGTTTCGCCGTCGATGCCTACGTCAACTTCGCCCGTCGCGCCAGTTGGCAGGAGGCCGCCAGCAGCTCGCTGACCGAACTGTTCGCGCCGCAGATCCACCAGTCGCGTCTGGACAGTTGGCCGCAGCATTACCCATGGATCGACCCGGCCGGTTATGAATATTTCCGCACCCGCCTCGGTCAGGCGCGGCGTGACGTCGAACATGGGCTGGCGATCACCCTCGAGCACTACAAGACCCGCGAAGGCCAGGAGCGCATGCTGGAAATTCTCCAGTTCAAACTGGACATTCTTTGGAGCATGCTCGATGCCATGAGCATGGCCTACGAACTGAACCGTCCGCCGTATCACAGCGTGACCGAACAACGGGTCTGGCATAAAGGAATCATCTTATGAGTTTCGACCGCAGCAAAGTGCCGAGCTGGCGCCCGGGCTATCGCTTCCAATACGAGCCGGCGCAAAAGGGTCACGTGCTGCTCTACCCTGAAGGCATGATCAAACTCAACGACAGCGCCGCACTGATCGGCGGCTTGATTGATGGTGAACGCGATGTCGCGGCGATCATTGCCAGACTCGACGAGCAGTTCCCCGGCGTGCCCGAGCTTGGTGACGACATCGAGCAATTCATGGAGGTTGCCCGTGCGCAGCACTGGATCGAACTTGCCTGATTCGTCCGTGCAAGTCCCGCCAAAACCTGAAGTCGGCCTGCCGCTGTGGCTGCTCGCCGAGCTGACCTACCGTTGCCCGTTGCAATGCCCGTATTGCTCAAACCCACTGGATTTCGCCGAGCAGGGCAAAGAGCTGACCACCGAGCAATGGATCAAGGTGTTCCGCGAAGCGCGGGAGATGGGCGCGGCGCAATTGGGCTTTTCCGGCGGCGAACCGCTGGTGCGTCAGGACTTGGCCGAACTGATCCATGAAGCGCGGCAGCTGGGTTTCTACACCAACCTGATCACCTCCGGCATTGGCCTGACCGAGCAGAAAATCAGCGACTTCAAAAAGGCCGGGCTCGATCACATCCAGATCAGTTTTCAGGCCAGCGACGAGCAAGTGAACAACCTGCTCGCCGGTTCGAAAAAGGCCTTTGCGCAAAAGCTGGAAATGGCTCGCGCAGTCAAGGCCCACGGCTATCCGATGGTGCTGAACTTCGTCACCCATCGGCACAACATCGACAAGATCGACCGCATTATCGAACTGTGCATTGCGCTGGAGGCCGACTTCGTCGAACTCGCCACTTGCCAGTTCTACGGCTGGGCGCAGCTCAACCGTGTTGGCCTGCTGCCGACCAAGGAGCAACTGGTGCGCGCCGAACGCATCACCAACGAATACCGGGCCAGGCTGGAAGCCGAAGGGCATCCGTGCAAGCTGATTTTCGTCACTCCGGACTATTACGAAGAACGCCCGAAAGCCTGCATGAACGGCTGGGGCAGCATCTTTCTGACCGTCACCCCGGACGGCACCGCCCTGCCCTGCCATGGTGCCCGCCAGATGCCGGTGCAGTTTCCCAACGTGCGCGAGCACAGCATGCAGCACATCTGGTATGACTCGTTCGGCTTCAACCGTTTTCGCGGTTACGACTGGATGCCCGAGCCATGCCGCTCTTGCGACGAGAAAGAAAAAGACTTCGGCGGCTGCCGTTGCCAGGCGTTCACGCTCACCGGTGATGCCAGTAATGCCGACCCGGTGTGCAGCAAGTCCGAACATCACGGCGTGATCCTCAAGGCCCGCGAAGAAGCCGAGACCGCCACTCAAACCATCGAACAATTGGCCTTTCGCAATGAACGAAACTCACGCCTCATCGCCAAGGGCTGAGCCTTTCAGCGCCGCCCAAGCCGTCGCCGCCGGAACCGACTTCGCCGAACTGCAGCTCGGCGCCCATGGTGTGTTCTGGAATGAATACCGCCCCGAGGATGCCGCATGCCGGATCTGGCATTGGCGCGATGGCGCAGCGAAAAGTCTGACGCCGGACGGCTTCAGCGTGCGTAGCCGCGTGTACGAATATGGCGGTGGTGCGTTTTGTCTGACGCCTGACGGGGTGGTTTTCGTCAATGAAGCGGATCAGCAGATGTATCGGCAGGCGCTGGATGGCGAGCCGGTCGCGCTGACGTCGACTGACTGCCGCTACGGCGATCTGCAATTCGCCGCTGGCCGGGTATTGGCGGTTGAAGAGCAGCAGGATCGGCATCGCCTGGTGGCAATTGATCTGGCGACCGGTACGCGACAGGTGCTGGCCGAGGGTGCGGATTTTTATGCGTCACCAACGCTCAGCCCCGATGGCCAGCGGCTGGCGTGGATCGAGTGGAGTCGCCCGCATCAGCCGTGGACCTCGACGCGCTTGATGGTCGCGCAAGGCGATTTTTCTGCGCCTCGCTGTGTTGCCGGTACGCAGATGGAGGAGTCGATCCAGCAGCCGCGATTCGACGCTGATGGGCGGCTCTATTGCCTGACGGACCGTGACGGCTACTGGCAGCCGTGGGGCGAAACGACCGATGGCCTGAAAGCGCTGGCCAGCGTCGCGGCCGATCACGCGCCCGCGCCGTGGCAGCTAGGCGGCTGCACGTGGCTGCCTGTCGGTGATCAATTTTTAGCCAGTTGGAGCGAGGATGGTTTCGGTCGCCTGGCCCTTGGAAGTGAAGATTTCAGCGGTGACTACAGCCGCTTCCGCCACTTGGCGATGGATCAACAATTCATCTATTGCATCGCTGCATCGCCGACCAGCCCGTCGGCAGTGATCGCCATTGATCGTGTGTCGCATGCCGTGAAAATCCTCGCTGGCGGCGTGGCTCCATTGCCTGCCGAACGCATCAGCCGTCCGCAGACCTTGCGTTATCCGAGCGGCTCCGGCGAGGCGCACGGTTTCTTTTACCCGGCCATGAGCGGTGAAGCGAAACCTCCGCTGGTGGTGTTTATCCACGGCGGCCCGACGTCGGCGTGCTATCCGATACTCGACCCGCGCATCCAGTACTGGACGCAGCGCGGCTTTGCTGTCGCCGACCTCAACTATCGCGGCAGCAGTGGCTATGGTCGCGAATATCGCCAAGCGCTGCATCTGCGCTGGGGCGAGGTGGATGTCGAGGATGCCTGCGCGGTGGTCAGCTATCTCGCTGGCCAAGGTTTGATCGATGGTGACCGCGCGTTCATTCGCGGCGGCAGTGCGGGTGGCTACACAACGCTGTGTGCGCTGGCGTTCAGACAGGTTTTCCGCGCAGGCGCCAGCCTCTACGGCGTCAGCGACCCGGTCGCGCTGGCCCGGGCCACGCACAAGTTCGAGGGCGATTATCTGGATTGGCTGATCGGCGATCCCGAAGGAGATGCCGAACGCTATGCCTCCCGCACGCCACTGCTGCACGCAGACAACATTCGCGTGCCGGTGAGTTTCTTTCAAGGTGAACTGGACGCGGTGGTCGTGCCGCAACAAACCCGCGACATGGTCGCGGCGCTGGAGCACAACGGCATCCCGGTCGAGGCGCATTACTACCCTGACGAACGCCACGGCTTCCGCCGCGCGGCCAACCAGGCACATGCGCTGGAGCAGGAGTGGACGTTTTATCGGCGGGTGATGGGGCTAACTGACTGAGCCCTCACTTTGAGACTGCGTCGCTCCAATCGCGGGCAAGCCCGCTCCCACAGGTTATTTGGTGTACACAAAAATTGTGATCACTCATAACACTGTGGGAGCGGGCTTGCCCGCGATAGCTATTGATCAGACGCCACTGGACTCAACGCTTGGCGATGATATACACCGCATGCACGATCCCTGGAATGTAGCCGCACAGCGTCAGCAGAATGTTCAGCCAGAACGCCCCGCCAAACCCGACCTGCAGAAACACGCCCAGTGGCGGCAACAGAATAGCGATGATGATACGAATGAAATCCATGGGGCAGCTCCTGAATGGGGGTTGGCTCACTTGAGCCATACAAGCTAATCGACACGCGCCGTTCGTCAGGGTTCATTACGCTTGCTATTTGATCGCCAGCACCACAAAAAAACGCCCCACGCCAAAAGAATCAGGCGTGGGGCGTGCGTTATACCGCGAGACGGTTCGGGTAATCGGTTGGGGCTGCTCAGCTCACACGGCAATGCCCTTGCGACATTGCACTTGGGCGGTGCGCACTCGCGAGAAGGCGCGGCCCAGGCGCAGGAGCATTTCGTCGATGTTGGCTTTGCTGACAGTGAGGGCCGGGGTGAAGCGCAGGCAGTCAGGCTGCGCGGCGTTCAATATCAGGCCTTCGTGAAGTGCGGCATGGACGACGGCGTCGGCGCATTCGTCGGACAGCGTCAACCCGTAAAACAGGCCTTGGCCGCGCAACTCGCCGTGGCCGTAGCGGTGCGCCAGTCGCGCAAGGCCTTCGCGCAAATGCTGGCCGCTGTCGTTAACCTGCTGGAGAAAGCTGCGGTCATGGATGCTGTCGAGCACTACCAGACCGGCCGCCGTCATCAATGCGTTGCCGTGATGGGTGCCGCTCAGCTCGCCGATGGCGAAACAACAGGCCTTGCCTCGCGCCAGCAAGGCCGCCAGCGGCAAGCCGCCGCCGAGGCCTTTGCCGAGCACGACGATATCGCTGCGAATACCGTAGGACTGTTCGGCGAGCAAGCTGCCGCAGCGGCCGATACCGGTCTGCACTTCGTCGAGAATCAGCAGAATGCCCAGTTCACGGCACAGTCGCTCGACCCCTTTGAGGTAGTGCCCGGTCGCGGGAATGACCCCGGCATCGCTCTGGATCGGCTCCAGCATGATCGCCACGGTCTGCGCGTCCACCGCCGCATGCAGCGCCGGCAGGTCGTTGAATGGCACTCGATCAATCGTCGCCAGACTGCGGCCATGACAACCCTGCTCAGCCATGATGATCCGCGAGGCGCCGCCGCGATGCAGCTGCCCCCATTTGCGCGCCAGTTTGATCGCCGCCTCACAAGCCTCGCTGCCACTGTTGAGCAGATACGCCTGTTCGCTGGACGTGCTGGCGCACAGACGCTCGGCGAGGCTGAGCATGCCGCGATTGTGCAGATTGCAGCCTGGATTGATCAGCGCCTGGGCCTGATTGGCGATGGCTTTGACCAGCGCCGTGGGGCTGTGGCCAAGGCTGTTGGCGCCGCCGGCCTGGGAAAAGTCGAGGTAGGCGCGATCGTTGCTGTCCCATAGCCATGAACCCTGGCCGCGAACGAACACTTGTTGCGGCCGATCGACGCTGGGCATCAGGCGTTGGGCATTGAGATGGTCGGTCATAGCGGATGGCCCCGCCTCGAAGCAGAGGTCATCCAGACTCGGCGTCTGACGCCGCAAACTGAACAGATTCATGCGGAAAAACCTCGCTGGAGGTTTTTTGAACTGCCTATGTAATCACGAACGAAGCAAATGGAACTCGTCACGCTTTCTGGCCCTGCAAGCCTTGTGAATGCGGTTAGACTAGGCGCGCAAACGGCTTCAGGCCATTTCGATTTCTCAGCCATTTCGATAAGCGCTACTTATGGATTTCAAACAACTGCGTTATTTCGTCGCGGTCTACGAAGAAGGCCATGTCGGCCGTGCGGCTGAGCGCTTGTCGATCTCGCAACCGGCGCTGTCGCAACAGATCCGTCAGCTGGAGCAGAACCTCGACGTAACCCTGTTCGAACGCAGCAGTAAACGCCTGCTGCCGACCCTCGCTGCGCATACGCTGTACAACCACGCGTTGCCATTGCTCGATGGCTTGCAGCGGGCGCGCGAGGCGTTGGGTAGTTTCAAGGGTCAGGCACTGCGCACACTGGCGATCGGTGTGTTGCAAACGGTGCACACCAGCCTTGTGCCGCAGATGCTCGAGCGTGTGCGCAAGGCGCAGCCGCATCTGGTGGTACAAATCTATGAACTGACCGGGCTGGAAATCGAACGGCGTCTGCTCAATGGTTCCCTGGACATCGGCATCAGCTATCTGCCACCGCGCCAACCCGGTCTGCACGGTGTGTTGCTGTACGAAGATGAACTGACGCTGGTCATCCCGGCGGACCATCCCTTGCGCGAGTTCAAGAAGGTCTCGATGCGCCAGGCTGCTGAGCTGCCCATGTTGCTGCTCGGCGAAGAGTTCCAGATCCGACAGATCTGGCAGGCACAACTGACCAGCCTCGGACGACGCCCGCAGGTGCAGGCCGAGTTGAACACTATGCTGGGGATTCTCGATAGCCTGCCGCACACCAGGCTGGCAACGGTGCTGCCGGGACGTTCGCAAAAGGAATATGACGATGAAGATCTGCTATGGAAACCGCTGAGCGAACCACGGGTGCCGTTGCAAGTTGGCCTGGTGTGCCGTGATGTGCAACGCCAGCAGGCCTCGTTGGCATTGCTGCGGACATTGCTTGAAGAGGTGATCGACCGCGAAACGAAGCCGCCCCTTGATCCGCTCGCCTGAAACTTTTCTTCAGGCAAAAGAAAACCCCGCCGAAGCGGGGCTTTGCAGACTGTTTCCCTGACATCCATTTCACTCCGCCACCCTGGCAGAATCCTACGTGTCCGTGTTGTTTACTTTGCGCTTCCTGCGCGACGTCCATGAAATGTAGATTAGCCGTGGATCCAATATACGGATATGGGAGAACAGCAGCACGTCACGTAAGCAAATGCTTACATGACGTCTACAGGATCAAAACTGTGCCGCATCCAGCAGGAACAGCGACTCGCTACCGGCCTTGACCGACGCGCTCAACGAGTGGATACGCGGCAGCAGACGGGCGAAATAGAAGCGCGCGGTGCCCAGCTTGCTCGCGTAGAAATCCTCCTGCGCTTCCTTGCCCAGCGCGGCTTTGGCCATCAACGCCCACATGTAGGCGTAAGCGGTGTAGCCGAACGCTTGCAAATATTCGACCGAGGCCGCGCCGATTTCGTTCGGATTGTTTTTCGCCCGGTCCAGCAGCCACGCGGTCAACTCGTCGAGGGTGTCGACGGCATCGTTCAACGGCTTGGTGAACTCGCCCAGATCAGCACTGGCGGTTGCGGTGAAATGGCGGATCTCGTCAGCGAACAGCTGGTAGAACGCGCCGCCACTGCCAACGATCTTGCGCCCGACCAGGTCCAGCGCCTGAATACCGTTGGTGCCTTCGTAGATCTGGGTGATGCGCACGTCACGCACCAGTTGCTCCTGGCCCCACTCGCGGATGTAGCCGTGGCCGCCGAAAATCTGCTGGCCGTGGACAGTGGTTTCCAGACCCAGGTCGGTCAGGAAGGCTTTCGCCACCGGCGTCAGCAACGCCACCAGATCTTCCGCGCGCTTGCGGGTGGTCGCGTCTTCACTGAACTTGGCGGTGTCCAGTTGCATCGCTACATACGTGGAGAACGCACGGCCGCCTTCGTTCGAGGCTTTCATGGTCAGCAGCATGCGTCGCACGTCCGGGTGGACGATGATCGGGTCGGCGACTTTGTCCTTGTTCTGCGCACCGGTCGGCGAACGGCTCTGCAGACGGTCGCGCGCATATTCAACAGCGTTCTGATAAGAGCGCTCGCCCGTGGCCAGGCCCTGAATACCAACACCCAGGCGCTCGTAGTTCATCATGGTGAACATTGCGGCCAGGCCTTTGTTCGGCTCGCCGACCAAATAACCCACGGCTTCGTCGAAGTTCATCACGCAGGTCGCCGAGGCCTGAATGCCCATCTTGTGCTCGATCGAACCGCAGTTGGCCGGGTTACGCGCACCGAGGCTGCCGTCGGCATTGACCATGAACTTCGGCACCAGAAACAGCGAAATGCCTTTCGGACCGGCCGGCGCGTCAGGCAGCTTGGCCAGTACCAGGTGAATGATGTTTTCGGTGAGGTCGTGCTCGCCACCAGTGATGAAGATCTTGGTGCCGCTGACCTTGTAGGAACCGTCGGCCTGAGGTTCGGCTTTGGTGCGGATGATGCCCAGGTCGGTGCCGGCGTGCGGCTCGGTCAGGCACATGGAACCGGCCCAGATGCCGGCGTACATGTTCGGCAGGTACGCAGCTTTCAGTTCTTCACTGGCGTGGGCATTGATCGACAGGCAGGCGCCGGCGGTCAGCATCGGGTACAGACCGAACGCCAGGCTGGCGGAGTTGACCATTTCTTCGACCTGCGCCGACACGGCTTTGGGCATGCCCATGCCGCCGTAGGCCGGATCGCCGCCAACACCGACCCAGCCGCCTTCAGCATAAGTCTGATAGGCCTGTGGGAAACCGGCCGGCGTGGTGACGGCACCGTCCGCCCAATGGCAACCTTCCTCGTCAGCAGCACGGCTCAGTGGCGCGATGCTTTTGCTGGTGACCTTGCCGGCCTCTTCGAGAATCGCTTCAACGGTTTCGGCATCGACGGTCTCGGCCAGCGCCGGCAGCTCGGCCCAGAGTTTGGCGACTTCGAACACTTCATTGAGGACGAAGCGCATATCGCGCAGCGGCGCTTTGTAGTCAGCCATGGCAAACCTCGCAAGATCTAAACAGGTGGTTCGTGGAATGATGTTTTCGTTGATCCGGAGTGTACCTCAACAACTTTTGCGACACATAGGGTCAACCGGTGACTGATTTGTTATTTTTGGTCACCGGAAAAAGATCGCCGCGATCTTTCGATCTGCTCTACAAAGCAAACGCCTGCGCCGGCAGATTCATCAAACAATCACTCCCCGCCTCGATCGCCGCCTGATGCGCAGCCGTACGCGGCAGCAAGCGCTTGAAGTAGAACTCGCACGTCGCCAGTTTGCCCTTGAGGAAATCAGCCTCACCCTCGCCCGCCTCCAGCTGTGCCTGAGCAACCAACGCCATGCGCAGCCACAGGTAGCCCAGGATGATGTAGCCGCTGTACATCAGATAATCCACCGACGCAGCACCGACTTCGTCCGGGTTCTTCATGGCCGCCATGCCGACCTTCATGGTCAGGTCGCCCCACTGTTGGTTGAGCCCGTTGAGTTGCGCGACGAAGCGGCCCAGCTGCGCATGTTCGGCGTTCGCTGCGCAGAACTTGTGGACGATTTTGGTAAAGCCGCGCAGCAGCTTGCCCTGACTGCCCAGCACCTTGCGCCCGAGCAGGTCGAGCGCTTGAATGCCATTGGTGCCTTCGTAGATCGGCGCAATCCGGCAATCGCGCACCAGTTGCTCCATGCCCCACTCACGAATGAAGCCGTGGCCGCCGAATACCTGCATGCCGTGATTGGTCACTTCCAGCCCGGTGTCGGTCATGAACGCCTTGCAGATCGGCGTGAGGAACGCCAGCAGGTCTTCGGCCTCCTGACGCGCATCGGCATCGCTGCTCAGGTGCGCAACATCGAGCATCTGCGCAGTGAAATAGGTCAGCGCGCGGTTGCCTTCGTTGAAGGCTTTCATGGTCAGCAACATGCGTCGCACATCGGGGTGAACGATGATCGGGTCGGCAGGTTTTTCCGGGGATTTGGCACCGGTCAGGGCGCGCATCTGCAGGCGGTCATTGGCGTACTTGATCGCGCCCTGAAAACTCGCCTCGCCCAGACACAGCCCCTGCATGCCAGTACCAAGCCGCGCATGGTTCATCATGGTGAACATGCAGTTGAGGCCCTTGTTCGGCTCGCCGATCAAGTAACCCGTGGCGGCATCGAAATTCAGCACGCACGTAGCAGAAGCCTTGATGCCCATCTTGTGCTCGATCGAGCCACAGGAAACGCCGTTGCGCTCACCCGCTTCGCCTGCTGCATCGGGCAGAAACTTGGGCACGATAAACAGGGAAATGCCCTTGGTTCCGGCCGGTGCGTCCGGCAGCTTGGCCAGGACCAGATGGATGATGTTGTCGCTCAGGTCATGCTCACCAGCGGAGATGAAAATCTTGCTGCCGGTGATCGCGTAGCTGCCGTCGGCCCGTGGCACCGCGCGAGTCTTGATGATGCCCAGATCAGTGCCGCAGTGGGCTTCGGTCAGGCACATGGTGCCGGTCCACTGGCCAGCGGTGAGTTTGCTCAGATAGGTGTCTTTCTGCTCGGCGGTACCGTGGGCGTGGATCGCCGACATCGCGCCGTGGGTCAGGCCGGGGTACATGCCCCAGGACGTGTTGCTGGAGCCGACCATCTCGCTAATCACCAGCCCCAGCGAACTCGGCAACCCTTGGCCACCGTAAGCCGGATCGGCCGCCAATCCATGCCAGCCGCCCTCGACATATTGTGCGAAGGCCTGCTTGAAGCCTGTAGGCGTTGTCACCACGCCGTTGTCGAAATGGCAGCCCTCTTCGTCGCCGCTGCGATTGAGCGGGGCCAGCACGTTCTCGCAGAACTTCGCGCCTTCTTCGAGGATCGCGCTGATCATGTCCGGGCTGGCGTCATGCGCGCCGAGAGTGGCGTAGTTGGTATGGAAGTCGAAGACGTGATCGATCAGAAAGCGCATGTCGCGCAGGGGAGCTTTGTACTCGGGCATGGTGGCTTCTCCGTCAGCAGATTCCTCCAACCTACTGCTGGCCACCACGCGCGGCAATCATCGTGCAGGCGCTGAATGCGCCGTCATCACTCAACCCGCAGCAGCGTCCATGCGCACCGCGCCACGGCGGTTCTGCCCGAACGCCATGACACAGTTACGCCCGGCGCCCTTGGCGCTGTACAACGCCTGGTCGGCGGACTTGAGCACTTCTTCAGGGGTGCGCTGCTCGACACGTTCGGCGACGCCGATACTCACCGTCACCGACACCGCCGAAGCCCCGGAACCGCTACGGCGCTGGCGACCTTGCTGATCATCCTGCGGGCGGTTTTCCTGGTTGCGTAACTGAATGCTGTAAGACGCAATCGATTCACGGATCACTTCCAGGTGCGGCATGCACTCCTCAAGGGTCTTGCCTGCGAACACCAAGGCAAATTCCTCACCGCCGTAGCGATACGCCCTACCGCCACCGCTGATTTTCGACAGTTTGCTGGCGACCAGGCGCAGCACCTGGTCACCGACATCGTGGCCATGGGTGTCGTTGAATTTCTTGAAGTGATCGACGTCGCTCATCGCCAGCACATAGTTGCGCCCCAGGCGCTGCATACGTTCGTTGAGCGCACGTCGTCCCGGCAGGCCGGTGAGCTCGTCGCGGAAGGCCATTTGATAGGCCTCATGCGCAACGGCGGCGGCGATCATCAGCATCACCTGGCTGCACATGATGTTCAGGGTGAACGGCAGAATGAAGGTCTTCGGCAGCATCCAGAACACACCGAGCAAGCCAACCAGTTGCGCCGCGTGCAACGGGCGCGGGTTGCGCCAGTATTGCCAGGCCAGAAGCAGGAAGGCCGAGATGAACACCGGATAGGACAACTGGATGAGACTCATCCATGCCCCATGCAGCGCCGGCCAGCGGATCTCCGACAACCACAGCAGCAGTGCCTGTGGGTAACTTTGCTCCAGTCCCAGCGCCACGCTGCCAAATGCCAGTAGCACGGCAAAGCGCGCGACCATGTCCTGAAACAGATGGGTTCGCTCCTGCCACGCCGCGAACAGCCCGAACAACAGCGGCAACAACAGGCAGACCAGATGAAACACCACCGCAGCGTCTTCGCGGACCTTGCCGTTGTCGCGGTAGAAATCTGTCTGGGTGTCCAGCAGAAAGTAGGCGATGTACACCGTGAGCATCAGAAACAGTTCGCGCTGACGTCGATACACCGCGCAATACGCGCCACCGAGGAGCAGAACCAATGTCGGCAGGACGTTGAACAGCGACGTGAAGAATACGCTGAGGTCTTTGACGTACGCAGCCGCCAGCCCCGCAAGCAATAACAGCAGTGATGGCAGGAAATGGCTGAAACGTACAGCGGAAGAACGCGGCAAGGGTAAGCTCCGACCCGTCATAGCAAAGAGATGGCATTGTGCCTGCAAAGTGCGGCCAAGCCCATACAATGTGATCCAGATCACACACGGTCTCTGTAACGGCCGGAAGCTCGACTATCTGAGCGATTCACAAACAAAAAAACCGCTGCCCCCTAACGGGAGCAGCGGTTTTCGTCAGACTGCGTTAAGGCTTAGTAGCCCAGCGCGAAGTCTTCTTCTTTCATGTCCATCAGGTTGCCAGCACCCGACAGCATAGTGGCCACGTGCGTACGGGTACGCGGCAGGATGCGCTGGAAGTAGAAGCGCGCGGTTTGCAGCTTGGCGGTGTAGAACGCCTCGTCGCTGGTGCCGGCAGCCAGTTTTTCCGCAGCCAGACGTGCCATGTCTGCCCAGAAGTAGGCCAGGCAGGCATAACCGGAGTACATCAGGTAATCCACGGAGGCCGCGCCGACTTCTTCGCGATCTTTCATGGCAGCCATACCGACCTTCATGGTCAGCTCGCCCCACTCCTTGTTCAGTGCAGCCAGCGGCGCGACGAATTCCTGGACGGCTTCGTTGCCTTCGTTGGTCTGGCAGAACTTGTGGACGATCTTGGTGAAGCCTTTCAGAGCCTCGCCTTGAGTCATCAGCACTTTGCGGCCGAGCAGGTCGAGGGCCTGGATGCCGGTGGTGCCTTCGTACAGCATCGAAATGCGGCTGTCGCGAACGTTCTGCTCCATGCCCCACTCGGCGATGAAGCCGTGGCCGCCGTAGATCTGCACGCCGTGGTTGGCGGCTTCGAAACCGACTTCGGTCATGAACGCTTTGGCGATCGGGGTCATGAACGCCAGCAGTGCGTCGGCCTTCTTCTTCTCTTCTTCATCAACGCCGTATTTGACGATGTCGACCTGCTTCGCAGTGAAGTAGACCATCGCGCGGTTGCCTTCGGCGAACGCCTTCATGGTCAACAGCATACGGCGCACGTCCGGGTGGACGATGATCGGGTCAGCGGCTTTGTCCGGCGCTTTCGGGCCAGTCAGCGAGCGCATTTGCAGGCGATCACGAGCGTATTTCAGACCGCCCTGGAAGCCGATTTCGGCGTGAGCCAGACCTTGCAGTGCGGTACCGAGGCGAGCGGTGTTCATAAAGGTGAACATGCAGTTCAGACCTTTGTTCGCCGGGCCGATCAGGTAACCAGTGGCGCCATCGAAGTTCATCACGCAGGTGGCGTTGCCGTGGATGCCCATCTTGTGTTCCAGCGAACCGCAGCTCACTGCGTTGCGCGCGCCAATGGTGCCATCGGCGTTTGGCAGGAACTTTGGAACGATGAACAGCGAGATGCCTTTGGTGCCAGCCGGAGCATCCGGCAGACGCGCCAGTACGATGTGGACGATGTTGTCGGCCATGTCGTGTTCACCGGCCGAGATGAAGATCTTGGTGCCGGAAACTTTGTAGGAACCGTCGGCCTGAGGCTCGGCCTTGGTGCGCAGCATGCCCAGGTCGGTGCCGCAGTGCGGTTCGGTCAGGCACATGGTGCCGGTCCATTCGCCGGAGACCAGTTTGGTCAGATAGGCTTCCTGCTGCTCTGGGGTGCCGTGCTCGGAGATGGTGTTCATCGCACCGTGCGACAGACCTGGGTACATGCCCCACGACCAGTTGGCTTCGCCAACCATTTCGCTCACTGCCAGGCCCAGCGACTCAGGCAGACCCTGACCGCCGTGCTCGACGTCGTGCGCCAGGCTTGGCCAGCCGCCTTCGACGAATTGCTTGTACGCCTCTTTGAAGCCAGTCGGGGTTTTCACGCCGGACTCGCTCCAGGTGCAGCCTTCGATGTCGCCCACGCGGTTCAGCGGCGCCAGTACCTGCTCACAAAACTTGGCGCCTTCCTCGAGGATGGCGTCAACCATGTCCGGCGTGGCGTCTGCGCACGCTGGCAGGCTCTGATAGTGCGCTTCGTAGCCGAGCAGTTCGTCACGAACGAAGCGAATATCACGCAAGGGGGCCTTGTAGTCAGGCATAGCGATAAACCTCTGCTGATGTAACCGGGAATGAACGACCGTGTTGAATTGTTGTGACGGTCAAACAGTTGTTTGAAACATACGTTTACGCCGAAATCTTGTCAAGCATCGATCTTTTGCCGTTCGTCATCACGCTCTCCAAATGCCGGAGACGACAAATCGCCGCGACTTGATATAAGCCACGGGCGTTGTAAAAAGATTAGTTGAGCAAGAAGGACTTAAACGAAAAACGCCGCGACAGGGCGCGGCGTTTCGGGGTCTACAACAAATTCGATCAGGCGAAGGTATCGATGATCGTCCCGAGCACTTCGTCGGATGCCTTGGCCACCTTCACACCCAACTCTGCCTGGATCTTGCCCTGCGACAGCTCGACGATATTGCTCGCCAGATCCGATTCTTGTGCGCGATCCACACCGCGCAGGCGATTGACCTGCACTTCGGACGACTGGCTGGTCACCGAACGTTCGATAGTGTTGTTGGCGATCTGGCTGGCGGCCTGATCGACGCGGTTCTGCCCGGACTGAATCGAGCTCAGCCCCGCATAAAAAGCTGTGTTACCTGAGATTTCCATAGTCGCTCTCATCCTTGCAAAGGATCAATGCTCGCCATTGAAGCAGACGCGCCGGCAAAACGCCCGTCAAAAACACTAATGGCACAGTGCCTGCTCATAGGCAAAAGCTTAGTCGAGCAAATCCAGTTGCAAATGCTCGGCGACCGCTTCGGCGCTCAACGCCTTGAGTTTCGGCACCCGGCCTAGGCACGGCGCGGGGATGCGCTCGGCCAGGGTCGCGAGGTTTTCCTCCAGCCGCGAAGTTTTCGGATCGATGATATTCGCCACCCACCCCGCCAATTGCAGACCATCGCGGGTAATCGCCTCGGCGGTCAGCAACGCATGACTGATGCACCCCAGCCTCACGCCCACCACCAGAATCACCGGCAGCTTCAGCGCAATCGCCAGGTCCGAGAGATTGTCCTGATCGGCCAACGGCACACGCCAGCCGCCCGCGCCTTCGATCAGGGTGAAATCGGCGTTCATCGCCAGAATCCCGCGCATCGGCGCCAGCAGCGATTGCACCGTCAGCGCCACTCCTGCTTCGCGCGCCGCCAGATGCGGAGCGATCGCTGGCTCGAACGCCACCGGGTTGACCTGTTGATAAGTCAGCGGCAACGAACATTCGGCCAACAGCGCCAAGGCATCGGAATTACGCAAGCCTTTGGGCGTGACGTCGCAACCCGATGCCACCGGTTTGCCCGCCGCCGTGCTCAAGCCTGCCGACCGCGCCGCATGGAGCAATCCGGCAGCAACGGTGGTTTTGCCGACATCGGTGTCGGTACCGGTGACGAAATAGGCTGCGCTCATAGAGGTTTCTCCAACACGGCGTATACCACCTGATACGTTGCCGGCAGCCCCGACGCCTGACGGAACCGCTCGTACGCGTCGATCAGCCCGAGAATCCGCGCCCGTCCGGTCAAACCGCCCGGCCGGCCGGGATTCAGATTGTGTGCGCCCAGCGCTTTCAACTCATGAGTCAGGCTGCGCACATCCGGGTAATGCAACACGTGCGGCTGATTCTGCAGCGCCAAAATGCGCATGCCACTGCCGGCACATAACTGCTCATAGCGGGCGAAGGCGCGGAAGCGATTGACGTGCACCAGCCCGTCGATCTGCTGCCAACTCTCACGCAACTCGAACAGCGTCCCTGTACAAAGACTAGCAAACGCAAAAATCCCCCCCGGTTTAAGCACGCGCAAGGCTTCGCTGAGCACCGCCTCGAAGTCGGCGCACCACTGCACTGCAAGGCTGGAGAAAATCAGATCGACGCTCGCATCCTGCAACGGCAGCCGTTCGGCATCGCCAGCAATGAAATGCTCAGCGCCACCCAACGGCCGTGCGTGATTGAGCATGCCCTCGGCAATGTCCAGCGCGACACCGCTGCCCTGGGTGAAACGCGAGGCCAGCGCACGAGTGAAATAGCCGGTGCCGCAACCGAGATCAAGCCAACGCGACGGCGTGAAACTCGCTGGCAAGCGCCCGAGCAACTGTGTGCCGACGTCACGCTGAAACTCCGCGACACTGTCGTAACTGGCCGCAGCGCGGGAAAAAGACGCCGCCACCTGGCGCTTGTCGGGCAAGCCCTCAGGCAGCACAAGGGACAGATCAGTCATCAGCGCACTCATGTAGAAAAGCCTGGATCGCGCCCGCGACTCCATGCGGGTCTTCCAGCAGGAAAGCATGGCTGGCCTGTTCGATCAGACCAATTTCGATATCCGGCAAAAGCGCGAACAATGCGCCGGCCGCTTCCGCCGGAACCAGCGCGTCCTGCCCGCCGAACAGATGAAACTGCGGCCCGCGAAACGCCTGCAACGCCTGGCGTGTGTCCAGCTGCGCGAGTAGCTCCAGACCTGCCATCAGCGCGGCCGGCGCGGTTGCCGGCGCGCCAGCGAGCAGCAAGCGCGACAAGCCACGCGGATCTGGCGAACCTTGCGCACATAAAAGAGAGAAGCGCTTGAGCGTGGTACGCGGGTCGGCCTGACAACCGGCAAGAAACGCATCGAAGGTCTCGCCAGGCATCGCGCTCGGCCACTGCTCATGGGCGACAAACGCAGGGTTGCTCGCCAGCGTCAGCAGCCCGCAGCACGCCTCGCCGCGTCGTGCCGCCAGTTCGCTGGCGAGCATGCCGCCCAGCGACCAGCCACCAAGCCAGACTTCCTGCGGAATGCGCGCATCGAGTTCGTCGAGCCAGTCTTCAAGGTCAGCGGAGTCCAGCTCCGGCAGCGGTTCGATCTCGACTTGCAGATGTTCGTCGAGGCCGCGCAATGCTGCGGCCAGCGGTTCCAGCGGCGACACGCCGAGGCCCCAGCCGGGCAGCAGGATCAGACGATTACGCATGGCTTGGCTCCAACGACAATCGGGCGAAGCAATCTGCCAACCCTTCCAGCAACTGTTGCACCTGTGCCTCGCTGTGGGCGGCGGTCAGAGTGACGCGCAACCGCGCGCTGCCGGCCGGCACGGTCGGTGGGCGAATTGCGGTCACCATCAAGCCGCGCTCGCGGAGCATTTGTGACAGTCGCACCGCGCGTCCGGCATCGCCGATCATGATCGGCTGGATCGGCGTGAAGCTGTCCATCAGCTCCAGCCCGATCTGCTCGGCGCCGTGGCGGAACTGGCGGACCAGTGTCTGCAAATGCTCACGGCGCCAGTGTTCACTGCGCAACAGCTCGAGGCTTTTCAGCGTCGCGCAGGCCAGCGCCGGCGGTTGGCTGGTGGTGTAGATGTACGGGCGGGCGAACTGGATCAGGCTTTCGATCAACTCTTCGCTGCCAGCGACAAAGGCCCCGGCGGTGCCGAAGGCTTTGCCGAGGGTGCCGACCAGCACCGGCACATCGTCCTGACTCAAGCCGAAATGCTCGACAATACCGCCGCCGTTGGCGCCCAGCGGGCCGAAGCCATGCGCATCGTCGACCATGAGCCACGCGCCTTTGGCCTTGGCCGCGCGGGCCAGCGCCGGCAGGTCGGCGATGTCACCGTCCATGCTGAACACACCGTCGGTGACCACCAGCGTGTTGCCGGTGGCTTTCTCCAGGCGTTTGCCCAGGCTTTCGGCGTCGTTGTGCAGATAGCGATTGAAACGCGCGCCGGACAACAGGCCCGCGTCCAGCAACGAAGCGTGATTGAGCCGGTCTTCGAGCACCGTATCGCCCTGCCCGACCAGCGCGGTGACCGCGCCGAGGTTGGCCATGTAGCCGGTGGTGAACAGCAGTGCACGTGGGCGCCCGGTCAGATCGGCGAGCGCTTCTTCCAGCGCGTGATGCGGGCTGCTGTGGCCGATCACCAGATGGGACGCGCCACCGCCGACACCCCAGCGCTCGGCACCGGCGCGCCAGGCTTCGATCACCTGCGGATGATTGGCCAGGCCCAGATAGTCGTTGTTACAGAAAGCGAGCAGCGGCAGGCCGTCCACCACCACTTCCGGCCCTTGCGGCGATTCGAGCAGCGGGCGGTGGCGATAAAGGTTGTCGGCACGACGGGCAGCAAGGCGTGCGGCGAGATCGAATGACATGCAGGCCTCGATTTTCAAATGACACAGATCCCCTGTGGGAGCGAGCCTGCTCGCGAATGGGCGTCACATCCAACATGGATATTCGCGGCCAAACCGCTTTCGCGAGCAGGCTCGCTCCCACAGGGGTTTTGCATTCCTTCAGCGCAATCCGTGCAGCTTTTAGATGGCAGCGTTATAGAACTGCTCGCTGCTCTTCTGCTCCACCAGCGCCTGCTCGATCGCCGCTTGGTGCACTTCATCCGCGTGCTCTTCGCGAGCCTCCGGCTGGATACCGAGGCGCGCGAACAGCTGCATGTCCTTGTCCGCCTGCGGGTTGGCGGTGGTGAGCAATTTGTCGCCGTAGAAAATCGAGTTGGCGCCAGCGAAAAATGCCAGGGCCTGCATCTGCTCGTTCATCGCTTCGCGACCGGCGGACAGGCGCACGTGGGATTGCGGCATGAGGATGCGCGCGACGGCGAGCATGCGGATGAAGTCGAACGGGTCGATGTCTTCGGCGTTTTCCAGCGGCGTGCCGGCGACTTTCACCAGCATGTTGATTGGCACCGATTCCGGGTGCTCCGGCAGGTTGGCCAACTGGATCAGCAGATTGGCGCGATCGTCCAGCGATTCGCCCATGCCGAGAATGCCGCCGGAGCAGATTTTCATTCCCGACTCGCGTACATAGGCCAGCGTCTGCAGACGTTCGCTGTAAGTACGGGTGGTGATGATGCTGCCGTAGAACTCCGGCGAGGTGTCGAGGTTGTGGTTGTAGTAATCGAGACCGGCCTTGGCCAGCGCTTCGGTCTGCTCCTGATCGAGACGTCCGAGGGTCATGCAGGTTTCCAGGCCGAGGGCTTTTACTCCTTCAACCATCTTCAACACATACGGCATGTCTTTGGCCGACGGATGTTTCCACGCTGCGCCCATGCAGAACCGCGTCGAACCAATGGCTTTCGCGCGGGCCGCCTCTTCGAGGACCTTCTGCACTTCCATCAGTTTTTCTTTTTCCAGCCCGGTGTTGTAGTGCCCGGACTGCGGGCAGTACTTGCAGTCTTCCGGGCAGGCACCGGTCTTGATCGACAGCAGTGTCGAGACCTGCACGCGGTTGGCGTTGAAATGTGCGCGGTGCACCGTTTGCGCCTGGAACAGCAAGTCGTTGAATGGCTGTACGAAGAGTGCTTTGACTTCGGCCAGAGACCAATCGTGACGCAGGGTGGCGGTGGTGCTCGCGCTCATGGGCAATTCCTTGGTTATGCTTGGCTGGCGCCGGGGGAAACGGAATACCCACAGGCGCTACACGGATGTTTGGCATATTTAAGGAAGAGCGATGCGCTGTCAACCGCAATACAAGGGACAGGTTTACATCTGTTTAAAAAACGTACAGACCTGTTTGCTGTGCGATGAGCCCGCAGAAGCACAAATGCCAATGTGCGAGGCCTGTGAAACCGAGCTGCCCTGGCTCGGCAGTCACTGCCAGACCTGCGCTTTGCCGCTGGCGGCGGATGGCCTGACTTGCGGCGAGTGCCTGCTAGAGCCTCCGGCCTTCGAGCAGGTCGCCGTGCCCTGGGTTTATGGCTTCCCCGTGGACAGTCTGATTACACGCTTTAAACACAACGCGAAATGGCCGTTTGGTCACCTGCTCGCCGACGTTCTCGGCCAATACCTGCAGCATCGCTTCGCCGAGGACTTGCCGCGCCCCGATGTACTGCTACCGGTGCCGTTGGCGAATAAACGCCTGCGTCGGCGAGGATTCAATCAAGCGGCGATGCTCGCGCGCTGGTTGAGTGTTTCGCTGGACTTGCCGTGCGAAGAACAGCTGCTGCGGCGAGTCATGGACACCGACGCCCAACAGGATCTCGATGCCAAGGCGCGCAAACGCAATTTGCGCAATGCCTTTGCGCTGGTGCCTGATGCGCAGGTCAGTGGCCGCCATTTCGCGCTGGTGGACGACGTCCTGACTACTGGAGCAACCGCTCAGGCATTGGCGCGGTTGCTGATGAATGCAGGTGCGGCGCGGGTTGATGTGTATTGCCTGGCCCGTACGCCGAAGCCCGGTACCTGAAGCGAATACAGATATCGTGTGGGAGCGAGCCTGCTCGCGAATGGGCATCACATTCAACAAAGCTGTTGTTGGTCAAACCGCTTTCGCGAGCAGGCTCGCTCCCACAGGGGGCTTTGCGTCAGGCTTGACTCATGCGTTGCAAGTGGCCAACGTCCCTCTCATCGCCCGAGCCAGAAGCGTTCTGCCATGTCCCTGCCCACCCTGCTGTCCCAGCACATCGTCCGCCGCCCGCAGCGCATTGCCCTGCTGCAACACATCGCCGAGCAAGGCTCGATCACCCGTGCGGCGAAGAGCGCGGGGCTCAGTTACAAGGCGGCGTGGGATGCAATCGATGAGCTGAACAACCTGGCGCAGAAACCCTTGGTCGAGCGCGTGGTGGGCGGCAAGGGTGGCGGTGGCGCCAGATTGTCCAGCGAGGGCGAGCGAGTGCTGCGCCTGTATCAGAAATTGCAGGCGTTGCAGGCACAGGTGCTGGAAGCGGCGGAAGACGCCAGTGATCTCGACCTGCTCGGGCGGCTGATGCTCAGGACCAGTGCGCGCAATCAGCTACATGGCACGGTGGCAGCGATTCAGGCGCAGGGTCGCAATGACTTGATCCGCCTTGAACTGGCCGAAGGCATTGCTCTGGAGGCGCAGATCACCCACGACAGCACCGTGCATCTGGAATTGCAGGTCGGTACCGAAGTGATGGCGCTGATCAAGGCTGGCTGGCTTGAGTTGCTCGGCGCCGATCAGCCGGCCACGCCCGGACACAATGTCCTGCGCGGCACCATCGAAGCCATCCTCGATGCCGAGGACGGTCCCAGCGAGGTGCGCATTTCCCTGCCCAACGGCCAGACACTTTGCGCCTTGGCCGAACCGCTGCACTTGCGCAGCCACAGGCTGGAGGTCGGCAATCCGGTGCAGGTGCAATGCGCACCATCTAACGTGCTGATCGGCACCCCGCTCTGATTAGCCCTTGCCACAAAAGCGTCATCGACCCGCATTAAGGTGTTGCCCATAACCAAGCAGGGAGCCTGATGTGAGCCTATTAGAAGAAAACCAATCCACTGATCTGGAAAAAATGGTCGGCCTCAGCCGTCGCGGTTTCATCAGCGCCGGTGCCTTGTGCGGCGCGGCGATGTTCCTTGGCGGCAACCTGTTGAGCCGCAGCGTCATGGCCGCCAGCGTCAGCGCCAGCAACAGCCGCCTGCTCGGTTTCGAGAGCATTCCGGCGGCGACCACCGACGCCATCAGTCTGCCCAAGGGCTACAAGTCTTCGGTGCTGATCAGTTGGGGCCAGCCGCTGCACAAGAACGGCCCAGCCTTCGACCCGAGCGGTAACGGCACCGCTGCTGCACAGGAAGTGCAGTTCGGCGACAACAACGACGGCATGAGCCTGTTCGCCTTCCCGGACGACAAGAACCGCGCGCTGATGGCAATCAACAACGAATACACCAACTATCGCTATCTATATCCGCATGGCGGCATGCCGCAGTCAGCTGAGGATGTGCGCAAGGCATTGGCCTGCGAAGGCGTGTCGGTGATCGAAGTGCAGCGCAAGAACGGCCAGTGGCAATTCGTCCAAGGCTCGCGCTACAACCGCCGCATCCACGGCAACTCGCCGCTGCGCATCAGCGGTCCGGCCCGCGGCCACGACTTGATGAAAACCGCCGCCGACAAGCACGGCAAGAAAGTCCTCGGCACGTTCCAGAACTGCGCCAACGGCAAGACGCCGTGGGGTACCTACCTGACCTGCGAAGAAAACTTCACCGACTGCTTCGGCAGCAGCAACGCCCAGCAGCAGTTCGATGCCGCGCAAAAGCGCTACGGCGTTGTCGCCAGCAGCAAAGACATCAACTGGCACCCGCACGACCCGCGCTTCGACATGGCCAAGAACCCCAACGAGCTCAACCGTCACGGCTGGGTGGTCGAGATCGACCCATTCGATCCGCAATCGACTCCGGTCAAACGCACCGCGCTGGGCCGCTTCAAGCATGAAAACGCCGCACTCGCCGAGACCGACGATGGTCGCGCTGTGGTGTACATGGGCGACGACGAACGTGGCGAGTTCATCTACAAATTCGTCAGCCGCGATCGCATCAACCATCGCAATCAGAAGGCCAACCGCGACATCCTCGATCACGGCACGTTGTATGTGGCCAAATTCGATGCCGGCGACGGCAACCCTGATCACCCGAAAGGCCGGGGCCAGTGGATCGAACTGACCCACGGCAAGAACGGCATCGACGCCAGCAGCGGATTTGCCGATCAGGCGGAAGTGCTGATTCACGCGCGCCTTGCCGCCAGCGTCGTCGGCGCAACACGCATGGACCGCCCGGAGTGGATCGTCGTCAGCCCCAAGGACGGCCAGGTTTATTGCACCCTGACCAACAACGCCAAACGTGGCGAAGACGGTCAACCGGTGGGCGGGCCGAACCCGCGCGAGAAGAACGTCTATGGGCAAATTCTGCGCTGGCGCACCGACCGCGATGACCATGCCTCGAAGACATTTGCCTGGGATCTGTTTGTGGTCGCCGGCAACCCGGGCGTGCATGCCGGGACGCCGAAGGGTGGCTCATCGAACATCACCCCGCAGAACATGTTCAACAGCCCCGACGGTCTGGGTTTCGACAAGGCCGGACGCCTGTGGATTCTCACCGACGGCGACTCGAGCAACGCTGGCGACTTCGCCGGCATGGGCAACAACCAGATGCTCTGCGCCGATCCTGCGACCGGTGAGATTCGCCGTTTCATGGTCGGGCCGGTGGGTTGTGAAGTGACCGGGATCAGCTTCTCGCCGGATCAGAAAACCCTGTTTGTCGGGATTCAGCATCCAGGCGAGAACGGCGGTTCGACCTTCCCCGAGCATCTGCCCAATGGCAAGCCAAGGTCTTCGGTGATGGCTATTACGCGCGAGGATGGTGGGATCGTCGGCGCCTGATAAACCCTCATCGCTGGCAAGCCAGCTCCCACAGGTCTTGCGCAAAACCTGTGGGAGCCGGCTTGCCAGCGATGGCATCAGCAATGACACCAACCACCTCCGCCGCCGCCATCTGCGCTACCATGCCGAGCCGGACGCAGCAGCCTGCTGCGCGCAGGAGTCAGCATGGCCCACCCGTTTGAAACCCTCACCCCCGATCTCGTCCTGGATGCCGTTGAAAGCATCGGTTTCCTCAGCGACGCGCGCATTCTGGCGCTCAACAGCTACGAAAACCGTGTGTATCAGGTCGGTATCGAAGACTCCGAGCCGCTGATTGCCAAGTTCTATCGTCCGCAGCGCTGGACCAACGAGGCCATCCTCGAAGAGCACCAGTTCACTTTCGAACTGGCCGACATCGACATTCCGGTGGTAGCGCCGCTGATCCATAACGGTGAAACCCTGCATGAGCACGCCGGTTTCCGCTTCACCCTGTTCCCGCGCCGTGGGGGCCGCGCGCCGGAGCCGGGCAACCTTGATCAGCTGTATCGCCTCGGCCAGTTGCTCGGGCGCATGCATGCGGTGGGCGGTACCAAGCCGTTCAAGCACCGCGAAGCCCTCGCGGTGCAAAACTTCGGCCATGCCTCGCTGAACACCCTGCTTGAGGGCAATTTCATTCCCAAGAGCCTGCTGCCGGCGTACGAGTCGGTTGCCCGCGACCTGCTCAAACGCGTCGAAGATGTCTACGCCGCTACGCCGCACCAGAACATCCGCATGCACGGTGACTGCCACCCCGGCAACATGATGTGCCGCGACGAGATGTTCCACATCGTCGACCTCGACGACTGCCGCATGGGCCCGGCGGTGCAGGACATCTGGATGATGCTCGCCGGCGATCGCCAGGAATGTCTCGGGCAGCTATCGGAATTGATGGACGGCTACAACGAATTCCATGATTTCGACCCGCGCGAACTGGCACTGATCGAACCGTTGCGCGCCCTGCGCCTGATGCACTACAGCGCCTGGCTGGCGCGGCGTTGGGACGACCCGGCGTTCCCGCACAGCTTTCCGTGGTTCGGCACGGAACGGTACTGGGGCGATCAGGTGCTGGCGTTGCGTGAGCAGCTGGCGGCACTGAATGAAGAGCCGCTGAAACTTTTCTGATTCAAACCTGAACCCTGTGGGAGCGAGCCTGCTCGCGATAGCGGACGGACATTCAACTTTGATGTTGGCTGACCCGACGCTATCGCGAGCAGGCTCACTCCTACATTTGTCCGGTGTTCACAAATTCACAACTCACTTGCAGACAAATCTCCTTACAATCCCTCCTTTGTCAGCTGCCTGAGCAAGGATTCTGCATGCAAGCCGCCAACCCGCGTCGCGGGTACATTCTGGGCCTGAGCGCCTACATCATCTGGGGCCTGTTCCCGATCTATTTCAAAGCCATCGCTGAAGTCCCGGCCGTCGAGATCATCATCCATCGGGTGCTGTGGTCGGCGCTGTTCGGTGCGTTGCTCCTGATGGTATGGAAACACCCGGGCTGGCTGCGCGAGCTGCTCGACAATCCAAAACGCCTGGCGATTCTGGCCCTGAGCGGCACGCTGATCGCGGCCAACTGGCTGACCTATGTCTGGTCGGTGAACAACGGCCGCATGCTCGAGGCGAGTCTGGGTTACTACATCAATCCGCTGGTCAACGTCCTGTTGGGCATGGTGATCCTTGGCGAACGGCTGCGGCGCATGCAGTGGGTCGCGGTCGGTCTCGCTGCCATCGGCGTGGCGCAGCAGGTGTGGCAGGTCGGCAGCTTGCCTTGGGTGTCGCTGGCGCTGGCGCTGACCTTCGGTTTCTACGGCCTGATCCGCAAGCAGGCGCCAGTCAAAGCGCTACCAGGGCTGGTAGTGGAAACCTGGATGCTGGTGCCGATCGCGATTGCATGGTTGCTGTTCAATCAGACTGCCACGAGTGTGCAGGCGGCCTTCTGGACCACCTCCGAAGCCTGGTGGCTCGTGGCTGCCGGCCCGGTGACGCTGGTGCCATTGGTGTGTTTCAACGCCGCCACCCGCCACTTGCCCTACACCACCATCGGCTTCCTGCAATACATCGCGCCGACGCTGGTGTTGCTGCAAGCCGTGCTGCTGTTTGGCGAGCATTTGTCGTCCAGCACGCTGGTCGCGTTCATGTTTATCTGGGCCGGTCTGGCGGTCTACAGCGTTGATGCGTGGATAAGTTTGCGCCGACGGGCCTGATCAAAAAACGCACAAAGCTCCGCAGGCCACGGTTCTCGTGGCCTGCATCGTTCCTTCCCAAGCTTATCCACAGCGTGATCCCCGCCGTTTGTGCGCAAGTCACTGAATGTTGGCGATTTTTTGATCAACCTGCGCAAAGCCACGGCCGGCGTGGCGTGGCGGTCTGTCTCTACAGGTTATCCACAGGCAGGTGCACGTTAAACCTGAATAACCCTGTGAACGTTTAAACCTCTGTGCGTAACACCAGTTCGACCATCAGATCATCGGCCAGGGTTTCCAGGCGCGCCTGCAACACATCCAGCGACAGCGTCAGTGGTACCGCGAGAATCGCCTCGGCGTGAAACAGCGGCTCGCTGCTCATCGGCGCCGGGCGCACCTCAGTTACCAGTCGCTCCAGGTTTACGCCCTGCTCGCTCAACAGCCGAGTGATATCGCGGACGATACCCGGCCGGTCATTGCCGACCAGTTCCATGGCGATCGGTTTCCACGTGCAGGACTGCTCCACTCCGCTTTCGGCAATCAATACCCGAATGCCATGGGCCGACAGCGCTTGCAGGGCATCGACCAGTTCGTCGTAAGCCTCCGCCGGCACGCCCACGCGCAGAATCCCGGCGAACTGCCCGGCCATGCGTGACATGCGGCTTTCCAGCCAATTGCCGCCGTGCTCGGCAATGCATTGGGCGATGCGCTCGACCTGCCCGGGCTTGTCCGGGGCGAAAACGGTGAGTACGAGATGGTCCATGGCGCAGCCCTCTTGTCATGACTTTTGTTATCGAAGGGCAAGTATAGGCAAGCGGATTGATTCAGCCTGACCCAGTGCTGGCAGATGATGACCTGTGGCGAGGGGATTTATCCCCGTCCGGCTGCGCAGCAGTCGTGAGTCCGGCCAATTGGGTCTGCCAGCCGGACCGCAGGGGGCGGCTTCGCCACCCAACGGGGATAAATCCCCTCGCCACAGATTCGCTCATCGCAAAGGGGGAGACGCCAAACTGCGCCATAGCAGTCAAACAGCAATTATGTGTACAACTTTCGATATTTAGCTGGAACAATCCAATGCTTTTTTGAGAACATCCGGTTCCGCGACGTGACCGCAATGCGTCATGAGGTCGCAGAACGACGTAATTAGTCTGATTTTCACAAGCGCAACTCATCATGTAGTATGCCGCAGCGCGCACTACATAACGCTGGATCGATGTCTGCCCAAGGCCCTTCGCAACCCTGAAAGCCCCGTCAGCAAGGCCTCCAAGCCGTTGATTGGTCCTAGCCCAGCCGCCAGCAATGGCATGTACTGGTCCGCAGGTTTGTGGTTTAAATGGCCGGAAGCTTCATTGTTAAATTGACGAGCTGAAAAGCGAAATAGCTGAGCAGAGTGAGGCAAGCAATGACTGAACACGTTCAAGTCGGTGGCCTGCAGGTCGCCAAAGTCCTGTTCGACTTCGTGAACAACGAAGCCATTCCCGGTACCGGCCTCACCGCCGAACAATTCTGGGAAGGTGCCGACAAGGTCATTCATGACCTGGCGCCGAAGAACAAAGCCCTACTCGCCAAACGCGATGACTTCCAGGCGCGCATCGATGCCTGGCATCAGCAGCATGCCGGCCAGGCGCACGACGCCGTGGCCTACAAAGCTTTCCTGCAAGAGATCGGTTATCTGCTGCCAGAAGCGGCTGATTTCCAGGCGACGACGCAAAACGTCGACGATGAAATCGCCCGCACCGCCGGCCCGCAACTGGTCGTGCCGGTGATGAATGCGCGCTTCGCGCTCAACGCCTCGAACGCCCGCTGGGGTTCGCTGTACGACGCCCTCTACGGCACCGACGCGATCAGCGAAGACGGCGGCGCGGAAAAAGGCAAAGGCTACAACAAGGTGCGTGGCGACAAAGTCATCGCCTTCGCCCGCGCCTTCCTCGACGAAGCCGCGCCACTGGCCGCAGGCTCCCACGTCGATTCGACCGGCTACAAGATCGCTGACGGCAAACTGGTCGTGACGCTCAAGGGCGGCAGCAACAGCGGCCTGCGCGATGACGCTCAGTTGATCGGTTTCCAGGGTGACGCCAACGCGCCGATCGCCGTTCTGCTCAAGCACAACGGCCTGCACTTCGAAATCCAGATCGATGCCAGCACTCCGGTCGGCCAGACCGATGCCGCCGGGGTCAAAGACATCCTCATGGAAGCGGCGCTGACCACGATCATGGACTGCGAAGACTCCGTGGCCGCCGTCGATGCCGACGACAAAGTGGTGATCTACCGCAACTGGCTCGGCCTGATGAAGGGCGACCTCGCGGAATCCGTGTCCAAGGGCGGCCAGACCTTCACCCGCACCATGAACCCGGATCGCACCTACACCGCGCCCAACGGCGGTGAAGTGACCCTGCACGGTCGTTCGCTGTTGTTCGTGCGCAACGTCGGCCATCTGATGACCATCGATGCGATCCTCGACAGCCAAGGCAACGAAGTACCGGAAGGTATTCTCGATGGTCTGGTGACCTGTCTGGCGGCAATGCACAACCTCAACGGCAACACCTCGCGGCGCAACACCCGCACCGGTTCGGTGTACATCGTCAAACCGAAGATGCACGGCCCGGAAGAAGCGGCGTTCACCAACGAGCTGTTCGGGCGCATCGAAGATGTCCTGCGCTTGCCGCGCAACACCCTGAAAGTCGGGATCATGGACGAGGAGCGCCGCACCACGGTCAACCTCAAGGCCTGTATCAAGGCGGCCAGCGAGCGCGTGGTGTTCATCAACACCGGTTTCCTCGACCGTACCGGCGACGAAATTCACACTTCCATGGAGGCCGGCCCAGTGGTGCGCAAGGCTGACATGAAGGCCGAGAAGTGGATCGGCGCCTACGAAAACTGGAACGTCGATATCGGTCTGAGCACTGGCCTGCAAGGTCGTGCGCAAATCGGTAAAGGCATGTGGGCGATGCCTGATCTGATGGCAGCGATGCTCGAGCAGAAAATCGCTCACCCACTCGCCGGCGCCAACACTGCCTGGGTGCCATCGCCGACTGCCGCTGCGCTGCACGCACTGCACTACCACAAGGTTGACGTGTTTGCGCGTCAGGCCGAACTGGCCAAACGTGCGCGCGCCTCGGTGGACGACATCCTCACCATTCCACTGGCAGTGAACCCAAGCTGGACGCCAGAGCAGATCAAGAACGAACTGGACAACAATGCCCAGGGCATTCTCGGTTACGTGGTGCGCTGGATCGACCAGGGTGTCGGTTGCTCCAAAGTCCCGGATATCAACGACGTTGGCCTGATGGAAGACCGTGCGACGCTGCGGATCTCCAGCCAGCACATCGCCAACTGGCTGCGCCACGGTATCGTCAGCCAAGAGCAAGTGATGGAAAGCCTCAAGCGCATGGCGCCGGTGGTCGACCGTCAGAACGCCAACGACCCGCTGTATCGCCCACTGGCACCGGACTTCGACAGCAACATCGCCTTCCAGGCGGCGGTCGAACTGGTGATCGAAGGCACCAGGCAGCCGAACGGCTACACCGAGCCGGTGCTGCACCGTCGTCGTCGTGAGTTCAAGGCCGCGAATGGTCTGTAATTTGCGCTGACGCTGGAAGTGAAAAAGGCCCTGATCGAGAGATCAGGGCCTTTTTGTTTGTGAGGTGGATTGGATTGTTGTGGTGGGCTTGAGATCCATCCCCCTCACCCCAGCCCTCTCCCCCAAGGGGTAGAGGGGAAAGGGAGCAGATTGGGGAAGTTTCAATTCCTGAGTTCGACTCATGAAATTCAGGTCGGTGTACCTCCAACATTCACCGCGGTCAGTCCCCTCTCCCTCTGGGAGAGGGTTAGGGTGAGGGGCTTCTAGGGCTCGATGCCCAATTCGTGTTTCACCAACTCAAGCAACTTCCCCGTATCAATCGGCTTGAGCAGAAAATCCACCACGCTCAAGTGCATCGCTTCGATCGCATCTTTCACGTCGGCATCGCCGGAGACGATGATGATCGGCATCGCTGCCCGCTCCGATTCGCGCACCAGGCGAATCAGCTCGAGGCCATCGACATTGCCCATGCGCAGATCGGTAATCACCAGCCCGATCGAAGGTTTTTCCTCAAGCATTTTCAGCGCGGTTTCACCGCTGGCTGCGGTCATGCAGCGAATGCCGTCTAGCGCGAGTATCTCCGACAACAGCTCGCGGGCGTCCTTGTCGTCGTCGACGATCAGGACACGCTGCGGCGGCAGATCAGGTTCGAGCATCACTGCGCTGAGCGCTTCTCGCTCGGCGTCGCTCAAAATATCGTGGTCGGACATGGCGCTCTCTAAATGTTCAAACAATCCCTGGCAAGTCGTCAGACATCACCGGACAGCGCTTCAATGTGCACTTCGTCGGAATTTTTTCCAAGTGGCTAGCGCAAGCTTTTCCGAGCTTTTGCGTAGGTTATTTCCGAAAATCGGCCAATGGTGGCAAAACCTAGACTTACGTCCAATGGGCACCCTGCCCGCCGGGGTCGACCATGGTGGCAACCCGACAACAACAATTCGAAAAAGACTGCGGTAATGGTTATGAGCAAAGCGGACGCCTTCACCCAGGCAGGGAAAACCGCAGTGTTGCAGAACATTCAGGGCACCCTGCAATTCCTCCAGCGCTTCCCGCCCTTCAATCAGATGGAACACGCCCACCTCGCCTATCTGGTGGAGCAATGTCAGCTGCGTTTTTTTGCCCAGAGCGAGAGCATCATCAAACCGGCTGACGGCCCGGTGGAGCACTTTTATATCGTCAAACAGGGTCGGGTGGTCGGCGAACGCCAGCACATCACCAAGCCCGGCACAGAGACCACCTTCGAAATCACCACCGGCGAATGCTTTCCGCTGGCCGCGCTGCTCGGTGAGCGCGCCACACGCACCGAACATCTGGCGGGCGAAGACACCTTCTGCCTGCAACTGAACAAGCTGGCGTTCATCAAACTGTTCGCCCTTTCCAGCGCCTTCCGCGACTTCGCCCTGCGCGGGGTCAGCAGCCTGCTCGATCAGGTCAACCAGCAAGTCCAGCAAAAAGCCGTGGAAACCCTCGGCACCCAATACTCGCTCAACACTCGTCTCGGTGAACTTGCGATGCGCCATCCGGTGACTTGCAGCGCCGATACACCACTGCGTGAAGCGGTGAAGCTGATGCACGAGCAACAGGTCGGCAGCATCGTCGCGGTGGATGAGCACAAGGCGCCGCTGGGGATTTTCACCCTGCGCGATTTGCGCCATGTGGTCGCCGAAGGTGTCGGCGATTTCAGCGACGCCATCGAACAGCACATGACTCGATCACCGTTTTATCTGTCGCCGGATCACAGCGCCTTCGATGCGGCGATCGCCATGACCGAGCGGCACATCGCTCACGTCTGTCTGGTCAAGGATCAACGCCTGTGCGGCGTGGTATCCGAGCGTGATCTGTTCTCCCTGCAACGGGTCGATCTGGTGCACCTGGCCCGGACCATCCGCAGCGCGCAACGGATCGAGCAACTGATGACCTTGCGCGGCGAGATCGGCCAACTGGTCGAACGCATGCTCGCCCACGGCGCGTCGTCGACGCAAATCACCCACATCATCACCCTGCTCAACGATCACACGGTGTGCCGGGTCATCGAACTGACCCTCGCGGAAAAGGGCGACCCGGGTGTGCCGTTCAGTTGGCTGTGTTTCGGCAGCGAGGGCCGGCGCGAGCAGACGCTGCACACCGATCAGGACAACGGCATCCTGTTCGATGCCCGCGATGCGGCGCACGCAGCGGAGATACGCGGCAAGCTGCTGCCGATCGCCCAGCAGATCAACCAGAGCCTGGCGCAGTGCGGTTTCACTCTGTGCAAGGGCAACATCATGGCCGGCAATCCCGAGCTGTGTCTGTCGCGGGCCGAATGGGCGCGACGCTTCGCGGCGTTCATCCGCGAAGCCACGCCAGAGAACCTGCTGGGTTCGAGCATTTATTTCGACCTGCGCGTGGTCTGGGGCGATGAGCAAGGCTGCGAGCAATTGCGCCGGGGCATTCTCGATCAAGTCGCTGACAACCGTCTGTTCCAGCGCATGCTCGCCGAAAATGCCCTGCGCAATCGCCCTCCCGTTGGGCGCTTCCGTGAGTTCGTGCTGGCACGCAAGAACGGCGAGAAGGCCACGCTGGATCTGAAAATTCAGGGTCTTACGCCGTTCGTGGACGGCGCCCGCTTGCTGGCGCTGGCCAACGGCATCGACGCCAACAACACCCTCGAACGCTTCCGCCAATTGGTCGATAAACAAGTCATCGAGCCGCTCGACGGCGCGGCGTATGAAGAGGCCTATCACTTCATTCAGCAAACGCGCATGCAGCAGCATCAGCTCCAGACCCGGGAGAACCAGCCGTACTCCAACCGCGTCGATCCCGACAGCCTCAATCACCTTGACCGGCGCATCCTGCGTGAATCCCTGCGGCAGGCGCAACGCCTGCAGAGCAGCCTGAGCTTGCGGTATCAGCTATGAGCCTGTTTTCCTGGCTGCGCCCGTCAAGTCCCGTTGTGTCGGCGGATCTACAGCAGCGGCTGGCGAATCTGCCGGCGCTTGCCGAGCTGAGCGAATGCAGCCTGCGTGAGCAGCGCTGGGTGGTGCTGGACCTGGAAACCACCGGCCTGAATATGAGCAAGGATCGGGTCCTGTCGATCGGCGCGGTGGTGATCGAGGACGGCGCGATCGATTTCAGTCAGCAGTTCGAGCGCACGCTGCAATGTCGCGAATTGAAGCTCAGCCCCAGCGTGCTGATTCATGGCTTGGGACCGAATGCGATTGCCGCAGGCAGCGACCCGGCGGAAGCGTTGCTGGAGTTGCTGGAGTTCATCGGCGACAGCCCGGTGCTGGCGTTTCATGCGCCGTTCGATCAGCACATGCTCGGGCGCGCAGTGAAAGAACACCTGGGGCATAAGCTGCAGCATGTGTTTCTGGATGTGGCAGATATCGCGCCGTTTCTGTGTCCGCAGGCGCAGATTCGCGAGGCCGGGCTGGATGAGTGGATCGAGTGGTTCCGGCTCGAAGTGTTCGAGCGGCATAACGCCAGTGCCGATGCGCTGGCCACGGCGGAGTTGGCATTGATTCTGTTCAGCCGCGCTCGGGCGCAGCAGATTTACAGTCCGTTGCAGTTGCAGCAGCGGTTGAGCCAGTGGAAGCGGCGGCAGCAGGCGCCGTCCTTCTAGCTTTTCGGCACCTCCCCAGCCGCCTTCGCGAGCAGGCTCGCTCCCACAAGGCAACGCGTTGCTTCAGATCACCTGACCAGTGGCCAATTGCTAACCATTCCCACCTCTGCCAGAATCGCGAACTATTCTCGTTAGTTAACATTTCCCAATCGGTGATGTCCGGTGTCGTCAGTGCCCAACCCCCACAGTGAGCTCGTCGGTGCGATGTATCGCGACCATCGCGGTTGGCTGCTGGCGTGGTTGCGGCGCAATGTGGCGTGTCCGCAGCGTGCCGAGGACCTGAGCCAGGACACCTTCGTGCGCCTGCTCAACCGCAACGAACTGCTGACGCCGCGCGAACCTCGGGCGTTTCTGGTGGCGATCGCCAAAGGCCTGTTGTTTGACTACTTCCGCCGCGCCGCGCTGGAACAGGCCTACCTCACCGAACTGATGCTGATCCCCGAAGACGAACAGCCGTCGGTGGAAGAACAGCAAATGATCCTCGACGACCTAAAGGCCATCGACCGGCTGCTCGGCAAGCTGTCGACCAAGGCGCGCGCGGCCTTCCTGTATAACCGCCTCGACGGCCTCAGCCACGGCGAAATCGCCGCCAGACTCGGCGTGTCAGTGCCGCGCGTGCGGCAGTATCTGGCGCAAGGTCTGCGCCAGTGCTACATCGCCCTGTACGGTGAGCCGACATGACGGCGGCCAGTTCGCGCCCGGTGCCGGCGCATGTGCTGGACGCGGCAATTGCCTGGCAATTGACCCTCGATTCGAGCACCGCGCTGGAGCGCGAGGAATTCGCCAAGTGGCATGCGGCCCATGAGGAACACGCCCGCGCGTGGCGTCAGTTGGGCATGCTCGATCAGCGCTTCAGTGTCGCCAAAGGCCCGGCCCGAAGTGCGTTGCTGCAATCGCGCGAAGGCATTCGCCGCCGCGTGCGCAAACTCGGCAGCGGGCTGGCCAGTGTCGTGGTGGTTATCGGGCTGGGGCTGTTTGTCAGTGAGCGCTACCTGCCGCTGGACTACTGGCTCGCCGATCAGCGCACCGCCACCGGTGAACAGCGCAGCGTGCGCCTGTCCGACGGCACCCTGCTCAACCTTAATACCCACAGCGCGGTCGACGTCCATTTCGATGACGAGCGCCGCTTGATCGTGTTGCAGGAAGGCGAAATCCTCGTCGAGACCGGGCATGGCGATGCGCGGCCGTTTATCGTCGAAACCCGCGAAGGCAGCATGCGCGCGCTGGGCACGCGGTTTCTGGTCAAGCGCGAGGACGATGGCACCCGCCTGAGCGTGTTGCAGTCGGCGGTCGCGGCCCATGCCCAGGCCAACCCGCAAGAACAGATTCTGCGCGAAGGCCAGCAGGTGTTGCTGCGCAGTGACGGGCTGGGCTCGATTGCCGCCCTCGCCCCCGGCGCCGATGCCTGGACGCGCGGCATGCTGGTGGTGGACAACGCACGGCTGGGCGATCTGGTGCACGAGCTGGGGCGCTATCGTCGTGGCCATCTGGGCGTGGCGCCGGAAGTGGCCGATCTGCGCATTACCGGCAGCTTTCCGTTGCACGACACCGATAAGGCCCTGAGCGCTTTGCTGCCGACTCTGCCGGTGCAGATCGAGCGGCATACGCCGTATTGGGTCACCGTGGCGAAGGCTGATATCAAGCCTGAGTAATGCGTCGGCAGGAAAACCGCCTTCGCGAGCAGGCTCGCTCCCACATTGGCATGCGATCACCTGTGGGAGCGAGCCTGCTCGCGAAGGCGCCATCAGCCGCACAACCATTTCCTGCAAAAAATAATTTCCACCGAGCCCTATCACTTTTCCAATCTCGTCCGGCACACAGGCAATTGAGAAATATTTCCATTCAGGAGCCGCCGTATGTCCCGTTCGCCAGACACCTTGTTGCGCCCCAGTCTGCTGGCTTTTGCCATCGCTTTCGGCACGCCGCTGATCAGCAGCCCGTTGCTCGCCGCTGAGCAAGCGTCCAGCGTGCGCGCCTACAACCTGCCGGCGGCGCCGCTGTCGACCACCCTGAACCAGATCGCCAGCCAGGGCGGCCTCGCTCTGTCGCTCAATCCTGCGCTGGCCGCCGGCAAGACCTCGGCCCCGGTCAACGGCCAGTACGACGCCGCCGGAGCCCTGCGCGCGGCCTTGCGCGGCACCGGTCTGCAACTGGAACAGAGCAGCGCTGGCACCTACACCCTGGTGGCCGTGCCGGAAGGCACGCTGGCCCTGCCGGAAACTTCGGTCATCGGTGTGGAAAACTTCGAAAGCGCCTGGGGCCCGGTCGAAGGCTACACTGCGACCCGCACCGCCGCCGGCACCAAGACCGACACTGCGCTGGTCGAAGCACCGCGTTCGATCTCGGTGGCGACCCGCCAGCAAATGGACGACCGCAGCGTGCACAGCCTCGATGACGCTGTGCGCTACATGCCGGGCATCACCGCCAGCAGCTACGGCAGCGACACCCGCGCCGACTGGCTGCGCGTGCGTGGTTTCGAGCCGACCCAGTTCCTCGATGGCCTGCCGCTGCCCAAAGGCGTGTACGCCAACCCGAAACAGGAAACCTGGAACCTCGACCGCCTCGCCCTGCTGCGTGGCCCGGCTTCGTCGGTGTACGGCCAGACCCCGCCGGGCGGTTTGCTCGACATGGTCAGCCGCCGCCCGAGCGCTGAAGCCAGCAGCGAAATCCAGTTGCAATACGGCAGCGACAATCACCGCCAGATCAACTTCGCCAGCACCGGCAAGATCGATGAGGCCGGGCAGTTTCTCTATGGCCTCAGCGGCGTGGTGCGCGACAGCGGCACCCAGGTCGATCACGTCGACAACAAGCGCTACAACATCGCGCCGAGCCTGACCTGGAACATCGATGACGACACCAAACTCACTCTGCTGAGCCAGTTCACCCGCGACGACACCGGCATCACCAGCCAGTTTCTGCCCATTCAGGGCACCAAAATCAAATCGCCGCTCGGTGATATTTCCCATCACAAAAATCTCGGCGATCCGGATTGGGAATACTACGACCGCACCTACTACGCGTTGGGTTATGCCTTCGAACATCGGTTGAACGATGTCTGGCAGTTCAAACAGAACCTGCGCTACACCAAGTCGGACCTGTCGTTCCAGTCGCTGACACCCGGTTCCTACCCGTTCACCACCGTGGATGCAGAGGGCAACGTCGGCCGCACCAGCACCAGCGTCGACGAAGACATCAGCCAGTTTGCCGTGGACAACAACTTCCAGGCCGACTTCGCCACGGGTGAGATTCGCCATACCTTGCTGCTGGGTCTGGATCACCAGCGCAGCAACACCAACTACACCTCGATCTTTGGCGATGGTCTGCAAACCAACGTCAACAACCCGATCTACGGCCAGCCGATCGTACGTCCAGCACGCTCCACCGCGTTTTACGACTACAACCAGAAGACCTACCAGACCGGCCTCTACGTGCAGGACCAAATGGCCCTCGATCAGTGGCGCCTGACCCTCGGCGGCCGTGAAGACTGGGTGCACACCAGCACCCAATTCATCAACCAGAGCGACACCACCAACACCCAGCGTGACAAGAAATTCAGCGGCAACGCGGCGCTCAGTTACGTCTTCGATAACGGCTTCGTGCCGTACCTGTCCTACGCCGAATCGTTCCAGCCGACCACGGGCGCCGATGCCACCTCGACCGGCTCGCTCAAGCCAACCGAAGGCAAGCAGTGGGAACTGGGCATCAAATACCAGCCGCCGGGCAGCAAGACCCTGCTGACCGCCGCCGTGTATGACCTGACCCAGAAGAACGTCGCGGTGAACACCTTCGTCAACAACGTTTCGGTGACCAGCCAGACCGGCGAAGTGAAGGTCAAAGGCTTGGAACTCGAGGCCGTGTCGGATGTGACTGACAACCTCAAAGTCATCGCCGCCTACACCCTGGCCAAGTCCGAAGTGCAGAAAGGCATCGACAAGGGCAATCGTCTGCAACTGATGCCCAACCAACAAGCCTCGCTGTGGACCGACTACACCTGGCACGCCGGCGTGCTCGACGGTTTCGGCATTGGTGCCGGCGTGCGCTACACCGGCAACACCTACGGCGACAAGGCCAACACCTGGCTGGGCAAGGCTGACGCCTACACCGTGTTCGACGCCAGCGTGCATTATGATCTCGGCCGTCTGGACAACAGCCTCAAAGGTGCGTCGCTGGCGGTGAATGCGACCAACCTGTTCGACAAGGACTACATTTCCACCTGCGACAGCTTCTACTGCTACTACGGCGACCAGCGCAGTGTCGTCGCCAGCGCCACTTACAAGTGGTAAGCCAGTGAGCTGAAACAGGCCCTGTTCCCAGGCCGTCCGTACCGGACGGCTTTGGTGTTTTTGAAGGTCATGCAATGAAAAGTAAAACCATCCGCCGCTGGTCGTTCATCCACACCTGGACCAGCCTGATCTGCACGGTGTTTCTGCTGATGCTGGCGCTGACCGGTCTGCCGCTGATTTTCAGCCACGAGATCGATCATTTGCTCGGCAACGCCCCGGAGCTGCGCGAGATGCCGGCCGACACGCCGCAACTCAACCTGCAGCAACTGGTCGAGGCGGCGCAGAAGCATCGCCCGGGCGAAGTCATGCAGTACTTCGGTTATGACGACGAAGAGCCGAACGCGGCGTTCGCGATCATGGCCAGGACGGCCGACACCGAGCCGAACTCTTCGCACACCTTCATGCTCGATGCGCGCACTGGCGAAGCGCTGGAAACCCCTTCGGCCAACGGTGGTTTGATGCTGTTCATCCTGCGTCTGCACGTCGACATGTTCGCCGGGCTGCCGGGCAAGCTGCTGCTGGCGTTCATGGGTCTGTTGTTTGTCGTGGCGATCGTGTCCGGCACGGTGCTGTACCTGCCGTTCATGCGCCGCTTGAAATTCGGAACCGTGCGCCAAGACAAATCGACAAGACTGCGCTGGCTCGACCTGCACAACCTGATCGGCGTCGTCACTTTGACCTGGTGCCTGGTGGTGGGCGTGACCGGAGTGATCAGCGCCTGCGCCGACCTGCTCATCGCTGCCTGGCGCAACGACGCGTTGACCACGCTGATCGCGCCGTATCGCGATGCGCCGCCGCTTACTCAACTGGCGCCGGCCACGCGGCTGCTCGACATCGCCGAGGAAGTCGCACCGGGGATGAAACCGGATTTCATCGCCTTCCCCGGCACACGCTTTTCCAGCGAGCACCATTACTCGGTATTCATGAAGGGCGGCACGCACCTGACCTCGCACCTGCTGACGCCGGTGCTGATCGACGCCACGACCTTGCAGGTCACCGCCGTGGCCGAACGGCCGTGGTACATGGACGCCATGGGCATGTCGCAGCCACTGCACTTTGGTGACTACGGCGGCATGCCGATGAAGATTCTCTGGGCGACGCTGGATGTGCTGACGATCATCGTGTTGGCCAGTGGGGTGTATTTGTGGGTGGTGCGGCGCAAGGCGGCCAAGCCTGTTCTGGAAACGGCGGAGGCCTCGGCATGAAGCCGCGTCAGTCGAGTTTCTGGAAGGTTTTCAGCACACCGATCGTGATCGCCTTGCTCAGTGCGGCGGGGCTGTTTGCGGCGTTGCTGGGGGATGGAATCTGGGATGCGTTGAGCTGGGTCGGGCTTGGCGTGCCGGCATTTCTGGCCATAAAAGGTTTTCTGCCGCGAAGCTGAGAATCCCTTGTGGGAGCGAGCCTGCTCGCGAAAGCGCCCGGACATTCAACATCAAAGTCGACTGTCACGACGCCTTCGCGAGCAGGCTCGCTCCCACATGGGTTCTGCGCCGGACGCGAGCAGGCTATGCTGCCCGATCATTGTCCTGATCGAGACCTTGCCCATGTCCGCCCCCAGCATGACCCTGTACCACAACACCCTGTCGCCCTTTGTCCGCAAAGTCATGGTGCTGCTGCACGAAACCGGTCAGCAGGATCGTGTCGCGCTGCAGGACTGCGTGCTCAGCCCGGTCAGCCCGAACCCGGCGCTGATTGCCGACAACCCGCTGAGCAAGATCCCTGCCCTGCGTCTGGCCGATGGCAATGTCATCCATGACAGCCGCGTCATCCTCGAATACCTCGATCAGCAGCACGTCGGCAATCCGCTGATCCCCCGTGAAGGTGCGGCGCGCTGGCGGCGCCTGACCCTGGCGTCGATGGCTGACGGGATCATGGATGCCTCGGTGATGGTGCGTTATGAAACTGTCCTGCGCCCGGTGGAAAAACACTGGGACGAATGGCTCGACGCCCAGCGCGACAAGATCCGCCGCGCCCTCGCCGTGCTCGAGAACGAAGCGATTGCCGAGCTGACCAGCCATTTCGATGTCGCGGCGATCAGCGTGGCCTGCGCACTGGGCTATCTGGATCTGCGCTTCCCGGACATGGACTGGCGTGCAGCCAATCCGCAACTGGCCAACTGGTATTTTGAAGTGAGTCAGCGACCGTCCATGGTGGCGACAATGCCCCAGCCCTGATTCTGCGGCGCCTGATCTGCCCCCATCGCTGGCAAGCCAGCTCCCACATTGAATCGGGACAGACCGCTGACCTGTGTGTCGGCATATATCCTGTGGGAGCTGGCTTGCCAGCGATGGCACCACCTCGGTTCCGGCGGCAGCGCTGCAACAATCAGCGTCAGCAGAACCGCCACTTCCCTGCGCTCAGCCCTCAACCCGCTCATTGCATCGCCTCCACATCAAATTCCAGCGGCTTGGCCGGCTTCAAACCAATCCCGTACCAGTCCAGTTTGCGCGTCAGCACCATGAACACCCCGAGCAGACCGAACAGCATCAGCGAGCCCATCAACAGCGCGTAATCCTCGGCGCTGAGCAAGCCGTACAGCAAGCCATACAGCGCCGCCAGCCCGGCCGAAAAACTCAAGCCATGCCGCGCGCTGCGCAAGACATGGCTGACATAGAAGCCGATCAGCAACACGCAGCCACTCGCCGACAACAGATACGCCAGCGCAAACCCGATGTGTTCCGACAGCGACAACAGCAGCAGGTAAAAGAACGCCAGCGCGACACCGACCAAGGCATATTGCACCGGGTGCACCGCCAGGCTCTTGAGCACTTCGAAGAGGAAGAAACCGGCGAAGGTCAGAACGATAAACAGCAGCGCGTATTTGATCGCCCGGTCGCTCTTCAGGTACTGATCCACAGGATCGATGAAGCTCACGCCGAAGCTGCGCCCGTTGAGTGCATCACAGTCACCAGCGACGCAGCGCTCCATTGCCTCTTGCAGGTTGGTGGAGAAAAACGAGGTCTGCCAGTCGGCACTGAAACCCTGATCGTTGATCTCGCGCTTGGCCGGCAGGAAGTTGCCGACGAAGCTGGGGTGCGGCCAATTGGCGGCGAGGCTGACGCTGCTGGTCTTGCCCACCGGCACCACACGCAGCGAGCCGGTGCCTTGCAGACGCAGGTCGAAACCGAAGGTCAATTGCGTGGCTTTGCTGGCGTCCAGCGCCGGCAGAGTGACGTGTACACCCTCGCCGATCCAGGCCACTTCGCTGCCTGGCACGAAGTCCAGTTGCTGGCCGCCGAGCTCGAGTTTCAGCGCGTTCTCGATGCCGCGAATATCGCTGATACCGACGGCGAGGAACGGCGCGTCGAATTGGTAATCGGCAAAATTTTCCTTGATGCCCAACTGCGCCGGCAGGGAAAAATGCCCGTCGATACGATTGTCGGCGTGGAACAGCCGCGCCTCGTAAATACCGCGTTTGCGCAGTTCGGTTTGTACTTGCCCGTCGAGCTCGAAGCGCTCCGGCAGAAAGTACAAACGCCCGCGCGCTTCGCCGATCTCCTCGTAGCGCTTGTTGGTTTTCTCGTTGGTTTTCCAGGTGCGCACCACCTTGCGATACGGCACTACCATCACCGGCCCGGTCAGCTGCTGGCTGTAACTGGAGCTGCGCGCGATGTCTTCGAGCACACCGTCGCGCAGTTGCTGACGTTCGTCGATGATGCCGTCGATCATCAACAGCGGTATCAGCAACAGCAGGATCAACAAGGCAATCGCGCCGAGCTTGATGGTCAGATTCTTGTTCATGGGACTCTCCCTGTTTGGATGGGAAGAGTCTGGGGATGCGCTGTGGTGGGAGTGTGGGGGGAATATGGAGATTGTGTGGAGAATGCATTCTCCTGTGGGAGCGAGCCTGCTCGCGAAGGCAGCAACTGGGTCTCACGGCAAGCGCAATACCACCTCAACCCCGCCCTCGACATTGCCAATGCGCATCACCCCGCCATGCAACTTGACCACTTCTTCAACGAAGTTCAGCCCCAGCCCGGTGCTCTTGCGTCCGCTGTCCGGGCGCGGCAACGAGTAGAAGCGTTCGGTCAGACGCGGCAAGGCGTAATCGGGAATCGGCGTGGTCTGGTTGAACAGGCGGAACTCGATCTGCTCGCCAACCCGCTCGGCACGCAAGCGCAACAAGCCCTGCGCCGGAGTGAAATCAAGCGCGTTTTCCAGCAGGTTGCCCAACGCCTGGCGCAGCAGAAACGGCTCGCCAATCAACAGCAGATCCTCGCCGATCGCTTGCTCGACGCGCAGTTGTTTGCCCTCGATCCGCGCGGCCTGCGCCTTGAGCAGTTCTGCGACCAACAGCGCCAGCGGCACTGCCACCCGTTCTTCCAGCCCTTGGCGCTGTTCGACTTGCGCCAGGTTGAGCAGGCGCTCGATCAGCTGCTGCATCCGCGCGCTTTCGCTGTCGATGTTGCTGACAAAGCGCAAACGCTGGACGGCCGGCATCTCGCTTTGCAGCAACTCCGCCGCACCCCGGATCGCCGCCAGCGGACTTTTCAATTCATGGGTCAGGGTGTGCACATAACGCTCGACGTAGGCCTTGCCTTCGAGCTGCGTGCGCATCTGCTCGACCGCAGTCGCCAGTTGCTCCAGTTCGCCGCCGCGATAATGCGGCACTTCCACGCGCCGGCCTTCGCTGACCGCTTGGGCATAACCGGTCAAACGGTGCAGCGCGCGGCTGAGCCACCATGAGAGCAAGGCGCCGAACAGCAGACCGAGGCCGATCAGTCCGGCGCCGTAAAACAGCAAGCGCCGCTCGGTGCGATCGACGTAGGGTTGCAACGAACTGTTGGGCTTGGCCACGGTGACCACGCCGATGATCTTGCCGTTGTCGCGGATCGGCGCACCGACGTGCATCACCGACGAGCTCGGATCGTCAGGAACACTGCGGCTGGAGCGCGCGCCGTACTCGCCACGCAGGGTCAGGTAGACGTCGTTCCAGCGCGAATAATCCTGGCCGACCGCGACGCCGCTGGAGTCGAGCACGACGATGCCCTTGGCGTCGGTGACGTAGATGCGGTGGTTGACCTGATTTTTCGGCAAACCCCAGATCGTCGCTTGCGGCTGCCGCTCGCCATAGGCGCGGAGCAATTGCGGCCAGCGGTTCTCGCTGAGGGTGCCGGCCTTGAAATCGTCGCGCAGGATTTCTGCCATCAGGTTGGCGGTGTCCACCAGCGTCTCTTCGGTGGACTGACGCACGCCGGGGCGGATTTCTTCCATCACCGTGTTGAGGACGAAATAGCCGGTCAGGCCGACAAACAGCACGTACACCAGAAAAATCCGCAGCCCCAGCGACATCAGCTGTGCCCCGGGCTGTAGCTGTAACCGAGGCCGCGATGGGTCTGGATCGGCTCGGCCTCGGCGCGCACCAGGCGCAACTTGGCGCGCAGGCTTTTGATGTGGCTGTCGATGCTGCGCTCGTAACCGGCATCGGCCGCTACGCCCAGCGCATCGAGCAATTGCTCGCGGCTGAACACCCGCTCGGGTTGTTCGAGCAAGCATTGCAACAAGCGGAATTCATGGCGGGTCAGGCTCAGCGGCTGGCCGCGATAGCTGATCTGTACGCGTTCGGCATCGATGCGAAACAGCGTTGAGCCTGCTTCCAGGGTTGCGCGCGGCGCCATGCGTTTGAGGATGGCTTTGACCCGCGCTGCCACTTCACGCGGGCTGAACGGCTTGACCACGTAATCGTCGGCACCGATCTCCAGACCCACCACGCGGTCGATCTCGGCGTCGCGGGCGCTGAGAAACAGCACCGGCACTTCCGTGAAGCGCCGCAATTGCTTGCAGGTCTCGAAGCCACTGATGTCCGGCAGACCGATATCGAGAATGATCAGGTCGGACGGGGTTTGCCGCTGATGCTCCAGCGCCGCCGCGCCGAGGTTCAGCCACGTGGTGCTGAACCCCTCGCCCTGCAAGGCAAAAATCAGTGTGTCGGCAATCGCCGCTTCGTCTTCGACAATCAGGATGTGCGGCATGGCGTCCGAGCCCGTGGCAGTTAGTGCGCGAACGGTGCCCCAAGCCCGGGGTTACGTCAATCAGACCACTTAGCAGTCAGGCTTGTCGGCGGTGTAACGCCGTGCCGGGTTGACCGCCGCGCCGAACTCACGCAAAGCCTTGGCGCCGATCAGCAGCGGATAGTTGAAGTGGCTGCGGTCGGTCAGATTGACCTCGACGGTGCGCTTGACGTTGCCCAGGCACAGTTCCAGATCGACCACCGGGCGCTTGGCGACATCGCTGCTGTCGCGCTCTTCATCGTCCTCGTCGGAACGGCTTTTGATCTTGCTGATCCGCGCGACCTTGTGCTCGAAAACCTTGTTGCTGGCGTCCTTGGTGGCGAGGCGGAAACGCACCCAGTCGTCGCCATCACGGGTGAAGGTCTCGATGTCCTTGGCCGACAGCGAGGCGGTCAGCGCGCCGGTGTCCATCTTGGCCTTGAGCACTTCGCCACCGATTTCCGGCAGCGCGATGTATTCGTAGCGACCGTACAGCGTCGGCTCGGCGGCCATGACCGGAAGCGCGACGAGGGCAAACAGAGCAAGGAGGGATTTCACGTAAGGGGCTTCCTTGGAAATTGAGGGCGGCAAACTGGGATTTTAGACACGCACCAAGTTATTCGTTCGCTTCTCGGCCCCCTTCGCGAGCAGGCTCGCTCCCACATTGAAATGCATTGCCCTGTGGGAGCGAGCCTGCTCGCGAAGAGGCCAGTGCATTCAGATCCAATCTTGAGCGAAGCATACCCGGCGAAAAGTGAAACATTCGTCAGCGCCGATTTGGCCTGTCGCGCGAAGCTGCTTATCATGGCTCGCCCCTGCCACTTCATAGAGTTGCTTATGCGCCGCCTGCTCACCGGCTGTTTCGTCACCCTGCTGCTGTTGCTCAACACCCTGGTCCTGATCGGGCCATTGATGGTGTTTGCCCTGCTCAAACTGGTCGCACCCGGGCGCTGGCGGGATTACGCATCGGGGGCGGTGATGTGGATTGCCGAGACCTGGGCCGAGATCGACAAGCTGATCTTCCGGCTGTGCATCCCGACGCAATGGGACATTCGCGGCGGCGACGATCTGCGCCGCGACACGTCCTATCTGGTGGTCAGCAACCATCAATCGTGGGTCGACATTCCAGCACTGATCCAGACCCTCAACCGACGCACGCCGTTCTTCAAGTTCTTCCTGAAGAAAGAGCTGATCTGGGTGCCGTTCCTCGGCTTGGCGTGGTGGGCGCTGGATTACCCGTTCATGAAGCGCTACACCAAAGCCTTTCTGGCAAAGAACCCCGAGCTGGCGGGCAAGGATCTGGAAATCACCAAAGCGGCGTGCGAGCTGTTCAAGCGCCAGCCGGTGACGGTGGTGAATTATCTGGAAGGCACGCGCTACACCCTGGCGAAAAGCACCCAGCAGGAATCACCGTTCAACCACTTGCTCAAACCCAAAGCCGGCGGCGTGGCGTTCGTGCTGGCGGCGATGGGTGAACAACTCGATGCGATGCTCGATGTGACGGTGGTGTATCCGCAGGAAAAAATCCCGGGCTTCTGGGACCTGATCAGCGGCAACGTGCCGCGAGTGATCATCGACATCAGGACCCGCGAACTCGACCCGACGCTGTGGCAGGGCGATTACGAGAAGGATCCGGCCTTTCGCCAACACGTCCAGAACTGGGTCAACCAGCTCTGGACCGAGAAGGATCAGCGCATCGTCGAGCTGCGCAACGAGCGCGGCTGACTCAAGTGCCGGTGCCGGTGCCCCAGATGCTGCCCAGGCTGCTCAACAGCGAACCACCGACGCCCTGCTGACCGAGATATTGCAGCAACACCGGGGCAAACTGGCCGATCATGCCGCTGTCCATGCCCAGCGCGCTGAACGCGTTGTTCAGGTCGTTAGTGTCTTTGACATTGCCCAGCGCATTTTCAAGACCTGCGGACTTGCCGGACGAACCGAGCAAAGCCCCGAGCGCCGCCAGATTGCCGCTGCCACCGGACAGTTTGTCGATGCCCGGCACTTCCTTGGCCAGTTGCGAGTAGTCGGTGCTGCTCAACTGATTCTTCGCCAGCCCGAGCATCGCACTGGTACCGCCAACAGCCTGCTCCGGCGTGACGTCCAGCGCACTCAGCGCACTCAACAAACCAGCGGTCTCCGAGGTCGGCGCCGCAGCGGCCGCCTTGTCACCACCCTGCATCCCCGCTACCGCACCGGCCACGTCGTTCAAACTGAACCCGGCAAACACCGGCCCGGCCGCCAGAGTCAGGAGCGATGCCAGGGCAAAACCGCGTGAAATCTTCATTCAGACATCCTCTTGTGGAAAAGCTGCCACCGGACAACGGCGACGAAACTGCCGATTTGACCGGGTATTGGGCGGCATGTTCCTCGCGGCGCATCCCCTTCTCTACGCACTCACCTAAATGAATTGTTCAATCGTTGAATAGCCACTTCACTATTCGACTTCACACTGAAAACCCGACTATTTATTTCGATTGGAACTAACCAACTGTCAGATCTGACAGTTGGCAGTCATAACGATGCAAGTGAATATCTCCACTCCAATTACGTAACGGAGTACGAAAAGATGAAGTTGAAAATTGTCACTGGCGCCCTGCTTGGTCTGACCATGATGAGTACTGCCTATGCTGCAACCTGCCCAACGATATCAGTGACTCATGCGCAAGGCGCCGAAGATGTAACCTTCACTTCTGCCCGACTTAAAGATAAAGACACTGCTAATTCAGTTGTCATCTGCCGATACGAAGGTGAGGCAGACCTTGGCGTCTCGGCTGGCTACAGAAACGACACTCCGGTTCAAGCCACCGGTAGCAATTGGAACGGTGATGAGTGTGCAACCAAGGATGGTGACGCCCGCAAATGCGCCTTTAAATAACTGGTCGTGTTCAGAACAAAAAAGGGCAGCCCGATCGGCTGCCCTTCTTACATGGGTAGAACTTACGCCGCACTGAACAACTTATGCGGATCAATCACAAACTTCTTCGGCACACCCGCATCGAACTCGCCGTAACCTTCCGGCGCCTGATCGAGGCTGATCACTTGCACGCCGACCACTTCGGCAATGTTGATGCGGTCCCACATGATCGCCTGCATCAACTGGCGGTTGTACTTCATCACTGGAGTCTGGCCGGTGTGGAAGCTGTGGGATTTGGCCCAGCCCAGGCCGAAGCGGATGCTCAGGCTGCCCATTTTCGCGGCAGCGTCGACGGCGCCCGGATCTTCGGTGACGTACAGGCCGGGGATACCGATCTTGCCGGCAACGCGCACCACGCCCATCAGTGAGTTGAGCACCGTGGCCGGGGCTTCGGCCTTGACGCCGTCGTGGCCGTGGCCGCGTGCTTCAAAGCCAACGCAGTCCACCGCGCAATCGACTTCCGGCTCGCCCAGCAGCGCGGCGATCTGTTCGTGCAGCGGGGTGTCTTTGGACAGGTCGACGACCTCAAAGCCCTGCGCCTTGGCGTGGGCCAGGCGGATGGTGTTGACGTCGCCGACGATCACCACTGCCGCACCGAGCAAACGTGCGGAAGCGGCAGCGGCCAGGCCGACCGGACCGGCGCCGGCGATGTACACAGAGCTGCCCGGGCCAACACCGGCAGTAACAGCGCCGTGATAGCCGGTCGGGAGGATGTCGGAGAGGCAGGTCAGGTCGCGGATTTTCTCCATGGCCTTGTCGCGATCCGGCAGTTTCAGCAGGTTGAAGTCGGCGTACGGCACCAGCACGTATTCGGCCTGGCCACCGGTCCAGTCGCCCATGTCGACGTAACCGTATGCGCCGCCGGCACGGGCCGGGTTGACAGTCAGGCAGACGCCGGTGTGTTGCTCCTTGCAGGAACGGCAGCGCCCGCAAGCTACGTTGAACGGTACGGAGACCAGATCGCCGATCTTCAGGTTTTCGACGTCGGAGCCCTTTTCGATCACCTCGCCGGTGATTTCGTGACCCAGCACCAGACCGGTCTGCGCCGTGGTCCGGCCGCGCACCATGTGCTGGTCGGAGCCGCAGATGTTGGTGGAAACCACTTTGAGAATGACCCCGTGCTCGATCTTGCGACCACGCGGGTCCTGCATTTTCGGATAGTCGATTTTCTGTACTTCGACCTTGCCAGCGCCGAGATACACCACACCACGATTGCCAGACATGCTTTCACCTCGCTGTTGTTTTTATGGAACTGCGTTGCCCCGGTTGGGCAGCGCGTTGAGTGCTCGGGTATTGCTTGTTGGTCTTGCGTTGTTTGTTACGGCCCCTTCGCGAGCAGGCTCGCTCCCACATTGGAATGCATACCCTGTGGGAGCGAGCCTGCTCGCGAAAGCGATCTAGAGAACGACGGTTCTGTTGGCGTTCAAAAAAACTCGTCTTTCGATGTGATACCCAACCGCCCGCGCCAAGGTCAGGCCTTCGATATCCCGCCCTTTGGCAATCAGATCCTCGGGGTAATGGCTGTGATCCACCGCCTCGACGCCCTGGGCGATGATCGGCCCTTCATCGAGGTCGTTGTTGATGTAATGCGCCGTCGCGCCCACCAGTTTCACGCCCTTGTTGTAAGCCTGGTGATAAGGCTTGGCGCCCTTGAAGCCCGGCAACAGCGAGTGATGAATGTTGATCGCCTTGCCGTCGAGCTTGCGGCACAGCTCCGGCGACAGCACCTGCATGTAGCGGGCAAGGATCACCAGTTCGGCACCGGCCTCTTCGATCACCTGCCAGACCTGACGCTCCTGCGCCGGTTTGTCGTTGGGGTCGAGAGGGAAATGGTAGTAGGGAATCTGGTGCCAGTCGGCCAACGGCTTGAGATCCGGATGGTTGGACACCACCGCCGCGACGTCCATCGACAACTGGCCGATGCGCTGGCGATAGAGCAAGTCGTTGAGGCAGTGATCGGCCTTGGAGACCATGATCACCACTTTCGGCCGGTAGTTCGGTGCGGTCAGTTCGAAGAGCATGCCGAACGCCTGCCCGCGCTCGGCCAGCCCGGCGCGGAAGGATTGTTCGTCGAAGCCGTCGGGCTGACGAAATTCCACGCGAATGAAGAAACGCCCCGAGAGGCGGTCATCGAACGAGTGGTGCTCGGTGACATAACAGCCCTGCTCGAACAGAAAACGCGTGACCGCGTCCACCGTGCCGAGGACGCTGGGGCAGTCGGCGGTCAGAATCCATGTGTCTGGGGCGCGGCTCATGGTGCGGTGACTCCTGTTCGTTGTGCGGGGTGTCAGGTTTTTCCCTCACCCTAGCCCTCTCCCAGAGGGAGAGGGGACTGACCGAGGTGTTCTTTCGAGCTACGCCGACCTGAAATAGCGCGTCGAACTCAGGCTCGAAAAACACACAAATCTGCTCCCTTTCCCCCTCTCCCCCTCAGGGGGAGAGGGCTGGGGTGAGGGGGTGGCTTTTGATCTTCAGGCCTGAACGCTCAGCCCGTACTGGGCCGAAGCATCCTGCAACCACAACCACCAGTAATCCGAGAAGCTGCGACGGATCAGCAATTCCCAGGTGTCTTCCGCCGTATGACGGATCATCAACTGCGACTTGGCGAACACCGTGCCCACCGCTTTGCCGACCGGGAAGTTGTTCGGGTGCACGTCGTAGCTGGTCGACTTCATCAGCACCTGACGCACGTTCGGGCCGCTTAATTCGAGAATCTGCTGGCCGCCGCTGACGTTGACGATGGCAATGTGCAGATCGCCCAGCGCTTCGCGCAGTTTCTGCTCGGCGGCGAATTCCTCACCGCTTGGCACGATCAGCAGCCACTCGTCCGGGCCCATCCATTGCAGGCTGGTTTCGCCTTTGACGATTACGCTCAGCGCACCGGGCAATTCAATGCCAAGCGCCTTGTGCACACCGGCAGCGAACGCGGCATCGTGACCATCACCACGAATGGTCAGGTGGCCGAGGAGTTTCTTTTCCCGCACGATCACGCCGGCGTTCTTGCGGCCCTTGCCGACCAGGCTGGCGAGGTCGGCATGGTGCAGCGACGATTCGGCCTTGGCGCCAGTGGTCGGGCGTTGTTGGTAAACATTGGCTGTGGTCATAAAGCACCTTCTGAATTCTGTTGGTTCCTGTGGTTGCTGTGCCGCCGCCTTCGCGAGCAGGCTCGCTCCCACAGGGGAACGCGATCGAATGTGGGAGCGAGCCTGCTCGCGAATAGCCGCCCGCCCACCGCTCCCGAGGTTGTCAGATGTTCTGCCGATCACCCTTCGGATCGAAGAACACCGAAGAAACGATTTCCGCCTCGATCACGCTGCCATCGGCCAGCGGTGCGAACACCCGCTCGCCCATGCGCTTGAGACCGCCCTTGACCACACCCATGGCAAACGAATAACCGAGGGAGTTGTGCGCGTAGCTGGAGGTCACGTGGCCGACCATGGTCATCGGGATCGCCTGTTTGGTGTTGAACACCAGCTGCGCACCTTCCGGCAGCCATTTGGTCGGATCGATCGGCTTGAGGCCCACCAGTTGCTTGCGCTGGTCTTTCACGCAATCTTCGCGGTTCATGCCGCGCTGGCCGATCCACGAGAACGGTTTGGTGCGACCGACACACCAGCCCATGTTCAGGTCGTCCGGGGTCATCGAGCCGTCGGTGTCCTGGCCGACGATGATGAAGCCCTTCTCGGCCCGCAGCACGTGCATGGTTTCGGTGCCGTACGGGGTCAGGTTGTACTGCTTGCCGGCCTCGACGATTTTCTCCAGCACGCCCATCGCATAATCGGCCTGCACGTTGACTTCGTACGACAGCTCACCAGTGAACGAGATACGGAACACCCGCGCCGGCACGTCGCCGACCAGACCTTCTTTCCAGGTCATGAACGGGAACGCTTCGTTGCTCAGATCAATGTCGGTCACGGCGCTGAGCAGCTTGCGGCTGTTAGGCCCGGACAGGGTCATGGTCGCCCAGTGATCGGTAACGGAGGTGAAGTACACCTTCATATCCGGCCATTCGGTCTGGTGGTACAGCTCCAGCCATTGCAGCACGCGAGCCGCGCCGCCGGTGGTGGTGGTCATGACGAAATGGTTGTCGGCCAGGCAAGCCGTCACACCGTCGTCGAAGACCATGCCGTCTTCCTTGCACATCAAACCGTAGCGAGCCTTGCCCACGTCGAGCTTGGTCCAGGCGTTGGTGTACACGCGGTTGAGAAACTCGCGGGCATCCGGGCCTTGAATGTCGATCTTGCCGAGGGTCGAAGCATCGAGCAGGCCAACGCTGTCGCGCACGGCTTTGCATTCGCGCTTGACCGCCGCGTGCAGGTCTTCACCGTTTTTCGGGAAGTACCAGGGACGCTTCCACTGACCGACGTCTTCAAACTCGGCGCCGTTCTTCACATGCCAGGCATGCAGCGCGGTGTAGCGCACCGGTTCGAAGATGTGCCCGCAATGTCGACCGGCCACGGCGCCGAAGGTCACCGGCGTGTAGTTCGGACGGAACATGGTGGTGCCCATCTGCGGGATGGTCACGTTCAGCGAACGGGCGGCAATGGCCAGACCGTTGACGTTGCCGAGCTTGCCCTGATCGGTGCCGAAGCCCAGCGCGGTGTAGCGTTTGACGTGCTCGACCGACTCGAAACCTTCCCGGGTCGCCAATTCGATACCACCGGCGGTGACATCGTTCTGGAAGTCGACGAATTGCTTCGGTGCACGCGCCGAGTTCTTCTCGTGCGGCACCTGGAACAGCGCCAGGGTCGGCTCTTCGAGACGGCTCAGGGCTTTCGGCAACACGCCTTCGACGGTCTGGAAACCGGCTTCGGCAGCAGCGCGCACGCCACCTTCAAAACCGTCGGCCAGCGAATCGCCGAGCGCGTAGACGCCATTGATGCCACCGACGCACACGCGCTTCTGCGGTGCTTCGCCCGGTACGAAACCGAGAATGTCTTCGCGCCAGACCGGTTTGCCACCGAGGTGCGAAGCCAAGTGAACCACCGGGCTGTAACCACCGGAGCTGGCCACCAGGTCGCAGTCGAGCCATTCGCCCGGACTGGTCACGGCGTGGGCCTTTACGTCAATCGCGGCGACGCGGGCAGCGGTCACACGCTTGCTGCCACGCACTTCGATGACGGCGCTGCCGGTGAGGATGCGAATGCCTTTGGCGCGCGCTTCTTCGACCAATGCACCGCGCGGATTGCTGCGCGCGTCGGCGATGGCGACGACTGGCAGACTGGCATCGAGCCAATCCAGAGCGACGCGATAGGCGTGATCGTTGTTGGTCGACAGCACCAGTTTTTTGCCCGGCGCTACGCCATAACGACGCACGTAAGTCGACACCGCGCCAGCGAGCATGTTGCCCGGCACGTCGTTGTTGCCGTACACCAGCGGACGCTCGTGGGCGCCGGTCGCCAGCACCACGCGCTTGGCGCGGACACGGTGGATGCGCTGCCGCACCTGACCGATTGGCGCGCGGTCACCAAGGTGATCGGTGAGGCGTTCGTGAATGGTCAGGAAGTTGTGGTCGTGGTAACCGTTGACCGTGGCGCGCGGCAACAGCAGCACGTCCGGAGTGTTCTTCAATTCAGCGATGACACTGGCGACCCATTCCATCGCCGGTTTGCCGTCGAGGCTTTCGCGCGAGTCGAGCAGGCTGCCGCCGAACTCTTCCTGCTCATCGGCCAGAATCACGCGGGCACCGCTGCGCGCAGCGGCCAGGGCTGCGGCGAGACCGGCCGGGCCGGCACCGACGATCAGCACGTCGCAGTGCTGGTTCATGTAGTCGTAGGTGTCCGGATCGTTCTCGGTCGGCGAACGGCCGAGGCCGGCAGCCTTGCGGATGTACTTCTCGTAAGTCATCCAGAACGATTGCGGGTACATGAAGGTTTTGTAGTAGAAACCCGGCGGCATCAGCTTGCCGCCGACCTTGCCGAGAATCCCCATCATGTCGTTGTTGACGCTCGGCCAGCCATTGGTGCTGGTGGCGACCAGGCCCTGATACAACGCCTGTTGCGTGGCGCGCACGTTGGGAATCTGCGTGGCTTCGGTGGCACCGATCTGCAGCACGGCGTTCGGTTCTTCGGAACCGGCCGCGAAGATGCCGCGAGGACGCGAATACTTGAAGCTGCGGCCGATGATATCGACGCCGTTGGCAATCAGTGCAGCAGCCAGCGAGTCGCCTTCATAGCCTTTGTAGGTCTGGCCGTTGAAGGTGAAGCTCAGCACTTTGTTGCGGTCGATCCGTCCACCGTTGGACAGGCGATTGGTCTGGCTCATACCTTCTCTCCCAGCGCCGTCGTGGCTGTTTTCGCAGTGCCAGCCTTGTCGGTGAATTGCGGCTTTTCGCCGATCTTGTAGCTCTCGAGAATCTCGTAGGTCACGGTATCGCGGGTGACGTTGAAGTACTGGCGGCAACCGGCAACGTGGTCCCACAACTCGTGGTGCAGACCGCGCGGGTTATCGCGGAAGAACATGTAGTCGCCCCACTCTTCATCGGTGCAGGCGTTCGGATCCAGCGGACGCGGGATGTGCGCCTGACCGGATGCATGGAATTCCTCTTCGGAGCGCAGTTCGCCGCAGTGAGGACAGAAGATGTGCAACATAGGGATTTCTCCTGTTAGTGGGCGACGGCAGCAGCGCCGTGTTCGTCGATGAGCGCGCCGTTGTGGAAACGGTCGATGGAAAACGGTGCGGCCAGCGGGTGCATTTCACCCTTGGCCAGACTCGCGGCAAACACGTTGCCCGAACCCGGTGTGGCCTTGAAGCCGCCGGTGCCCCAACCGCAGTTGAAGAACATGTTCGGTACCGGCGTCTTGGAAATGATCGGGCAGGCGTCCGGGGTGGTGTCGACGATGCCGCCCCACTGGCGGTTCATGCGTACGCGGGACAACACCGGGAACATCTCGACGATGGCCTGGATGGTGTGTTCGATTACCGGGTACGAACCACGCTGGCCGTAGCCGTTGTAGCCGTCGATACCGGCGCCGATCACCAGGTCGCCCTTGTCGGACTGGCTGATGTAACCGTGTACGGCGTTGGACATGATCACGCTGTCGATAATCGGCTTGATCGGCTCGGACACCAGCGCTTGCAGCGGGTGGGATTCGATCGGCAGGCGGAAACCGGCAAGCTTGGCCATGTGCCCGGAGTTACCGGCCGTCACCACGCCGACGCGCTTGGCGCCGATGAAACCCTTGTTGGTTTCGACGCCGATGCACACGCCGTTTTCCTTGCGGAAGCCGATCACTTCGGTCTGCTGGATCAGGTCCACGCCCAAGGCATCGGCGGCACGCGCGAAGCCCCAGGCCACGGCATCGTGTCGGGCGACGCCGCCGCGACGCTGCACGGTCGCGCCCATGATCGGGTAGCGGGTGTTTTTCGAGCAGTCCAGGTACGGAATTTCGTCCGCAACCTGCTTAGCGTCGAGCAGTTCGCCGTCGACGCCGTTGAGGCGGTTGGCGCTGACCCGACGCTCCGAATCACGGATGTCCTGCAGGGTGTGGCACAGGTTGTAGACGCCGCGCTGGGAGAACATCACGTTGTAGTTGAGATCCTGCGACAGGCCTTCCCACAATTTCATCGCGTGTTCGTAGAGGTGCGCCGACTCGTCCCACAGGTAGTTGGAACGCACGATGGTGGTGTTGCGCGCGGTGTTACCGCCGCCCAGCCAGCCCTTCTCGACCACGGCGACATTGGTGATGCCGTGCTCCTTGGCCAGATAGTAGGCCGTCGCCAGGCCGTGCCCGCCGCCGCCGACGATGACCACGTCGTAGACTTTTTTCGGGGTGGGCGTGCGCCACATGCGCTGCCAGTTTTCGTGGTGGCTGAGCGAGTGTTTGAACAGGCCGAAGCCGGAATAGCGTTGCATAGTCATTACTCCAAAACCGACTCAGCGATAAACCGGGAAGTCTGCGCACAGGGCCGAGACCTGCTGGGCGACATTGGCCTCGACATCGGCGTCGCCGAGGTTGTCGAGGATGTCGCAGATCCAGCCGGCGAGGGTTTCGCACTGGCTGACCTTGAAGCCGCGCGTGGTCACCGCCGGGGTGCCGATGCGCAGGCCCGAGGTCACGAACGGCGACTGCGGGTCGTTCGGCACGGCGTTCTTGTTCACGGTGATGTGGGCACGGCCCAGCGCGGCGTCGGCGTCCTTGCCGGTCAGGCCCTGACGGATCAGGCTGACCAGGAACAAGTGGTTGTCGGTACCGCCGGACACAACATCGTAGCCACGCTTGATGAACACGCTGGCCATCGCCTGGGCGTTGTCGATCACTTGTTGCTGATAGGCCTTGAAGCCAGGCTCCAGCGCTTCCTTGAAGCACACCGCTTTACCGGCGATGACGTGCATCAGCGGACCGCCCTGGGCACCGGGAAAAACGGCGGCGTTGAGCTTCTTCTCGATCTCTTCGTTGGACTTGGCCAGGATCAGCCCGCCACGCGGACCGCGCAGGGTCTTGTGCGTGGTGGTGGTGACCACGTCGGCGTACGGCAGCGGGTTCGGGTACAGGCCGGCAGCAACCAGACCGGCGACGTGGGCCATGTCGACGAACAGCAGCGCACCGACCTTGTCGGCGATCTGACGGAAGCGCGGGAAGTCCAGAGTCTTTGAGTAAGCGGAGAAACCGGCAACGATCATTTTCGGTTTGCACTCGACGGCCAGACGCTCGACTTCGTCGTAGTCGATCAGTCCGGTGTCGGTGTTGATGCCGTACTGCACGGCGTTGTAGAGCTTGCCCGAGGACGACACTTTGGCGCCGTGGGTCAGGTGACCGCCGTGGGCCAGGCTCATGCCGAGGATAGTGTCGCCCGGTTGGATCAGCGCCAGGTACACGGCGCTGTTGGCCGAGGAGCCGGAGTGCGGCTGGACGTTGGCGTAATCGGCGCCGAACAGTTGCTTGGCGCGTTCGATGGCCAGCGCTTCGACCTTGTCCACATGCTCGCAGCCACCGTAGTAGCGCTTGCCCGGATAGCCTTCGGCGTATTTGTTGGTGAGGCCGCTGCCTTGCGCCTGCATGACGCGCTTGCTGGTGTAGTTCTCCGACGCGATCAGCTCGATGTGATCTTCCTGACGTTGCTCCTCGGCATTCATCGCCGCCAGCAGTGCATCGTCGTAACCCTGGATCTGGTCTTGCTTGCTGAACATCGCGTCTCTCCCAGCGGCATCTGTGCGCCATTCGTCTCGGTAAGGCACTGGCAATGATGGCAGTGCCCTTTGATGCGATGGTATGACCGGCACAGACAGCTCAAATGCCTGCGCGCGCCACGCAAAGGTGCGTTTACGACATGGCTGGAAATGACCTCTTCGAAACGCCGCAGATCCCCTGTGGGAGCGAGCCTGCTCGCGAAGAGGCCGGCACATCCGACATAGAAGTTGACTGGCAGACCGCTTTCGTCGGAACGCCGCCCGGAGCCGGCTCGCTCCCACAGGGGTCAGGCGATGATTTGGCGGATGGCGAGCAGCAGGAGGAAATGCGCGGGATACAGCGCATATGCCCAGCGCCGCATCGGTGGTGGCTGCAGATGTCGCCCATGTCGCAACAAGAACATTCCCAGCATCGGCGCAAACAGACACGTCGCCAGACCAAGAATCGCCACGCTGTTGCCGAACCGCGCCGATTCGAGCAGCACCTGCCATTGGTTCGCCGCCAGACACACCAGCCCCGGCAACAGGCTGAACCAGGGTCGGCGGAACACCAGCAGCATCGCCAATGGCAACAAGACGCCGAGGAAACCGAACATCAGTCGTTCTGAAAAAACCGCCGCAACCACCAGCGCGGCCAGTGCGAGCAATCGCGCCACCGATGCTGAATCCTGCCAGCCGCGCGCCACCAGCAGGCCCAGCGCCAGCGTCGGCATCACGTTGAACGTGTCAGGGTCGGGGATATAAAAGCGATAAGGGATTTCGCTGATGGCGCTGAACAGCACCAGCCAGCCCAGATAGCGCCATTCCATCTTGCGCGAACCGTCCCGAGCCAGATTCGCCGCCATCGCCAGGCAAAACCACGGAAATGCCAGGCGACCGGGCACATAAAGCCAGTCGGCGAAGAAGCCGACATATCGCAGGTGATCGAGCAACATGCTCAGCAACGCCAGCCACTTCAGCAGATCCAGGGCACCGTCGCGTTGGCTCAGGTGCATAATCGGCCCATAAACTGGTAATTTTCCCCACCCGACATCGCATGTGCTCCCCGGAAGATCTTCGGTAAAGTGCGCATCCTCATTGACCACGAGCCTTCACAAGAGTCTCGATTACGGAAGCCGGCCATGACCGACAAGAGCCAACAATTCGCCAGCGACAACTATTCCGGGATCTGCCCGGAAGCCTGGGCTGCCATGGAACAGGCCAACCACGGCCACCAGCGCGCTTATGGCGACGATGAATGGACCGCCCGCGCGGCCGATCATTTCCGCAAACTTTTCGAAACCGACTGCGAAGTGTTCTTCGCCTTCAACGGCACCGCCGCCAACTCGCTGGCCCTGTCGTCGCTGTGCCAGAGTTACCACAGCGTGATCTGCTCGGAAACCGCCCACGTCGAAACCGACGAATGCGGCGCTCCGGAATTCTTCTCCAACGGCTCGAAGCTGCTGATCGCCGGCACTGAAAACGGCAAGATCACCCCGCAATCGATCCGTGAAGTCGCGCTCAAGCGTCAGGACATCCATTATCCGAAACCGCGCGTGGTGACCCTGACTCAAGCCACCGAAGTCGGCAGTGTCTACACCCCGGAAGAAGTCCGCGCCATCAGCGCCACCTGCAAAGAACTGGGCCTGCACCTGCACATGGACGGCGCGCGGTTCTCCAACGCCTGCGCATTCCTCGGCTGCTCGCCCGCCGATCTGACCTGGAAAGCCGGCGTTGATGTGCTGTGCTTCGGCGGCACGAAAAACGGCATGGCGGTGGGTGAAGCGATCCTGTTCTTCAACCACAAACTGGCCGAAGACTTCGACTACCGCTGCAAGCAGGCCGGGCAACTGGCGTCGAAGATGCGCTTTCTGTCGGCACCGTGGGTCGGCATTCTGGAAAATGACGCCTGGCTCAAATACGCCCGCCACGCCAACCACTGCGCGCAACTGCTGGCAGAACTGGTCAGCGACATCCCCGGCGTCGAACTGATGTTCCCGGTGCAGGCCAATGGAGTGTTCCTGCAACTCTCGGAACCGGCCATCGCTGCGTTGACTGCAAAGAACTGGCGTTTCTATACCTTCATCGGCAAGGGCGGCGCACGTTTCATGTGCTCCTGGGACACCGAAGAAGAACGCGTGCGCGAACTGGCGCGCGATATTCGCGAGGTCATGTCGGCCTGATTCCCCTCCCTAGTTGCATTCCCATGCTCAGCACGGGAATGCAACCCAGCGGCTGCGCGTCGCAGACCTGCATTTTCAGAATAGGACTACACCAAGGCCTACAGAAAGCACGAAAATCCCGCCATAGACTGCCCGCTCCCGATTCAAGGAGCGCACGCGATGGCAATTCCCGGCTACATGACGATCATGGGCAAGACCCAAGGGCTGATTTCGGCAGGCTGCTCAACGCCTGATTCGGTCGGCAACAGATATCAGGCGGCACACACCGATCAAATCATGGTGCTGTCGTACAGCCACAACCTCGCCAACCTCGACAACTCTCACCGAGCCACCCACGCGCCGGTCATTGTCACCAAAGTCGTCGACAAATCTTCACCGCTGCTGGCCCAGGCACTGGCCAACCGTGAAGAGATCGACTGCAAGATCAACTTCTACCGAACCTCCCCTCAGGGTCAGCAGGAAAAATACTTTTCTGTCTCGATCGACGGTGCGGTGCTAACCGAACTGAACCTGGATATGCCCCACGTCATTCTGCACAACGACGCGGAACCTCAGGAGCAGGTCGCCATTCGTTATCGTGGCATCAGCTGGGTGCATCACCTCGCCGGGACCAGCGGCCATGCCTCGTGGGGCGAAGAAGGTTGAGCGATCGGCGCCATGGTCTCAGCGACGTTCGACACGTTGCCGGCAAGCTGCTCGCACAGGCACAGACAGTCGGCTCACGTCATCTGGCATTCGGCAGTGCGCGCGTGCAGTTCAATCAGGAGGTCGCGCGCTTCGCCAAGGGCATTGTCGATGATGTCGCCAGCGGCCGCCTTTCAGCGGACATGGGCCTTGACGCCTTTGCACAGGAACAGCGTCATCTTCTGAACCAATCCAGAGTTCTGGTACGCGGCACCAAAGGTGCCGTTCCTGAAGCGGTGAAAAAACGCCCGTTATCGATGCTCAGGCAGCCTGCCTCGCGCTCCGATCCAGACAGGTTGCTGCGCGCGATTCATCAGCAGAACCTCAGGGTGGCGCGCGTTAATAACAGCAGCACCGCGCGCAGCCCTCACCCCATCAACGACTTGAAGTTCTTCCCCAGCGAGCACTGGCCGCAAGATCGTCCGGCCCCATCGGAGCCGGGTTTTTACATCGTGCCGAAAAGCATTGTCGCCGAGAAGCTTGAGGCACAACTGCTCCCCTCCGCCAACCCGAATGTCATCGCCAGATTCAGAAGTTTGAATCCGACCCCGGACATGATTAAAGCCGGTTCGATGATCGTGCTGAGCGACCCTGACAATCAGCAATGCACATACGAGGAAGCATTGCTGATGCAGACCGCGCGTTTCGTCAGTGCGACGCTGGAACCGCTGACCGTGGAAGAAGCGGATTTCATGGCGCAGCACTATGGCGTGATCCAGACCGCACTCGCCTATGAATCAAAAGTGATCGGGGTCGTCACGGCCATGGCGGCCAATCATCTGGATGGCATAAAAAATGTCCTCGCGGATCTTGAGAAGCTGCATGTTCATACGCTGGACGCAAAAGGCAGCCTGAACTCGAAGCCGTTCAAAAAACAACGTGCGCAGTTGCTGGAAAAACTGGACGTCCATCTCAACCGGTTCACGCGGCAAAGCATTGGTCTCCCGGATCACCCGAGCCTCAAGACCGCTCTCGGCATCGATCATCCTCACCTTGTGCACCGCTGGAGAAAGGCTGGCGGCATCGGCCAGAACCCAGGTTATGCCACACATATTCGGGCTATCAGCCAAGCGTCACAGTACGTCAAATATGGCGGCTGGATCGGCACAGCAGTAGGCGGTGGCGCCTCGGCCTTGAAGATGCAGGATGTGTGCCTGCATGGGAATACCGAGGCGTGTGAAAAGGTGAAATTCACGGAAACCGGAAGCTTTATGGGTGGCATGGTTGGAGGAGCAATCAGCAGTCGCCTCTTGACTGCGCCACTAGCAGCGAAAATTTGTCTGGGAATAGGCGTTCCGACAGGAGGAGTTGGCACCTTGGTCTGCGGTGCAGTAGCGGTGGGCGTCGGATCTCTTGCAGCGGTAATAATAGGTGAAACATTGGGCGAAGATGCTGCTGAGATAATTTACCAAGATTCTCGATAAGTCGCCTGACCAAACATTTCCAAATATAAAACCAGCGAACACTCCAAGCAGAACCAAATAGCGTCTTTCTTTATGAAACCACGAACAAAAATATGCAAAACATGCAGTGCCAAAAATAAAAAGACGCTTTTCAAATGTCATGTTTGTGGCAGCAGGTTTGAAAAACGCCTGCCGCAGCCAAAAAAATGGTTTGCCCTTACACCGAGAAGGCGTGGACTTCTAATATGCGACCTGGCGACCCTATGCTTGTTTATCGTTGCTGCTCGCGCAATTTACAAACAGAGCATTCAGTTACCTTACAGAATTCAGAGAAAAACCCAGTGGTACGAATTCAACGGATTGGAAATAGCAGCCCCCTTGTCAGCAATGTTTATGCTTGCGGTTTTGATGACGACTTTTTCAATCATCATTGGAGACCAAGGCAAACATTTCAATTCAAAGCCATTTGATCGGATCTTAATTTTCAGCTTCATCTCAACTCCACTGCTTTATTTCAGCGCATCGTTTTTTGGACATCCCGTCCGGTAGATCTGGCACGCAGGACTCGGAAATTACGCCGGCGGGACTTTGGGCGAGAAAGGCGGCGAATGGATCGCACAGAAAGTATACGAGGCTGTTAAATGACTCTTGGTACTTCAGAGAAAATATTCTTGTTGATTGGTATCATAGACTTCGTCGGCATATTTACTTTGATAGGAGTGATGTTGTATGTCGCGAAAACAAAGACCGAAACCATATTGAACCATCTAACAAACAGTTCTATTTCGAGCAGACTGATAATGCTTTGGCACGGAGGTCCTTGGGGCAAAATCTACATGATGGGAGAAGTGTTCGACATCATGCGAAACCCTGAATTTTACATTCACACAGGAAAACTTTGCGCGAAAGACTTCGAAAACTTCCCCAAAAAACTGAAAAAGAACCTGATTATTTTATACAAACTGGTTTTCATTTTTTTTGCAATTATGATGTGCCTGGGAATAAGCTCATCCGTAGATCAAATTAACAATATCGTAAAAGATCCAATTGTGATCATGACACTGGTGAGTTTCACAGGTCTTTTAGTGGTAAATGGAATTTTACTTTATACCGCCAAGAGAAGACTGGAAACGATCCTAAATAGCCTGAAACGCAGTTCAATCACATCGTCTTTGCTCATGTTATGGCAAGCGGGCCTGGGGGGACATATTTATATGTTGGGTGAAATTTTCGGCATCCTCAAAAAACCCGCACGGTACATTTCCCAAGGCAAAGTCAGCGCAAGAGACGTTAAGAACTTCCCGCCAAAACTCAAACGCGACCTGCTCAAACTGAATAAATACCAGCAAATATTTGGCTTTGCCTTTGTGGGCTTCGGCCTGCTCGCTTTGTTCGGGCTGATTTGAAATTGCACTTTCCCGGTCGATCTCCTCATTTAGGAGATCGACCCAAGTTCATGCCTATTTAAAACTCAATCCGCACATCCCCCTTCGGCACGCTGCAGCACGACAAGATAAACCCTTCAGCCTCGTCATCCTCGGTAATCCCGCCGTTGTGCTCCATCTCCACTTCGCCGCCCAGTTTCATCACCTTGCATGTCCCGCAAATGCCCATGCCGCAGGCTTTCGGGATCATCAGGCCGAGTTTGGCGGCGGCTGCGTGGACGGTTTCGCCCGGGCCGACGCGAATGCTTTTGCCGGAGGCGGTGAATTCGACCTGGTGCAAATCCGCGGCGTCGATTTCCGGCGCATCGGCGGCTTGTTCGGCCTGTTCCACCGCGTCGGCGCGCGCCTCGGGTGGCGTGGCGCCGAAGGATTCTTCGTGGTAGCGCGACATGTCGTAGCCGGCCGCTTCCAGCAGGCGTTTGACCGCGGTCATGTACGGCGTCGGGCCGCAGCAGAACACTTCGCGTTCGAGGAAGTCCGGGACCATCAGTTCGAGCATCTTGTGATTCAGATAACCGCGATAACCGGCCCATGGCTCACCGAGGCCGTGCTTTTCACAGATCAGGTGCAGGCTGAAGTTATCGATCCGCGAAGCCATGTGCTCGAGTTCGCGGTGGTAAATGATGTCTTTCGGCGACCGTGCGCTGTGCACGAAGGTCATGTCGACGTTGGCGTTGGTGTCGTAGAACCAGCGCGCCATCGACATGCACGGGGTGATGCCGACGCCGCCGCTCAGGTAGAGGACTTTCGGGCTCGGGAAGTCGATGGCGTTGAACAGCCCGACCGGGCCATGCACCGCCAGCTCCTGACCTTCATGCAAAGTGTCGTGCAACCAGTTGGAGACCTTGCCGCCCGGCACGCGTTTGATCGTCACCGAAAAGCTGTACGGCACCGACGGCGAGCTGGAGATGGTGTAGGAGCGCATGATCGGCTGGCCTTCGATTTCCAGCTCCAGGGTGACGAACTGCCCCGGCTTGAAGAAGAACAGGATCGGCTGGTCGGCCATAAAGCAGAAGGTGCGCACATCCCAGGTTTCCTGGATGACTTTGACGCAACGGACAATGTGTCGGCCATTGGCCCAGGTCTGGGTGGTGACCGGATTCAGGAAGCTGTTGGACATGCTGTTCTCCACGGCCGACTGTCGGCCTCTTGTCGGCGATTCTGCGTATAGCGCAGACCGTGCGTTTACCTATCCGCGACATTGACATACTTATCGCGACCAGCCCTTGAACACCGGGGCTTGCGCGTCGGGAACAGATTGCGCCATGTCGCGCATGGATAAGGTTCCCCCCAGCGCCGGCCCCACACTCGCCCCAACACAAGACGACTTCTTTACACCTTGCGTAGCAACCGTTTTGCAGCACACCTGATCAGCCACTTTCGCCGGCCACGCAGAGGGCCATGAGGATTACATCGATGGACGTCACCGCAAAAATAAGCCTGGGCGATCCGCTGGAACCCGCACGCAAGGCCACCGCACAAATGCTGCAGGAGCGCGAGCGCACCTTTTCCCTGCCGCAACCGTTCTACAGCGACGAGCGCCTGTTCGATATCGATATGCAGGAGATCTTCCAAAAGGAATGGTTGATCGCCGGCATGACCTGCGAGATCCCGGCCAAGGGCAACTACCTGACCCTGCAGGTCGGCAAGAACCCGATCATCGTCATTCGTGGCGCCGAGGGCGTTGTGCACGCGTTCCACAACGTCTGCCGCCACCGTGGCTCGCGCCTGTGCACCAGTGAAAAAGGCAAAGTCGCCAAACTGGTCTGCCATTACCACCAGTGGACTTACGAACTGGACGGTCGCCTGCTGTTCGCCGGCACCGAGATGGGCGCCGACTTCGACATGAAGCAGTACGGCCTGAAACCGGTGAACGTGAAAACCGCTGGCGGATACATCTTCATCAGCCTGGCAGAGAACCCCCCGGCCATCGATGACTTCCTGTCGACGCTCAACCATTACATGGAACCGTACGACATGGAGAACACCAAGGTGGCGATCACCACCACCTTGATGGAAAAGGCCAACTGGAAACTGGTGCTGGAAAACAACCGCGAGTGCTACCACTGCAACGCATCGCACCCGGAACTGTTGAAAACCCTGCTGGAATGGGACGACGTCACCGACCCGCGCGCCGATCAGGCGTTCAAGGATCACGTCGCCGCCTCCGCCGCTGCCTGGGAAGCGGAAAAGATCCCTTACGCTCACGCCAGTTTCGGCTTGCGCAACCGTATCGTGCGTATGCCGCTGCTCAAGGGCACCGTGTCGATGACCCTCGACGGCAAACAGGGCTGCGCGAAACTGATGGGCCGCATCAAGAACCCGGACCTGGGCTCGATGCGCATCCTGCACCTGCCGCACTCGTGGAACCACTGCATGGGCGATCACATCATCGTCTTCACCGTGTGGCCGATCAGCGCCCAGGAAACCATGGTCACCACCAAGTGGCTGGTGCACAAGGACGCGGTGGAAGGTGTCGATTACGACGTCGAGCGCATGCGCCAGGTGTGGGATGCGACCAACGATCAGGACCGGCGCCTGGCTGAGGAAAACCAGCGCGGGATCAACTCCACCGCTTACCAGCCGGGGCCTTACTCCAAAACCTATGAATTCGGCGTGGTCAACTTCGTCGACTGGTACAGCGAGCGGATGTTGAACAACCTCGGGGCTGAGCCAGCGCCTTACCTCAAAGGCGTACCGGTTCAGGGCTGATCAAGAGCAAAAGATCGCAGCCTGCGGCAGCTCCTACAGGTGGAATGCATTCCCCTGTGGGAGCGAGCCTGCTCGCGAAGACGCCCTGACCCACGCTACATCTTCCAGCTGATCAATTTTCGATCAACCACCCCCGCCCCCATACTCACCAAGCCCTCCAGCCTTCCGCAAACAAGTTATCCACATACCCGCCCACAGCAAATGGGGGTAACTGTGGATGAGTCAAAAAATATCCCGCTGATTTGCAAAGAAAAATCGTGACTTATGCTGAATCGCGGTTTCTCAAAACAATTGATCGTTTTTTGATCACACTCGTGCACAGCACGTATTCAGAGGCCTGTAGCGGGTAGCGAACATGTTATCCACAGAAGCGCCAACAGAGATCGGGGACAACTTTCAATCTCCTGTGGAAAAACACCTGTGACTGGGGAAAACCCCTTCGCGTTAACAGCTCTCGGCGCCCGGGGATCACATTTGATCAATAATTGATCAAACCCATGTAAGGCCTGCTCCATATGGCGTACAGCTGATAGCGAACATCTTATCCACAGAAGCGCCAACAGAGATTGGGGGCAACTTCTCGATTTATACCGACCGAAAAGCCCGAGAAATCCGTGAGTTACGCTGATCGTTTTTTGATCTTATGGCTGAAAGGCTTGAATGGCGTGGGGTGCGAGCAAGGGCGAACACGTTATCCACAGCTTCGCCAACAGGGATTGTGGGTAAACAGTAAAGATTGACTGTGAATGAATACCAATGTGGGAGCGAGCCTGCTCGCGAAAGCGGACTATCAGCTGATACATGTATCGACTGACCCATAGCTTTCGCGAGCAGGCTCGCTCCCACAGGGGGTATTGCCTGAAAGAGGGTGACTAGCGGACAACGCCCTCTTCAATAAGCAACTTCAGGATCGCCTCCGCCCCGGCCTGCGCGGTGACGCCTTTGAGCACCTGCCCACCGCCACCACTGGCCTTAGCTGTCGCTGCTTTCATCCGGTCGGCGCCGCTCTTGGCCTTGATCACCTTCAAGCGCTTGGGTCGTGGCTTGGCCGGTTGCAGCGTGGCGACGGCCAACAATTGGTCCTCAACAACTTCAACGTCATCGGCGGCCAATTCGCCCCGTCGTGCCGGGCCATACGCACTCTGCCGAGGCTTCGGCGCGGCGTTATCCACAGTCGCCAGAAACGGCAGTTTCACCTTCAAGCGGCGTCGCTGCCCGCGCGGTAACGCTTGCAGAACCAGCGCCGAACCGTCAGCGATCGATTCGACCTGCGCCAGGCCCACCACCAGCGGCCAGCCCAGGCCTTCGGCCAGGAGGAACGGCAACATGCCCGAACCCTCCCCGGTTTCCGCCTGGCTACCGGTCAGCACCACTTGCGCCCCGGCATCGCGCAGGTACGCGGTCAGCGCCGGCAAGGCATCGGCGCCAACGGGTTGTTCCAGCACATGCAGTTGTTCCAGGCCCATGCCCAGATAGGCACGCAGGGCCGGTTCGGCAACATCACCGGCATGCAGCACTTGCAGGTTATCCCCAGCCAATTGCAGGCCCAGTTCCACCGCGCGCGCATCCTGATCGGCGCGCCGTGGCCGACCTGAGGTCGGGTGAGCGCCGATTGAAACCAGACTGATAACGTTCGTGTTCATAGGGTTTCCTTACGCCGCATCGCGCTTGGCTTCGTTGCGGTAAGCCGCGACCGCTTCGATCAACGCTTGCAGAATCTCTGCGCTTTCGCCGATCACCGAGAGGTCGGCACGCTTGATCATGTCGCAACCCGGATCAAGGTTGATTGCCACCACCTTGTCGCAGGCGCCAATGCCTTGCAGGTGCTGGATTGCGCCAGATATACCCACAGCCACATAGACCCGCGCAGTGACCCAGGTGCCGGACGCGCCGACCTGACGATCGCGCGCCATGAAGCCGTCGTCCACCGCAACCCGCGAAGCGCCTTCGGTGGCGCCGAGGGCCGCCGCTGTTTCGTGAAACAGCTGCCAATCCTTGACGCCGTTGCCGCCGGAGAAAATGAACTCCGCTTCGGCCATCGGAATCGCTGCCGGATCCACCGCCACGGCACCAAGATCTTCGATTCGCGACAAGCTGCGCGCGACGCTTGTGGATAACTCCACTGGCAACGCTTCGTGACGAGTTTCGCTGACCGGTTCTGCGCATTCGGCAGCGGCGAGAATCAACCGCGCCACCGGACGCGCCAGATCTTGCAATCCGGCCCCGGCGCGGCCGATGCACTCCTGATCCTTGACCTGCCAGACCCGCGTGGCCGGACGCTCGCCCAGTGCAGCAGCAAAGCGCCGGCCGAGTTCGCCGCCACCGCTGCGGCTGTCCGGCAGCAACCAGTGACGCGGGTTGAATTGGTTATCCACAGCGCGCAAGCCCTGCACCCGTTGTTCCGGTGCATAACCGCTGAATTCCTCGCCTTCGAGCAGCAACAGGCGATCGACGCCAGCGGTCTCGAAAGCGCTTTCCTTATGCTCGCCGAACACCACGGCGAGCACCGCACCATCGGTGCCGGCCAGTTGGTGAGCAAGGCCGAGCAGATCGCGGTCGTGGCTGCTCAGGCGACCACCGACCATATCCGGCACCACACTGATGTAGAACGCCGGGGCCGGTACCTGATGCAGCGGCAACTGCACTTCAACAGCAGAGGAACGTTTGACCGCCCCGCCCTGCTGCGCGCCGCTGCGGTCAATGCGTTTGATGCCGTTAGGGCCGATAAAACCCATGCCGTGCAGATTCTTGCGGATGACGCCGTTAGGCCCCATCCAGCTGTGTTGCGCCGGTTGCATCGCCGCGTGCAGCGGATGCAGGCGGTTACGCGCAATCCATTCGGCGCGCGGGTCGCGGCGGATAATGTCGCTCATCAGTGCACCTCCGCAGGTTCACGTTTGGCCGGGGTGGCAGGCTTGCTTGGCGCGGCGTCTTCGAGCAACGCGTCGGCGACCAGTTCGGCGATGTCCTTGATCAGCGGACGCGGCTCGACCACGCCTTCGAGCATCGCCGTGCACTGTGGACAACCCACCGCCACCAGTTCGGCGCCGGTTTCGCGGATGTCTTCCATGCGCATGTCGGGGATGCGCTGCTTGCCCGGAATGTCAGTGATCGGCGCGCCGCCACCGCCGCCGCAGCAGCGCGAGCGGAAGCCGGACCGTTGCATCTCTTTGACTTCAATGCCGAGGGCACGCAGCACTTCGCGCGGCGCTTCGTACTCGCCGTTGTAGCGGCCCAGGTAGCACGGATCGTGATAGGTCACGCTATTGCCTTTGTGCTGCCCGAGGTTGAGCGCGCCGGCCTGAATGATCTCGGCCATGTAGGTGCTGTGGTGCTGCACCAGATAGTTGCCGTCGAAGGCGCCGTACTCGTTTTTCAGCACATGGAAACTGTGCGGATCGCAGGTGACGATGCGGTTGAAACTGTATTTGGCCAATGTCTGGATATTGCGTTTGGCGAGCTGCTGGAACGTTGCTTCGTCGCCGAGACGCCGCGCCACATCTCCGCTGTCGCGCTCCTCAAGACCGAGTACAGCGAAGTCGACTTTCGCTGCCTTCAGCACTTTGACGAAGGCACGCAGGGTGCGCTGGTTGCGCATGTCGAAGGCGCCGTCGCCGACCCAGAACAGCACGTCGGTGGATTTCTTTTCGCTGAGCAGAGTGAGGTTCAGGTCCGCTGCCCAGTTCATCCGCCCGCCCGGGGCGAAACCGCCGGGGTTGTCGGTTGCAATAAGGTTCTCGAGAACTTCGGCACCCTTGTTCGGCGTCGCGCCTTTTTCCAGGGTCAGATGCCGGCGCATGTCGACGATCGCGTCGACGTGCTCGATCATCATCGGGCATTCCTCGACGCAGGCACGGCAGGTGGTGCACGACCACAGGGTTTCGGCATCGACCAGACCATTGACGATCGGTTGGTGCGGATTGCCGCCATGCTCGCCGATTGGTTTGCCCGGATACGGGCTGCCGGCGAACTTCGCGTCAGTGCCGCCGGCGAGGCCGACGACCATGTCCTGAATCAGTTTTTTCGGGTTCAGCGGCTGGCCGGCGGCGAAGGCCGGGCAAGCCGCTTCGCACTTGCCGCACTGCACGCAGGCGTCGAAACCGAGCAACTGGTTCCAAGTGAAATCCTTGGGTTTTTCCACGCCCAGCGGCGCATCGGAATTGTTTAGGTCCAGCGGTTTCAAACCGGTCGAGCGCCCGCCGCCAAACCGTTCCGGGCGACGGTGCCAGGCCAGGTGCAGAGCACCGGCAAAGGCGTGTTTCATCGGCCCGCCCCAGGTCATGCCGAAGAACAACTCCGACACGCCCCACAGCACGCCAACACCGAGGATGACTGCGAGCAGCCAGCCGCCGAAGTTTTCCGGCAGGATCCCGGCGACCGGCAGGGTCACCAGGAAAAACGACGCCGAAAAGGCCAGCAGGCTTTTCGGCAAGCGCATCCACGGGCCTTTCGACAGACGCGCAGGCGGATTGATCCGGCGCAAGTACATGAAGATCGCGCCGACGAACATCACCGCCGACATCAGCAGCAAGGCGTAGCCAAGGATGCGGTTATGCAGGCCGAAACCGTGCACCAGAATGGCCAGCACAATCGACGCCACCGCACCGCCCGCCGTGGCGACGTGGGTGTTGGCAATGTATTTGTCCCGCGCGACGACGTGATGCAGGTCGACCATGTAGCGCTTGGGCATGGCCAGCAGACCGCCGAGCAGATCGACCTTCGCCGCCCGCCCCCGGCGCCACATGTTCATCCGCCGCAACGCGCCGAGGACAGCAAGGCCCAGGGCTGCGAACAACAGGATTGGAAGAAGGGTGTTCAACATGGTGAAGCTCCCACCAGACAGCCTGGAGAAACACGATCCGCTTTACTGTGGGAGCGAGCCTGCTCGCGAAAGCGCTGGGTCAGTCGACATCAGCGTCAACTGACAGATTGCATTCGCGAGCAGGCTCGCTCCCACAGGGTTTGGTGCAAGCCGTCAGAAATCCTTGCACAACCGCAGTGCGTCGTAGATCGCGGCGTGTGTGTTGCGCTGCGCCACGCAGTCGCCGATGCGGAACAGCAAGTAGCCGTCGCCCGCTTCGCTCAGCGAAGGTTGCGGCTGGATCGCGAACAGCGCTTCGACGTCGATCTGGCCCTTGTTGCGCGAGCCGTCCTTGAGCGCGTAGTAGATTTCCTCGTCCGGGCGTACGCCGTTTTCGACGACCACCTGATCGACCACCCGCTCCTCTTTCGCGCCGGTGTATTCGTTCTCCAGCACCGCGATCAGCTTGTCGCCTTCGCGGTAGACCTTCTCCAGCATCATGTCGCCGGTCATGATCACTTCTTTCGGGTACATGCTGCGGTAGTAGGTCGGGAACGATGTGCCGCCGATGGCCACGCCCGGTTTGATGTCGTCGGTGACGATCTCGACCTGGCTGCCCTTGTCGGCGAGGAAGTCGGCCACCGACATGCCGGTGAACTCGCAGATGGTGTCGTAGACCAGCACGTTCTTGCCCGGCGCAACCTTGCCGTCGAGCACGTCCCAGCTGCTGACCACCAGCCCTTCGGCCGCGCCCCAGTGTTCGTTCTGCTCAAGGTACGGATGACCGCCGACCGCCAGCACCACCACGTCCGGACGCAGGTCCATGATGGTGTCGGCATCCGCAGCCGTGCCCAGGCGCAGATCGACTTTCAGCCGCGCCAGTTCCAGCTGGAACCAGCGGGTGATGCCGGCGATCTGGTCACGCTGCGGTGCTTTCGATGCGGTGGTGATCTGCCCGCCGATGAAGTCTTTTTTCTCGAACAGCGTGACGTCGTGGCCACGCTCGGCAGCCACGCGTGCGGCTTCCATCCCGGCCGGGCCGGCACCAACGATCACCACTTTGCGTTTCGGCCCGGTGGATTTCTCGATGATGTGCGGCACGCCCATGTATTCACGGGAGGTCGCGGCGTTCTGGATGCACAGCACGTCCAGGCCCTGATACTGGCGGTCGATGCAATAGTTGGCGCCGACGCACTGCTTGATCTGGTCGATCTGGCCCATCTTGATCTTGGCGATCAGGTGCGGGTCGGCGATGTGCGCGCGGGTCATGCCGACCATGTCGACGTAACCGCCTTCAAGGATGCGCGTGGCCTGGTTCGGGTCCTTGATGTTCTGCGCGTGCAGCACCGGCACCTTGACCACTTCCTTGATCCCGGCAGCCAGATGCAGGAACGGCTCCGGTGGATAACTCATGTTCGGAATGACGTTGGCCAGGGTGTTGTGGGTGTCGCAACCCGAGCCGACCACGCCGATGAAGTCGAGCATGCCGGTGTCGTCGTAATACTTGGCGATCTGCTTCATGTCCTCGTGGGACAAGCCGTCCGGGTGGAACTCGTCACCGCACAGGCGCATGCCCACGCAGAAATCGTCACCGACCTCGGCGCGCACGGCTTTGAGCACTTCCAGGCCGAACTTCATCCGCCCTTCGAAGCTGCCGCCCCATTCATCGGTGCGCTTGTTGACGCGCGGGCTCCAGAACTGGTCGATCATGTGCTGGTGCACGGCCGACAGTTCGACACCATCAAGGCCACCGGCCTTGGCCCGGCGCGCCGCCTGGGCGTAGTTGCCGATCACTCGCCAGATCTCTTCCGGCTCGATGGTTTTGCAAGTGGCGCGGTGCACCGGTTCACGGATGCCCGAGGGCGACATCAAGGTCGGCCAGTTGAAGCCGTCCCAGCGCGAGCGCCGGCCCATGTGGGTAATCTGGATCATGATCTTGGCGCCATGCTTGTGCATGGCGTCGGCCAGATTCTGGAAGTGCGGAATGATCCGGTCGGTGGACAGATTGACCGAACTCCACCATTCCTGTGGGCTGTCGATCGCCACGACGGACGAACCGCCGCAGATGGCCAGGCCGATACCGCCCTTGGCTTTCTCTTCGTAGTATTTGACGTAGCGGTCGGTAGTCATGCCACCGTCAGTCGCGTAGACCTCGGCGTGCGCGGTGCTGAGCACGCGGTTGCGGATGGTCAGTTTGCCGATCTGGATCGGCTGGAACATTGCTTCGAAAGCCATGGCGGGTTCCTCGGCTTACAACGGCTTGACGATAAACAAGCCGTCATCGTGGCCCTCTTCGGAGCCCCCGTAGACTTGTTCGGCCACAGTACGAATCTTGCTGCCACGGGCTTCGAGGATCTGATCCATGGCGCCGGCGAACCAGCCGGTGAACATGTAGTCGACCTTGCGCCCGACCTTGCCGTAGACATAGACAAACGCCGAGTGCTCGAGCTTGACGCTGGCGGTGCCTTTGTCGAGGTCGATGTCCTGGATCTTGAACAGGCCCCAGCCGCGCTGCGACAGGCGCTTCATGTAGTGCTCGAACACCGCGACGCCTTCCAGGCCGTGGCATTCGGCTTCCTTTTCACACCAGTGCCAGGCGGATTTGTAGCCGGCCTTGTAGAGGATCTCGGCATAGGCTTCAGCGCCGAGCACTTCCTCGATGCCCATGTGGTTGTTGACGAAAAAGTGGCGCGGCACATACAGCATTGGCAGGGCGTCGGAGGTCCAGACACCGGTCTCGCTGTCGACTTCGATTGGCAATTGCGGGGCGATCTTGGCCATGGAAACTTAACTCCAGAAAAATGATGGTTCAGTGTTGGCCGCGGCCCTCACCCCAGCCCTCTCCCTCAGGAGAGGGGGCAGATCGGCGGCGGTCTTGAGAAAGCGTTATTCGCCCCAGACGTTCTTAAGAACGCTTACCCAGTTCTCACCCATGATCTTGCGCACCACGCGCTCGGAATGGCCGCGCTTGAGCAGGGTTTCGGTGAGGTTGGGGAATTCGCCGACGGTGCGGATGCCCAGCGGGTTGATGATCTTGCCGAAGCTGGTCAGGCGGCGGGCGTAGCCCTTGTCGTGGGTCAGGTATTCGAAGAAGTCCTGGCCGTGACCCTGAGTGAAATCGGTGCCGATACCGATGGCGTCTTCGCCGACGATGTTCATGGTGTATTCGATGGCTTCGGCGTAATCGTCGATGGTCGAATCAATGCCCTTGGCGAGGAACGGCGCGAACATGGTCACGCCGACGAAACCGCCGTGGTCGGCAATGAACTTCAACTCTGCATCAGACTTGTTGCGCGGATGTTCTTTGAGACCCGACGGCAGGCAGTGCGAATAGCAGACCGGTTTTTTCGATTCGAGAATGACTTCTTCGGAGGTCTTGGAACCGACGTGGGACAGGTCGCACATGACGCCGACGCGGTTCATCTCGGCGACGATCTCGCGACCGAAACCCGAGAGTCCGCCGTCGCGTTCGTAGCAACCGGTGCCGACCAGATTCTGGGTGTTGTAGCACATCTGCACGATACCGACGCCGAGCTGCTTGAACACCTCGATATAGCCGATCTGATCTTCAAAGGCATGGGCATTCTGGAAGCCGAAGAGGATGCCGGTCTTGCCCTGCTCCTTGGCGCGACGGATGTCGGCGGTGGTGCGCACCGGCATCACCAGGTCGCTGTTTTCGCGGATCAGTTTCTGGCTGGCAGCGATGTTGTTCACGGTCGCCTGAAAGCCTTCCCACACCGACACAGTGCAGTTGGCTGCCGTCAGACCGCCCTTGCGCATGTCTTCGAACAGCTCGCGGTTCCATTTGGCAATGATCAGACCGTCGATAACGATGCTGTCGGCGTGTAATTCGGCTGGGCTCATCAGGCGTCCCCTTATTGGCAATTCATGCGCCGAATCGTCTGCCGGCGCTTTGGGGCCAGCATATGCCTCGGTGCCGGGGCGACCGGGTGCAAAAACGACAGGGGAATTGCCGAAAGCGTCAATCCGCGACAAAGGGTCGTCAGCCGTCCTCATCGGCTGGCTGTTCAAGCCCGCGCGCTTGCGCCAGAATCTGCCGCAGCCTGCACCTACCAACGGATTAGAGCGACCCCAATGAAATCAATAATCCTCGCCCTGGCACTGATTGCGACCGGCGCCCACGCCGCCGAAGAATCCGAGAACAACCCGTGCGACGCGGTGGAAAACGACATCCAGACCCTGGAATGCTCCGCCTACAGCCGCAGCACCGCCGAAGACCTGCTCAAAGACAACTACGCCAGCCTCAACGAACGCATGCAGACCGCCTACGGCAAGAACCCGACGCAACTGGCCGACATCACCGCCAAACTGAAAACCGCCCAGCAGCAGTGGTTGAAGACGCGGGATGCGGATTGCGCGGTGGAAGCGTTCCCGGCAACGGCGGGGAGCAAGGCGTTCACCATTGCGCAGAATGATTGCGTGGCGCGGATGAGTGATGAACGGTCGGAGTTTTTGGAGTCGATTGGGCAGGAGTGAGTGTTTGAGCTGTAAGCTGAACCTCTTAAGCCAGTCTAAGGATTCCCATGAACATCTGCGGCATTGAAATCAAAGGCAGCGAAGCGATCATCGCCGTGGCGGCGCTCGACGGTTCGACGTTGAGCCACGTCCCTCTCGCCACGAAGAAGATTGCTCTGGATGACGATGACGAGGCGGCGAACGTGCGGCGGTTCGCGGCGCAGGTGGCGTCGTTTGTGCGGGAAAACTCGGTGGACCGGATCGCGATCAAGAAGCGCAGCAAAAAGGGCGAGTTTGCCGGTGGGCCGACGACGTTCAAGATCGAGGGCGTGTTTCAGTTGCTTGATGGTTGTGAGGTGACGCTGCTGTCGCCGCAGACGATCAATGCCCAGGCCAAGAAGCACAATTTCGAGCTGCCCGGGACGTTGAACAAATATCAGCATGAGGCTTACAAGGCGGCGTGTTCGGCGTTGGTGAAGAAATAAGCCTCTCTCAGGCGCCGGAAATTATGTGGGAGCGAGCCTGCTCGCGAATGCAATGTGTCAGACAACATCAGTGTTGGATGACAGACCGCTTTCGCGAGCAGGCTCGCTCCCACATTGCTTTCATGCAAGCCCATTCACGCCTGCGCGGTACGCCGGTCTTCCCGGGGGCAGCGGGCGAAACGCGCGCGATAGCTGCGGGTGAAATACGACGGCGATTCAAACCCGCAGGCAATGCTCACTTCGAGCACGCTCATGTCGGTCTGGCGCAGCAACTGCCGGGCCTTTTCCAGCCTTAACCGCAGATAGAAATTGCTCGGCGTATCGTTCAGATGCAGCCGGAACAAGCGCTCCAGTTGCCGCCGGGTCACCTTGATCGACTCCGCCAGTTGCAGCGTGGTCAGCGGTGGTTCGCTGTGCTGTTCCATCTCGCCGATCACCTGCACCAGTTTCTTGTTGCTGATGCCGTAACGCGTGGCGACTTCCATGCGCTGGTGATCCTTGCGCGGGCGTATGCGTCCGAGCACAAACTGCTCGCTGACCTGAATCGCCAGTTGCGGGCCGTGGGCCTGGGCGATCAGGTCGAGCATCAGATCAATCGAGGCCGTACCTCCCGCCGAGGTGATCCGCCGCCGGTCGATCTCGAACAGCTCCTGGGTGACGCTGAGCTGTGGATAAGATTCCTTGAAGGCATCGATCGCCTCCCAGTGCAGGGTCAGGCGATGGCCGTCGAGCAGGCCTGCTTCGGCAAGGACGAAGCTGCCGGTGTCGATCGCACCGAGGGTTACGCCGTCGTTGTCCAGCCTGCGCAACCAGTGTTCCAGCGTCGGCGTGATGAACTTCAGCGGTTCGAAGCCGGCCACCACCAGCAAGGTCGCGCCTTTCTTCAGCGGCTCCAGCGCTGCATCGGCGTTGACCGACATGCCGTTGCTCGCCAGTACCGCGCCGCCATCGGCGCTGAGCACATGCCAGCGGTACAACTCGCCGCGAAAGCGGTTGGCTACGCGCAGCGGTTCGATCGCGGAAATAAAGCCGATGGCGGAGAACCCCGGCATCAGCAAAAAGTAGAAATCCTGGGACATGGGCGCACTCGGTTGGCGGGTCGCGTGGCTCGTTGATACGCCGATTATCGGCGGTGTTCAAGCGTGCAGGTCGCTACAGTGCAAATGCCAGTCGCCGCAGTGCGCTTTCACGGGTGCATAGCTGCGTAACTTGGCCTCACCGGCGCGCAGATGCCGGGAACCACAATAATCGAACTGCCGAGGAACCCGACATGAAACGACTGATCAGCAGCTGCGTTCTTGCACTCAGCGGTACCGCTTTTTTCAGCACCGGCGTAATGGCGGCCGAACCGGCCTCCTGCAAGAACGTACGCATGGGCGTGGTCAACTGGACCGACGTGATCGCCACCAGTGCCATGACCCAGGTCCTGCTCGACGGCCTCGGCTACAGCACCAAACAGACCAGCGCCTCCCAGCAGATCATCTTCGCCGGGATTCGCGATCAGCGCCTGGACCTGTTCCTCGGCTACTGGAACCCGCTGATGACGCAGACCATCACGCCGTTCGTCGAGGCCAATCAGGTGAAAGTGCTTGAAGCACCGAGCCTGAAAGATGCCCGCGCCACTCTCGCCGTGCCGACCTATCTGGCTGACAAGGGGCTGAAAACCTTCGCCGACATCGCCAAATTCGAGAAGGAATTGGGCGGCAAGATCTACGGCATCGAGCCAGGCTCAGGCGCCAACACGCAGATCAAAGCGATGATCGCCAAGAACCAGTTTGGGCTCGGTAAGTTCCAGCTCGTCGAATCGAGCGAGGCCGGCATGCTCGCCGCCGTCGATCGCGCCGTGCGCCGCAAGGAAGCCGTAGTGTTCTTCGGCTGGGCGCCGCACCCGATGAACGTCAACATCCAGATGACCTATCTGACCGGCAGCGAAGACGCCCTCGGCCCGAACGAAGGCATGGCCACGGTTTGGACGGTCACCGCGCCGAAATACGCCGAGCAATGCCCGAACATCGGCCGCCTGCTGGCCAACCTGACGTTCACCGCCGAATCCGAGAGCCGGATGATGCAGCCGCTGCTCGATCACAAGGATGCCTTCGAGTCGGCGAAGCAGTGGCTCAAGGATCACCCCGAAGACAAACAGCGCTGGCTTGAAGGTGTGACGACTTTCGATGGCAAACCGGCCGCTGAAAATCTGCGACTGACCAGCAAATAACCCCTCGATTGAAGAGCCCCTCACCCTGACCCTCTCCCCAAGGGAGAGGGGAATTTGACGACGCTTCGCAGCCCCGCAACGGGCTGCGGACAGACCCATCACGCCTGAAGGAAACGCACCATGAACCACGACGTCATCATCACCTGCGCACTTACCGGTGCTGGCGACACGACCGCCAAAAGTCCACATGTGCCGATCACCCCGAAACAGATTGCCGCTGCAGCGGTGGAAGCGGCCAAGGCTGGCGCCACCGTGGTGCACTGCCATGTGCGCGATCCGCAGACCGGCAAGTTCAGCCGTGACGTGGCGCTGTACCGCGAAGTGATGGAGCGCATCCGCGAGGCGGACGTCGACATCATCGTCAACCTGACCGCCGGGATGGGCGGCGACCTGGAAATCGGACCTGGCGAGAAGCCGATGGAGTTCGGACCGAACACCGATCTGGTCGGTCCGCTGACCCGTCTCGCCCACGTTGAACAGTTGCTGCCGGAAATCTGCACCCTCGATTGCGGCACGCTGAACTTCGGCGACGGCGACACCATTTACGTCTCCACCCCGGCGCAACTGCGCGCCGGCGCCAAGCGCATCACCGAACTGGGGGTGAAGGCCGAACTGGAGATTTTCGACACCGGGCATCTGTGGTTCGCCAAGCAGATGATCAAGGAAGGCTTGCTCGACAACCCGCTGTTCCAGCTGTGCCTGGGCATCCCGTGGGGCGCACCGGCCGACACCACCACGATGAAAGCCATGGTCGACAACCTGCCCGCCGACGCGGTGTGGGCCGGCTTCGGCATCGGCCGCATGCAGATGCCGATGGCGGCGCAAGCGGTGCTGCTCGGCGGCAACGTGCGGGTCGGCCTGGAAGACAATTTGTGGCTGGACAAAGGTGTGCTGGCGACCAATGGCCAATTGGTTGAGCGCGCCACGGAGATCCTCAGCCGCCTCGGTGCCCGGGTGCTCACACCGGCAGAAGGCCGGAAGAAAATGGGCCTGACCCAGCGCGGCTGATCCATCACCCATTTCACCTGTAGGAGCTGCCGAAGGCTGCGATCTTTTGACTTTGATTTTTTAGAAGCAAGATCAAAAGATCGCAGCCTTCGGCAGCTCCTACAGGGCTCTTCGAACTCTTCAGGACATCACCATGCGCTTTATCACCGAAATCAAAACCTTCGCCGCTCTCGGTAGCGGTGTCATCGGCAGTGGTTGGGTCGCCCGTGCCCTCGCACACGGCCTCGATGTAGTGGCCTGGGATCCGGCGCCCGGCGCTGAGGCGGCATTGCGCCAACGCGTGGCCAATGCCTGGGGCGCGCTGGAGAAGAACGGCCTGGCGCCGGGTGCTTCGCAGGATCGTCTGCGTTTTGTCGCGACCATCGAGGAATGCGTGCGTGACGCCGACTTCATCCAGGAAAGCGCCCCGGAGCGGCTGGAACTGAAGCTCGATCTGCACAGCAAAATCAGCGCCGCGGCCAAGCCCGATGCGCTGATCGGCTCCAGCACTTCAGGCCTGTTGCCCAGCGAGTTCTACGAGAGTTCGACGCACCCTGAACGCTGCGTGGTCGGGCATCCGTTCAACCCGGTGTATCTGTTGCCGCTGGTGGAAGTGGTCGGCGGCAAAAACACCGCGCCCGAGGCGGTGCAAGCGGCGATGCAAGTCTACCAGTCCCTCGGCATGCGCCCGTTGCATGTGCGCAAGGAAGTGCCGGGTTTCATCGCCGATCGCTTGCTTGAAGCGCTGTGGCGTGAGGCGTTGCACCTGGTCAACGACGGTGTCGCGACGACCGGCGAGATCGACGATGCAATCCGTTTTGGCGCTGGTCTGCGCTGGTCGTTCATGGGCACGTTCCTGACCTACACCCTGGCCGGCGGCGATGCCGGCATGCGCCACTTCATGTCGCAATTCGGTCCGGCGTTGCAGTTGCCGTGGACGTATCTGCCGGCACCGGAGCTGACCGACAAGCTGATCGATGATGTGGTCGATGGCACCACTGATCAGCTCGGTCGGCACAGCATTTCGGCGCTGGAGCGCTATCGTGATGATTGTTTGCTGGCGGTGCTTGAAGCGGTGAAGACCACCAAAGAGAAGCACGGAATGAGTTTCAGCGAATAGACCTTGCAAAGCGCTTCCGGCCCCTTCGCGAGCAGGCTCGCTCCCACAGGTAAACGCATTTCAATGTGGGAGCGAGCCTGCTCGCGAAGACGGCAGTCCAGTCATCATCAATGTTGGAACCGAAACCATGCCCCACCTCACCACCTACCAAACCACCATCATCCCCGACTGGGTCGACTACAACGGCCACCTGCGTGACGCCTTCTACCTGCTGATCTTCAGCTACGCCACCGACGCGCTGATGGACCGCCTCGGCATGGACAGCAGCAACCGCGAGGCCAGCGGCCACTCGCTGTTCACCCTCGAACTGCACCTCAATTATCTGCACGAAGTGAAACTCGACACCGAGGTGGAAGTGCGCACGCAAATCATCGGCCATGACAGCAAGCGCCTGCACCTCTATCACAGCCTGCACAAGGTCGGCGATGAGCAAGAGTTGGCCGGCAATGAACAGATGCTTTTGCACGTCGACCTCGCCGGCCCGCGCTCGGCACCGTTCAGCCCGGATACGTTGCATCGCCTGCAAGCAATCGTCGCCGATCAGACCGACCTGCCCGCTCCCGCTTACATCGGCCGCGTGATCGCGCTGCCACCCGCTCGGTAAATCCCCCCCCATCGCCAAGGAGCCGCCATGAACACCGCCGTCGCTGTTGCCGATTTTCGTACTTATCCGTTGATCAGCGCGCTCGGTGGCGTGCAGCGTCTGGCGGATCGCGTTGTCATCGAATGGGCTGACGGTCGTGTCAGTCCGTTTCACCACTTATGGCTGCGCGACAATTGCCCATGTGATCAATGCGTCTACAGCGTCACTCGCGAACAGGTCTTCGAGAGCGTCGATGCCGCCGAGGATTTGCAACCGCTGGCCACGCGCATCGACACCGATGGCTGCCTGCGCATCGACTGGCAGGACGGTCACCTCAGCCGCTTCGATCCGGGCTGGCTGCGCGCACATGCCTATGACGATGAGTCCCGCGCCGAACGCCTGGCCGGCAAACCGCAGCCGCGTTTGTGGCACAGCGATCTGCAGTTGCCGGTGTTCGACTACATCGCGCTGATGAACGACAACGCCGCGCTGCTGCAATGGTTGCTCGCCGTGCGCGACATCGGCCTGACCCAAGTGCGCGGCGTGCCCACCGAGCCGGGCTCGCTGAAGCTCATCGCGCAGCGAATTTCCTTCATTCGCGAAAGCAATTTCGGCGTGCTGTTCAATGTGCAATCCAAAGCCGACGCCGACAGCAACGCCTACACCGCCTTCAACCTGCCATTGCACACGGATTTGCCGACTCGCGAGCTGCAACCGGGACTGCAATTTCTGCATTGCCTGGTGAATGATGCCGAGGGTGGCGAAAGTATTTTCGTCGATGGTTTTGCGATCGCCGACGCCTTGCGTCTGGAGGATCCGCAGCTGTTTGAGGCCCTGTGTGAAATACCCGTGGAGTTCCGCAACAAGGACCGGCACAGCGACTATCGCTGCCTGGCGCCGGTCATCGCTTTGGATGCGCTGGGCCGGGTGGCGGAGATTCGCATGGCCAACTTTCTGCGCGGGGCGTTCGATACGTCGGTGGCGCAGATGCCGTTGCTGTATCGCGCCTATCGGCGCTTGATTGCGATGACCCGCGAGCCGCGATTCCGGCTGATGCAGCGGCTCAAGCCGGGCGAGTTGTGGTGCTTTGACAACCGCCGCACGCTGCATGCGCGCAATGCCTTTGATCCAGCCACCGGGGCGCGACATTTTCAGGGCTGCTATGTCGACCGGGATGAGTTGTTGTCGCGGATTCTGGTGTTGCAACGTTGAACCGCGTCATCGTTCTTCGCGAGCAGGCTCGCTCCCACAGGGGTACGCATTCCAAAGTGGGAGCGAGCCTGCTCGCGAAAGCGTCAGCGGGAACAACTAATCTCTGACTGATTCACAAGCAAAAAAAACTCCGATCAAGCCGTGACAGGATCGGAGCTGAGGAGGGTACTGTTGAGGAGCTGCCAGGCGAGGGTGACCAAACCTTCGTGAAGCGAGCTGGGGCCAGTGTGCCTAGTCGACAATCCAGTCGGTTAGCCGAAAACGACCTGTTCATAGTCGTCCCGGCCACCGCGACAAAACGCCCTTGCCGCGTCCGGTCGGGGCCACCAGAATCGAGCCAAGACCTCCGTTGCCACAGAAGGATTTGCGTAATGATGTATGCCGATTTGATTGACCAGGAAGATCTGTTGGGCCAGCTCAAGGCCTTGGGTATTCAGGTGCCGAGCGGTACCACCGCCGAGCAGGCCTGTGAGTGCGCGGTGCGTGGCCTGGACAATGTTCGCGCATTCGAACTGCGCAAGATGGTCAAGGACATGTACACCAGCGGCGCCAGCATTCAGCCGGCGGTGCGTCAGGCGATCGACAAACAGTTGTTGCCGGCCCTTGCGGATTACCAGCAGTCCCACAGCGCCTGAGAAACCCCTTCGCGAGCAGGCTCGCTCCCACCTGATCGTTCCCACGCTCTGCGTGGGAACGATCAGACTCGGTCTACAGCCTTACGCTGGCAAACGTCGACTCATTCCGTGCCTGACTCAGCGCTGACATCGGCCCCGACAGCGGCGACATCACGATGGCCTGCGGCAGCGGCAGCATCGCTACCTGCTGGGTGGTGTTGGAGCCCACGCGCTCGTCACGCGGCGGGATGCCGAAGTATTCGCGGTAGCACTTGGAGAAGTGCGGCGTGGAGACGAAACCACACACCGACGCCACTTCGATGATCGACATCGGCGTCTGCTTGAGCAGCTGCCGGGCGCGGATCAGGCGCAGCTTCAGGTAGTAGCGCGATGGGGAGCAGTGCAGGTATTTCTGGAACAACCGCTCCAGCTGTCGACGCGACACCGCGACATACACTGCCAGCTCATCAAGGTCGATCGGCTCTTCCAGATTGGCCTCCATCAACGCGACGATTTCCTGCAGCTTCGGCTGATTGGTGCCGAGCATGTGCTTGAGCGGCACACGCTGATGATCCTGTTCGTTGCGGATGCGCTCGTAGACGAACATTTCCGAGATCGCTGCCGACAGTTCACGACCGTGATCGCGGCTGATCAGGTGCAGCATCATGTCCAGCGGCGCGGTCCCGCCGGAACTGGTAAAGCGGTTACGGTCGAGGGTGAACAGTCGTGTGCTCATGGCCACGCGCGGGAAAGCTTCCTGCATCGCCGCCAGACATTCCCAGTGCACGCTGCAATCGAAGCCATCGAGCAGACCGGCGCAGGCCAGCGCCCAACTGCCGGTGCACACCGCGCCAAGGCGCTTGGACTGGCGCGCCTGACTTTGCAGCCACGAGACGTGTTCACGGGTCACGGTGCGTTGAATGCCGATGCCGCCGCAGACAATCACAGTGTCCAGAGGCGGGGCTTTGTGCATGGAGGCGTCGGGAGTGATCTGCAGACCGTCACTGGCCCAGACCTGGCCGCCATCGACGGTGAGGGTGCTCCAGCGATACAGCTCGCGACCGGACAACTGGTTGGCCATGCGCAGCGGCTCAACGGCGGACGCCAGGGAAATCAGCGTGAAATTGTCCAGCAGCAGAAAGCCGATGGATTGAGGCGCACGGTTCTGGGGTTGGGCCCCGGAGTTGAACGACGTCATCGCGGTATCTCCTCACACAAAGCGGGTGGCGGCCTCAGGCGGAGGCTCTTGTTATTGCCCGCGTCTCACAGAGAAAGCAGGCTTTGTTATGACAGAGCAATTGCCGTGCCTGAAATTGGACGGCCATTCAATAACTCCTGAAAACGACCTCGCGACGCGTCTATACGAGACCTCGGAACACGCCATTTTGAAGTGCCATCAGGCGCCGTGACTGCCCTGCCGCGCAGCCTGTGAGCAGATCGGTAGCACTTGTGGGAACTGGCCTGCAGAGGATTTGCACAGAGTGTCACCGCAAGCACGGGCGACGGACGGTCAGGTAACGACTGACGAGTCACGACTGACAATGACGCTTGTCTGATTGCGACGCGCCAAAAGGTAGCGTGACTGGATCGGGATGTTCTTTTGTTGAGCAGTTTTGACTGGTCTGGCGTCTTCGCGAGCAGGCTCGCTCCCACACTGGAATCTGGGGTTCACAAATATTGTGTTCCTGGAGATCTATTGTGGGAGCGAGCCTGCTCGCGAAGAATCCACCTCGGTGTGGCTGGCTCAGCACTCAACCGCACTGACCGCCAAGCCACCGCGCGAAGTTTCCTTATATTTGTCATGCATATCGGCGCCGGTATCACGCATGGTGCGGATCACCCGGTCCAGCGAGATAAAGTGCTGACCGTCGCCACGCAGGGCCATTTGCGCCGCGTTGATGGCTTTCACTGCGGCAATCGCATTGCGCTCGATGCACGGCACTTGCACCAGGCCACCGACCGGGTCGCAGGTCAGGCCCAGATTGTGTTCCAGGCCGATTTCCGCCGCGTTGCACAGTTGCTCAGGGGTGGCGCCGAGAATCTCCGCCAGCCCTGCCGCCGCCATGGCGCAGGCCGAACCGACCTCGCCCTGGCAACCGACCTCGGCCCCAGAGATCGACGCATTCTTTTTGCAAAGAATGCCCACCGCCGCCGCGCCGAGGAAATAGTCGACGACGTTGGCGTCGGTGACCGCTTCGCTGAATTTCATGAAGTAGTGCAGCACCGCCGGGATGATCCCCGCCGCGCCGTTGGTCGGTGCAGTGACCATACGCCCGCCAGCGGCATTCTCTTCATTGACGGCCAGGGCGAACAGGTTGACCCACTCCATGGCGCTCAGGGTCGAGCCGATGACGTTCGGTTTGTTCAGCTCTTGCAGGCTGCGGTGCAACTTCGCCGCACGCCGCCGCACGTTCAAGCCGCCGGGCAGAATGCCTTCGTGCTTGAGGCCCTGCTCGACGCAATCCTGCATCGCCCGCCACAGTTTCATCAGCCCGGCGCGGATCTCTTCTTCGCTGCGCCAGACCTTTTCATTGGCCATCATCAGCTCGGCGACGCGCAGGTTGTGTTTTTTGCACAACTGCAGCAGCTCGACCGCACTGGAGAAGTCGTAGGGCAATTCGGTGCGATCCAGATCGACCACACCGCTGGCCGCTTGCGCCTCATCAACGACGAAGCCGCCGCCGACCGAATAGTAGGTGTCACGGTGCAGCTCACCGAATTCGCCTTCGGCCACCAGGGTCATGGCGTTGGGATGGAATGGCAGGTTTTCGTCGATCAGGCGCATGTCCCGCGCCCAGACAAACGGCACCGACAGGCGACCATCCAATAAAAGCGTATGGGTTTCGCGCAGCGCCTGAATGCGCGGGCCGATCTGCGCCGGGTCGATTGCGTCCGGCCACTCGCCCATCAGGCCCATGATCACCGCGTTGTCGCTGCCGTGACCGATGCCGGTGGCCGACAGCGATCCGAACAACTGCACCTCGATGCGCCGCACCTGCTCCAGTTGATGCTTGCCGCGCAGCGACTCGACAAACAGTGCGGCGGCGCGCATCGGGCCGACGGTGTGGGAACTGGAAGGGCCGATGCCGATTTTGAACAGGTCGAAAACGCTGATAGCCATTGCTGCGAAGCTCCTGAGAATACCGGTCCGGGCTGCAAAAGCGCCCGCTGGCGGAGCTGCTACGCTCAAGCTGCGATCCGCCGAATGCCGGCATCATCGGGCTTTTGTCGGCGCGCACGGCGTCTGACACCGACGCAGTCATGTCCAGCAGCGTCGTCACGTTTTCGCCCCGCAAATACGCCGTTTTTATGCAGTCGAGCAGGTCATCGGGGGCGGAAAAAAGCTGTAAGCGACGTCACCGACACTGGAAGCGACCATCCCTGTACTGGATACGACCCTCCCTGTAGGCGTCAGATTTTCACTGGTACATGATCGGGATGACTCGATTGCAAGGCGCTGCGGTAGAGCTGTCGTCAGAACGCCACCAACCGCAACCCATAAGTGCGGTGGTCCACAGTCGGAACACTGCCAAAAAAAACACCAAGGAGTCCATCCATGAAAGGTTCCCCGTCGTTGTTGTTGGCCGCCCTGCTGAGTCTGCCGTTACTGGCGCAAGCCGCAGAACCGGCACAGTGCAGCCTCGTTAACTTCTCCGATGTCGGCTGGACCGACATCACCGCCACCACCGCTACCACTTCCGTTGTTCTCAACGCCCTCGGCTACAAGACCAAAACCACCATGATCTCCGTGCCCGTGACCTACAAGTCGCTGGCCGACGGCAAGAACATGGACGTGTTTCTCGGTAACTGGATGCCGACCATGGAGAACGACATCAAGCCGTATCGCGATGCCGGCACCGTCGACACTGTGCGCACCAACCTAAAGGGTGCCAAATACACCCTCGCCGTGCCGCAAGCCTTGTACGACAAAGGCCTGCATGACTTCGCCGACATCGCCAAATTCAAGAAAGAGCTCGACGGCAAGATCTACGGCATCGAGCCGGGCAACGACGGCAACCGGCTGATCCAGAGCATGATCGACAAGGATGCCTTCGGCCTGAAAACCGCTGGCTTCAAGATCGTCGAATCTTCCGAGGCCGGCATGCTCTCGCAAGTTGACCGAGCGCAGAAGCGCGACACCGCCGTGGTCTTCCTCGGCTGGGCACCGCACCCGATGAACAAGCGCTTCAAGATTCAATACCTGACCGGCGGCGACGACTTCTTCGGCCCCGATTTCGGCGCAGCCACCGTGGCAACCAACACCCGCAAGGGTTACGCCGAAGAATGCAGCAACGTCGGTCAGCTGTTGAAAAACCTGGAGTTCACCGTCGACATGGAAAGTGAACTGATGGGCAACATTCTCGACGACAAGATGAAGCCTGACGCGGCCGCCAAGGCCTGGCTGAAAAAGAATCCACAGGTGCTCGAAACCTGGCTCGCTGGCGTGACCACCATTGACGGTAAACCAGGCCTGGAGGCCGTGAAAGCCAAGCTCGCGCCTTGATTTGAAAGGCACCGCTTATGCCGGGCAGGCGTGCCTGCCCGGGCTGTTAATTTCCTTGCATGCGGACGTTCACTACCATGCTGATTGATCAGAAAATACCTTTAGGCCAGTACATCGCGGGCTTCGTCGAATGGTTGACGCAACACGGCGCCAACACCTTCGACGCAATCGCCGTGACACTGGAAACGATGATCCACGGCGTGACGTTTGCGCTGACCTGGTTCAACCCACTGGTGCTGATTGGCCTGATTGCCATCATTGCCCATCTGATTCAACGCAAGTGGGGCCTGACCGCGTTCGTGGTTGCCTCGTTCCTGCTGATCCTCAACCTGGGGTACTGGCAGGAAACCATGGAAACCCTCGCCCAGGTGCTGTTCGCCACCCTGGTCTGCGTGTTGATCGGCGTGCCGCTGGGCATCGTCGCCGCGCACAAACCGATGTTCTACACCATGATGCGGCCGGTGCTCGATCTGATGCAGACCGTGCCGACCTTCGTTTACCTCATTCCTACCCTGACCCTCTTCGGGCTGGGTGTGGTACCGGGCCTGATCTCCACGGTGGTCTTCGCCATCGCGGCGCCGATCCGCCTGACCTACCTGGGCATCCGTGATGTCCCGCAAGAACTGATGGACGCCGGCAAGGCCTTCGGCTGCTCGCGTCGCCAATTGCTCTCAAGGATCGAATTGCCGCACGCCATGCCGAGCATCGCGGCCGGCATCACCCAGTGCATCATGCTGTCGCTGTCGATGGTGGTGATCGCGGCACTGGTCGGCGCCGACGGACTCGGCAAACCGGTGGTCAACGCACTGAACACTGCTGATATCGCGCTGGGCTTCGAAGCAGGCCTGGCAATCGTACTGCTGGCGATCATGCTCGACCGTATCTGCAAACAACCCGACGCCAAAGTAGGGGGTGACGCATGAGCATAATTCGCTTCGAAGACGTCGACGTAATCTTCTCCAAGGATCCGCGCGAGGCACTCAAGCTGCTCGATCAGGGCATGACCCGCAACGAGATCCTGAAGAAGACCGGTCAGATCGTCGGCGTGGAAAAAGCCACGCTGGACATCAACAAAGGCGAGATCTGCGTGCTGATGGGCCTGTCCGGCTCGGGCAAATCGAGCCTGCTGCGCTGCATCAACGGCCTCAACACCGTGAGCCGCGGCAAGCTGTTCGTCGAGCATGAAAACCGCCAGATCGACATCGCCTCCTGCACGCCCGCCGAGCTGAAGATGATGCGCACCAAGCGCATTGCGATGGTGTTCCAGAAGTTCGCCCTGATGCCTTGGCTGACAGTGCGCGAGAACATCAGTTTCGGTCTGGAGATGCAGGGCCGACCGGAGAAGGAACGCAAGAAACTGGTCGATGAAAAACTCGAACTGGTCGGCCTGACCCAATGGCGCAACAAGAAGCCTGATGAGCTATCCGGCGGCATGCAGCAGCGCGTCGGCCTCGCCCGCGCGCTGGCCATGGACGCCGACATTCTGCTGATGGACGAACCGTTCTCGGCCCTCGACCCGTTGATCCGCCAGGGTCTGCAGGATGAACTGCTGGAGCTGCAACGCAAGCTGAGCAAGACCATCGTGTTTGTGAGCCACGACCTCGATGAAGCACTCAAATTGGGTAGCCGCATCGCGATCATGAAAGACGGTCGGATCATCCAGTACAGCGTGCCGGAGGAAATCGTCCTCAACCCGGCGGACGACTATGTGCGCACCTTTGTCGCCCACACCAACCCGCTCAACGTGCTCTGCGGCCGCAGCCTGATGCGCACGCTGGACAAGTGCAAACGCATCAACGGCTCGGTGTGCCTCGATCCGGGCGGCGACTCGTGGCTGGACCTGGCCGAAGGCAACACCATCAAAGGCGCGCGGCAGAACGGCTCGGTGCTGAACCTGCAGAACTGGGCACCGGGGCAAGCGGTGGAAGGCCTGGAGCGCAAACCGACGCTGGTGGACTCGAACATCGGCATGCGTGACGCGCTGCAGATCCGTTATCAGACCGGCAACAAGCTGGTGCTGCACGATAACAATCATGTGGTGGGGATTCTGGGCGACAGCGAGTTGTATCACGCGTTGTTGGGCAAGAATCTGGGGTAATGCGCCAGGTGGGATAAAAAAAGGGATCGCGGTGAGCGATCCCTTTTTGTTGGGTCAGGAATAGCCCCTCACCCTAGCCCTCTCCCAGAGGGAGAGGGGACCGATCGGGGGATGCTGCAGATCTGCACCGACCTGATCTTGCTTTACCGAATCCATAATCGACTCGATCTTTCAGGTCAATGTACAACGCCAGACACCTCAGTCGGCTCCCTCTCCCTACGGGCGGTCCGACGTTTCGGGAGGGCTGGGGTGAGGGTCAGCTTTTGACTTTAGCTATAAACCCGCCCCAACAACTGCCGATGGCTTTCAAACTGATCCAGCACATCCCGCGTAATCTGCTCCGGCGTGAAGCCCATCAAGTCATAGTCCTGACTGCCATTGTGCAGATACACCTCAGCGCGGTAATAACGCTGACGCGCTTCATCGGACTGCGCCGATTCGGTCGGGGTCGCCAGATAACCATCCAGGCTCACTTCGTAAACGAAAGGGTTGCCCTCTTCCATCTCGACCCGCACGCCCATGCAACGCTTGGCCTTGCCCAGCAGCGTCTGCACTTCAATGCCCTGATTGCGCAATTGCGCCGCTGCATCTTCCAGCGCCGGAGTGACGTGCTTGTCCATGAAGCGCTGCACCACCGATTGGCTCGGCTGCAGATCCAGTTGCGTCAGGCGCTCGCTGAAACCACGGCGTCCGCGCTCGGCCAGTTGCGCTTGCTCCTGTTCGATCTGCACGTCCTGGCGCATCGCCTTGTGCAGGCCGAACATGAAGCAGATCAGCACCACCGAGAACGGCAGGCCGGCCAGCACGACCATGGTCTGCATGGCTTCGAAGTTGCCGGCGAACAGCAGGCCGATGGTCACCAGCGTGATCACCACCGACCAGAAGATCCGCAGCCAGTGCGGCGCGTCTTCATCGACGTTACCGCCCTTGCAGGAAAGATTCGCCATCATCACCGCGCCGGAGTCGGCCGGGGTCAGGAACAGCACGAAGCCGACAAAGATCGACACACCAATCACGACTTTCGACGCCGGATAATGCTCAAGCAACTGATAGATCGCCATCGACGGCTGTTCCAGCGCCGTCTTGCCCAGCTCCACCGCGCCCTGATTCATCACCAGATCCAGCGCCGAGTTGCCGAAGATCGACAGCCACGCCAAGGTGAAGCCCAGCGGAATCAGCAGCACGCCAGCGACCAGTTCACGCACGCTGCGGCCACGGGAAATCCGCGCAATGAACATGCCCACGAATGGCGCCCAGGAAATCCACCAGGCCCAGTAGAACAGGGTCCACAGGCCCAACCAGCGATCGGACTTGGCGCTGTCGCCTTCATAGACGTACAGGTCGAAGGTCTTCAGCACCACGCCGTTGAGATAGTCGCCAATGTTCTGCACGAAGCCGTTGAGCAGATGCAGGGTCGGGCCGAACAGCAGGACGAAAATCAGCAGGCCGCTGAACAGCACGATGTTCAGGTTGGACAGACGACGGATGCCGTTTTCCACACCGGACACAGCGGCGATGGTCGCCACGGTGCTCATGACGATGATGACGATCAGCAGGTTGGTGTTGCTGTGCTCCATGCCGAACAGGTTTTCCAGCCCGGACGACACTTGCAGCGAGCCAATCCCCAGGTTGGTCACCAGACCCAGCAGGGTCACGAACATGCCGAAGCCATCCACCGCGTGCCCGGCAGCGCCTTTGACCCAACGCTCGCCGACCAATGGATACAGCGCCGAACGCAGGGCCAGCGGCTGGTTATGCCGATAGGCAAAATACGCCACGGCAAGGCCGACCAAAGCGTAGATCGCCCAGCCGTGCAGGCCCCAGTGCAGGAAGGTCAGTTGCACTGCCTGACGCGCGGCCATGTTGCTGGCCGAGGTGCCTTCCGGCGGATTGAAGTAGTGATCCAGCGGCTCGGACGCGCCGAAATACAACAGCGAAATGCCGATGCCCGACGAGAACAGCATCCCCGCCCAGGCGCCGTAACTGAAATCCGGGGTGTCGTCCTTGCTGCCCAGTTTGAGTTTGCCGTACGAGGAAAACGCCAGGCCGACCACGAACACCAGGTAGGCGGCGATCACCACCATGTAGTACCAGCCGAAGCTGCGCGACAACCAGGCCTGGGCCATGCCCAACATTCTGCCGGCCTCTTGCGGGGCGATGATCAGAATGGCGGTCAACAACAGAATCAGCGCGGTCGAGGTGTAGAACACCCAACCGTTGACCGTCACCTTCTCGGGCGGGGTCTTTATTAGCGAGGCAGAACTCATGGCACAAATGCTCCAGGCAGTGCGAGAGAAGAACACAAGGCATCACGGAACCCGACCAATCGGTTAGTTGGCAGCCGACCGGCGGGTGATATAAAGACACTCCGAAAAAAGCCCGAACCTGTCGAAATGGCGTTGCGTATTCGCTTTCGTGGCCAGAGGCGACGGACGTTCATCCGAAACCTGGCCCCGAGCGTCTTGCCCTTTCAACACGTCCATCGAATCGCGAACCGCGCCATGCCCCACGCAGGTTTCGAGCCGTTTCAGGTGTCGGTTTTTATCGTCATTACACGTAGGAATTTTCTGTAGGCAGCGACGAATTGTCGCAGATCTTATTCTTTGTTGATTGAACGTTCAATCAAAACAAAATAGACTGGCCCTCAATCCGATCGGCGTCATTCGCCTCTCGGAAGGCCTAAGGAGATGTGCAAGATGCCCAAGGTCGGTATGCAACCCATCCGCCGCCAACAACTGATCGAAGCCACTTTGCAAGCGGTCGATCAGGTCGGAATGGGGGACGCCAGCATTGCGCTGATCGCCCGTTTGGCCGGTGTCTCGAATGGCATCATCAGTCATTACTTTCAGGACAAGAACGGCCTGATCGCCGCCACGATGCGGTACCTGATGACCGCCCTCAGCGAGAGCGTCACCGCGCGCCGTCAGGCGCTGGCAGATGACAGCCCACGGGCGCATCTGCAGGTGATCATCGAAGGCAACTTCGACGCCAGCCAGGTCAATGGCCCGGCAATGAAAACCTGGCTGGCCTTCTGGGCCACCAGCATGCACCAGCCGTCTTTGCACAGGTTGCAGCGGATCAACGATCACCGTCTGTATTCCAACCTGTGCTGCCAGTTCCGCCGTGTGCTGCCGCTCGAAGATGCGCGCAGCGCCGCCCGGGGTCTGGCAGCGTTGATTGACGGCTTGTGGTTGCGCGGCGCGCTGTCGGGAGACGCTTTCGACACGGCGCAGGCGCAACAGATCGCTTACGAATACATGGATTTCCAATTGGCCAAGAAGGTGAGCTAGAGCACACAGAAAATGCTCAGCCCCTGAACTCCACCGCAGCGTCATCGCGGTGGTCAACGCCAACCACCAATGCACTTGCGAGGACACTATGGCCCGTTTCGAACTGCAAAAACTCTACATCGATGGCGCGTACACCGACGCCGGCAGCGACGCCACCTTCGAAGCCATCAACCCGGCGAACGGTGAAGTCCTCGCACTGGTGCAACGTGCGACCAAAGACGACGTCGAGCGCGCCGTGGTCAGCGCCGAAAAGGGCCAGAAAATCTGGGCCGCGATGACCGCCATGGAGCGTTCGCGCATCCTGCGTCGCGCCGTCGACATCCTGCGCGAGCGCAACGATGAGCTGGCTGCGCTGGAAACCCTGGACACCGGCAAATCCTTCTCCGAAACCAAGTACGTCGACATCGTCACCGGCGCTGACGTGCTGGAATACTACGCAGGCCTGGTGCCCGCCATCGAAGGCGAGCAGATTCCGCTGCGTGACACCTCTTTCGTTTACACCCGTCGCGAGCCGCTGGGCGTGGTCGCCGGTATCGGCGCGTGGAACTACCCGATCCAGATCGCGCTGTGGAAATCCGCTCCAGCCCTGGCGGCCGGTAACGCGATGATCTTCAAGCCAAGCGAAGTCACCTCGCTGACCACCCTGAAACTGGCTGAGATCTACACCGAAGCCGGCGTGCCGAACGGCGTGTTCAACGTGCTGACCGGCAGCGGCCGCGAAGTCGGCACCTGGCTGACCGAGCACCCGCGCATCGAGAAAATCTCCTTCACTGGCGGCACCGACACTGGCAAGAAAGTCATGGCCAGCGCTTCGGCTTCGTCGCTCAAAGACGTGACCATGGAACTGGGCGGCAAGTCGCCGCTGATCATCTGCGACGACGCCGACCTCGATCGCGCCGCCGACACGGCGATGATGGCCAACTTCTACAGCTCCGGTCAGGTCTGCACCAACGGCACTCGCGTATTCGTACCGGCGCATCTGAAAGCCGCGTTCGAGGCCAAGATCGTTGAGCGCGTTGCGCGCATCCGCGTCGGCAACCCGGAAGACGAAAACACCAATTTCGGCCCGCTGGTCAGCTTCGCCCACATGGAAAGCGTGCTGGCCTACATCGAAAAAGGTAAGGAACAAGGTGCCCGCGTCCTGTGCGGCGGTGGTCGCCTGACCGACGGCGAATTCGCCAAAGGCGCATTCGTTGCGCCCACCGTGTTCACCGACTGCACCGACGACATGACCATCGTTCGTGAAGAGATCTTTGGCCCGGTGATGGCGATCCTCTCCTACGAAACCGAAGAAGAAGTGATCCGCCGCGCCAACGACACCGACTTCGGCCTGGCCGCCGGTATCGTCACCAAAGACCTGAACCGCGCCCACCGCGTGATTCATCAACTGGAAGCCGGTATCTGCTGGATCAACGCCTGGGGCGAGTCCGACGCAAAAATGCCGGTTGGCGGTTACAAGCAGTCGGGTGTGGGCCGTGAGAACGGGATCAGCTCGCTGAACAACTTCACACGCATCAAATCGGTACAGGTCGAGCTGGGCGATTACGTTTCGGTGTTCTAAGACCCGAGATTTGCATTGCCCGCGAAGGCCTCTTCGCGGGCAAGCCCGCTCCCACAGGTTTGGAGTCGTCCACCCAATTTGTGGCAGCCCCCAATCCCTGTGGGAGCTGGCTTGCCAGCGATTCGAGTGCACAGCACTCGCCAAGGTCCGACCTGACCACTATCAAAGAGGGTGCATTCAATGTCCCAAGAATTCGATTACATCATCATCGGTGCCGGCTCGGCCGGTAACACCCTGGCGACCCGTCTGACTGAAGACGAAGGCGTCACCGTTCTGCTGCTCGAAGCCGGGGGGCCGGACTACCGCCTCGACTTCCGCACGCAGATGCCCGCCGCGCTGGCGTTCCCGCTGCAGGGTCGTCGCTACAACTGGGCTTACGAAACCGATCCAGAGCCACACATGGACGGTCGCCGTATGGAATGCGGTCGCGGCAAGGGCCTTGGCGGCTCTTCGCTGATCAACGGCATGTGCTACATCCGTGGCAACGCCATGGACTACGACGGCTGGGCGAAACTGCCGGGCCTGGAAGACTGGTCGTACCTCGATTGCCTGCCGTATTTCCGCAAAGCCGAAACCCGTGACATCGGCCCGAACGATTACCACGGTGGCGACGGCCCGGTCAGCGTGACCACGCCGAAAGCCGGCAACAACCCGCTGTTCCACGCCATGGTTGAAGCTGGCGTGCAGGCCGGTTACCCGCGTACCGAAGACCTCAACGGTTACCAGCAGGAAGGCTTCGGCCCGATGGACCGCACCGTGACGCCGAACGGCCGCCGTGCTTCCACCGCCCGTGGCTACCTCGACATCGCCAAAAAACGTTCGACCCTGACCATCGTCACCCACGCCTTGACCGACAAGATTCTCTTTGAAGGCAAGCGTGCGGTCGGCGTGCGTTACCTGATCGGCGACGCTGAAGAACGTGTTGAAGCCAAGGCGCGCAAGGAAGTCCTGCTGTGCTCCGGCGCCATCGCTTCGCCGCAGATTCTGCAGCGCTCCGGTGTCGGCCCGGCGAAACTGCTGGAAAGCCTCGACATCCCGGTGGTCCACGATCTGCCGGGCGTCGGTGAAAACCTGCAGGATCACCTCGAGCTGTACCTGCAATACGCCTGCACCCAACCGGTTTCGCTGTACCCGTCGCTGCTTTGGTACAACCAGCCGGCGATCGGTGCCGAGTGGCTGTTCAACGGCACCGGCATCGGCGCCAGCAACCAGTTCGAGGCCGGCGGTTTCATTCGTTCGCGTCCGGAATTCGAATGGCCGAACATCCAGTACCACTTCCTGCCGGTGGCGATTAACTACAACGGCAGCAACGGCGTGAAAGAACATGGTTTCCAGGCGCACATGGGTTCCATGCGCTCGCCGAGCCGTGGCCGCATCCAGGTCAAATCCAAGGATCCGCGTCAGCACCCGAGCATCCTCTTCAACTACATGGCCACCGAACAGGACTGGCAGGAATTCCGCGACGGTATTCGCTTGACCCGCGAAATCATGCAGCAACCGGCTCTCGACGCGTTCCGTGGTCGCGAAATCAGCCCGGGCATCGAAGTGCAAACCGATGAGCAGCTCGACAAGTTCATCCGCGAGCACGCCGAAACCGCGTTCCACCCGTCCTGCTCGTGCAAGATGGGCACCGACGAGATGGCCGTGGTCGATGGCGAAGGTCGTGTGCACGGCATGCAGAGCCTGCGCGTGGTCGATGCCTCGATCATGCCGATCATCACCACCGGCAACCTCAACGCGCCGACGATCATGATGGCCGAGAAAATCGCCGACAAGATCCGTGGCCGCAAGCCGCTGCCGCGCAGCACCGCTGCTTATTACGTCGCGAACGGCGCGCCGGTCAAAGGCAAGCCGATGCGGGATATCACCCCGGTTACGCAGTAAGTCGTAGTACCGAGGCGCCGCCTTCGCGAGCAGGCTCGCTCCCACACTGGATCTGTGGCATTCACAAATCCCCTGTGGGAGCGAGCCTGCTCGCGAAGAGGCCCTCACAGCAACACACACTTCCCCGCTGCACAGTAAATCCCCCTACACCCCCTCTTCACTTGATCCTACCCCCACGCAGGCCTACTCTAGACCTCGCGCAACCGTTTCACCCCTCCCCGCTGTCGCCATGCCGCTACTCCATTACAAGGAGGTTCCCGAATGTTCGATTTCCACCCCCAGCTCAAGCAGCGCTTTGCTGCCTTGCGCACGGGCGCTGAATTTTTTTCCCTGCGGTATGTGCGCGAGTCCGGGCAGTTTCTGTCGGTGCGCAAGAATGTCGCCGAACCGCCGAGTTTGAGCCGCGATGAAGGGGCGATGCTCACCGTGCGCGTGAATGGCGTCGAAGCCTATGCGGCGACCAATGACCTCTCGCAACAAGGCCTGCAAGCCGCTCTCGAGCGCGCTGAGCAACAGGCCCGCCGGCTCAAGCCGCACGCCTTGCTCGATCTGCGCGAGCAGCCGCTTTCCAGCGATCGCGCTGATTATTTTTCACCCAATCTCGAACAGCCCTTCCCGTCCCTGAGCGAATGCTTCGATCTGCTCGGCGCGGAATCCGCCTCGGTGCCCAAGGATAAGCGCCTGGTCAATTGGCAGGTAAGCATCGGCATCACCCATGTCGAGCAGATCTACCTGAGCAGCGCCGGCGCCGAATTGCGTCAGGCCCAGCGCTTCGTCTATCCGAGCCTCGACGTCACCGCCTACGACGGCAACGACAGCCAGACCCGCAGCCTCGGCCGCGAGAACTTCGGCCAGCAGGGTGGCGCCGACGTCATCAGCCGTTGCGGCCTGGTCGGTGCCGGTCCGCAAGTCGCCGATCAGGCCCTGCAACTGCTGCTCGCGCCGAACACCCCGCAAGGCCCGCGCGACTTGCTACTGATGCCCGATCAGATGATGCTGCAGATCCACGAGTCCATCGGTCATCCGCTGGAGCTCGACCGCATCCTCGGCGATGAGCGCAATTACGCCGGCACCAGTTTCGTCAAGACCAGCGATTTCGGCAGCCTGCAATACGGCTCGAATTTGCTCAACGTGACTTTCGACCCCGGCATCCCGGAAGAACTCGCCAGCTACGGCCATGACGACGACGGCACCGCGGCGAGCAAACAATTCCTGATTCGCGACGGCCTTTTACTGCGGCCGCTGGGCGGAGCGCTGTCGCAATATCGCGCCGGCCTCGATGGCGTTGCCAACAGCCGCGCCTGCGGTTGGAACCGGCCGCCGATCGACCGCATGGCCAACCTCAACATCGAACCGGGTGATCAAACGCTGGAGCAGATGATCGGCGGTATCGAGCACGGCATTCTGATGAGCACCAACCGTTCGTGGTCGATCGACGATGCGCGCAACAAATTCCAGTTCGGCTGCGAATGGGGCCAGTTGATCGAGAATGGTGAACTGAAAGGCGTGGTAAAAAACCCCAACTACCGGGCGATTTCCGCGCACTTCTGGAAGAGCCTGCGCGCCGTCGGCGATGCCAGCACCGTCAAGGTGCTGGGCACGCCGAACTGCGGCAAGGGCGAACCGAACCAGGTGATTCGCGTCGGCCATGCTTCGCCGGCCTGCGTATTCAGCAACATTGATGTGTTTGGGGGAGACGCCTGATGAGCATTTCGAAGCGTCAGTCCGACGCCTTCAAGGTCATGGTCAACTGGCTGCGCGACAGCGTGCGCGAGCCGGAACAGTTCACGCTCAGCTACGCCGCCGAAGCCTCGGCGTTCGTGCGCTTCAATCACGCCAAGGTGCGCCAGGCCGGGCAAGTGCAGCAGGCCAACGTCGGCCTGAAACTGATCAACGACGGTCGCCACGCCGACCTGCAGATCACCTTGTCCGGGGATCAGGAAGCCGATCTGCAACGGCTCGCCGAAGGCCTGCAACAATTGCGCGAAACCCTGCCGCTGCTGCCGCAGGACCCGTACTTGCTGCTCAATCACAACAGCTGGCAGAGCACGCACGTACAAGCGCATCCGCTGCCGGACACCGAAGATGTCGTCGGGCAAATCTGCGCCGCCGCTGAAGGTCTCGATCTGGTCGGTTTTTATGCTGCCGGTCCGATCAGCCGTGGCTTTGCCAGCTCCGCTGGCGCGTTCGGCTGGCATGAAGCCAACAGCTTCAATTTCGACTTCAGCCTGTTCCACGAAAACGGCGAAGCGGTGAAGGCCAGCTATGCCGGCCACGATTGGAGCGACGAGGGCTTCGCCCGCCGTTTCGCCCAGGCACGCGAACAGCTTGAGTTTCTCGGCCGACCGTTACGCACCCTGGCACCGGGGCAGTACCGCGCCTATCTGGCACCGGCGGCACTGGAAGAAATCATGGGCATGCTCAGTTGGGGCGGGTTCTCGGCGCAATCGATCGCCAGCAAGAGCAGCCCGTTGCAGAAGCTCTACGTCGGCGATCAGGCGTTCAGCCCGTTGCTGTCGCTGGACGAAAAAGTCAGCGAGTCCCTGAGCCCGGCGTTTTCCGCCGAGGGTTATCCGCGCAGCGATCTGCGTCTGATCATCGAGGGCAAGGCCGGCGATCAACTGGTGGGCTCGCGCAGCGCCGCCGAATATGGTCTGGCGGCGAACGGTGCGGGCGGCGGCGAGATGCCCAGTGCGTTGAACATGGCCGCCGGTGATCTGTCGCAGCAAGAGATCCTCAAGCAGTTGGGCACCGGGCTGTACATCAGCAACCTGTGGTATCTGAACTACTCGGATCAACCGGCGGCGCGCATGACCGGCATGACCCGTTTCGCGACCTTCTGGGTCGAGAACGGCGAAATCCAGGCGCCGGTCAGCACCATGCGCTTCGACGACAGCGCCTACAACCTGCTCGGTTCGCAGTTGGAAGCGTTGACCACCGAGCGTGAGCTGCTGCTCTCGGCGAGTACGTACAGCCAGCGCAATACCTCGTCATCGCTGTTGCCGGGGGCGCTGGTCAGCCGACTCACGCTGACGCTGTAAATGCAAAACCTGTGGGAGCGAGCCTGCTCGCGAAAGCGGTAGATCAATCGACATCAATGTTGAATGAAATGGCCTCTTCGCGAGCAGGCTCGCTCCCACACTGACCGCGCTCGACTCTGAATATGCACTGACACAAGAGGTTCCATGCCCAACCGCCCGCCTCTCGACGCCATCACCGCCCGCTGGTTGCCGTGGGTCGTCGCCATTGCGTTCTTCATGCAGTCCCTCGACGGGACCATCCTCAATACCGCGCTGCCGGCCATGGCCAGCGATCTGGCGGAAGACCCGTTGCGCATGCAGGGTGTGATCATCGCCTACATGCTCACCGTGGCCCTGCTGATCCCGGCCTCTGGCTGGATCGCCGACCGCTTCGGCACCAAGAAAATCTTCTTCGGCGCGATTCTGCTGTTCAGCTTCGGCTCGTTGCTCTGCGCGTTATCCAGCAGCCTGAGCATGCTTATCGGCGCACGGGTGATCCAGGGCCTCGGCGGTGCGCTGATGTTGCCGGTTGGGCGGCTGGTGGTGCTGCGTGCCTACCCGCGCTCGGAACTGGTGCGGATCATGGGTTTCATCACCATTCCCGGCCTGCTCGGCCCGCTGATCGGCCCGACCATGGGCGGCTGGATGGTGGAATACGTGACGTGGCACTGGATCTTCCTGATCAATCTGCCGGTCGGGGTGATCGGTTGCTACGCGGTGTGGAAATTCATCCCAGACCTGCGCGGCACGGAGCGCACCCGCTTCGATAGCCTCGGCTTTTTGCTGTTCGGCGCAGCGATGATCCTCATCACCATCGCCATGGAAGGTCTTGGCGAACTGCACCTGCCGCACCTGCGGGTGATGCTGCTGCTGTTCGCCGGCATGGCCTGTCTGGCGGCGTACTGGCTGCGCGCCGGGCATATCGAGAATCCGCTGTTTGCGCCTTCGCTGTTCAAGACCCGCACCTTCGCCGTGGGCATTCTCGGCAACCTGTTCGCGCGACTGGGCAGCGGCGCTTTGCCATTTCTGGTGCCGTTGTTGCTGCAAGTGGCGCTGGGTTATTCGCCCTCGCAAGCCGGGATGAGCATGTTGCCGCTGGCCGCTGCGGCGATGGTCGCCAAGTGGGTCGCGCGGCCGCTGATCGAACGCCTCGGCTATCGCATCGTCCTCACCGGCAACACCCTGGCGTTGGGGATCATGCTGGCAAGCATGGGCCTGGTCAGCGAGCAGACGCCGTACTGGCTGCTGCTGTGCCTGCTGGCGGTGCTGGGGGCGATCAACTCGCTGCAATTCACCGCGATGAATACGGTGACGCTGATCGACCTCGACGATGCCAGCGCCAGCAGCGGCAACAGTTTGCTGTCGGTGGTCGCGCAATTGTCGCTGAGCCTCGGCGTGGCCTGCGCCGGTGCGCTGCTTGGTGGCTTCACTGCGAAGGTCGGCAATGATGGCGTGGAAACCGTACTCGGCGCGTTCCAGCTGACCTTCGTCACGGTCGGCGTGATGGCGATGCTGGCGGCGACGATCTTCTCGCAACTGTCGAAGGAAGACGGGCGCCGGGCGAAACGTCCACAAGAACACATCGAACACTGATTCTGCTGAAGGAGTTCTTTGACTTCTGTGGCGAGGGGATTTATCCCCGCTGGGTTGCGCAGCAGCCCCAAAAAGGTTGGATGCGGTCAGCCTGATGAATCGAGGTGGCAGGTATTGGGGGTGCTGCGCACCCCATCGGGGATAAATCCCCTCGCCACAGATAAATCCCCTCGCCACAGGTAATCCCTGCCTCGGGTTCAATCGCTGTTCGTCCAGAACTGTCGAGGAAACCAGCACGGGGCTGCTACACTGCGCGACATTTTGTTTTGCAGGCCAGTCCCGTGACCACCATCGCCACCGCTTTTAATACTCTGCCGCTGTCCGCCGCCATGCTGGCTAACCTCGAATCACTCGGTTATGCCCAGATGACGCCGATCCAGGCGCAGAGCTTGCCGGTGATCCTCAAGGGGATGGACCTGATCGCCCAGGCCAAGACCGGCAGCGGCAAGACCGCCGCGTTCGGCATCGGCTTGCTCAACCCGATCAACCCGCGCTACTTCGGGTGCCAGGCGCTGGTGATCTGCCCCACCCGTGAGCTGGCCGACCAGGTGGCCAAGGAAGTCCGTCGTCTGGCCCGCGCCGAAGACAACATCAAGGTCCTGACCCTGTGCGGCGGCGTGTCGTTCGGCCCGCAGATCGCTTCGCTGGAGCACGGCGCGCACATCATCGTCGGCACCCCGGGGCGCATTCAGCAGCACTTGCGCAAGGGTTCGCTGGTGCTCGATGGCCTGAACACGCTGATCCTCGACGAAGCCGACCGCATGCTCGACATGGGCTTCTACGACGCGATCGAAGACATCATCATCAAGACCCCGGAGCGCCGGCAGACTCTGCTGTTCTCCGCGACCTACCCGGTGGGCATCAAGCAACTGGCCTCGAAATTCATGCGCGATCCGCAGACCGTCAAGGCTGAAGCCTTCCACGACGACACGCAGATCGAGCAGCGCTTCTACGAGATTTCCCCGGAAGAGCGCATGAGCGCGGTGACCAAAGTCCTGCACCACTTCCGTCCGGCGTCCTGCGTGGCGTTCTGCTTCACCAAGCAGCAAGTGCAGGAAACCGTCGATCACCTGACCGCCAAAGGCATTTCCGCTGTTGGCCTGCACGGCGATCTGGAACAGCGTGACCGCGATCAAGTACTGGCGATGTTCGCCAACCGCAGCACCTCGGTGCTGGTCGCCACCGACGTCGCAGCCCGTGGTCTGGATATCGATGCGCTGGACATGGTGATCAACGTCGAGCTGGCGCGCGATTCGGAAATCCACATCCACCGCGTCGGCCGTACCGGTCGCGCGGGCGAGAAAGGCATCGCCATCAGCCTGGTCGCGCCGTCCGAAGCGCATCGTGCGCAAGCCATCGAACAACTGCAGAAAGCGCCGCTGAACTGGGATCAGATCGACAACCTCAAGTCCCAGGGCCTGGCGCCGCTGCAACCGCCGATGACCACCCTGTGCATCGGCGCTGGCCGCAAAGACAAAGTGCGCCCGGGCGACATTCTTGGCGCACTGACCGGCGAAGCGGGCATTCCCGGTGCGCAGGTCGGCAAGATCGCCATCTTCGATTTCCAGGCCTACGTCGCTGTCGAGCGCACCGTGGCCATGCAGGCCTTGCAGCGCCTGAACGACGGCAAGATCAAGGGCCGCTCGTTGCGCGTGCGTATTCTGTAAGCGATCTTCCATCCATAGGAGATCCCCTGTGGGAGCGAGCCTGCTCGCGAATGCAATCTGTCAGTCGACATCATTGTTGAATGACACAACGCTTTCGCGAGCAGGCTCGCTCCCACAGTTTGTTTTGTAGCGACCCACCAAGAGGACACCGTTTTGCGCTCTACCGAAGTCGTGATCATTGGCGCTGGCGCGGCCGGCTTGATGTGTGCCCTGACCGCCGCCGGGCGCGGGCGTCAGGTGTTGCTGCTCGACCACGCGAACAAGGCCGGCAAGAAAATCCTCATGTCCGGCGGCGGTCGCTGCAATTTCACCAACATGTACACCGAACCGAGCAATTTCCTCTCGCAGAATCCGCATTTCTGCAAATCGGCGCTGGCGCGTTACACCCAGTGGGATTTCATCGGTCTGGTGGGCAAGCACGGTGTGCCGTACCACGAGAAGAAACTCGGCCAACTGTTTTGCGATAACAAGTCCAGCGACATCCTCGGCATGCTGCTTGATGAATGCGATCAGGCCGGCGTCGAGCTGCACCTGGACACCTCAATCCAGACCATCGAAAAAACCGACAGCGGTTATCTGCTCGACACCACCCTCGGTCAGGTCCAGTGCCAATCGCTGGTGATCGCCACCGGCGGCCTGTCGATTCCGACCCTGGGCGCCACCGGTTTCGGTTACCAGGTCGCCAAACAGTTCGGCCATGAACTGCTGCCGACCCGCGCCGGGCTGGTGCCGTTCACCATCACCGACCAGCTCAAGGAGTTGTGCACAGAGCTGTCCGGCACCTCGGTGGATTGTCTGGTCGGCTGCAACGAGCAGAGCTTTCGCGAGAACATCCTGTTCACCCATCGTGGCCTCAGTGGCCCGGCGATCTTGCAGATCAGTTCGTTCTGGGAGCCCGGCGACACGGTGGAGATCAACCTGCTGCCGGATCACGACGCCGCGAGCTGGTTGCAACAGCAAGTCGCCGAGCGTCCGAACAGCGAGCTGAAGACTTTGCTTGGCGAGATCTTCACCAAGAAGATGGCCAATCTGCTGGCGGACAACTGGTTTGTCTCCAAACCGATGAAGCAGTACACCCACGCCGAACTGGCGGAGATTGCCGAGAAGCTTGGCAGCTGGAAAGTCGTGCCGGCGGGGACTGAAGGCTATCGCACGGCTGAGGTGACCCTGGGCGGCGTCGACACCCGCGAGGTGTCGTCGAAGACCATGGAGTCGCTGAAAAGCCCGGGCCTGTACTTTATTGGGGAAGTGCTCGACGTCACCGGGCATCTGGGCGGTTTCAATTTCCAGTGGGCCTGGGCCTCCGGTTACGCCGCCGCGCAGTACGCTTAACTCAAGGCCAAATACAAAACCCTGTGGGAGCGAGCCTGCTCGCGAATGCGGTGTACCAGTCGACATCAATGTTGAATGACACTCCGCTTTCGCGAGCAGGCTCGCTCCCACAATGGTTTGTGGTGTAAGTAAAAGGAACACTTTTTGCTGTCAGATGTGCTCGGCGCCATTGCGTCGGCGTCATTACTGGCTCAATTTAGCGGCATCGCCTCGGAAGGCCTTCGCACTTCATGTCCTCGACCTCGTTTCGTCAGTCTTTGCGGCGCCTGTGGGCGCTGGATAAATTCAGCTACAGCGTGCGGGTATTCATCGCCCTGACCGGCAGCATGGCGCTGTGCTGGTATCAGGATGAAATGGGCCTGCTGATCCCGTTGTTCCTCGGCATCATCGCCAGCGCCCTGGCCGAGACCGACGACAGTTGGCAGGGTCGTCTCAACGCCCTCGCGGTGACACTGGTGTGTTTCAGCATCGCCGCGCTGTCGGTGGAATTGCTGTTTCCCTACCCGATCATTTTCGCCGTGGCCCTGGCACTGGCCAGTTTCGGCCTGACCATGCTCGGTGCGCTGGGCGAGCGCTACGGTGCGATCGCCTCGGCGACGCTGATTCTGTCGGTGTACACAATGATCGGCGTTGATCAGCGCGGCGGCGCGGTCACTGATTTCTGGCACGAACCGATGCTGCTGGTCGCTGGTGCGGCGTGGTACGGCCTGCTCTCGGTGCTGTGGCAGGCGCTGTTTTCCAATCAACCGGTGCAGCAGAGCCTGGCGCGGCTGTTCCGCGAGCTGGGCCTTTATCTGAAGCTGAAATCTTCGCTGTTCGAGCCGATCCGGCAGATGGATGTCGAAGCCCGGCGGCTCGAACTGGCGCAGCAGAATGGCCGGGTGGTCGCCGCCCTGAACACGGCCAAGGAAATCATCCTGCATCGGGTCGGCAACGGTCGACCCGGCTCGAAAGTCAGCCGTTATCTGAAGCTGTATTTCCTCGCGCAGGACATTCACGAACGCGCCAGCTCTTCGCACTATCCTTACAACGCGCTGGCCGAGGCGTTCTTCCACAGCGACGTGCTGTTCCGCTGCCAGCGCCTGCTGCGCCAGCAAGGCAAGGCCTGCCGGGCGTTGGCCGAATCGATCCAGATGCGCCAGCCGTTCATCTATGACGCCAGTTTCGCCGAAGCCCTGAACGACCTGCATGCCTCCCTCGAACATTTACGCATCCAGAGCAACCCGGCATGGCGCGGCCTGCTGCGCTCGCTGCGCGCCTTGGCGGCCAACCTCGGCACCCTCGACCGACTGCTCAGCGATGCCAGCAACCCCGATGCCCTGGCGGACGCCACCGACAGCAGCCTGCTCGACCGCTCACCGCGTAATCTCAAGGACGTGTGGATTCGCCTGCGTACGCAACTGACGCCGACCTCGCTGCTGTTCCGCCATGCCCTGCGCCTACCGCTGGCACTGAGCATCGGCTACGGCATGGTGCACCTGATCCACCCGTCGCAAGGCTACTGGATCATCCTCACCACGCTGTTCGTCTGCCAGCCGAACTACGGCGCGACCCGGCGCAAACTCGGCCAGCGGATCATCGGCACGGCCATTGGCCTGACGGTGGCCTGGGCGCTGTTCGATCTGTTCCCCAACCCGGTGGTGCAATCGTGCTTCGCCATCGCTGCCGGTGTGGTGTTCTTTACCAACCGCACCACCCGCTACACCCTGGCAACGGCGGCGATCACGATCATGGTGCTGTTCTGCTTCAATCAGGTCGGCGATGGCTACGGGCTGTTCCTGCCACGGCTGTTCGATACCCTGCTGGGCAGCCTGATCGCAGGTCTGGCGGTGTTCCTGTTCCTGCCGGACTGGCAGGGTCGGCGCCTGAACAAAGTGCTGGCCAACACCCTGACCTGCAACAGCATCTACCTGCGCCAGATCATGCAGCAATACGCCGCCGGCAAAAGCGATGACCTCGCTTATCGCCTGGCCCGACGCAACGCCCATAACGCTGACGCGGCGCTGTCGACGACACTGGCGAACATGCTCATGGAGCCGGGGCATTTCCGTAAGGAGGCGGATGTCGGCTTCCGCTTCCTGGTGCTGTCGCACACGTTGCTCAGCTATTTGTCAGGGCTCGGCGCGCACCGTGAAACACAGTTGCCAGCGGAGGTGCGGGAGCATCTGATCGAAGGCGCCGGGGTGAAACTGGCGACCAGCATCGACGAAATCGCTCATGGTTTGGCGAGCAAGCAGCCGATTGCGATTCAGAGTGATGACGAGGAAGCGCTGGCCAATGAGCTGGAACAGATGCCGGATGAAATCGATGAAGGGCAACGGTTGGTGCAGACGCAGCTGGCGCTGATTTGCAGGCAGTTGGGGCCGCTTCGGACGTTGGCGGCGCATTTGATCAAGGACACTGCCGAAATCAGCGGCGCCTGAGACGACGCGTTCGCGAGCAGGCTCGCTCCCACAGGGTATGCATTTCAAATTGTGGGAGCGAGCCTGCTCGCGAAGAGGTCATCAGCCACAAAGAAATTGCCGGATCACCCTTCACATTCCATGCCGCCGCAATAACTTCTCATAAGTCCCGTCAGCCTTCATCGCCTCGATCGCTCGATCAAACCCGGCGACGATCTGCTCATGCTGCGGGTTCTTCAGGCTGACCAGAATATGCAGGCTATTCTCACTCAACGGCTTGGGTAAAAACTCCACCGAATTGCGTACCTTGGCCGATTCCCGTGCCAGGTAATACTTGGCCACGTACTCATCCTCCAGGGTCAGCTTGACCCGGTCCGCCGCGAGCATGCGCACGCCCATGGCGAAGTTGTGCACAGGGACTTTCTGCATCGCCGTATCGGCATCGAAAGGTGCGGAATAGGCGTACCCGCGCACCACGGCAATCGGGTAAGTGTGCAGTTGCTCGAGGTTGCTGTAGTCGATGGGTGCGTCTTTGCGCTTGAGGAAGCGGATGCGGTTGATCAGGTACTCACCGGAAAACTGACCGATCTGCGTGCGTTCGTCGTTGTACCAGGCGTTGACCAGTACGTCGTAACGCCCCTCGCCAATCCCCAGCAATGCTCGCGCCCACGGCACTTGTTCGTAACCGCTGGCATAACCGGCGCGAGCCAGTGCGGTGCTGACAATGTCGGTGGCCAGTCCACCGTTGACCAGTGCATCGTCGGTAAACGGCGGCCAATTATCGAACGCCAGCCGCAGCTTCTGCGCCGCAGCATCCTGGCCCAGCACCAGCAGTCCGATCAAAGCAACGGCTTGAAGCAATCGCAGCATGCTTGAACATCCTCAGCGGGCAACCGCCCGACGTGGTTTCACGTCAAAACCAAAGGCCCCTTACCGGCAAAACCCAAGCATTGAACATTAGCTCATGGGAACCAGTGCGCAGTGCTCTTGAGCAGATTACACAAAGTCTCGGCGGCCGCGAGAAAGGAATGGTGGCATTTTGACCTTTATCACAGACTGTTGCGCCATACAGACATATGGCGCAGCTGCGCTTAGTATCGGGCGACATGGTCAAGGAATCGAAAAATGACAATCGAGTGGATCTGCAAACATCATCGTGATCTGGGCAAAGAGCAGTTGTACGCATTGTTGAAGCTGCGCTCTGACGTATTCGTGGTCGAACAGAAATGTGCCTATCCGGATCTCGACGGCCAGGATCTGGAGGGCGATACCCATCACCTGATGGGCTGGGAGGATGATCAGTTGATGGCTTACCTGCGCCTGCTCGACCCGGAATCCCAGGGCGGCGACGTGGTGATTGGCCGCGTGGTGACCGCGCCCGCCGGCCGTGGCAAAGGGTTGGGCCACGCGATGATGGAACAGGCGCTGAAGCAGGCCGAAAAGCACTGGCCGCAGGTGCCGATCTATTTGTCGGCGCAGGCACACTTGCAGGGGTATTACGGCAGGTACGGGTTTGTCGTGGTGGGTGAGGAATATCTCGAGGATGACATTCCACATATCGGCATGCGTCGTTCTTGAGGGCCTCATCGCTGGCAAGCCAGCTCCCACAGGTTCATCGCTCGTTCACGAAAACCGTGTTCGCTGGAGATCCCTGTGGGAGCTGGCTTGCCAGCGATTGCGTCAGTTCAGGCGCCGCAGGAATCAGGGGTATTCCAGCACCGCTTTTATCTGCCGCAAATTGCGCTCGATCCATCCGCGATCAATCGCTCCCCACTCACGAATCCGATAGCGCCCGGCATGATTGCGTGCGCCCTCTTCCTGTTCGAACTCGCAGATGATGTCCAGATCGGCCAGCGCGGCAATCGTGTCCTGCGCCGTGCGTCGCGGCATGCCGGTGACTTCGGTCAGCGTCGGCACACTCGGCGCCAGGCCGCTATCGATGAGATAAGCCACGTACAAACGGCGATAGAAACTGCTTTTGGTCTTGCTGACGTCCATCCACACCTTCCTGATTGGTCAAGCCTGCATATCCCGCCACGTCAGGTACACACGCAGATCGAACTCGATCTGGTGATACCCCGGCAGCATGTGCTCGCACAGTTTATAGAACGCCTTGTTGTGATCCGACTCCTTGAAGTGCGCCAGCTCGTGCACCACGATCATCTTCAGAAAATCCGGCGCGGCGTCCTTGAACAGCGCGGCGATGCGAATTTCCTTGTTGGCCTTGAGCTTGCCGCCCTGCACCCGTGACACCGTGGTGTGCAGACCGAGCGCGCGGTGGGTCAGGTCGAGGCGGTTGTCGAACAGCACTTTGTCGATCGCCGGCGCATTACGCATGTACTGCTGCTTGAGATCCAGCGCGTAGCTGTACAAGGCCTTGTCGCTCTGCACGTCGTGTCGCCCTGAATAGCGCTGATTCAGGTATTCACCCAGACGCCCTTCGGCAATCAGTTGGCGCACCTGATCCTGCAATTGCGCGGGGTAGGCCTGGAGGTACTTCAACACAGTCATGGACAAGCGACGCGGTTCGAAAAAGGTCCGCCAGTGTAGCGAATTCAACCGGGCAGCGCGCTCCAGTCAAAGGGTTCGACGAAGCTGACCGCGTCTTCGGCGATCAACGGCCGCGCGACGAGGAAGCCCTGCACGTATTCGCAGCCATGGGCTTGCAGCCACTGATATTGCTCGAGGGTTTCCACTCCTTCGGCGATCACCAGCAGACCGTATTGCTTGCACAGGTCGATGACCATGCGCACCAGCGCCGCATCACGTGGCGAGTCCGGCAGGCGCGCGATCAAGTGGCGGTCGAGCTTCAGCGTGTCCAGTTCCAGATCGCGCAGATGCGCCAGCGAGCACGGCCCCGAACCAAAATCATCCAGCGCCACGCGCACCCCGAGATGACGCAGCAGCCGCAGTTGCTTGCGGGTTTCGTCCGGGTCTTGCATCAACGCTTCTTCGGTGACTTCGACTTCCAGTTGCTGAGGTTGCAGCGCATGGCGCTCCATGACCTGACGCAGCTCGGTGACCAGATTCGGCAGGCCGAACTGGGTATTGCTCAGGCTCACGCCGAGCACCAGATCTTCAGCGAACAAGGTTTCCCAGGCTTTACGCTGACCGGCGCCACGGTGATAGATCCAGCTGCCGAGGCGACTGATCAAGCGCGCCTCTTCCAGCAATGGCAGAAACAACCCCGGCGGCACATCGCCGACGCTCGGATGCTGCCAGCGCAGCAACGCCTCGAACCCACGGATCTGTCCGCTGCCGATCGCCACCTGCGGCTGATAGACCAAATTGAAATCGCGATTCTCGATGGCCTCACGCACGCTGTCTTCCAGCATCAGACGCGAGCGTGCGCGGCCGTTCATTTCAGGGTCATAGAAACGATATTGCTGACGCCCGGCGCGCTTGGCCTCGTACATAGCGATGTCCGAGGCGCGCAGCAAGCCGTCGAGATTGCGCCCGCAGTCAGGATAGGTGGCGATGCCGATACTGGCGCCAAGGACGATATCCAGACCTTCGATCTGCTGACACACCGATACCCGTTCGATCAGTTTTTCGGCAATCTTCGCCGCTTGCTCGGGGAATTCCAGATCCAGCAGCGCGGTGAATTCATCGCCGCCCATGCGCGCGAGAATATCGAACGGCCGCAGGCACGCTTTCAATTGCTCGGAAACCCAGCGCAACACGCGATCGCCGGCATCGTGGCCGAGGGAATCGTTGACCCGTTTGAAGCCATCAAGATCAAGGTAGAGCAACACCCAACTGCTGTCGCTGCGTTCGCCGCGCAACAGCAGGTTTTCCACGGTCTGGTAGAACCCGCGCCGGTTGAGCAGCCCGGTCAGCGGATCGGTTACCGCCTGGAATTCCAGTTGCTGGTGCAAGTGACGCACCACCGACATGTCCAGCACCGTTACCACCATCGCATGCTGCTCCGAGGACAGCGGCGCACAGGACAATGCCACCGGCACTTGCTGCCCGGGCGCCGTGCGCAGCAACGCATCATGCAGGCGCAGGGTTTCACCGCGCTGGTAACCGGCGTAGAACTCGGAATCGGCCCACAGGGGAATGTGTGGCTTCTGCAGGAAATCGAGAAACTCCTTGCCTTGCAGATCCTTCACCGGCGCATTGAGCAACCGCGAAATCGCCGGGTTGGCGAAGCGGATCACACCGTCCTCGCTCAACACCAGAATGCCTTCGGCGGCGTTGTCCAGCACTGAGGCATTAAAGGCGCGCGCCACTTCCAGGTCATGACTCAGGCGTTGCAAGGCACGGCGATTGCGCTGGTGCTCGAGCAACGCCTGGACCTTGGGCTTGAGGATTTGCGGATCGAACGGCTTGAACAGGTAATCCACCGCGCCGCTGGCATAGCCCTTGATCACGGCGTCCTGAGATTGCTCGTTGGCGGTGAGGAAAATGATCGGCGTCAGCCGCGTGCGCTGGCTGCCGCGCATCAGCCGCGCGACCTCGTAACCGTCCATGCCGGGCATCTGCACATCGAGCAGGACCAGGTCGATGTCGTGTTCGAGCAAAAGGTTCAACGCCTCGAAACCAGAGGCGGCGGTCATCACGTGCCAATCCTGACGCTGCAGCAACGCGCGCATGCTGATCAGATTTTCGGGGTAATCATCGACGATCAAAAGGACCGAGCTGCCTTCACCTGGCTGGGGTTGCGCGCATTCCATGCTGCTTCTCTTATCGGGACCGGTTGCCGGCAAAACCATAGACGTACTGAGCCTTCACTCTAGACGCGGATCAGTGAAAGCAGAAGCTGTCATCCCGCCATCATTTAAACAATGCTCAACCTAGCCGACTAACGGTCACCGCTACAGCCCCCGAGAACCGGGCGAGATGGCATTTCGACAGGATGTTGACGTCAAGTAATCGCCGGACGGGCATTAACAAAAATTGCCGCTACGCTTATAAAGACGCCCGAAAACGCGCGGGCTAGAGCTTCTGGCACCGGCGTTCCGGATGAATTGATTGGAAGAACCGTCATGATCGACCTCGCAACCTGGAACCTCAGCGTTCCTGTTGGCAGCCCGCCGTACACCGTCGAAACCTCGAAACTGGTGGATGGCTTCAAGGATCAGTACTTCCATTCCGACACCGGCACCCTGTTCTTCTGGTCCCCGGTGACTGGCTCGAAAACCGAAAACGCCATCTACCCGCGTACCGAACTGCGCGAAACCTACAGCAACGGCACCCTGCGCAACTGGTACTACCCGGACGCCGACAACCTGCTGCGCGCCACCCTCGCGGTGAACAAGGTGCCGAGCTCGGGCAAGATCGTCATCGGCCAGATTCACGCGTACGAAAGCCAGCGGCCGATGGTCAAGCTCGAATACCAGTACAAGGAAAAAACCCAGACCGGCAATCTGGTGATCAAAGTGCGCATGCGCCCGGACGACGCCGAAAGCCGCGTCATCACCCTCGCCACCGGCGTCAAGCTTGATCGCGAATTCAACTATCTCATCCACTTGAGCCCCGGCGGTGCCCTGGGCGTGAGTGCGGCGGGCTATCAGTGGGACTCCCAGATCAGCGCGACCTGGCGCGACAAGCCGCTGTACTTCAAGGCCGGCGTGTATGTGCAGGACAACACCGGGTACACCAGTGAAGGTGGACAGGTGACGTTTACCAAACTGGATATTGATCACGACAAGTAACCCATTTCGACATCGCAATCCCTTGTAGGAGCTGCCGAAGGCTGCGATCTTTTGATCTTGATGTTGGCGCCTCTTGGGACGCCGGGATCAAAATCAAAAGATCGCAGCCTTCGGCAGCTCCTACCTTTAAACAGCGTTGTTTATATCTGTCAGCAGTTACTTCCGGATGCCTACAACAGCTGATTCCCAGTGATCGGGTTTAGTAGCCCGTGGTTACGCGATGCGCAATGGCACCATTCAGTCGGGCATAACCCGCGCTTGATGGTAGCTGTACGCAGAGCGCCTTCGGGTGCGCCGGTCGCGTCTCCCCGGTCTACTAACCTGCGTTCAGCTGCCACCCTCTTCGTTTAGTAGCGATCCGGTGTCGGCTCCATTTACCGGAGACGAACCATGATCAAATCAACGCCGCACCCCAGAAACAGTCCCGCATCCCCCTACGAATCCCTTGATTCCAAAAAACTCAACGACGCCGCCGAACGCGCCCTCGACCATTACCTCAAACCGTCCGCCTTCATCATGGCCAGCACGCACAAACCCGATCCATGTACCTCGCCAACCCGAAGTACAACACTGAATCGCTGCTGGCAAACGCCAGCGAAACCCTGGGTTCAGCCAGCGAAATGCTCAACAACTTCGCCGCCATGCTCGACACCTCACACCGCAGGACTGCGCTAGGCATCGCGCAGGTGGTCATGCTCGTTGAACTGAAGGAATAGTCGTCCACAAAAAAGCCTCCCTCACCGCGGGTTTCTTGAGCCAAATAGATTAAATGTTCCGCATACGCTACATTGACATCAAAATGTGACGGTAGCGCAACATGGATTACTCTCTTTTAATTACCCGTCTCGGCATTCAATTACGTGAAAAACGTATAAATCGTGGCTTGACGCAGGCGCAGCTTGCCCATCTGGCGGGACTGACGCGATACAAAGTCATCGCAGTGGAGAAAGGCACCCTTTCTGTCGGCATGATCGCTTACGCGCGGGTTTTGGCTGCTTTGGACTGCGAACTCTCAGTGGTTCCAGCAACGATGCCAACCCTTGAAGAGATTGGAGATTTATTCGAATGAACATGGCCTCTCTTCAAGTCAGTACCCCTGAAGGTACTAGCGGAAGGCTTTGCAGCGATGCCGAGGATTTCACTTTTCGTTATCACGAAGATGCATCGCCACAAATGGCGATCAGCCTCCTGATGCCTGTACGGCATGACGAATTTCGTCGGCGCGAGTTGCACCCTGTTTTTCAAATGAACCTGCCAGAAGGCTACGTACTGGAGCAGTTGCGCAACCGCTTGGCCAAGACTGTGAACGTCAACCCAATGCTGCTACTGGCGCTTTCCGGCAGTACATCGCCCATTGGCAGGATTCACGTACGCTCTGAAACCGTTGATGCATTGTTGCAGGCGCAAGAATTTCCGGGAGAAAAACTCGAAGAGATCCTCACGTGGGATGGTACGGAAGATATCTTCGCTGAGATGCTTGATCGTTACCTCCTGCGGGCAGGCATTTCAGGTGTTCAACCCAAGTTGCTGGTGCCGGAGCGGCAAGAACCAGAGTTGCCGAGAGTGACATCCAAAACCTCGGATCTGATCATCAAGAGTGGAAGAGACGAATTCCCGGGCCTTGCGATCAACGAATTCCTTTGCATGTCCATGGCGAAAGAGGCGGGGATTCCCGTTCCACCGTTTTACCTTTCCGACAACGCCAAGCTGTTTGTCATGCGTCGATTTGATCGCGACGACAGGCTCAACCCGATTGGGTTTGAAGACATGGCCGTGCTGATGGGGCTGTCGGCTAACCAGAAGTACAGCAAGAGTTATGCGGCAATCGCCAAGGCTGTTCGAGTGTTTTGCCCGGCGAAACACTTGCGTACGTCGCTTGATCAACTCTTCGCTAGCGTTGCCCTGAGCTGCATCGTCGGAAACGGCGACGCTCATTTGAAAAATTTCGGATTGCTCTACTCAGAACCGACGCAACGCGATGCGCATCTGGCGCCGGCTTACGACATCGTCAACACCACGGCCTATATTCCAGAAGATGTTCTGGCATTGGATCTGGCGGGCAACAAGTCAATGTTCGCCTCACGACAAGGACTCTTGGAGTTTGCTCGCACCTGTGAAATCGACCAACCCAAAGAGCGAATTCAAAACCTGCTTGCCTCGGTTGAAACGGTGCTCGGACGCTATCCTCAGTATCGCGAACACGCGCCTCATGTGGTCAACGCCATTGAGCGCGCGGCAGCGCCATTTTCTCTGACGTTTAGATAACTTCGTCATTGCGAGAAATTCCGCCCCCAAAAAACCCGCCTCTCCAGACTGTGTGAAAACCTAGCAATCTGCGCAGCGCTCAAAGAAAATGCTCCGTATCGAAAGATACGGAGCATTTTTCGTTATGGCCTACATCCAGGGACAGTCCCGCAGCCAGACCAGCCTGTTTCCGGTCTCGCTGGAAGAGTTGATCCCCGAGGATCACCTCGTTGGCGTTATCGATCTTCACGTCGCCAAGCTGGATCTGGCTCGACTGGGCTTTGATAAAGCACTTCCCAAAAGCACCGGCCGTCCCTCTTACGATCCAGCGGATCAGCTCAAACTCTAGCTCTACGGCTATTTCCAGCGGAAATGGCTGATCTTTAAGCAGATCAGCAACAAAGGCCGGATCTACCAAGCGAAGGTCAGCGACTGCACAAGCTGCACGATTAAAGCGAAGTGCACCGACGCCAAACGCCGATACATCTCGCGCCATATGCACGAACAGGCTTTCCAGCGAATGGAGCAGCGAATGCAGGCGCATCCCGAAATGATGGTCAGCCGACGATCCATCGTCGAACATCCCTTTGGCAACCTTAAACAGTGGTTATTTGGTAACGCTCGCTTCTTGCTGCGACAGCTTGAAGGCGCGAGAGCTGAAATGGCCTTGGCGGTGAACGCCTACAACCTGAAAAGAGCAATTAACGTGTTGAGCGTGCGCCAGATGATGGCGCTGATGGGGCTGAAACGCCTTTTTTCGTCTGCTGTGAGCACAAAAGCAAACGCCCCGAACAAGTCGGGGCGTTTGTTGGAACCACCATCAGTGCGTTTTCACACAGTCTGTCTCGGCGGGTTTCCTTTTAATCAGTTCAACACCCAAGCTCAGTTAGTGGCTTAACTAACGAAGGATTTGATAAATACGCCTCTTCCCACAGTAGACATCGTAATATCTAAATGATCCGACTGTTATAGCCAATTGAGATTAAAGACTGTCAACTATTACAGGTTACGCGTATTTAAATAATCCTTAACATCAAAAACAAGCGATACAAGCACCAACTGTATCCCTTACAGCCAAACACCATCTCATCTACATGGAAGAAACCAACATGGCACAGAAAGCAACCATCGCTCCCCTTCAATATGCTCCCCCCCTTGGTCCACATCCCGCACTTTACGGAACTGGCGAGCCTAATTATTTTGTTGACGTTGCTGTTTCCAACACAGGCCAAGTCCTCGGAACAGGTCGTGTCGAGCCGGGTGGGCAATGGAGAGTCGAGTTAACAATCAAAACAGGTGAATGGATTCAGGTTCAAGCTCGATGCTATGCAACTAAAAACGCGCCGGTCTCAAATACAGAGTGGAGCGATCCCGTAAGCATCTACGGTTAGGATATAAAAAAGATTGAATTTCGTTCTGGCTACTTAATATAAATAAAGCCCGCATCACTGCGGGCTTCTTTCAAACACTTAAATTTAATTAACCTTGGCGTTCAACTCACCCTTCAGATAACGCTGGTACATCGCTTCCAGCGAGATCGGTTTGATCTTCGAAGCATTACCGGCAGTACCGAACGCTTCATAACGTGCGATACATACATCGCGCATTGCGGTCACGGTGGCGCCGAAGAATTTACGTGGGTCGAATTCGCTCGGGTTGGTGGCCATCAGGCGACGCATGGCGCCAGTGGAGGCCAGGCGCAGGTCGGTGTCGATGTTGACCTTGCGCACGCCGTGCTTGATGCCTTCGACGATTTCTTCAACCGGTACGCCGTAGGTTTCTTTGATGTCGCCGCCGTACTGGTTGATGATCGCCAGCCACTCTTGCGGAACCGAAGACGAACCGTGCATCACCAGGTGGGTGTTCGGGATGCGCTTGTGGATTTCCTTGATGCGGTCGATCGCCAGCACGTCGCCGGTTGGTGGCTTGGTGAACTTGTAGGCACCGTGGCTGGTGCCGATGGCGATGGCCAGGGCGTCGACCTGGGTGCGCTTGACGAAGTCAGCGGCTTCTTCCGGGTCGGTCAGCATCTGGCTGTGATCCAGAACGCCTTCAGCGCCGATGCCGTCTTCTTCACCGGCCATACCGGTTTCCAGCGAACCCAGGCAACCCAGCTCGCCCTCTACCGAAACGCCGCAGGCGTGAGCCATGGCCACGGTTTGTTGGGTAACGCGGACGTTGTAGTCGTAGTCGGTCGGGGTCTTGCCGTCTTCGCCCAGCGAGCCGTCCATCATTACCGAGCTGAAGCCCAGTTGAATCGAGCGCTGGCAAACGTCAGGGCTGGTGCCATGGTCCTGGTGCATGCACACCGGGATGTGCGGAAATTCTTCGATCGCGGCCAGGATCAAGTGACGCAGGAACGGTGCGCCGGCGTATTTGCGGGCGCCGGCCGAAGCCTGGACGATCACCGGGGAGTCAGTCTTGTCAGCGGCTTCCATGATGGCGCGCATCTGCTCAAGGTTGTTGACGTTGAAGGCTGGAACGCCATAGCCGAACTCGGCTGCGTGGTCCAGCATCTGGCGCATGCTGATAAGTGCCATTGTGTGTGTCTCTCCCGGTTGAGGGTCGTTGATCGTGCCAGCCTGCCGGAGCGGCGGCGGCTATTCAAGTTAATGCAGATCGGGGGTTGAGGCCCGACCTGGTGATTCGGTAAAGCAAATTCCAAGAACTACACAGATCCCCTGTGGGAGCGAGCCTGCTCGCGAAAGCAATCTTGCAGTCGCTGATGCAGTGCCTGCCAGGCCGCTTTCGCGAGCAGGCTCGCTCCCACAGTAGAACTGTGGTGTGTCAATTACTGCGCCTTGCAACCACGGCCAATCAGGTCATTGGTGGCGACCCAGTACACCAGGCCTTCGTCACCCTTGACGTGAAACGCCAGCATGCCGTCGCTGTACAGCGTGCCCGAGGCGCCCGGCTCTTCTTTCAGGCGATAGACCTGATCACCGCCGCCGAGGCGAACGTCGACTTCCTTCTGGCCGGCATCGGCGTAACGCCACAACACCTTGGCCTGACTGTCGCAGGTCCAGGTCGTCCAGTTGTCTGCCGGGGCCGACGACTGAAACAGGTTCAACTGCGCGCAACCACCCAACAATGCCAACGCCGCAACGGCGATCAAGCCTTTCATCCGTGTTCCTCGACTGACGACGCACGCCGCCAGCCCTGAGTTAAAGAGTCAGACCCGTCAAGGACAACCATGTTCCTTGACCGGGGTTTGCGTCTCGTATTTGTCCAGGCCGTCCGGGCCCGAGCGCTTGTTCAGCACCGGGTTGGTTTCGGCCTGCCAGTCGGCCTGATAACAGCCCTTCTGCGGCTCGCTCGGTGCTGGCGTCGCGTCAGCCTTCGGGGTGCTCCCGCAGGCCGCCAGCGTACCGGTCAGCAACAACAGCGCTAACGACTTGACCATGTGAACACTCCTTTGCCTGGCCAAACGGGCGGCCTCAGGCCTTGGCCCGGCTTTCCAGGACTTCAACGGCAGGTAGCACCTTGCCCTCGACGAATTCGAGGAACGCGCCGCCACCGGTGGAAATGTAGGAGATCTGCTCAGCCACGCCATATTTATCGATGGCGGCCAGGGTGTCGCCACCACCAGCAATCGAGAATGCCGAGCTCTCGGCGATGGCCTGGGCCAGCACTTTGGTGCCGTTGCCGAACTGATCGAACTCGAACACGCCAACCGGGCCGTTCCACAGAATGGTTTTCGACGACTTCAGCAGCTCGGCGAAATTGGCTGCAGTTTGCGGACCGATGTCGAGAATCATGTCGTCAGCCGCCACGTCAGCGATCAGCTTGACGGTCGCTTCAGCGCTTTCGGCAAATTCCTTGGCGACCACAACGTCAACCGGCAACGGTACGCTGACTTTGGCAGCGATTTCACGGGCGGTGTCGAGCAGGTCCGGTTCATACAGCGACTTGCCGACCGGGTGACCAGCCGCCGCGAGGAAGGTGTTGGCGATGCCGCCGCCGACGATCAGTTGATCGCAGATCTGGCTCAGGCTGTTGAGCACGTCGAGTTTGGTCGACACCTTGGAGCCGGCAACGATGGCTGCCATTGGCTTGGCCGGCGCGCCGAGGGCTTTGCCCAGTGCATCCAGCTCAGCGGCCAGCAACGGGCCGGCGGCAGCGACTTTGGCGAACTTGGCTACACCATGGGTCGAACCCTCGGCGCGGTGAGCAGTACCGAAAGCATCCATCACGAACACATCGCACAGGGCTGCGTATTGCTGGGCCAGGTCGTCGGCGTTCTTCTTCTCGCCCTTGTTGAAGCGTACGTTTTCGAACAGCACGATGTCGCCAGCCTTGACCTCCACGCCACCGAGGTAGTCAGCCACCAGCGGCACTTCGCGGCCCAGCGCTTTGCTCAGGTAGTCGGCGACAGGTTTCAGGCTGTTTTCGGCGGAGAACTCGCCTTCGGTCGGACGGCCCAGGTGCGAGCAGACCATCACCGCCGCGCCTTTTTCCAGGGCCAGCTTGATGGTCGGCAGCGAAGCCAGGATGCGCGCGTCGCTGGTGACAACACCGTCCTTGACGGGGACGTTGAGGTCTTCGCGGATCAATACGCGCTTACCTTGCAGATCGAGGTCGGACATCTTCAACACGGTCATGGGTCGCACTTCCTACGGTTTTTTTGAAGTTGCTGTTTGCAGATAGTGATCTGCAACGTCCAGCATTCGGTTGGCAAAACCCCACTCGTTGTCGAACCAGGCCAGGATGTTCACCAGTTTGGGGCCGGAAACTCGGGTCTGGCTGGCATCGACGATGGCCGAATGTGGGTCATGGTTGAAATCACAGCTGGCGTGCGGCAACTCGGTATAGGCCAGAAGGCCTTTGAGCGGGCCGCTGGTGGCGGCTTCGCGCAGGATCCGGTTGACCTCATTGGCGTCAGTCGCCGTGGCGGTCTGCATCGTGATGTCGAGGCAGGACACGTTGACTGTCGGCACGCGCACGGCTTTGGCCTGAATTCGCCCGGCAAGTTCCGGCAGCAGGCGCTCGATACCGCGCGCCAGACCAGTGGACACCGGGATCACCGACTGGAACGCCGAACGCGTGCGGCGCAGGTCTTCGTGGTGATAGGCGTCGATCACTGGCTGATCGTTCATTGCCGAGTGAATCGTGGTGATCGACACGTAATCGAGGCCGATCGCCTTGTCCAGCAGACGCAACAGCGGCACGCCGCAGTTGGTAGTGCAGGAGGCGTTGGACACCAGCAACTCATCGCCGGTCAGGCAGTCCTGATTGACGCCGTAGACGATGGTGGCGTCGACATCCGCTTCGCTGGCCATCGGCTGCGAGAACAGCACACGCGGCGCGCCGGCGTCGAGAAAACGCTGGCCATCGGCACGGGTGTGGTAAGCGCCGGAGCACTCAAGCACCAGATCGACGCCCAGCGACGCCCAATCGATGCCTTCGGGGGTGGCACTGCGCAGGACCTTCACGCAGTCGCCATTGATATGCAGACAATCGCCTTCAACCCGCACTTCGCCGGGAAAGCGGCCGTGGGTGGAGTCGAAGCGTGTCAGGTATTCGATGCTGGCCATGTCGGCCAGATCGTTGATCGCGACAATTTCAAACCCGGCCTTCGCGCCGCGCTCGAACAACGCCCGCAAGACGCAACGACCAATGCGGCCGTAGCCGTTGAGTGCAACTTTGTAGGGACGCGGTTGAGGCATGGGGTTCTCGATAGATTCGCTAACAACACAACCCCATGTAGGAGCTGACGAGTGAAACGAGGCTGCGATCTTTTGATCTTGTTTTTAAGATCAAGATCAAAAGATCGCAGCCTTCGGCAGCTCCTACAGGGGAACGCGGCGGCCAGGGCCACCGCATTCGTACTGCTTAGTCTTCCAGCAGCTCTTCAGCCTGACCGAGGATGTTTTCCAGGGTAAAACCGAACTCTTCGAACAATGCCGAAGCCGGCGCCGACTCACCGTAGGTGGTCATGCCGATCACACGACCTTCCAGACCCACGTACTTGAACCAGAAATCGGCGTGGGCCGCTTCGATGGCAATACGCGCGCTGACCTGCAACGGCAGAACCGACTGCTTGTACTCCGCATCCTGAGCATCGAACGCGCTGGTGCAAGGCATCGAAACCACGCGAACCTTGCGGCCCTGCTCGGTCAGTTTGTCGAAGGCCTGTACGGCCAGACCGACTTCCGAACCGGTGGCGATCAGGATCAGCTCAGGCTCGCCTGCGCAGTCCTTGAGCACATAACCACCACGGCTGATGTTGGCAATCTGGCCAGCATCGCGTTCCTGGTGCTGCAGGTTCTGCCGGGAGAAGATCAGCGCCGACGGGCCGTCCTTGCGCTCCAGAGCGTTTTTCCAGGCCACTGCCGATTCCACGGCATCGGCTGGACGCCAGGTGTCGAGGTTCGGCGTGCTGCGCAGGCTGGTCAATTGCTCGATCGGCTGGTGCGTCGGGCCGTCTTCGCCCAGACCGATGGAGTCGTGGGTGTAGACGTGAATCACGCGCTTCTTCATCAAAGCCGACATACGTACGGCGTTGCGTGCGTATTCCATGAACATCAGGAAGGTCGCGCCGTAAGGCACCAGACCGCCGTGCAGGGCAACGCCGTTCATGATCGCGGTCATGCCGAACTCGCGCACGCCGTAGTACATGTAGTTGCCGCTGGCGTCTTCAGCGCTGACGCCTTTGCAGCCTTTCCACAGGGTCAGGTTGGAGCCGGCGAGGTCAGCCGAACCGCCGAGCATTTCCGGCAGCAGCGGGCCGAAAGCGTTGAGGGTGTTCTGGCTGGCTTTGCGGCTGGCGATGGTTTCGCCCTTGGCGGCGACTTCGGCGATGTAAGCCGAGGCTTTTTCCGAGAAGTCGGCCGGCAGTTCGCCGCTCAGACGACGGATCAGCTCGTTGGCTTCAGTCGGGAATGCAGCGGAGTAGGCGGCGAAACGCTGATCCCACTCGGCTTCGACCGCGCGGCCAGCTTCTTTGGCGTCCCACTCGGCATAGATCTCGGCCGGAATTTCGAACGGGCCGTAGTTCCAGTTCAGCGCCTGACGGGTCAGGGCGATTTCCGCGTCACCCAGTGGGGCGCCGTGGCAATCTTCCTTGCCCTGCTTGTTCGGCGAACCGAAACCGATGGTGGTCTTGCAGCAGATCAGCGTCGGTTGAGCGCTCTTGCGTGCGGTTTCGATGGCGGTCTTGATCTCTTCCGGATCGTGGCCGTCGACGTTGCGGATCACCTGCCAGTTGTAGGCTTCGAAACGCTTCGGCGTGTCATCGGTGAACCAGCCTTCCACTTCACCGTCGATGGAAATGCCGTTGTCATCGTAGAAGGCAATCAGCTTGCCCAGGCCCAGCGTGCCGGCCAGGGAGGCGACCTCGTGGGAAATGCCTTCCATCATGCAGCCATCACCGAGGAACACGTAGGTGTGGTGATCAACGATGTTGTGGCCGGGACGGTTGAACTGCGCGCCCATGACTTTTTCAGCCAGGGCGAAACCGACGGCGTTGGCCAGACCCTGACCCAGCGGGCCGGTGGTGGTTTCGACGCCCGGGGTGTAACCGAATTCCGGGTGGCCTGGAGTGCGGCTGTGCAGTTGACGGAACTGCTTGAGGTCGTCGATCGACAGGTCGTAGCCGGTCAGGTGCAGCAGCGAGTAGATCAACATCGAGCCGTGGCCGTTGGACAGCACGAAGCGGTCACGGTCGGCGAACGACGGGTTGCTCGGGTTGTGCTTGAGGTAGTCGCGCCACAGCACTTCGGCAATATCTGCCATACCCATAGGGGCACCGGGATGGCCGCTGTTGGCTTTTTGCACGGCATCCATGCTGAGGGCACGAATGGCGTTGGCACGCTCACGACGGCTAGGCATCGCTGATCTCCTGGGTGTGAATAGACTGAAACGGAAAAAAGGAGGGCATTTTCCCTCACCCATGCGCCTCGGGGCAATGACAGATAGTCATCGGCAGGCGTTTTTCCAATCGATAGCACAGGTTTCGCTTGGTGAAACCTTTCCGCTATTCGTTTGTAGAGACTGCCGTCCGCCGAGAAGTGCCATTTATCGAGCAATATCAAAACTTTTTGATATTGACCTTGCGGTGCCTTGTCCCCGTCTCTAGACTGCCAGCCCTATGAACTTACGCGTGCCTTCCATTCGCCATGACGATTGCGACGAGCTGGCGGCCCTGTGCAAGGCCGGCGGCGATCCGCTGCGGCTGAATGTATTGCGCGCGCTGGCCAACGATTCGTTTGGGGTGCTGGAGCTGGCGCAGATTTTTGGCATCGGCCAGTCGGGCATGAGCCATCACCTCAAGGTGCTGGCGCAAGCCGATCTGGTGGCGACACGCCGTGAGGGCAACGCGATTTTCTATCGTCGTGCCCTGCCCCACAGCGAATTGCTCGGCGGCAAGCTGCACGCGGCATTGCTGGAAGAAGTCGACAATCTGGATCTGCCTGATGAAGTGCAAGCACGCATCGAGCAGGTTCATGGTCAGCGTGCCGCCGCCAGCCGGGACTTTTTCGCCCGGGTCGCGGAGAAATTCCGTGCCCAGCAAGATTTGATCGCAGGCCTGCCGCAGTACCGTGACAGCGTGCTGGCCCTGCTCGACAAACTGAACTTCGATGGTGCAGCCACGGCCATTGAAGTCGGCCCCGGCGATGGTGCTTTTCTGCCGGAACTGGCCCGTCGTTTCGGCACCGTAACCGCGCTGGACAACAGCCCGGCGATGCTCGAACTGGCGCGTCAGGTGTGTGAACGTGAACAGTTGGCTAACGTCAGCCTGCAATTGGCCGATGCATTGAACGGCACAAGCCTCAAGGCCCATTGCGTGGTGCTGAACATGGTCCTGCACCATTTCGCCGCTCCGGCCGATGCGCTCAGGCACATGGCCGATTTGCTGCAACCGGGCGGTAGCCTGCTCGTGACAGAGTTATGTAGCCACAACCAGAGTTGGGCCAGGGAGGCCTGCGGTGATCTCTGGTTGGGGTTTGAACAGGACGATCTGGCCCGTTGGGCCACCGCTGCGGGACTCGTTCCCGGGGAAAGCCTCTATGTAGGCTTACGTAATGGTTTCCAGATCCAGGTTCGCCACTTTCAGCGACCGGCTGGCGACACTCACCATCGGTAAATTCAGGAAAACATCGAGATGAGCGAATACTCCCTCTTCACCTCCGAGTCCGTGTCTGAAGGACATCCGGACAAAATCGCCGACCAGATTTCCGATGCGGTGCTGGACGCCATTATTGCCCAGGACAAACACGCTCGCGTGGCTGTGGAAACCCTGGTCAAGACCGGCGTGGCCATCGTTGCCGGTGAAGTGACCACCAGCGCCTGGGTCGACCTGGAGCAGATCGTTCGTGACGTGATTTGCGACATCGGCTACACCAGCTCCGAAGTCGGCTTCGACGGCGCGACCTGCGGCGTGATGAACATCATCGGCAAGCAGTCCCCTGACATCAACCAGGGTGTCGACCGCGCCAAGCCTGAAGATCAGGGCGCCGGCGACCAGGGCCTGATGTTCGGTTACGCCAGCAACGAAACCGACGTTTTGATGCCAGCGCCGATCACCTTCTCGCACCAGCTGGTGCAGCGTCAGGCTGAAGCACGCAAGTCGGGCCTGCTGCCTTGGCTGCGTCCGGATGCCAAGTCGCAAGTGACCTGCCGTTACGAAGGCGGCAAGGTTGTCGGCATCGACGCTGTGGTTCTGTCGACCCAGCACAACCCGGAAGTGTCGTACAAAGACCTGCGCGAAGGCGTAATGGAGCTGATCGTCAAGCACGTACTGCCTGCCGAACTGCTGAGCAAGGACACCCAGTTCCACATCAACCCGACCGGCCAGTTCATCATTGGCGGCCCGGTAGGTGACTGCGGTCTGACCGGTCGCAAGATCATCGTCGACAGCTACGGCGGCATGGCCCGTCACGGCGGCGGCGCGTTCTCCGGCAAGGATCCATCGAAGGTTGACCGTTCGGCTGCCTACGCAGGCCGTTACGTGGCCAAGAACATCGTTGCGGCCGGCCTTGCCGAGCGTTGCGAGATTCAGGTGTCCTACGCGATCGGTGTGGCCCAGCCTACGTCGATCTCGTTGAACACCTTCGGCACCGGCAAGATCAGCGATGACAAGATCATCAAACTGGTGCGTGAAGTGTTCGACCTGCGTCCATACGCGATCACCACCATGCTCGACCTGCTGCACCCGATGTACCAGGAAACCGCAGCCTACGGCCACTTCGGTCGCGCGCCGCAGACCAAGACCGTTGGCGAAGACAGCTTCACCACGTTCACCTGGGAAAAAACCGACCGCGCCGACGCCCTGCGTTCCGCCGCTGGCCTGTAATACCCTGGCTGCAAGAAAGCCCCGCACGGTTCGCGCCGTGCGGGGCTTTTTCATGCCTGACAGATTTTTGAGATCCCTGCGGGAGCGAGCCTGCTCGCGAAGGCGCCCGCTCATGCAACGTCAATTCAGAATCCGGAAACACCTCGAAAAACACCCCCGGTAACGCATTTCGAATCCTAACCTACCCTTCAAATATTACCCCCGAGCAAGGACGCTCAACGATGCTCTTCACACTGCGCCTGTTGCTGGCCTTCCTGCTGGCACTCATCACCCTTGTCAGCCAAGCCAACTGTCCGAACTGGGATCGTTCCCAAGCCCAACGCGAAATCACCACCCTGCAAAACCGGATCGACCAATGGGACGACGCCTATCATCGCGAAGGCCGTTCATTGATCAGCGACGAACTCTATGACCAGTCCCAACTGCGGCTGAAAGAATGGCAAGCCTGTTTCAACCAACCCACATCCCCGCAGCCGTTGCGCACCGCGTCCGGCACGGTCACCCACCCCATCGCCCACACCGGCCTGGACAAGCTGCACAAAGTCGAAGACGTCGCCCACTGGTTGCGTGATCGCCAGAACGTCTGGGTGCAACCCAAGGTCGACGGCGTGGCTGTCACGCTGATCTACCGCCAGGGGGTATTGCAGCAGGCGATCAGTCGCGGTGATGGGGTCAACGGCCAGGACTGGACAGCCTCCGCGCGCAGGATTGCAGCCATTCCGCAACGTTTGAGGCAGCCACGGGATCTGCTGGTACAGGGCGAACTCTATTGGCGCCTGAGCGCGCATGTTCAATCACAGTCCGGCAGCGTCAATGCCCGCGCCACCGTCGCCGGGCTGATGGGACGTAAAACACTCGATGTTGAACAGGCCGCCGGGATCGGCCTGTTTGTCTGGGACTGGCCGCAAGGTCCTGTGCGGCTGCCGGAAAGATTGTCCGAACTTCAGACATTGGGGTTCGCCACAACCGAGCCCTATACCCAGCCCGTCACCCGATTCGAAGACGCGCAAAAATGGCGCGAGCACTGGTATCGCTCGCCACTGCCCTTTGCAAGCGACGGCGTGGTGCTGCGTCAGAGCCAACGGCCACCCGCCGAACGCTGGCAGGCTCGCGCGCCGTATTGGGCGATCGCCTGGAAATACCCTTTCGCCCAGGCATTGGCCGAAGTGCGCAAGGTCAATTTCAAGATCGGCCGCACCGGGCGGATCACGCCGGTGCTGGAACTGCTGCCGGTCAGACTCGATGACCGCGAAATCAAACGGGTCAGTGTCAGCTCACTCAAGCGCTGGCAAACCCTCGACATCCGTCCCGGCGATCAGGTGGCAATCAGTCTGGCCGGGCTGACCATTCCGCGCCTCGACAGTGTCGTGCTGCGCACCAGCGAACGGGCGGACATCAACATCCCCGATGCTGGCGACTACCACGCCCTGAGCTGCTGGCAACCGACGCCGGGGTGTGAAAGCCAGTTTCTCGCGCGTCTGACCTGGCTCAGTGGCAAGCAGGGCCTGGCCATGCAGCATGTCGGTCGCGGCACTTGGGAGAAACTTTTGGAAACAGGCCGTCTGAAACACCTGCTGGATTGGCTGACCCTCGATGCGTCAGAGCTTGCTAACATTGCCGGCCTCGGCGAGCGCAGCAGCGCACGGCTGATCGACAGTTTTCAGGGCGCGCAGCAACAGCCGTTCGCTCGATGGTTGAAAGCGCTGGGCATGCCGCCGACCGGACAGGCACAACTGGACGATTCGTGGCAGGCCCTGGCACAACGCGACACTGAACAATGGCAGGCAGAAGCCGGTATCGGCCCGGGACGCGCGGCGCAACTGAGCGCATTCTTTCGCGACCCGCAGGTACTGGCTTTGAGTGACACCCTGAAAGCCGCCGGAATCGACGGCTTCTGAACCTGCAATCCCCGCCCGGCGGGAACCCAACGGCCGGCCAGACGCTCCAACAGCGCAGTGCCCTCCCACCCCGATTGCCTTTGCACATGGAGCTTTTATGAAATTTCTCGCACCGCTCGCCCTGCTTACTCTTTGCGGCGTCATGGCCGCCCCGGTCATGGCCGAAGAAGACGGCCCGGGCCTGACCGGTTGCGCTGCCAAGAAGCAGGGCATCATCAATCAGATCGAACAGGCCAAGTCGCGCGGCAACATGGAGCAGCAGGCAGGCCTGGAAACCGCACTGCGTGAAGTGAACGAACATTGCACCGACGCCGGGCTGAAAAAAGAACGTGAAAACAAGGTGCTTGAGGCCAAGCATGAGGTGAGCCAGCGTCAGGCGGACCTCGACAAGGCCATGAAGAAGGGCGATCCGGAGAAGATCAACAAGCGCAAGGAAAAGCTCGCCGAGTCGCGCAAGGAACTGCAGGAAGCGCTGGACGAGATCGATAAGTAACCCAAGCCCTGTGGTGAGGGGATTTATCCCCGTCCGGCGGCGAAGCTGTCGCAAATTCGACTGGTCGGGTCCGACTGAAAAAACTCGGTTATATGGTTTTGGGGCTGCTTCGCAGCCCATCGGGGATAAATCCCCTCGCCACAAGGTACTCAGCAGCCTCAGGAATCAATGATCGCGAAACTCTTTATGGCAAGCACTGCAGGCATCCTCGACTTTCTGCACTGCCGGCCCGAGATTGCTGGCCTTGTACGGCTGAACCTGACTGGCGACCACCAGTTCACCGGTTGCCGCTTCGAGGGCGCGGGCCAGTTGCTGAAAACGCGCCTGTTTCTGCCAGACATCGTCCTTGGCGCTGGTGTGATCTTCCTCGCGCACCTGCGGAAAATGCTTCCACGGTTCATGGGCCAACGCATCAAGTCTGACCGCGCCCTCGGCAAATTTCGGTCCGTCGAAGGCAATCCGCCCGCGCAACATGCCGCCGAGGTCTTCGCTGGTCTTGAGCATCTGCTTGAAGATGGCCTTGCGCTGACCCAGCGGCGAATTCGGGTCGACGCCGCCACAGGCGGACAAGGTCAGACAGGCCAGCAATACAACAGCAATTGGTTTCAGAGTCATGATGGCTTCAGGTCGCGGAAATCGGCGGCCAGTATCCTCGGCTCACCGCCAAACACCAATAGCCCTATTAAAAATACGGTTTGGTCGAGCGCATGGAGCTCTCGGCCAACCGGCACAGGAATCACTCCATGAACAGCCGCTTCACGGCCTGGCGTCACCCGCTTATCGTCACCCTTCCACTGCTCGCCATCCTCGCCGGTTGCACAGGCGGCGACAGCGCCAAACCAAAAACCCATGCGCTGGCCACCTATTCCAGCGCGACCTGGGAAGCCTTGCCCGCTGTCTCCGACAGCGATCTGGTCGCCGGTTTCGGTTCCTGGCGCAGCGCGTGCACCCGACTCAAAGCCGACGCAGTCTGGGGGCCGACCTGCGCTGCGGCGGCGAATGTGCCGCAAAGCGCCGCCGAGATTCGTGCATTCCTCAAGCAGAATCTCGATGTCTACGGCCTGCGCGCCGAGAACGACAACCCCAACGGTCTGATCACCGGCTACTACGAACCGGTGTACCCCGGCAGCCTGACGCCCACCGCAACAGCAAACGTGCCGGTGTATGGCGTGCCGGAAGACATGATCATCGTCTCGCTCGACAGCATCTACCCGGAATTAAAAGGCAAGCGCCTGCGCGGCCGCCTCGAAGGACGCGTGCTCAAGCCTTACGACGACGCGGCGACCATTGAATCCAAAGGCGTGAAAGCGCCAGTGGTCGCGTATCTGACTGATCCGATGAACCTGCAATTTCTGCAGATCCAGGGCTCGGGCCGGATTCAGACCGAGGACGGCAAACAGCTGCGCATTGCCTACGCCGATCAGAACGGCCACCCGTACCGACCGATCGGTCGCTGGCTGGTCGAGCAAGGCGAGCTGAAGAAAGAAGACGTGACCATGACCGCGATCAGCAACTGGGCCAAGGCCAACCCCACGCGCATTCCGCAACTGCTGGCCAGCAACCCGAGCTACGTGTTCTTCACCCGCAACCCGGACAGCAACGAAGGCCCGCGCGGCTCGCTGAACGTGCCGTTGACCGCCGGCTACAGCGCGGCAGTGGATCGCAAGGTGATTCCGTTGGGCAGTCTGTTATGGCTGTCGACCACCAAACCGGATGGCACCCCACTGGTGCGCCCGGTCGCGGCGCAGGACACCGGCGGCGCGATTGCCGGCGAGGTGCGCGCGGATCTGTTCTGGGGCACCGGCGATGCGGCCGGGCAACTGGCCGGGGACATGAAACAGCAGGGGCAGATCTGGATGCTCTGGCCTAAAGGAAAAGAGTTGCCGCAAGTGCCGCAGGTGGCTGACAAACCCTAAAGGCAAAAGATCGCAGCCTTCGGCAGCTCCTACAGGAGTATGCATTCCTCTGTAGGAGCTGCCGCAGGCTGCGATCTTTTGAGCCTGCTTTCAGATCGACACAAAGAAAAACGAAGCAATCAGCCCCATCCCGATAAACCACACCACCGAACGCAGTGCAGCCCAGTCAGCCAGGTAGCAAATGATGTACAGCAGGCGGCTGGTGATAAACAGCACGGCCAGCACATTGACCGTCACCAGCTCCGCAGTGCCGACCAGATGCGCAACGATCACCGCAGCGGCAAACGCGGGCGTTACTTCAAAGCTGTTCAGTTGCGCGGCGTGGGCGCGACGGGCGACGCCATCGACGCTGTCGAGAAAGTCCCGCGGATCGTAATTGTCCTTGAGGCGGAAACCGCCGGTGGCCTTCGCCACGATCGTGCACACGTACGGCAGGAAAATCGCGATCAACACACACCACAGAGCCACTGTCATAACGTCGTCCTTTTTTCGATTGGAGAAATTGGCGAGCGGTCAGAACTTCATCACCAGCATGCCGATCAGCACCTGCCCACAGGCTAAGAGCAGCGCCCGGCCGAAAGGTTCTTTCAGCTGGATATAACACGGCAATTCCAGTGAGCCGTCGATTAGTCAGATTATTGATTCGCCATGTGTCAGCAGCTGTTTATACTGCAACCCACCACGCCGTACTCAGCTGCACACCAAAAAACTCCAATAAAAGCTGCCTGCTCCGCTTTCTTCGAAAACGGTCGCTGGCACGCGTATGCCTGATCAAAGCGTCAAGACTACCGACAGAGACCTTGCGCATGCCCCTCGCTTTACTTGCACTCGCCGTTGCCGCATTCGGCATCGGCACCACCGAATTCGTCATCATGGGCCTGCTGCCCGACGTTGCCCGCGATCTGGCGGTGAGCATTCCTCATGCCGGGCTGCTGATCACCGGTTACGCCCTGGGCGTGGTGTTCGGCGCACCGATCCTGGCGATCGGCACCGCCAATATGCCGCGCAAAGCGACACTGCTGGGCATGACGCTGATGTTCATCCTCGGCAACGTGCTCTGCGCGCTCGCGCCGAACTACGCGACGCTGATGGCGGCGCGCGTGGTCACGGCGCTATGTCATGGCGCGTTTTTCGGCATTGGCTCGGTGGTTGCCGCCGGCCTGGTTGCGCCGAACAAACGCGCGCAAGCCATTGCCATGATGTTCACCGGCCTGACCCTGGCCAACGTGCTCGGCGTGCCACTCGGCACAGCGCTGGGCCAATACGCTGGCTGGCGCTCGACCTTCTGGGCGGTGTCGGTGATCGGCATTATTGCGGCGCTGGCGCAGTGGTTGTGGCTGCCAAAACACATCGCAATGGACAAAGCCAACCTCGCCAGCGAATTCAAAGTGCTGGGCAAGGCCAACGTGCTGCTGGCGCTGGGCATGAGCGTGCTGGCCTCGACCAGCCTGTTCAGCGTGTTCACGTATATCGCACCGATCCTGCAAGACATCACTGGCGTCAGCCCCCACGGCGTGACGGTGATGCTGCTGTTGTTCGGCGTCGGCCTGACAGCGGGCAGCATGCTCGGCGGGCGTCTGGCCGATAGCCGCTTGCTGCCGTCACTGGTCGGCGTGGCACTGGCAGTTGTGGTGATTCTCGCAGCGTTCAGCCAGACCAGCCGTGCGGTGATTCCGGCGGCGATTACCCTGGTGCTATGGGGGATTTTCGCTTTTGCGCTGTGCCCGATTCTGCAGCTGCTGATCATCGATCAGGCGCATGAAGCGCCGAATCTGGGTTCGACGCTGAACCAGAGCGCGTTCAACCTTGGCAACGCAGCAGGTGCCTGGATCGGTGAACTGGTGGTTGCCAGCGGCGCGGATCTGACGGATCTGCCGTGGACCGGGGCGCTGGTCGGCGTGCTGACGGTGCTGACGGCGCTGTTGTTCATTTACCTGCAACGTCGGCAGGCGAGTGCGGTCAATGTGACTGGCTGATCGTGGTGTGTCAGATAGAGCCCTCACCCTAGCCCTCTCCCGAAGGGAGAGGGGACTGATCGGGGGATGCTCGATACCCACGCCGACTTGAACGTGCATTGCTGAATCCATAATCGACCCGATCGTCCAGGTCGATGCACCTCGCCAGACACCTCGGTCAGCCCCCTCTCCCTCTCCCTCGGGAGAGGGCTGGGGTGAGGGGGTTGTTGTTGAGCATGACGCGCCATTCGAATGTGCCCTCAGCCAACCCCGCCCCATCAAACCCCTGCGTCCAACCTCCGGTCGCGCTCCATTCACCCCTCATCCAAAGGACCCCGGATGCTTGAACTTGTCGCCGCTTTCATCTGCCTCACCACCCTCCTGACCTTCGTCAATTTCCGCTTTATCGGCCTGCCGCCGACCATCGGCGTGATGGTTACCGCCCTGCTGTTCTCATTGCTCCTGCAAGGCCTCAGCGTCCTCGGCTTTCCCGGCCTCGAAGATCGCGTGCAGCAACTGATCGGACAGATCGATTTCGGCGATCTGCTGATGAACTGGATGCTCTCGTTCCTGCTTTTCGCCGGCGCCCTGCACGTCAACTTGAATGACTTGCGCAGCTACCGCTGGCCGATCGGCCTGCTGGCGACCTTCGGCGTGTTGATCGCCACCGTGGTGATCGGCAGCCTGGCCTTCTACATTTTTGCCCTGTTCGGCTGGCACGTGAGTTTCCTCTACTGCCTGTTGTTCGGCGCGCTGATCTCACCGACCGACCCGATTGCGGTACTCGGCGTGTTGCGTACCGCCAATGCTTCGAAGCCACTGAAAACCACCATCGTCGGCGAATCACTGTTCAACGACGGCACGGCGGTGGTGGTCTTCACCGTGCTGCTGGGCATCGCGCAACTGGGCGAAACCCCGACCGTCAGCGCCACGGCCATGCTCTTCGTCCATGAGGCGATTGGCGGTGTGTTGTTCGGCGGGCTGATCGGTTATCTGGTCTATCGGATGATCAAAAGCGTCGAGCAGCATCAGATCACCGTGATGCTGACCCTGGCCCTGGTGATCGGTGGCTCGGCGATGTCCACCGAGTTGCACGTCTCGGCGCCGATTGCGATGGTGGTGGCCGGTCTGATCATCGGTAACCTCGGGCGCAATCTGGCAATGAACGACATGACCCGCCGTTATCTGGACGGTTTCTGGGAGTTGCTCGATGACATGCTCAACGCGCTGCTGTTTGCGCTGATCGGCATGGAGTTGTTGCTGCTGCCGTTCAACTGGCTGCACATGGCCGCCGCAGGTCTGCTGGCGGTGGCGATTCTGTTGTCGCGCCTGCTTACCGTGGCGCCGGCGATCCTGCTGCTGCGGCGCTGGCGCTCAGTGCCGGCCGGCACCATCCGCATCCTCACTTGGGGCGGTTTGCGCGGCGGTGTTTCGGTGGCACTGGCGCTGGCGCTGCCGCTGGGCCCGGAGCGCGATCTGCTGCTGAGCATCACCTACATCGTCGTGCTGTCGTCGATCCTGCTGCAGGGCCTGACCATCGGCAAACTGGTCAAGCACGCGACGCGCAACGAGCCCGCGAGCGTGGCTGAGCCAGCCCACCACTGATCATTTCTTGATCGACTGCGGATCGGGCTTAACAGCCTGATCCGCAGATTCCTTCGGCGCACCGCTTTCGCTGCGAATCTGCGCATGGCTGATCAGCGCGAAGATAAAGCTGCCGCCGATGATATTTCCTGCCAGCGTCGGCCCGGCGAACACCGCCCAGAAATCACTCCACGGCAACTCGCCGGCAAACACCAGATAGGACACTTCCGCCGATCCGACGACGATATGGGTGAAGTCGCCCAGCGCCATGAAGTAGGTAATGAGGATGATGATCCACATCTTCGCGCTCTCCATGGAGGGGATCATCCAGACCATGGTGGCGATCATCCAGCCGGAGACGATGCCCTTGGCGAACATCTGACTGGCGCTGTGTTCCATGACCTTGCGGCCGATCTCGAGGAAGGCGACGTCGGTCTTGCTGTCGAAAATCGGCAGTTCCAGCATCACGTAGGCGACCAGAATCGTCCCGCAGAGGTTGCCGACCAGTACCACTGTCCACAGACGGATCAGTCGCAGAAAATTCTTCAGCGTCGGCTTGGTCATCACCGGCAGCACGGCGGTCAAGGTGTTTTCGGTGAACAGCTGCTGGCGGGCAAGGATCACCGCGAGGAAACCGGCGCAGTAGCCGAAACTGGCGATCACCTTGAATTCGTCGCCGTCGGGCAGGCGCGAATTGAGCAGGCCCATGCCCATCAGGGACAGGCCCATGGTCAATCCTGCCGCCAGCGCCGACCACCACAGCGCGGCAATGCTGCGCTCCAGTTCCTGGTCGCCCTGGGTGCGGATGATTTCATGCAGAACGGCCGCGCGCGGCGGCTGGCTCTTCTCGACTTCGTGCTGCTCCTTGGCCGAGAGGTCGGGGGTCTTTTCGCTGGTGGGGGTGGTCATGGCGTGGCAACCGGTGGGGGGCGATGTAGCTACGACCGTTGCGCTTGGGAATACGTTCTGTAGGCGCGGCGCAAATCTCTGGATGCACGCCAATCCAGGGTAGGAGCTGCCGAAGGCTGCGATCTTTTGATTTTGATTTTCAGAAACAAGATCAAAAGATCGCAGCCTTCGGCAGCTCCTACAGGGCTCGCATTACTCGCTGACGGCTTCGTCATCCTTGAACTGGTCTTTCACATATTTGATCTCGGTACGCCCGTGCGGCGCCGGCAGGCCGTCTTCGCCGAGGTTGACGAACACCATTTTCTCGACGGTGAGGATGCTCTTGCGGGTGATTTTGTTGCGCACTTCGCAGGTCAGGGTGATCGAGGTGCGGCCGAATTCGGTGGCGGTGATGCCCAGTTCGATGATGTCGCCCTGGCGCGAGGCGCTGACGAAGTTGATTTCCGAGATGTACTTGGTCACCACGCGCTGGTTGCCCAGTTGCACGATGGCGTAGATCGCCGCTTCTTCGTCGATCCAGCGCAGCAGGCTGCCGCCGAACAGGGTGCCGTTGGGGTTGAGGTCTTCAGGTTTAACCCATTTGCGGGTGTGGAAATTCATGTTCACTCCTGAGCGCTTGCCGAAAGATGCGCCCATCTTGGCAGACTGCTCAGTCAGGCTCCAGGCAGCTGCGACTATGGTCGCCATTGGCGATCTTCATCTGGCCGACAGAAACCCTTTGGAAGATCAGCCCGGGCGGCTATAATCGCCCCCGTTTCAAAAAACGGTAACGTTCATTGGCTACCGTTTTCCCGCCACCTGTCCGAGGGGCGCTGCAGCAGGTTCGACCTGTCAGGCTCGGATGGGGCGTTGACCGGCTCACGCCGGACACTAAACGCACAACGGCGCCCATTCGCATACATTACGAATGGAGGCTCTTCATGAGCGCTGTCAACACGCCTGCCGATTTTACCGATTACAAAGTTGCCGACATGTCCCTGGCTGCCTGGGGCCGTCGCGAAACCATCATCGCCGAATCGGAAATGCCTGCCCTGATGGGTCTGCGCCGCAAATACGCTGCCGAACAGCCGCTCAAGGGCGCGAAAATCCTCGGCTGCATCCACATGACCATTCAGACTGCCGTGCTGATCGAAACCCTGGTTGCCCTGGGTGCCGAAGTGCGCTGGTCGTCCTGCAACATTTTCTCCACTCAGGATCAGGCCGCTGCCGCTATCGCTGCCGCCGGTATCCCGGTGTTCGCCTGGAAAGGCGAGACTGAAGAAGAGTACGAGTGGTGCCTGGAGCAGACCATCCTCAAGGATGGCCAGCCATGGGACGCCAACATGATCCTCGACGACGGCGGCGACCTGACCGAGCTGCTGCACAAGAAATACCCGCAAGTGCTCGATCGCGTTCACGGCGTGACCGAAGAAACCACCACTGGTGTACACCGTCTGCTGGACATGCTGGCCAAGGGCGAGCTGAAGATCCCGGCGATCAACGTCAACGACTCGGTGACCAAGTCCAAGAACGACAACAAGTACGGCTGCCGTCACAGCCTGAACGATGCGATCAAGCGCGGCACCGACCACCTGCTGTCCGGCAAGCAAGCGCTGGTCATCGGTTACGGTGACGTGGGCAAGGGCTCGGCCCAGTCGCTGCGTCAGGAAGGCATGATCGTTAAAGTCTCCGAAGTTGACCCGATCTGCGCCATGCAAGCCTGCATGGACGGCTTCGAACTGGTGTCGCCGTTCATCGACGGTATCAACGACGGTTCCGAAGCGAGCATCGACAAAGCGCTGCTGGGCAAGATCGACCTGATCGTGACCACCACCGGCAACGTCAATGTTTGCGACGCGAACATGCTCAAAGCGCTGAAGAAGCGCGCCGTGGTCTGCAACATCGGTCACTTCGACAACGAAATCGACACCGCTTTCATGCGCAAGAACTGGGCATGGGAAGAAGTGAAGCCACAGGTGCACAAGGTTCACCGCACCGGTGCCGGCAGCTTCGATCCACAGAACGACGACTACCTGATCCTGCTGGCCGAAGGCCGTCTGGTGAACCTGGGCAACGCCACCGGTCACCCGAGCCGCATCATGGACGGTTCGTTCGCCAACCAGGTACTGGCACAGATCTTCCTGTTCGGCCAGAAGTACGCCGACCTGTCGCCAGCGCAGAAAGCCGAGCGTCTGACCGTTGAAGTGCTGCCGAAGAAACTCGACGAAGAAGTGGCCCTGGAAATGGTTCGCGGCTTCGGCGGCGTGGTCACCCAACTGACCAAGCAACAGGCTGACTACATCGGCGTCACCGTCGAAGGCCCGTTCAAGCCGCACGCCTACCGCTACTAACAGGCGCTGAAAGCTCGCTCTCCCTGTGGGAGCGAGCTTGCTCGCGAAGGCGGCTTATCATTCAACATCCGTGTTGTCTGACCCAGCTCTTTCGCGAGCAGGCTCGCTCCCACACGGGATTGCAGCGTCTCGAAGGTACTTGTTTCCAAGGGTATGACCATGTCCCAAGACCGTCGCTACAGCTTCGAGTTTTTCCCGACCAAGACCGATGCCGGGCAAGAAAAGCTGCTCGCCACTGCCCGCCAGTTGGCCACCTACAATCCTGATTTCTTTTCCTGCACCTACGGCGCTGGCGGTTCGACCCGTGATCGCACGCTCAACACCGTGTTGCAGCTGGAAAGCGAAGTCAAAGTACCCGCCGCACCGCACCTGTCGTGCGTCGGTGACAGCAAGGACGACCTGCGCGGCCTGCTGAACGAATACAAGGCTGCCGGCATCAAGCGCATCGTTGCCCTGCGTGGCGACCTGCCGTCCGGCATGGGCATGACCAGCGGTGAGCTGCGTCACGCCAATGAACTGGTGGAATTCATTCGTGAAGAAACCGCCGATCATTTCCATATCGAAGTCGCGGCTTACCCGGAGATGCATCCGCAAGCACGCAACTACGAAGACGATCTCGCCAACTTCGTGCGCAAGGCAAAGGCCGGTGCCGACAGCGCGATCACCCAGTACTTCTTCAACGCCGACAGCTACTTCTACTTCGTCGACCGTTTGCAGGCGCTGGGCGTGGATCTGCCGATCGTGCCGGGGATCATGCCGATCACCAACTACAGCAAACTCGCGCGCTTCTCCGATGCCTGCGGTGCGGAAATCCCGCGCTGGATCCGCAAGCAGCTGGAAGCCTACGGCGATGACACGCGAAGCATTCAAAGCTTTGGCGAACAAGTCGTCAGCGAAATGTGCGAACGCCTGCTGCAGGGCGGCGCACCGGGGCTGCACTTCTACTCGATGAACCAGGCCGAACCTAGCCTGGCCATCTGGAACAACCTCAAGCTGCCGCGCTGAAGGTTTTCCATGCGATAAAAAAGGCCCTCACCGGGCCTTTTCACTGAAAAGCACAAATGGAATATTGTCGTCGATGATCTGCGCGCAAACAAAAACACGCCCTCAACTGGTCTATCTGGTTTTCGGTGCCGAGACTTACCATCAGGAAGCTGTTTTCAGCATCGCCAGTGCTCTGGCGTGGTTGCGCGAGACACCGGATGCCGCGATCGATATCCAGGTCTTCAGCGACAATCCGCAACCCTATGCACATCTCCCCGTACGCGTTCGCCCGCTGGACGCCGAAACGCGCCAGAAATGGAGCGAGCCCCACGGTTATCATTTCCGCATCAAACATGTCGCTTTGCGCTCGGTACTTGAAGAGCATGAAACGGCGCTGTTGATCGACACCGACACGTTCTTCCACTGCTCGCCGCTCAAACTGTTCGAGCGGGTACAGCCTGGCACCCTGCTGTGCAACGACTACTACGCCCGCTATGGCGACAACAAGATGAGCCTGCTCTATCGCACGCTGTCGGCCACACTGCTGGACAAAGGCCTGACTGACGATCACATGCGCCTGCTCAACTCCGGCGTCATCGGCTTGCACCGGCAGGACGCACACGTGCTCGACCGCTCCATCGCTTTGATCGATGAGCTGTTCCCGTCGGCACAGGGCGCCTACACCCTCGAAGAGTTCTGCCTGTCAGTGGCCGCCTACCGCACGCTGGACGTCAACAAGTGCCCGGATCTGATTCACCATTACTGGAGCCGCAAGCACCTGTTCAGGGCCAAGGTTCAGGCCTGGGTCGCCAAACATGGCGACAACCCGACCGGCGAGACTGCACTGGACGACACCCGACGTGTATCACCGCAACTGCCTCGACCACCGCGACTGCAGCGGATGTTCTACAAGCTCGTCACGTTGCTGCTGCCGGCACATCTGCGTCAGTTCATTCGCGAAATCCTTTACGGCTGCTATGAACATCCCAACGAGTTCGATCAGGCGTGTGCAGCGGTCTGGTGGGACAAGGCGCTGGAAAACCAGCAGCAACGCATCGGCAAGCCGGTTTGCAGGCACTTGCTCAGGGACTGGTTCAGTCGCGGCCTGGTCAAGCGGATCCTTGGTTCGCGTCACGCGAAGGTCCACCAACACCTGCTGAAAACCGCAAGCAAATAAGGCCATCGCGGCCATTGCGCCCGGGGTCTGCGCGAAACATGCATGCCAGAGCTTCTCATCAGGCGTTTCGCGTACTAACCTCAGGCCATGCCCCTTATTGCCCAACTGCTGAGCGTTATTCTTCTGACTTGCCTGAGCGTCGCCGCTCGGGGGGAGAAGTTGCGTATTGTCACCGAGCCGTGGGCGCCTTACGTCTACGAACAGGGTGGTAAAAACCTCGGTCTTGACTACGAAACCACCGCCATCGTGTTCCAGCGCCTGGGCATTGAAGTGGAATGGCAGTTCCTGCCGTGGAAGCGCTGCCTGTCGATGCTCGAGACCGGACAGGCCGACGGTGCGCTGGACATCTTTCACAGCGCCGAACGCGACGCCACTCTGCTCTACCCCAGCGAACCGCTGTCCGACGTCGAATTCGTGATGTTCTACGCCAACGAGCGGCCGCATCCATTCAACACCCTCGAACAACTCAAAGGCCTGACCATCGGCACCTCGCCGGGTTATCTGTACAGCCCTGACTTCAGCCAGTCGGACCTGTTTACCCGTGAGCCGGCGCCAACTCATGAAGCCAATTTCGGCAAACTGGTGCGCGGGCGGATCGACCTGCTGATTACCGATCGCCGCGTCGGTCAGCATTTGCTCGATGAGCTGAATATTCGCGATCTGATCACGGAAAACCCGACGGTTATCAGCCGTCAGAGCCAGTTTCTTGCGGTTCGGCGCAATGCCGGTATGGACTTGCTGGTGCAGCGTTTCGGCGCCGAGCTCAAGCGTTTCAAGCGCGAACCGGCCTACGCCGAGCTCAGCGCGCGCTATGGTGCCGCACCTGTTGAGGGCGCACCAATGCGCTCGGCCACGGCCGGCGGCAAAACCGTTGAGCAGCAGGAAAGCAGCGCGCAGTGATTGCTCTGTTATACTCCGGCGTTCCCGCCAGGCTCACGCCCGGACGCCCGGAACCGTAACAGGCCTCTCGACCCGCTACAGCGCAGCTTCCAGCCCGCGCGAGCGCTCCTGACGTGCCTTCGGAACCGCCGCTGGACCGGACGGGATTGCGTCCTCTTAAACGTGATTCGCGCCAGGCAAGACTCCCATTGGGCCAAGCCCTAACTAAAACAGGATTACTCATGTCCTTTGCTTCCCTCGGTCTCTCCGAGGCTTTAGTCCGTGCCATCGAAGATGCGGGCTATACCGAGCCTACTCCGGTGCAACAGCGGGCCATTCCCGCCGTGTTGCAAGGTCGCGACCTGATGGTGGCGGCTCAGACAGGTACCGGTAAAACCGGCGGCTTCGCCCTCCCGATTCTGGAGCGGTTGTTCCCCAACGGTCACCCGGACAAATCCCAGCGTCACGGCCCGCGCCAACCGCGCGTGCTGGTCCTGACCCCGACCCGCGAACTCGCGGCCCAGGTGCACGAGAGCTTCAAGATCTACGCCCGTGACCTGAAATTCGTCAGCGCCTGCATCTTCGGCGGCGTCGGCATGAACCCGCAGGTCCAGGCCATGTCCCGTGGCGTCGACGTTCTCGTCGCCTGCCCGGGTCGCTTGCTCGACCTCGCCGGCCAGGGCAGCGTCGATCTGTCCCACGTGGAAATTCTCGTTCTCGACGAAGCCGACCGCATGCTCGACATGGGTTTTGTCCACGACGTGAAGAAAGTCCTCGCGCGTCTGCCGGCCAAGCGTCAGAACCTGCTGTTCTCGGCGACCTTCTCCAAAGACATCACCGACCTCGCCGGCAAGCTGCTGCACAACCCGGAACGCATCGAAGTGACGCCGCCAAACACCACGGTCGAGCGCATCGAACAACGCGTGTTCCGCCTGCCGGCCAGCCACAAGCGTGCGCTGCTGGCGCACCTGATCACCGCCGGCGCGTGGGAACAGGTACTGGTTTTTACCCGCACCAAGCACGGCGCCAACCGTCTCGCTGAATACCTGGACAAACACGGCCTGCCGGCTGTGGCAATCCACGGTAACAAGAGCCAGAACGCGCGCACCAAAGCCCTGGCCGACTTCAAGGCCGGCGAAGTACGCATTCTGGTTGCCACCGACATCGCTGCCCGTGGCCTGGACATCGATCAGTTGCCGCATGTGGTCAACTTCGAGCTGCCGAACGTCGATGAAGACTATGTGCACCGTATCGGCCGTACCGGCCGCGCCGGTCGTTCAGGCGAGGCGATCTCGCTGGTCGCGCCGGACGAAGAAAAACTGCTGAAAAGCATCGAGCGCATGACCAAGCAGAAGATTGCCGACGGCGATCTGATGGGCTTCGACTCCAGCACCATCGAAGCCGAGAAGCCGGAAGCCCGCGAGCGTCCGGACATCCGCAACCCGCGCAATTCCCGTGGCCCGCGTGGCGACGGTCCGAATGGCGGCGGCGGTGGTGGTGGTCGCAAGGACAAAGGCAAAGACAAGGGCAAGGAAAAACCGGCCGGTGAACGTGGCGAGCGCCCTGCCCGTCAGCAGAAACCGCGCGAAGGCACCCCGAGCCGCGAACAGCGCCCGAGCCAGCCACCGCGTGCAGCAGCTGACCGTGCCCCGGACGAGTTCCTCGACGACGATATCGATAACTTCGGTAACCGCGTCGACTACGTGCCGAAAGCCGCTCCTGCCGGCGGCCGTGGCCGTCGTCCGGGTGCACCGGCGCAAGGCGCTGGCGCACCCCGTGGCGGTCAGCCCCAGGGTCGCCAGAACGGTCCGCGCAACAGCAACGGCTCGAGCACCGGCACACCACCGGCCAAACGCAGCGGCCCGCGCAATGGCGCACCGCGTGATGGTCAGGGTCGTCGCGACGAATCCGCGCCGCGCAACCGCCGCCCGGCCCGTGACGATCAACCTCGCAGCGAACCGGCCGTGCAGAACCCGCGCAGCAACGGTCCGAAGATCATGCACAAGGAATCGAAAGCCGACCGCTTCCCGACGCCTGAGCAGCTCGATCAACTGCCAAGCCGCCCGCGTGGCGAGAAACCAGCCTTGCTGACCCGCAATCGCTGAGTTTTAACCCGCCATGAAAATGCCCCGACTCGAAAGAGCCGGGGCATTTTTTTACCTCGATTATCTCTGCCATACCGCAATACCCCTGTGGGAGCGAGCCTGCTCGCGAAGGCGGCGGGTCAGCTGAATCTTTGCCGATTGACACACCGCTTTCGCGAGCAGGCTCGCTCCCACAAGGAATAGCGTGTTATGACAAAAAAAACGCCCCCGACCTTTCGACCGGGGGCGTTTTCATGTGGCGGCGAAATTTATTTCGCTTTCACACCTTCGAACGAAACATACAGCTCGACCGCATCGGACTTCGGACCGAGGTCTTTCTGCTTGCCGAAATCGGAACGCTTGATGGTGGTGGTGCCTTCGAAGCCGGCACGGTAGCCGCCCCATGGATCCTTGCCTTCGCCCAGGAAGGTGGCCTTGACGACAACCGGCTTGGTTACGCCCAGCAGGGTCAGGTCGCCGGTCACGTCAGCGGTGTTGGCACCGGTGGACTTGACGCTGGTGGATACGAAAGTAGCCTTGCCGAACTTGCTGGCGTTGAGGAAATCAGCGCTGGCGATGTGCTTGTCGCGCTCGGCGTGGTTGGTGAACACGCTGGCAGTGTTGACGTTGAACTCGATCTTGCTGTCTTCAGGCTTGGCAGCGTCGAAGCTGAACTTGCCGTCGATGTCTTTGAAGGTACCGGTGATGTAGCTGTAGCCCAGGTGGCTGATCTTGAAGTCGACGAAGGCGTGCTGGCCTTCCTTGTCTACTACATAGTCAGCAGCCATTACGTTGGCGGACAGCACGGCCGAACCGATTGCCAGAGCGGCCAGAGTCTTTTTCAACATGCTTTCTTTTCCTTTGAGTCGAGGTTGAATTTCAGGCTTTGCGACCGAGCATTCGGGTGAGGGTCGCATCACGATCGATAAAGTGGTGCTTCAATGCTGCCAACGCATGGAGACCGGAAAAAATTACCAGTGCCCACGCCAGCCACAGATGAATCACCCCAGCGGTATCTGCCTGATCCGGTAGTCCGGAGAGCAGAGCAGGTACTTCAAACAGGCCAAACACCGGGATCCCGACACCGTCTGCGGTGGAAATCAGGTAACCGGCAATCATCACAGCGAACAGCGCCAGATACAGAAACCCGTGGCCGAACTTGGCGCCGATACGGGTCATGCGGCTGTAGCTTTGCAGCGTTGGCGGCGGTGGGCTGATGAAGCGCCACAGCACCCGCAACACCATCACACCAAGCAGCACCAGACCGATGCTCTTGTGCAGATCCGGCGCGTCTTTGCGCCAGGTACTGTAGTAATCCAGCCCAACCATCCACAGACCCAGCGCAAACAGCCCGAAGACCGCCAGCGCCACGCCCCAGTGCATGAAGATGCTGACCCAACCATAGCGCGAAGAAGAGTTACGTAGCTGCATTGCCCAAATCCTGTGAGAACTGCGAACCAAGACTAGCGAGTTATCTATCGAATTAAAGCGGAAAATTTTGCTTTGAAATATCGATAAATACGATCAAGAGTCTGCGAGCGAGGTGTTAAGGAAGGATTAAAGGCGATTCCTGCGTGGAGCGCTTGTACAGATGACGGGGGCTGCATTGACCATCGTCATCTATGCACACGCAGACGGCGAAACTCGACCCTGATAACTATGTACCGCTGATGCGCAATTCAAACCTGCTCGAATGATGCTTCTTTTCATTATTCAAACAGGCACGAAAACATGGCTCTGCGATATACGCCCTTTCAAGCAAGTGGTTCGTCTGTACTGCCGCCCAATCAAACGATGTCTGCGGGCCAATTCCTGCAATCCGAGAACGGTCGATTTCGTCTGATGCTGCAAAGCGACGGGAACCTCGTGCTCAAGGACGGTGAGGCGATCATCTGGATCGCCGACGCCAATCAACCTTACAGCGCAACTTTGCACCCGAAGAAGATGCGCGAGCCGCTGCAGTTTGTGATCAGCAACAGCGGCTTTCTTTATGACCCCTCCAGGCGACGATTATGGATCGCGGAAAGCACGCACAGCACCGACAAGTCGCTTTGGTACAACACATACATGACTGTGCAGGACGATGGAAACCTGGTGAGTTACGACCAGCGCACGGGCAGTCTGCGCTGGGCGCGTTTCGGTTTCATTCCCGGGCGCCTGCGCAAACCCAAGCAAAAGTGGCTGAGGAAACTGCCGAACGGGACAGAATTCTTCAAGTGGGAGTTTTGACTGACCAGCCATTCATGGCCGATCAGTTATGAAGTACTGCCGGCGGTTGCAGGCATTCGGCACTGTAGGGGTCTATGTGGCACTTGTGCGCCAGTTCAGAACCATAGCCGCCGGGGAAAAATTGCCCGTTGCTACATCCGGAAAGTGCAATCAAAACCAGTATCGCGATAAGCGTTTTCATAGCATGCCTCCAATTTTTTCCAGCATAAAATTGGCGCGCTGGCAGCCGCTATCACCTCATTCCGAGCATCTTGTGGGAAGGCTCCGGTACGCCGGTAAGTCCCGTAACCGGATGACGAAGGACTGAAACGCAGGGTAAAAAAAACGCGACCCGAGGGCCGCGTTTTCATGTGAACAAAGCCTTACTGCGCCTTGGTCTCGGTCGTTGCAGCAGGCTTGGCCGCTGGCTTCTTCGCCGGTTCAGCCTTCTTCGCCGCCGGTTTGGCCGCCGGCTTTTTCGTTTCGGTTTTTGCCGCCGGTTTCTTCGCCGCTGGCTTGGCCGCTGCTTTTTTCGCCGGCTCGGCTTTTACCGGGGCCGCTGGCTTCGGTGCTTCCACCGGCGCTGGCGCAGGTGCCGGGGTCGGTGCAGGCGCTGGAGCGGCCGGAGCAGGTGCTGGCTCTGGCGCTTTCACAGGCTCTGGCTTCTTCTCGTCATCCGAACCGCCGAACAGGTTGCTGAAGAAGTTGCCCTTCTTCGCCGCTACCGCACCCGCCGCGCCTGCCGCAGCTGCAGCCGGAACCACTTTGGCCGGTTCGAACGACTTGCCTGCCGCCAGATCTTCAACCTGGCTAGCCGCGCGCTGGCCGGTGCGCAGTGCGCCTTCCAGAGTGCCCGGGTACAAGGTGTCGGTGTGTTCACCGGCAAACGCTACGCGTTGCAGCGGACGTTCCCACAGGCGCCAGAACTTGCTGATCTGCCCCGGGCCGTAAGCCAGGTAGGCGCCGCCCATCGACGGATCGGTGCTGTAGCGACGGATTTCATAACCGGTGAACGAGCCACGGGCCTGTGGGTAAAACGCGTGCAGACGGATCAGCACCTGATCGACCATCTGCTTGTCGCCGAACGCCTGCATCACACGGGCGTTATCGCCGGACAGGTTGATCACCACGTTGGCGCCGCCCTTCAGTGCCGGTTCGATCCAGAGCATGCCCAGACCGGTATTGCTGTAAATCTCGCCGGACATGCGCGATTTGCTTTCCCACACTGGCGTCTTGAACTTCAGCATGATCTGGTCGCGCCAGCCGTAGTTGGTGCCTTTGATCGCCGCCAGATGCTGGGCATCCAGCGCAGGGGTCAGGGCGATCTTGTTCAGCGCGCGCAGCGGTACCGCCAGCACAACGTAGTCGGCCTGATAGCCGACGCTGCCGACTTTGACGGTCACACCGTCCTTGTCCTGGATGATGGCCGAGACCGGCGAGCTGGTCTTGATGGTCTTGATCTGTTTGACGAAGGCCTGGGCCAGGACCTGGCTGCCGCCGACCAGACGCGAGGCGCGCAGGTCGCGGTCGGAAACGCCGCGATAGACGCGGTTCTGCTGAGCGAAATACAGCAGCGACAGACGCGAAGGCTCGTCGTAGTGGGTGCGAATGTCCTGGTTGATCAACTGACGCGCGGTGGCCGGCAGGTTCTGCTTGTCGAGCCAGCTCGATACGGTGATCTGGTCCAGTGCATGCAGGGTGGCGGTCGCCGCCGGGTTCTGCGGGTCGTCGATCGAGCGCGCCAGATCGTCGAGGGTTTTCTGGTAGCGCTTGAGCGCATCGGCGGTGGCTGGCTGTTTGGTGGCCAGATCAGCGGCGGAGAAATAATCGCCATCGATCAGATAACCCGGCGTACGCACAAATTCCGGCGCCGGCGTGGTGCCGAGCTTGAAGGTCGACACGTACTTGTTCAGCACCGGCTGAGTCTTGTCGTTGCCGATCCACTCGCTGGTGGCCATGCCCGAGCGCCCGCCCAGGCTCGGTTTGGCTTCCAGCAGGGTGACCTGCCAGCCTTTGTTCTGCAGTTCGTAAGCAGCGGTCAGACCCGACAGGCCGCCGCCAATCACGATCGCGGTTTTATCCTTGGCCAGCGCCGTAACGCTGAACAGCCCCAACATCACCAGCGCACAGGCGCGCAGCCAACCGACAGACATTCAGCGAACTCCGGAAAAACATGTGGGAAAAAGCAGTTTTGCGAGTCAGACGACTCAAAGAACCGCGAAGAATACGTTAGCCATCAAAACGCCGCCAGCGACGTCTATCGGCTCAGACAAAGTAGTTCAATCGACACAATGGGTTGTTCCCGCGCGATGCATTGCATAGGCTTGCGCGATTGTTCGCCCGCGCCTGACGCGAGCCGCCTCGAGGAGACTGTAAATGGGCCTGAATAACCAGTGGATGCAACGCGATCTCGCGGTGTTGTGGCATCCCTGCACCCAGATGAAAGACCACGAACAGCTGCCGCTGATCCCGATCAAGCGCGGCGAAGGCGTCTGGCTCGAAGACTTCGAAGGCAAGCGCTACCTCGACGCAGTCAGTTCCTGGTGGGTCAACGTGTTCGGCCACGCCAACCCGCGGATCAACCAGCGCATCAAGGATCAGGTCGATCAACTCGAACACGTGATCCTTGCCGGTTTCAGCCATCAGCCGGTGATCGAGCTGTCCGAGCGCCTGGTGAAAATGACCCCGCAAGGCCTGAACCGGGTGTTCTACGCCGATAACGGCTCGTCCTGCATCGAAGTCGCGCTGAAGATGAGCTTTCACTACTGGCTCAATCGCGGCCAACCAAACAAGAAGCGCTTCGTCACCCTGACCAACAGCTATCACGGCGAGACCATGGCGGCGATGGCGGTCGGCGATGTGCCGCTGTTCACCGAGACCTACAAAGCCCTGTTGATGGACACCATCAAAGTGCCGAGCCCGGATTGCTATGGCCGGCCCGACGGCATGAGCTGGGAAGAACACTCACGCAATATGTTCGCGGCCATGGAACAGACGCTGGCAGAGAATCATGACAGCGTCGCGGCAGTTATCGTCGAGCCGTTGATTCAAGGTGCCGGCGGCATGCGCATGTATCACCCGGTGTACCTCAAGCTGTTGCGCGAGGCCTGCGACCGTTACGGCGTGCACCTGATCCACGACGAAATCGCCGTTGGTTTCGGCCGCACCGGAACGATGTTCGCCTGCGAACAGGCCGGCATCCGCCCGGACTTCCTCTGCCTGTCGAAAGCCCTCACCGGCGGCTACCTGCCGCTGGCCGCGTGCCTGACCACCGACGAGGTCTACAGCGCCTTCTACGACGACTACCCGACCCTGCGCGCCTTCCTCCACTCGCACAGCTACACCGGCAACCCGCTGGCCTGCGCGGCGGCATTGGCGACCCTGGATATCTTCGAGCAGGACAACGTCATCGAGAACAACAAAGCCTTGGCTCAGCGCATGGCCTCGGCGACTGCGCATCTGGTGGATCACCCGAACGTCTCCGAAGTGCGCCAGACCGGCATGGTCCTGGCCATCGAGATGGTCAAGGATAAAGCCACGAAAGAGGCCTACCCTTGGCAGGAGCGTCGTGGCTTGAAGGTTTTCCAGCATGCACTGGAACGTGGTGCGTTGTTGCGGCCGCTGGGCAGCGTGGTGTATTTCCTGCCGCCGTATGTGATCACCCCGGAGCAGATCGACTTTCTGGCCGAAGTGGCCAGTGAAGGTATTGATATTGCTACGCGTGACAGCGTCAGTGTTGCGGTGCCGAAAGACTTCCATCCGGGATTCCGCGACCCGGGCTGATCTATTTCACTTAAGCTTCAGCGGTGAACGGACTACCGTCATCGCTGGCAAGCCAGCTCCCACAGGTCCTGCGCAAGTCCTTGTGGGAGCTGGCTTGCCAGCGATAGGGCCGCCAGACTTTTACACTTTTTACAGAGACCCCGCATGAGACTGTCCCGCTTCTTTATCGACGCCCCGCTGAGCACTGGCGAACACGAACTGCCGGAGGCCCAGGCGCATTACATCAGCCGCGTCCTGCGCATGGCCGAAGGCGATGCGGTGCAGTTGTTCGACGGTTCCGGCCATGAGTTTCGCGGATCGCTCGTCGAAGTCGGCAAGAAGCGCGTGGTCGTGCAGATCGACGAGCAGTTCGCCGGACAAATCGAATCGCCGCTGCAGATCCACCTCGGCCAGGGCCTGTCCCGGGGCGAGCGCATGGACTGGGCGATTCAGAAAGCCACTGAACTCGGCGTGATGCAAATCACCCCGATCTTCAGCGAACGCTGCGAAGTGCGGCTCAAGGACGAACGCGCCGACAAGCGCTTGCTGCATTGGCGCCAAGTGGCAATCAGTGCCTGCGAACAGTGCGGGCGTTCACGGGTGCCAGTGATTCATCCACCAGTGTTGCTGGCGGACTGGCTCAAGCAGACCGAAGCCGAATTGAAACTGGTGCTGCATCCGGTCGCAGAACCGCTGGTCAGCCATGCCAAACCGGCGACGCTGGCGTTTCTGATCGGACCGGAAGGTGGGTTGACGGATGGCGAAGTCGAGCAGGCCAAAGGCAACGGTTTCCACGCTGCCCGCCTCGGCCCGCGCGTGTTGCGCACCGAGACCGCGCCGGTAGTGGCGTTGGCGGTGGCCCAGCAACTGTGGGGTGATTTCTAAGGCCCCTTCGCGAGCAGGCTCGCTCCCACATTGGATCTAGGGTGTTCACAAAACCAGAGTTCACTGAAGATTTATTGTGGGAGCGAGCCTGCTCGCGAAAGCGGTGTTTCATTCAACGAAGGTGTTGGCTGACCTGACGCCTTCGCGAGCAGGCTCGCTCCCACAGGGATTGCATTTACAGGACGTAAAACAGAATCGCGACAAAGTGCAGCAGACTTCCCGCGATCACAAACAGATGCCAGATGCCATGGGCATGCCGCAGGCGGTGATCCAGGGCAAAAAAGATAATCCCCACCGTATACAAAACCCCGCCCGACGCCAGCCAGGCAAACCCCGCCGTGCCCAGTGCGGCAATCAGCGGTTTGACCGCGACCAGCACGATCCAGCCCATCACCGCGTAAATCACGATCGACAGAATCCGCGCCTCGGAACGCGGTTTGATCTCTTGCAGGATGCCGATCAGCGCCAGCCCCCAGACAATCCCGAACAGCGTCCAGCCCCAAGGCCCGCGTAACGTCACCAGGCAGAACGGCGTGTAGCTGCCGGCGATCAGCAGGTAGATCGAGAAATGATCGACCTTCTTCATGATCGCTTTCTTGCGCCCGCGCACGCTGTGATACACGGTCGAGGCGCTGTAGAGCACCAGCAAAGTGAAGGCGTAGATCGCCACGCTGACAATCTTCCACGGACTGCCGTCGAGGCTGGCAATCACCAGCATCCACACGCCGCCGATAAACGCGGCGATGGCCCCGACCAGATGGGTCCAGGCGTTGAGTTTTTCCCCGTGATACATGTATTGCTCACCTCACATTCGTTACCGCAGCGCGCAAGGCTCGGGCCTTGAGCGTAAAAGCGCAATGTTTCTGTTCAACCTCGCCTGCGCGGCCCGCGGGAATTGGGCACAATCGGCCGATACCAAAAAGAGTCCGCGCCATGCTGATCGACGAAGAATTGACCCTGAAAAAACTCGAGGTGTTCCTCGCCTTCATGCGCACCGGCAACCTCGCCCGCGCTGCCGCCGAACTGCAGACCAGCAACGTCAGCGTGCACCGCGCCATTCACTCTTTGGAAAACGCCCTGCGCTGCCCGCTGTTCAAACACGAAGGGCGCAACCTGACGCCGCTGGAAAGCGCTTATGTGCTGGAAGAACGTGCGCAGAAGCTGATCAACGACGTCGTCGACAGCGTGCGCCTGACCCGCGAAGCCGCCGGGTTCTCCGCCGAGCGCTTCAAGCTCGGCTCGCTGTATTCGCTGACGGTGAAAACCGTGCCGCAGCTGATCATGGGCCTGAAAATCCGCCGCAGCGAACTCAACATCGACCTGATCCTCGGCTCGAACATCGACCTGCTCTACAAGCTGAAAAACATGGAAGTCGACGCGATTCTGGTGTCGCTGGACGACAGCATCAACGATCCGGACTGCGAACAGATTGCGCTGTTCTCCGACGACATCTTCCTCGCCACCCCGGCGGATTCAAAATTCGCTCAGCGCAGTGAAGTCGATCTGGCGGAAGTGCGCGATGAAACCTTCATCACCCTGACCCAGGGCTTCGCCACGCATCAGGACGGTGTGCGGGTATTCAAGCAAGCAGGGTTCGAGCCGAAGGTGGCGATGCAGGTCAATGACATCTTCACCCTGCTGAGCATGGTCAGCTCAGGGGTGGGGTACGCCTTGTTGCCGGGGCGGATTGCGGCGGTGTACGAGAATCGGGTGAAGCTGATTCCGTTGCAGGAGAAGTACCGGTTGCAGCAGCACATTGGCGTGGTGTTTCTCAAGGCCAAGGAGCGTGATCCGAATCTGCTGGCGTTGCTGGCGGAGTGTCGGATGTATGCCAATCGGCAGGCTGGGGTTTAGATCAAGATCAAAATCAAGAGCTACCCCCTCACCCCAGCCCTCTCCCCCAAGGGGTAGAGGGGGAAAGGGAGCAGATCGGGGGCTTTTTCAGAACCTGAGTTCGACTTAGAAATTTCAGGTCGATGTATAACGCCAGAACAACTCGGTCAGTCCCCTCTCCCTCCGGGAGAGGGTTAGGGTGAGGGCAGCTTGAATTGACTAACCCATCAACCCGCGCATCGCCAGAAACAACAGCGAAGGCCCAAGCAGACACCCGAGCGCGGTGTAGAACGCCGCCGTCAGGCAACCGTACGGCACCAGCTTCGGATCGGTGGCCGCCAGGCCTCCGGCAACACCGCTGGAGGTGCCCATCAACCCACCGAAAATCACCGCGCTGCGCGGATTGTTCAGGCCGATCATCGGTGCCACGAACGGTGTCATCACCATCACCAGAATCGCCTTGATCAGCCCCGCCGCAATCGACAGCGCCATCACCTCGGAGCTGGCACCAATCGCCGCACCGGTCACCGGGCCAACGATATAAGTCACGGCACCGGCGCCAATGGTGGTCAGGCTCACCGCATCGGTGTAGCCGAACGCCATCGCCACGCCGACGCCGGCGACGAACGAGGTGCCAACGCCGACAAACAGCGCCAGCACACCGACGAATCCGGCGCGTTTGAGCTCATCGACACTCACGCCAAACGCCGTCGCCACAATCGCGAAATCCCGCAGCATCGCACCGCCGAGCAGGCCGATGCCGGACAGCAGGGGAATATCCACCACGCCCTTCTGCCCACCGGTCAGCGCGCCGCCGATATACGACAGCACCAGCCCGAGCAGAATGGCGATCGCCGAACCGTGCAGACGGCCCTTGGTGAAAGTGTTGGACATCCAGTAGGACACCCACATGGTCAGGCCGACAATCAAAAAGCCGCTGATCAAACCGTAGCCGGTGATCACTTTCATCATTGATTCGTACATGGCGATTACCCCGCAGTCTTGGCTGGAGCAATCGGCGTCTCTTGCTTGTTGCCCATGCGCGTCAGCACCGGCACCAGAGCAAAGGCGATCACTACGGCGAGGGTGCCGGCGAGAATCGCCATCGGCCCGCCCTTCAGCGCACCGTAGACATTCTGCTGTGCGGCCATGGCGACCACGATGGGGATGTAGATCGCGCTCCAGAACTCCACGCCCTGCTCGGTCTTGCCCTTGAGCCAGCCGCTCTTGTAGAGATAGCTGCCCAGGCCGATCAACAGCAGCATCGCAATACCGACACCGCCGACATTGGCCGGCACGCCGATCAGCTTGCCGAGCAATTCACCGACCCAGATACCGACCAGCGTGCAAAAGGCGAGAAATGCCACACCGTAAATAATCATTGTTGTAGTCCTCAAAGTGCATCGTCGAATGTTGTTTTTGTTGTTCGAAGCTTGAGTCGCGGCGTTTTTAGAGTTGGCGGCCACCCTCCTCGCGCAACAGCGCTTGCAGGGTATCGAGGCGGGCACTGTCGAAGGCAGTGACGGTGCCCTGCTCGAACACCCGGCGCGCCAGCCCGGTCAGCACCGCACCGGGCGGCAGTTCGATCTGTAGACGTACGCCGCGCTCGTAGGCGCTTTGCACGGTGCCGCGCCAGTCCACCACGCGGCACATGTTGAAAGCGAGGTCGTCACGCAGCGCTTCGACTTTGCTCACAGGGCGGGCGCGGCTGCCGCTGAGATAGCCGATCCGTGGCGTTTTAAGTTCGACCCTGGCGAAGGCTTCGGCAAGCGCCTGCGCCGGTTTTTCCAGCAATGGGCAATGCGACGGCACGCTCACCGCCAGCCGTTTCGCCACTCCGGCGCCGCGACTGCGTGCCAGTTCGGCCACCGCGTGCATGGCCTTGTCGCTGCCGGCAATCACCACTTGGTTATCGGCGTTGATGTTGGCCAGATACACCGGCGCATCTTCGCTGTGCACTTGCGCCAGCAGGGTTTCGACTGTGGACAACTGCAAGCCGATGATCGCGGTCATGCCGTAGCCCTGTGGATAGGCTTGTTGCATCAGCTCACCGCGCAGACTGACCAGATGCAGCGCATCGCTGAAACTCAAGACCCCCGCCACCACCGCCGCCGGATAAGCGCCGATGGACAGGCCGGCGACGTAATCCGCAGTCAGTTCATCCTGCAATAACTGCCGCGAAGCAGCGACACCGGCGATCAGCAGGCACAGCTGAACCGCTCGTGTCGTGCGCAATGCCTCGGCTGAATCCAGCAGCGCAACATCTTCGCCCAGTACATCACTGGCCTCGACCAGCGTTTCCCTTGGCAAACGCTGGAGCATGCCCGCTTGCTGCGCGCCCTGGCCGGGAAACACCAACAGGCTGCTCACGCTGCCTGCTCCTGCGGGTTCCACGGATCCGTCACCAGACAGGCCTGATAAGCATTTTTCAGCAGCACTCGGAACGAACCGCTGGCCCATTCCCGCAACGCCACAGCGCCGAACGGCGTCTGCAATTGCATGTCGACCCGGCACACAGTTTGATCTAAAAGCGCGACCAGTTCGCGCGCCTGATCACGGCCGATCATCTGCGGCGCACGCAGAATCAGATCGAGATCACTGGCCGCATGCATTGCTCTGAAACCACTGGCCAATTCAAACCCGACACTGCCGCTGACACCCCAGACCCAACGGCAGTCATCGAGCATCGGCCGCAGTTGTTTGAGCGCCTGCATCACCGGCAGATCTCGCTCACACTCAACATGACAAAGGGCTTCGGGACTGACTCGACAGGCAATCGAATCCAGCGCCATAACCGCCGCCAGCCGCTGCTCGCGCAACACACCGCGCACACCGACCGCGACCTGACCTTCCTCGCTCAAGGCCCGGCGCACCACCACCGGTTGCCCGGCCGCCAGCGCCGCGACCGCCCACTGCGGCGCATCCGCCGGCAACTGCGCCGGGGTCATGCCCCAGAGCAGATCGTGGGCCAGGGGCAGGTTCACCACTGCGCCCTCAGCAACTCGCGGACTTTGCTGGAGGCGGCACGATTGCTCGCACCAAGTCGCCCTTTCAAATCTGTGCTGGTCACATCGTTGATCGCTTGCTTGAGGCACTCAGTCACGCGCGTCAGATCTTCCGCCGTCGGTTGTTCGATCTGCTGCACCGAGAGGGTTTCCCAGAGCAGGCCGAGGCTGGCGTAGCTGTCGATGTCGTAGGCCATCGGCGGCACGCTCGAGGCCAGCGCTTCCAGTTCCTCGACACTGCGCAAGGTCACCCGCGCCGCCGAGGCTTTGCCCATCGCGTGGACCATCACGCCGGGGTCGCGCAGCGCGATCAGGCGATTGGCCTGATAACCATGGGCGAGAAACGCACCCGACATGGCCTTGCCCACCAGCAGCGCAATCACCGGATGGCCGGCCAAGCGTGCACGGGCATAACTGTCCGCCGCGCCGGCGAGCGCCTGATGAATGCCGAGGGCTTCTTCGCGGCGGCCATACGCCTGGCTCGGCACATCGACGATGGCGATGATCGGGCGCTTCTGTGCGCTGTCGCGGTCGGCGCTGATCGCGTCATCCACAGCCTTGGCCAGCCCCCAGCCTTCGAGCAAACCGACCTCGCCATTGCGGGCGCGGGGGAAACGATTGTCCGGGTCGGCGACCACGGCGATAAAACGCCCGAGCTCAGCGTCGGCCACTTTCAATGACGGCGGCAACCCTTCGACGACACTGGCGCCAGCGCTGAGCGCATTGAACCAGTGCAAACCGCGCAATGAACAACCGCTCATGAGCGCTCTCCTTGATACAGATCGCGAACCACCGACGGTTCGATTTGCTGGTCAGTGTTCAGCTTGCCGAGGCGTTGCAGGAACCACTCGGCGCGCTGACTGCGCGGCTGTGCCGGCAGGCCTTGCTGGAGCAGTTGGCCGACCTGCTGACGAATCTGCGCCACATCATCGCCGACATAACGGTCCACCAGCCCCGTGTTGAAACGCTGCTCGCCGCCGGTCAGGCTCCAGATGAAGGGCCGGTCGCGGGAGTCGTATTCCTCGATCCCGGCTTCCTGCTCGATCACCTGCGGGCCGTTCAGGCCGAGACGTGCTTCCTGGGTCACCAGCAAATAACTGCACAGCGCAGCAGCAATCGACATGCCGCCGAAGCAACCGACGCTGCCGGCGACCACGCCGACCACCGGTTGGTATTGCTGCAGATCGACAATCGCCGCGTGAATATCGGCAATCGCCGCCAGCCCTAGATTGGCTTCCTGCAAGCGCACGCCGCCGGTTTCCAGCAGCAACACGGCGCGGGTGGGGATGCCGTTGCGGTTGTCTTCAGCGGCCAGTTCCAGCGCACCGGCAATCTTCGCCCCGCCGACTTCGCCAAGGCTGCCGCCCTGAAACGCACCTTCAATCGCCGCGATGACCACCGGCAAACCGTCGAGACTGCCCTTGGCGATAATCACGCCGTCGTCGGCTTGCGGCACTACGCCCTGGCGCTCAAGCCATGGCGACATGACCCGTTGAAAGGGATCGAGCAGTTCGCGAAAGGTCGCGGCGTCGAGCAAGGCTTGCGCCCGCTGCCGCGCGCCGAGTTCGACGAAACTGTGTTTGTTGAGCAACGCTGCGCTGTCAGTCATGGCCGATCTCCTCGAAACCCTGTTCCAGACGCAAGCGCACCACCCCCGGCGTCGCGCCGAAATCGTGGATATCGATGGCCATCGCCGGTGGCGTGGTGCCGTCGAACATCCGCGCAAACAGGTGCTGCCAGCGCTGCTGCGCGCCGTTGACCGAGGTCTGCACGTTGATCGTCAGTTTGCCGGCCAGACCCGGTTCGATCAGCACTTCCAGATCCCCCGAGCCGACACAGCCGACCAGCGCACGCCCGCGTGGCGGCTGCCCGGCGGGGAATTCAAACGATAGGTTTTCCATCAAAACGCTCCCTGAACAATGCCGGCGCGCTCGATGCGATCGAGCAGCAATGTGGCGGCGAGCAGGTCGGCGGCGCCACCGGGCGAGGCATTCAATGCGATGAGTTGTTGATCGAGTTCGTGCAGGCGCCGACGACCGCTGAGGCTGGCGCTGCCGCCGGCATCAAGCACCGCTTGCGCGCCGGCCTGCATGGCGTGCAGGCCCGGTTCCCCGGCGCGGTAAAGCACGCAGGTGTCAGCCAGTTCGGTCATGATCGCCAGCAACGCATCGAGCCGGGCGTTCTGTTCGCCGTGGCCGTTGGCGCGGCTTTTATGCAGTTGCGGCAGGCCGCGTTGCAGCACGGACGGGAAGCCGAGTTGCGCTTCTTCCCGAGCGCCACGTGCGCCGTAACGCTGGGCGACCTGTGCGCCGTGGCTGAGCGGTGTCGGTGCGTAGCGATCGTCGAGCAGTGCCAGGCGTGCGGCGCACAGGGCGATGGATTTAGGTTGCAGCGCGGCGGCTGTCACCAACAGTCCCAATGCCCAGATCGCACCGCGATGGGTGTTGACGCCGTTGGTGGTCACGAGCATCGCTTGTTCGCCCTCGCGGCCGATGCGGCCGATCGCTTCGCGCAACGGCACACCGACTTCACCGGTCTCCAGCGCGGCCTCGGCCATTTCCTTGAATGCCGGCCACAATGCCAGCGCCGACGCGTGCATCAGGCCCAGGTGCAGATCGGTGTGTGCGCCATTGCCGCGACGGTCGACCAGCGCCGGTTTCGGCGACAGATCGGCTTCGTCGATCAGCGCGTCCACCGCCAGATCGGCCAAGCGGTCAGCCAGGGACAGCGGTTTCGCTTGCAGGTTGAATGCGTGCATTACCAGCTCCTGAATTTGGCGGGCGGGTTGTACAGGCCGCCGGACCACTCGACCAGATCGGCCACGCTTTTCGCCGCGAGCAATTCGCGGGTGGCGTCGGTGCGGCGGATGCCAAGGTCTTCGGGCAAGGCGATCAGGCCTTCGCGGCGCATGCGTTCGGTGTCTTTCGGGTTGTGCCGCAGGCCGATGGCGGTAACCCCGGCGACCGCTGCGATCATCGCCTGGCGCTCTTCCAGCGAGCGCGCCTTGTACAGGTAGGCGATGCCTTCTTCGGTGAGCAGGTGGGTAACGTCGTCGCCGTAGATCATGATCGGCGCCAGCGGCATGCCGCTTTTCTTCGCCACTTCCACCGCGTCGAGGGTTTCGACAAAGGTCGGTTTGCCGCCCTCCTGGAAGGTCTCGACCATTTGCACCACGAGTTTCTTGCCGCGTTCGAGCATCGGTTGCGGCCCATCGGCGTGGCGCATGTCCAGCCACGCCGGGGTGCCGTGACGGCGGCCGCGCGGGTCGTGACCCATGTTTGGCGCACCACCGAAACCGGCGAGACGGCCCCGAGTCACCGTCGAGGAATGGCCGTCGCCGTCGACTTGCAACGTCGCGCCGATAAACAGATCCACCGCGTATTGCCCGGCCAGTTGGCAGACCATACGGTTGGAGCGCAGCGAGCCGTCGCGGCCAGTGAAGAACACATCCGGCCGAGCGGCAATGTAGTTTTCCATGCCCAGTTCGGTGCCGAAGCAATGCACGCTCTCGACCCAGCCGCTTTCAATCGCCGGGATCAGCGTCGGGTGCGGATTGAGCGTCCAGTTGCGGCAGATCTTGCCTTTCAAACCGAGGGACTCGCCGTAGGTCGGCAGGATCAATTCGATGGCGGCGGTGTTGAAACCGATGCCGTGGTTGAGTGACTGCACATTGTGTTTTTCGTAGATCCCGCGAATCGCCATCATCGCCATCAGCACGTGCACAGGCTTGATGTGGCGTGGGTCGCGGGTGAACAGCGGTTCGATGTAGAACGGCTTGTCGGCGACCACAACGAAATCGACCCACGACGCCGGGATGTCTACGCGAGGCAGCTCGCTGACGTCATCGACCAATTGGTTGACCTGAACGATAACGATACCGTCGCTGAACGCCGCCGGTTCGATCAGTGCGGGGGTGTCTTCGGTGCTCGGGCCGGTGTAGATGTTGCCGGCGCGGTCGGCCATGAAGCCGGCCGAGAGCACAACGTTGGGGATCAGGTCCACGACGAGGCGGGCGTAGAGTTCGATGTACGTGTGAATGGCGCCGACTTCGAGCAAGCCATCTTCGAGCAATTGGCTGATGCGCAGGCTCTGGGTGCCGGCGAAGGAGAAATCGAGCTTGCGGGCAATGCCACGTTCGAACAGATCAAGGTGTTCGGAGCGGCCGACGCTGGGCATGATCATGTGCAGATCGTGGAGCTTGGCCGGGTCGGCCTTGGCCAGCGAACGTGAAAGGAAATCCGCCTGTTTCTGGTTGTTGCCCTCCAGCACCACACGGTCGCCGGGATGGATCAGCGCTTCGAGCGCGGCGACGATCTTGTCGCTAGGCAACACCGCGCCATCGGCGAGCCCGCGCACCTTGTCGAGCCGGCGCTGCTTCTCGTCACGCCGCCGCGTCCAGCGCGAGTCGGGGGAAATTGTTGTTGTCATGCTCACTCCACGGGGTTCGCTGTCGTGGAGCCAAGTTAGGCGTGTGTGGTGAGGGCATCAATCAAGCTGGGTGGTGAATCATTACGCTGAGCGTAACGTTCAAAAGCTACCCTCACCCTAGCCCTCTCCCGGAGGGAGAGGGGACTGATTGGGGGATGCTTGGGAATGACGCTGACCTGAACCCGTTGTAGTGAATCCATAATCGACTCGGTCATTCCAGGTCGATGTAGGACGCGAGACACCCCGGTCGGCTCCCTCTCCCTTTGGGAGAGGGCTGGGGTGAGGGGCTTTTGATCGTTGCCACGCGCTGCGTGGGAATGCCTCCACGGACGCTCCGCGTTCGGCTCTTGATGGGACGCGGAGCGTCCCGGGCTGCATTCCCACGCAGCGCGTGGCAACGATCAAGCGAAAGCCTTGGATCAGCGGGCCAATCCCGCATCCACCAGTAACTGCTCCAGCCCCAACAAATCCGGCACCTTCGCCACCTGCTCGCCGACCTGCACCGCCGCCTGCTCCAGCGCACACAACGGCACATCCACGTAACTCAACTGACTGTCGAGCTTGCACGACCGAGGAATCCCCTGCACCAACAGGGCGATGAATCTCAGCTCGGGCAAGCCGCCCAGCGCATTCAGAATCACGATCCGCGCCCGTTCGCCGATGACGATTTTCTGCCCGCAGGCCGATTCGAAACTGATCAGCGGAATCTGCCGCTCGCGCCACGTTACCCGGCCCAGGTACCACGGCGGCGTGTCGAGATCGAAGGCGCTGGCCTGGTAGTCGATCAGCTCGGCGATGGCGACATTGGGCAGGATCAGGTTGCGATCGGCCAGCGGCAGCAACAGCCCGGTGAGCTGGCTGGTGCGCGGGTTGTGCCGGTGCTCATGCATGTTTCTTGCTCCACTGGGCGATGCTCTCCAGCAACACCGATTCCTGATACGGCTTGCCGAGGTAGTCGTTGACGCCGATGGCCATGGCGCGGTCGCGGTGTTTCTGCCCGGTGCGCGAGGTGATCATGATGATCGGCAAGTGGCGCAGGCGTTCGTCGGCGCGCACCTGGGTGGCGACTTCGAAGCCGTCCATGCGCGGCATTTCGATGTCGAGCAGCATCAGGTCGGGCAGGTGCTCTTCGAGCAGCAGCATCGCATCGACGCCGTCCTTGGCAGTCAGCACGTTCATGCCATGGCGCTCGAGCAAACGGCTGGTGACCTTGCGCACCGTCACCGAGTCATCGACGACCATAATCAGCAACGGCTTGTGCGGTTCGCTGTCGATCTCCGTGGGCGTCGGTTCCTGCGCCAGGCGCGCCTGCATCGCGCGGATCGGTGCGAGCAGATCCAGAATCAGCACCACCCGGCCGTCGCCGAGAATCGTCGCCCCCGACACGCCCTGCACCGCCGCGAACTGCGGGCCGAGGCTCTTGACCACGATCTCGCGAGTGCCGGCCATGGCGTCGACCAGCACGGCAATGTGGCGGTCGTTGCAATGCACCAGCAGCACCGGCAACGGCAGGTTCTGCCCGAGCAGTTTCGGCCGTGGCGCAGTCTTCAACAGCTCGCCCAGGTAGCACAGCTCATAACGCTGGCCGCCGTATTGATAACTCGGTGGATCCTGCCGGAAGTGCCCTTCCAGATCATTCGGCAACACACGCACGATGCCTTCGATGGTGTTCAGCGGAATCGCGTATTGATCCTCAGCGCACTGCACCATCAGCGCGCGGTTGACCGACACGGTGAACGGCAGGCGAATGCGGAAATGCACGCCCTGCCCCGGCACCGAATCGATACTCATGCTGCCGCCGAGCTGACGCACCTCTTCGTGGACCACGTCCATGCCGACGCCACGCCCGGAAATCTGGGTGATCTTTTCCGCCGTGGAGAAACCCGGCTGAAGGATGAACTGCAACACGTCGCGGTCGCTGATCTCGGCGTCGGGCGCCAGCAAGCCGCGTTTGATCGCCTTGCGCCGCACGGCTTCCAGCGGCACCCCGGCGCCGTCGTCGCGGATGTCGAAAACCATGTCACCGCCTTCGCGGGACAGATCAAGGGTGATCTGCCCTTGCGCCGGTTTGCCTGCCGCCAGCCGCACATCGGCGGGTTCGAGGCCATGGTCGACGGCGTTGCGCAGCATGTGTTCCAGCGGCGCGGCCATGCGTTCCAGCACATTGCGATCCATCTCGCCATCGGCATTGCCGACGACAAAAGCGACATCCTTGCCCAGCTCTTCGGCGACCTGACGAACGATGCGTTTCAGACGCGGCACCATGCGTTCGAACGGCACCATGCGCGTGCGCATCAGGCCTTCCTGCAATTCGGTGTTGATCCGCCCCTGTTGCTGCAACAGGTTCTCCGCATCGTGGTTGCGGCGGTCGAGGGTTTCCTTGAGGTCGAGCAGGTCAGAAGCGGATTCGAACAGCGCCCGCGACAGTTGCTGGAGCTGCGAATGGCGGTCCATTTCCAGCGGATCGAAGTCTTCATAACCGAGGCGTTCGCCATCGACTTGCTGGCGGCTGAGGATGCGCCCTTGGGTTTCGGTGTCGAGGCGGCGCAACTGATCGCGCATGCGCTCGATGGTGGTTTCCATCTCGTTGAGAGCAATCTGCGCATCGTTGACTTGCTGCTCGATTCGCCCACGAAAGATCGAGGTTTCCCCGGCCAGATTGACCAGTTCATCAAGCAGCTCGGACGAGACCTTGACCATGTCCGCGCCAGCATCGGCGGCGGGTGGCGCTGCCTCAGGCTTGATCACCGGAGCCGGCGCCGGCGGCGCTTCAACCTGCACCGGGTGACTGAAATTCTGGATCGCGTTGATCAGCCGATCGGCCGGCGGGCACGGTTGCCCGGCGCGCACACCATCGAGCATTTGCGCCAGTCGGTCATGGCCGCGCTGCACCAGCGCGAACAGTTCGGCAGACGGTTGCAGCGCACCGCTAGAGAGGCTTTCGTAGAGAAATTCCAGCTCATGGGCGAGGTCGCCGATCGGGCCGATTTCGACCATGCGCGCGCCGCCCTTGAGGGTGTGCAGATCGCGCAGCAGGGTTTCGATTTCCTGACGGTTGCCCGGCTCGGCCTGCCAGCGCAACAGCGCGGCGCCGGAGCTTTCGATGATGTCGAAACCTTCTTCGAGGAAGATTTCCAACAGTTCCGGATCATGCCCGGCGTTGTCGTGTTCGACCGCAGCGGGGGCAGATTCGCTGGCGGCCTGGCCCTGACGCAACTGACGGATCGCGTCGATCAGATCCTGCGCCGGGGTCAGCGCTTGATGCGCTTGCAGTTGCTCCAGCATCAGCGCCAACCGCTCATGACTGTGCTGCAACAAACCTTCGAGCACGGCGCTGTGGTTGTAGCGCCGATCGACCAGCCCTTCGTAGAGATTTTCCAGCTCCTGGGCAAGGTCGCCGACGGCCTCGACCTCGGCCATGCGCGCGCCGCCCTTCAGCGTGTGCAAGTCGCGCTGCAATGACGACAGCGGCGCGGCGTTGTCCGGATCCTTGCGCCAGCGCTGCAAGGCTTGCCCGGCGCTGTCGAGAATGTCCACCGCCTCTTCGAGGAAGATTTCGACGATCTCGTCGTCAGGCTCAAGGGCGGCAACCGATTGCTGCAATTGCGCGGTGGCGCTGCCCAGTTCGCGAATGTCCAGGGTGCGGCTGCCGTCGCTGCGGATCAGGCCCATCGCCGCCGGGTCGAGGCCTTCGTCGAGCAGTTCCTGCAAGGCACGAATCCGCTCCGGCTGCGGGGTGATTTCCTGGCCGGCAGCGAGCTCGTCGAGCATGTTGATCAGCGCTTCGTGGGCCAGTTGCGCCTCGTGGAAAAACCGCTCACTGACCGCCAGGCTGCTTTCTTCCACCGCGCCATACAGGTCGAGCAAAGCTTCGCAGAGGCCATCGACCGGAAGCAGATCGGCAAGGTGCGCGCCCTCGCCCAGAGTGGTCAGCTCATCGAGCAAGGCGCTGAGTTCCTGGCGTTCGCCGGGGTGTTGCTGCCAGCGCTGCAAAAGGTTTTCGGCGTCGAGGAGGATGTCCATGCCCTGGGCGAGGAAGTTGTTGATCAGCTGCGGATCGCGCTTGAGGCGCAGGCCGCTGTCAGCGCCATCGGAGCTGGCTTGCAGGCGCTCGGCGAGCAGCGCCTCGGTGCGTTTGATCAGCGACTGCGCACCGACAATCGGCGCCAGCGGATCGTGTTTGAGCTGACGCAGGCCGACGCGGAACAAACCCTCGGCTTCGAGCAGCAATTCGAACTCGTCCAGATCCAGCGGCAACTGATGCGCCTTGAACTCGCGAGCCAGTTGATCCAGTGAAGCCGCCAGTTCGGCCATCGGCAATACGCCGGCCATGGATGCACTGCCCTTGAGCGTGTGCAGCGCCCGTTGCAGTTCGTCGCTGGCCGGCAACGGCACCTGTTCGGCGGCCTGATCGAGGAAACGGTTGAGGCTGGCGAGGTGGGTTTCGGCTTCTTTGCGGAAGATTTCCAGCAGCAGCGGATCAAGCGCGGCGACGTCGTCGGTGTCTTCGGCAGCCAGCGGCTCATCGCCTTTGGCCAACGCGTGGGCGCGGGCGGCGAGTTGGTCGACATCGCTGCGTTGGCGCTGACGCTGGGTGGCGAATTCGTTGATCAGCTCGGGCAGCAGCAACAGCGTGTCGCCGAGCAACTGGCGCAGCACTGCGCCGGGCTCGACGCTTTGTTCGAGCACGCGGTTGAGCAGGTTTTCCACGGCCCAGGCCAGTTCGCCAAGGACCAACGCGCGGACCATGCGCCCGCTGCCCTTCAAGGTATGGAAGGCCCGACGCAGCTCAATCAGGGCGGCGCGGTCCTGGGGATTGGCGGTCCAGCGCGGCAGGTATTCGTGGAGGACCGCGAGGACTTCGTCGGTCTCTTCGAGGAATACTTCGCGCAGTTCATCGTCGACCGGTTCCTCATCGGTCGGCGGCGGCATCAGGCTGTCAGGGGTGTTGCGCGCCGGCGGGTTGAGCGCCGACAGCGGGCTGGCCAGCACCTCGGCGAGCGACTGCACGACGTCAGGGTCGTCAAGGGTTTGCAGATCCTGCATGAGCTGCGCTTCGCTGGGGCTGAGTACCTCATCAAGCACCGGCACTTGCGCTTCGCCGGGCTGCTCGTTGGCAAAGAAGCCGAGGCTGGCAAGGCTGTTTTGCGCGACATCGAGCAGATGCTCGGCGGGCGCCTGCGGGTCGTCGCTCAGGCGTTCGAGGTAATACTCGAGGCTGCTGATCACATCGGCCAGATGATCGAGTTGTTCCCAGCCCGGTTCGTGGGCATCGAGCATCAAATGCTCGCGAATGAAACCGTTGCAGGCCTCGACCAGACTCGCCGCGCGGGCCAGCGGAATCATCGCCAGCGCTCCGCGCACCTGCGTCAGCAGTTCGGGCAGCGGTTGCAGATGCTGGCGGTCCCAATCGGCGTCGATGTAGTCGACGATCATGTCCTTGGCCTGTTGCAGGCAGATGCGCGCTTCCTTGATCACGATCTGATGGATCTGCGTCAGGTCGGTGGTCGGCAGGCGCGCGTCTTCGGCGCTTTGCGTCTCCACCGTGCCGACCATGCCGGCCAGCGTCGCTTCGACGTAGAGCAAGGCCCCGGCGACGTCCATGAGAATCGCGTCGTTCGGTTCGCGCTGGCCTTGGGCGAGGCTGAGCACCACTGCCAGTTGGTCGATGATGACTTTGCGCGGCTGGCCGAAACCCAGCACCGCGAGGGTGTCGGCAATCTGCCGCAGCGGTGCGAGCAGGCTGTCCAGATCCGAGGCGTGCTGGCGGTCGCTGCGCACGAACAGATCGAGGCGCTCCTTGACCCGCACCAGCTCTTCGCACAGCGCCGCCAGCACCGAGCGCATGGCATCGCGGTCGGGGCCGGCGAGGCGCGCGCGTTCTTCATCGACCATCGCGCTGTCGGGCAACGCGTCGTCCAGGGAGTAGCGATCTTTCATGGTCAGCATCTGCCCGGTGGGATGTTCGGCTTTGGCAATATAGAACAACAGGCTTTTCAGCAGCTCGGCCGGCGCCGGCTGATTGAGCCCGACGATGCCCTGCTCGAGCAGGCGCTTGAGCTCTTGGTCGGCGTCCTTGAACAGGCTGCGCAGCGCCGGACTGTTGGCGATGACGCCCTCGCGCATGCCCTCGACCAATGCCGAGGCGATTTGCCACAAAGGGCTCAACGGCGCGTCGCCGCTCAGCGCTTCGAGACGGCTGAAGACTTTGGCCAGATAGCCAAGGTGCGTCTGGTCGTCCTGTTCGCGCAGCAGACCGACCAGAGCCATTTGCAGCATCTGCCGCAGTTTGCGCAGCACGTTCGGCAGATCGGGCGGTTCCAGCGCGGCGAGTGCCTCGTCGCCGAGCGGCGCCAGCTCGGGCAGTGGCGGGCTGAACAGACTGGTTTCCGCCAGCAGGCTTTCACCACGGGCGCTGCGCAGATCGTTGATCAGCGGCAACACCACCAGCGGCAGGTCGCGGCGGGCGCTCTGCACGCGGTCAAGGTAAAGCGGCAGTTGCCCCAAGGCTTGCAGCAGCAGGTGCAAGGCCTCGTCGCGGTGTGGCACGCGTTGATGTTGCAGGGCTTCGACCAGATGCTCCATTTCTTCGGCGAGCAACGCTGCGCCGTAGAACTCGACCATTTGCAGACTGCCGTGGACCTGATGAATGTACGCCAGACATTCGTCCAGCCCGGGGAAGGCCTGCGGATCGTCGAGCACGGCTTCGATCGCCTGATGCGCCAGCCTCAGCGTTTCGGCAATTTCGCCCTTGACCCATTCCAGGGCCACGTAGTCGTGCCGATCACCCATAACCACTCCACTCACGCTTTATCTGTCGCCGCCGGCAAGGTGAATCCGGACACCGAACGACGCAGCTGACTGGCCATTTTCGCCAGGTTGCCGATGCTCTCGGCGGTGGCGGTGGACCCCGACGAGGTTTGCGAGGTGATCTGCTGGATCACATTCATTGTCAGCGAGATCTGCCCGGCCGAGGAGGTCTGCTGCTGCGCCGCGTTGGAAATGCTCTGGATCAGCGCGGCGAGGGTCTTGGACACGCCTTCGATTTCTTCCAGGGCCACACCGGCATCCTGCGCCAGTCGCGCGCCGCGCACCACTTCGGTGGTGGTCTGCTCCATGGAAATCACCGCTTCGTTGGTGTCGGCCTGAATCGCCCGCACCAGGGTTTCGATCTGCCGGGTCGCGGCGGACGAACGCTCGGCCAGCCGCTGCACTTCGTCGGCAACCACGGCAAACCCGCGCCCGGCATCCCCGGCCATCGATGCCTGGATCGCCGCGTTGAGGGCGAGGATGTTGGTCTGGTCGGCGATGTCGTCGATCAGGCTGACGATGTCGCCGATTTCCTGAGAGGACTCGCCGAGGCGTTTGATGCGCTTGGCGGTGTCCTGAATCTGTTCGCGGATGTTGTCCATGCCGTGGATGGTGTTGTGCACCACCTCGTTGCCCTTGTTGGCGATTTCCACGGAACGCTCGGCCACCGCCGACGATTCGGCAGCGTTGGCCGAGACCTGATCGATGGACTCGGCCATGTCGCTGATGGCTGTCGAGGCTTCGGAAATCTGCTGGGCCTGTTGCTCAGACGCTTGGGCCAGATGCATGGCGGTGGCCTGGGTTTCCTGCACAGCGGCGGCAACCTGGCCGGCGGTGAGGTTGATGGTGGCGACCAGATCACGCAATTGGTCGACGGAATAGTTGATCGAGTCGGCGATGGTGCCGGTGAAGTCTTCGGTCACCGAAGCGGTCACGGTGAGGTCGCCATCGGCGAGGTCTTCGATTTCGTCGAGCAGGCGCATGATCGCGTTCTGGTTGCGCTCGTTCTTCTCGGCGGTTTCACGCAATTGGCGATTGGTTTCGCGGACCATGACCAGACCGATGAGGATGATCGAGGCCAGCGCCAGCAAGCCCAGCACATAGCCGCCAATGGTGTCGGTGTTGCGCCCGCCGGCCAGATGCTCGAATCCGGTGGCCAAGTGCGAGGCTTCGTCGAGCAGGGTTTGCGACAGGGTGAAGATGTTGCTGGCCGACTCGCGGACCTTGAACAGCTCCGGCGAGGTTTCGAGGATTTCATCCACGGAGCCGGAAACGAACTGGAACAGCTCGGAGATTTCGCTCAAACGCGCACGGGCGTCGCGGTCTTCGACCTGGCTGATTTTCAGCGCCGGGTTGCCCTGCAACATGCCGTTGAGCACCAGACCGAAACGCGCGGCATCGCGGCCAAAGGCATCGGCGGCCTGCTGCGAGTTTTCGTCACCGGCGAGCACCGTGTTGACGGCACCGAGGATGCGTTCGGCAAGCAACGATTGCCGTTGCGCCATTGCCACCTGCGCCGCCGGAGCGCCGCGCTGGAGCAGGATTTCCACGACTTTTTCGTATTCGATCTGCAACTGCGGCACGGTTTCGGCCAGCGTCGCGGCGACTTGATGCAGCGACAGCACGGTCTGTTCGCTGCTGAGGATCGCATCGGTGTTTTTCAACAGGCGCTCCCAGTCCATCTGCACCGCGCGCATTTCCGGGCGCACGGCGACGGGTGCCGGCGGCAGGCCGGTGTTCGGGTCACCCTTCTTCAGGTAGCCCCAGCGCTGGGCAAAATCGTTGCGCGCATCACTGAGCAGCTTGAACGCCGCAGCCTTGCCCGCCGCCGCTTCGGTGGCGTTCTTGGCAATGCGTTGCGAGAGCACGCGCAGTTCGCCGGCATGGCCGATGTACTGCTTGTCGTAGTTCGCCTGGGTGTTGAGGTACGCGAAGTTGGCGAACAGCAGCATGATGAACACGATCAGTGCGATAAACAGCACGATGATCTGTGCGCGACTGCGCGATGCTTCCGCCGACTTGCCTGTTTTTGCTTTTGTCATCGGTCCTCGCCTATGAAACCTGCCATGGCCCTTGTGGGAGCGAGCCTTGTGACGAGGGGATTTATCCCCGTTCGGCTGCGAAGCAGTCGCAAAAATATCGCATGCGCTGACGGTGTCAGGCCTTGCAGTTTTTGGGGCCGCTGCGCGACCCAACGGGGATAAATCCCCTCGCCACATGGCCCGCGTCCACATGGGTTCTGTTGTTCGTGCTATAGAGCCACGCCCATGAACACCGGAGATTTGGCCAGTGCAAACAGGCTGAACACCCGCCAGTTCTGTTCACGGCGGAAATAGCCTTTGACGAATTCGGCCTTGGAGCCCTGGCGCTTGCTGATCGACAGCGGCTCGAAACTGCCCTGCTCGAAATGCTGCAAGCCGATGACTTCATCGACCATCACCCCGGCGAACACGTCTTCATGTTCCACCACCAATACCCGCCGTTGTTTGCGCAGCGGCGACAGCTCATGGCCGAAGAAGCCGCACAGGTCCATGATCGGCAGCAGCCGCCCGCGCAGATTGGCGACACCCTTGACCCACGGCTTGACCCCGGGCAACTGGGTGAAGCGCGGTTCATGCAGGACTTCGCTGACTTCGCCCATCGGCGCCACATACCAATGCTCGCCGAGGCGAAAGCCGATGCCGCTCCAGCGATCCGGGCGCGCCGCTTGCGACGGCAGGTCCGCTGCCAGCAGGCGGCAGCGCTGGTCGATCTGCCAGAGCAGTTCGAACGCGGTCAGCGATTCGTTCATGATCGCGCGATCAGCCGTTGAGTACGTTGTTCAGGGTCTTGATCAGGGTGTCTTCGTCGACCGGTTTGGTCAGGTAATCCTTGGCGCCCTGGCGGGTGCCCCAGACCTTGTCGGTTTCCTGATCCTTGGTGGTGATGATGATCACCGGGATGTGCGCCGTGTCGGCATCCTTGGTCAACTGCCGGGTCGCCTGAAAACCGTTGAGGCCGGGCATGACGATGTCCATCAGCACCGCGTCGGGTTTTTCCTGACGGGCCAGGGCCACGCCGTCGGCGCCGTTCTCGGCCTTGAGCACTTCATGGCCGTGCTTTTCGAGCATGCCGGTGAGTTTGTACATTTCAGTCGGCGAATCATCGACGATCAGGATACGTGCCATGGTCTTCCCCATTTTTCTGGTCGACTGCCGGCCCGCTGGCCGAGCGTCACTGTGCGTGTCTTACTGCGGCAAAACGGCGGCGAAGCCCGGAACATGGGCCTGGATCGCGTTGAGCAGTTCTTCTTTGCTGAACGGCTTGGTCAGAAATTGATCAGAACCGACAATCCGCCCCTTGGCCTTGTCGAACAGACCGTCCCTGGACGACAGCATGATCACCGGCGTCGCCTTGAAGGCGCTGTTGTTCTTGATCAGGGCGCAGGTCTGATAACCGTCCAGACGCGGCATCATGATGTCGACAAAGATGATCCCGGGATGGTGGTCGGCAATCTTCGCCAGCGCATCGAAACCGTCGATGGCGGTGATCACTTCGCAACCGACATTCTTCAACAATGTTTCGGCGGTGCGGCGAATCGTTTTCGAGTCGTCGATCACCATGACCTTCAAGGCGCTGGACTGCTGTTCCATAAGAGGGTTCTACCGTCGCCTTTGCGAATCAAATTGTCCGTTTTGCTGTGAATAATGGCCTGAAACCCTTGAAACCCATGGGGCGGCGCGATCTGCCAGCCTTTTTAGCACAGTCTCCAGATGCAATCTATCGACGGGTTTTTCCTTGACCCGAAACCCGCCCGGCGCCACTCTGGCGGCACTTTTTCAATACCGATCCGGTAGCCAAATTTCGAGGAAAACCCAATGAGCGTTCGCGTCGGGATTGTCATGGACCCTATCGCCAGCATCTCCTATAAAAAGGATAGCTCGCTGGCCATGCTGCTGGCCGCGCAGAAGCGTGGCTGGGAACTGTTCTACATGGAACAGAAAGACCTGTATCAGGCCGAAGGCCAGGCGCGGGCGCGGATGAGCCCGCTGAAAGTCTTCGCCAATCCGGACAAATGGTTCGAGCTGGACGCCGAACAGGACAAGCTGCTAAGCGACCTGGACGTGATCCTGATGCGCAAGGATCCGCCGTTCGACATGGAGTTCGTCTACTCCACTTACTTGCTGGAACAGGCCGAAGCCGCCGGCGTGCTGTTGGTGAACAAGCCGCAGAGCCTGCGCGACTGCAATGAAAAGCTGTTCGCTACGCTGTTTCCGCAGTGCACGCCGCCGACCATCGTCAGCCGCCGCCCGGACGTATTGCGTGAGTTCGCCGACCATCACGGTGACGTGATCCTCAAGCCGCTGGACGGCATGGGCGGTTCGTCGATCTTCCGCCACACCGCCGGGCACCCGAACCTCTCGGTGATCCTCGAAACCCTGACCCTGCATGGCAAGCAGCAGATCATGATTCAGGGTTACCTGCCGGCGATCGTCGACGGCGACAAGCGCATTCTGATGATCGATGGCGAGCCGGTGGATTACTGCCTGGCGCGGATTCCGGCGCTGGGCGAAACCCGTGGCAACCTCGCCGCCGGTGGCCGTGGCGAAGCGCGTCCGCTGACCGAGAAGGATCGCTGGATCGCCGCCCAGGTCGGCCCGACCCTGCGCGAGAAAGGCCTGCTGTTCGTCGGCCTCGACGTGATCGGCGAGCACCTGACCGAAATCAACGTCACCAGCCCGACCTGCATCCGCGAAATCGACAATGCGTTCGGCACTGATATCGGCGGCATGCTGATGGATGCGATCGATAAAAAGCTGCAAGCGGCCGGCAAAAAGCCACAAGCTTGATGTACGTCACATGCAGCCTGTCGCTTGAAGCGTGAAGCCCAAGGCGCGAAACCAACATTGCGTTATCATGCGCAGCCTCTGAAAAACGCGATGTTGGTTTTCTTGTCATGACCCTCCCGTCCGATCTGCCCGCTGAACTCGCCCATCGTGGCGTGCGCCCGGCCGATCGCCTCGGTTTTACCCTGTTTCTCGCGGCGCTGATTCACCTGGCGCTGCTGCTAGGCGTCGGCTTCACCATGGTCGAGCGGCAGCAGATCAGCAAAACCCTGGAAATCACCCTGGCCACCTTCAAGGCCGAGAAGAAGCCGGAAAAGGCAGATTTTCTCGCTCAGGAAAACCAGGAAGGCAGCGGCACGCTGGACAAGAAAGCCCTGCCCAAGACCACCGAAGTCGCGCCGTTCCAGGACAATCAGGTCAAAAAGGTCACCCCGCCGCCCGCCGCCAAGCCAGTGGTGCAGGAAGCCGCACCGAAGGCAGCGGTGACCACCGTCGCGCCGAAACCGAAAAAGGCGCCGACCAAGAAAGAAGAAAGCAAAACCGAAGTCAAACCGACCGTCGACGCGCCGGTGTTCGACAGCTCGCAGTTGTCCAGCGACATCGCCAGCCTCGAAGCAGAGCTGGCCAAGGAACAACAGCTGTACGCCAAGCGCCCGCGCATCCACCGCTTGAGCGCGGCCTCGACCATGCGCGACAAGGGCGCCTGGTACAAGGACGACTGGCGCAAGAAGGTCGAGCGCATCGGCAACCTCAACTACCCCGAAGAAGCACGGCGCAAGCAGATCTACGGCAATTTGCGCCTGATGGTCTCGATCAACCGCGACGGTTCGCTGTATGAGGTGCTGGTGCTCGAATCCTCCGGCCAGCCGCTGCTCGATCAGGCCGCGCAGCGCATCGTCCGCCTGGCCGCGCCGTTTGCACCGTTTACCGGCGATCTGTCGGACATCGACCGCCTGGAAATCATTCGCACCTGGAAATTTGCCCGGGGCGACAAGCTCTCAAGCAATTAAGAGCAAAATCAAAAGATCGCAGCCTTCGGCAGCTCCTACAGTGGGCCTGCGTACACCCTGTAGGAGCTGCCGAAGGCTGCGATCTTTTAAAGCCTCAGCTTGTCAGTTCGCCCTTGCGACGCCACACTAGCGCTCATGAAAAACGTCAGCCCCAGCTACCTCAAGCATCACTTCCTGATCGCCATGCCACACATGGCCGACCCGAACTTTGCCCACACCTTGACCTACATCGTCGAGCACACGGCCAATGGCGCGATGGGGCTGGTGGTCAACAGGCCGCAAGACTTGAACCTGGCCGACATCCTCGAACAGTTGCGCCCGGACATCGAGCCGCCGGCACGCTGCCAGGATGTGCCGATCTTCATCGGCGGGCCGGTGCAGACCGATCGCGGTTTCGTCCTGCACCCGGCGGGCCAGACCTTCCAGGCCACGGCGCAGCTGGACGGCGACCTGGCCCTGTCGACTTCGCAGGACGTGCTGTTCGCCATCGCTGACGGCGTCGGCCCCGCGCAGAGCCTGATCACCCTCGGTTACGCCGGCTGGGAAGCCGGGCAACTGGAAGCCGAACTGGCCGACAACGCCTGGCTGACCTGCCCTTTCAACGCCGACATACTGTTCAACACCCGCAGCGAATTGCGCCTGGAAGCGGCAGCGCGGCACTTGGGCATCGATCTCAATCTGCTCACCAGCCAGGCAGGTCACGCCTGATGGCCCTGCGCCTGATTCTCGGCTTCGACTACGGCACCAAACAGATCGGCGTCGCGGTCGGCCAGGTCATCACCGGCCAGGCCCGCGAGCTGTGCACTTTGAAAGCGCAGAACGGCGTGCCGAACTGGGATCAGGTCGAAGCGCTAATAAAAGAATGGAAACCCGACGCCGTGGTGGTCGGCCTGCCGCTGAACATGGACGGCACGCCCAGCGACATGTGCGTACGCGCCGAGAAATTCGCCCGCCGCCTCAACGGCCGCTACAACCTGCCCTTCTATACCCACGACGAACGCCTGACCACTTTCGAAGCCAAGGGCGAGCGACTGGTGCGTGGCGGGCAGAAAGGCAGTTACCGCGACAACCCGGTGGACGCCATCGCCGCTGCCCTGCTGCTGCAGGGCTGGCTCGATGAAAACACTGCATTGTTTGAATCCTGACAAGCGCTTCGGCGCTTTTCTTTTGGTTATAAACCGAGCTTCGTCCAGCAGGACGCAGCGCGGAATCACGAAGGAGCAACCATGAGCCTGCCCAATCCCGCCGATCTGATCAGCCAGATGGCGACCCGCCTCAAGGCGCACCTTGCCCAGCGTGACATCAGCGAACCGCGTTACATCGGTATCCGCACCGGCGGCATCTGGGTCGCGCAGGCGCTGCTCAAGGAACTGAACAGCGATGCGCCACTGGGCACGCTGGATGTGTCCTTCTATCGCGATGACTTCAGCCAGAATGGCCTGCACCCGCAAGTGCGCCCGTCCGCCCTGCCCTTCGAGATCGAAGGCCAGCATCTGGTGCTGATCGACGACGTGCTGATGAGCGGTCGGACTATCCGCGCCGCCATGAATGAATTGTTCGATTACGGCCGCCCGGCCAGCGTCACCCTGGTCTGCCTGCTGGACCTGGACGCCGGCGAGCTGCCGATCCGCCCCAACGTGGTCGGCGCCACCCTGACCCTGGCCGGCAACCAGCGGGTCAAGTTGTCCGGCCCCGAGCCGCTGACGCTCGAACTGCAAGACGTCACCCTTTAATCCGCCCTATTGAGAGTCCCCCTCGCGATGACGCCTCTAGATACCAAGCGCCCGCTGCAGCTCAATGATCAGGGCCAGCTGCGCCACTTCCTCTCGCTCGACGGCCTGCGCCGCGAGTTGCTGACGGAAATCCTCGACACTGCCGACTCGTTCCTTGAAGTCGGTGCCCGGGCGGTGAAGAAAGTCCCGTTGCTGCGCGGCAAGACCGTGTGCAACGTGTTCTTCGAAAACTCCACGCGCACCCGCACCACGTTTGAACTGGCGGCCCAACGGTTGTCGGCAGACGTGATCACCCTGAACGTGTCGACATCGTCGGCGAGCAAGGGCGAAACGCTGCTCGATACCCTGCGCAACCTTGAAGCGATGGCTGCCGACATGTTCGTCGTGCGCCACGGCGACTCGGGCGCGGCGCACTTCATCGCCGAGCATGTCTGCCCGCAGGTGGCGATCATCAACGGCGGCGACGGCCGGCATGCGCACCCGACCCAAGGCATGCTCGACATGCTCACCATCCGTCGGCACAAGGGCGGTTTCGAAAACCTCTCGGTGGCGATCGTCGGCGACATCCTGCATTCGCGGGTGGCGCGCTCGAACATGCTCGCGCTGAAAACCCTTGGCTGCCCGGATATCCGCGTGATCGCGCCGAAAACCCTGCTGCCGATCGGCATCGAGCAATACGGCGTCAAGGTCTACACCGACATGGCTGAAGGCCTGAAAGACGTCGACGTGGTGATCATGCTGCGCCTGCAGCGCGAGCGCATGACCGGCGGCCTGCTGCCCAGCGAAGGCGAGTTCTACCGCCTGTTCGGCCTGACCACCGCGCGTCTGGCCGGGGCCAAACCCGATTGCATCGTCATGCACCCGGGGCCGATCAATCGTGGCGTGGAGATCGAATCGGCGGTGGCCGACGGCCCGCACTCGGTGATCCTCAATCAAGTGACCTACGGCATCGCGATTCGTATGGCCGTGCTGTCCATGGCCATGAGCGGGCAGACTGCGCAACGTCAATTCGAGCAGGAGAACGCCCAGTGAAGCTCAGCATTCTCGGCGCACGCGTCATCGATCCCAGCAGCGGCCTGGATCAAATCACCGACATCCACGTTGAAGCTTGCAAGATCGTCGCCCTCGGCGCCGCACCGGCCGGTTTCAGCGCAGTAGAAACCATCGATGCTCAAGGCCTGGTAGCCGCGCCTGGCCTGGTCGACCTCAACGTTGCCCTGCGCGAGCCGGGCTACAGCCGCAAAGGCTCGATCGTCAGCGAAACCCGCGCCGCCGCTGCCGGTGGCGTGACCAGCCTGTGCTGCCCGCCGAAGACCAAGCCGGTGCTCGACACATCCGCCGTGGCCGAACTGATCCTCGACCGCGCCCGCGAAGCCGGCAACACCAAGGTGTTCCCGATCGGCGCGCTGAGCAAAGGTCTGGACGGTGAGCAACTGGCCGAACTGGTGGCCCTGCGCGACGCCGGTTGCGTGGCGTTCGGCAACGGTCTGGAGAGCTTCCGCAACAGCCGCACCCTGTGCCGGGCGCTGGAATACGCGGCGACTTTCGACCTGACGGTGATCTTCAACTCGCAGGACCACGATCTGGCCGAGGGCGGTCTGGCCCACGAAGGCGCGGTCGCCAGTTTCCTCGGCCTGCCGGGCATCCCGGAAACCGCCGAAACCGTGGCGCTGGCTCGCGATCTGCTGCTGGTCGAGCAGACCGGCGTGCGTGCGCATTTCAGCCAGCTGACCAGTGCACGCGGTGTGGCGCTGATTGCCCAGGCCCAGGCCCGTGGCTTGAAGGTAACGGCGGATGTTGCGTTGTATCAGCTGATCCTGACTGACGAAGCGCTGATCGACTTCAACAGCCTCTACCACGTGCAACCGCCGCTGCGCACCCGTGCCGACCGCGATGGCCTGCGGGAAGCGGTGAAATCCGGGGTGGTTTCGGCGATCTCCAGCCATCACCAGCCCCACGAGCGCGACGCCAAACTGGCACCGTTCGGCGCGACCGAGCCGGGCATTAGCAGTGTTGAGTTGCTGCTGCCGCTGGCGATGACGCTGGTCGAGGATGGTTTGCTCGACTTGCCGACGCTGCTGGCACGTCTCAGCGCAGGCCCGGCCGAAGCCCTCCGCCTGCCGGCGGGCAAACTGGCGGTAGGCGGCGCGGCGGATATCGTGCTGTTCGATCCGAAGTCTTCGACGGTGGCCGGTGAACACTGGCTGTCGAAGGGCGAGAACTGCCCGTTCATCGGCCACAGTCTGCCGGGCGTGGTGCGCTATACGCTGGTAGATGGGCGGATTACGCACCAGGCTTGATAGCCAGTTGACCCCTTCGCGAGCAGGCTCGCTCCCACAGGTATTGCGGTGATTCCTGTAGGAGCGAGCCTGCTCGCGAAAGCTTACTGGAAGGCGCCGCGATTCTGCGCGTTGCGCACCGACACCTGATCGTTCAGGGTCCAGAAGTCATACAGCACACCAATAAAGAACAACCCGCCGGTCAGCAGATACAGCAAGCCGCTGATCCATTTGCCCTGATACATCCGGTGTACGCCGAACACACCGAGGAAAGTCAGCAGAATCCACGCGACGTTGTACTCGATCGGCCCGGCAGCAAAGCGCAAATCCGCTTCGCGATCCATCGCCGGGATCAGAAACAGGTCGATCAGCCAGCCAATCCCCAGCAAACCGAAGGTGAAGAACCAGATCGTTCCGGTCACCGGCTTGCCGTAATAAAAGCGGTGCGCGCCGGTGAATCCGAAAATCCACAGCAGGTAGCCGATGACTTTGCTGTGAGTGTCTTTTTCTTTCACGCGGGGTAGCTGATAGCTGTTCATTAAGACCTCATTGCACTCGATAGATAAATATTCTTCATTTCTTTGTGACTTTTTTACAGGTGGCCGACGTATGGCAAATGTTACCGTTGCTAGCGCGAAACCCTTATAGAACCTGACTTCTGTCGGACAATTGCGTACTTTTTGAGCGTTTTTGGTTCCGTAGCCAGCCGAATGAATCGATGAACGGCCTCGGAACGGCAAAAAAAGCTGTTATAAAGTTGCGCGCTATCACTTATGAGCCACGCCTAATGCGACCATTTTTCAAGACATGGCTGACTATTTGCCTATTAATGCCACTGGCCGCCCACGCCACCAATCGTGAGCAACGTCTTCCCAACGTCAACGGCTTCACCCCTAAATCCCATGCTTCGGCTCCCTCGAGCAAAAGCAGCAAGAGCAAGACCACCACGCTGAGCAGCAAGAGCCGCAGCAAGCTGGTGCCACCGATGGCGAGCAAGGAAAGCAGCAATGTGCTGAGCCGTGCGGTAAACGTCCTCGGTACACCTTATCGTTGGGGCGGCAGCAGCCCAAGTAAAGGCTTCGATTGCAGCGGTCTGGTGAAATACGCGTTCAACGACGCTACTTTCGACCTGCCACGCACCTCCAACGCCATGGCCAGCGGTCACGGCGAGAAAGTCGAGCGCAAGGATCTGAAGCCGGGCGATCTGATTTTCTTCAACATCAAGAGCCGTCGGGTCAACCACGTTGCCATCTACCTGGGCAATGATCGCTTTATCCACGCCCCGCGCCGTGGCAAAGCGGTGAGCATCGACACGCTGAACAAGCCGTACTGGGAAAAGCATTACGTCGTCGCCAAACGCGTGTTGCCGAAAGAACAACAGCAGATGCGCGTAGTCCAGCGCTGAGCTGTTTGATCTCCTGAATCAGCTTCAGCAGTACCGGCCTTTTCGCGAGCAGGCTCGCTCCCACAGAAGAATGCATTCCAGCTGAAGGAATACGGTTTGATGTGGGAGCGAGCCTGCTCGCGAAGGGGCCGGCAGCCGCACCAGCGACCCTCAGAAATTATCCGGGGTGCGCGCCTTCTCCCGTGCATGCTCGCGGCTGATCAGGCCCTTGGTCACCAGATCCTTCAGGCACATATCGAGTGTCTGCATCCCCAACGACCCACCGGTCTGAATCGCTGAATACATCTGCGCCACCTTGTCCTCGCGGATCAGGTTACGAATCGCCGATGTCCCGAGCATGATTTCGTGCGCCGCCACCCGCCCGCCGCCGATCTTCTTGATCAATGTCTGCGACACCACCGCCAATAACGACTCCGACAGCATCGAACGGACCATCGACTTCTCGTCTCCGGGAAACACGTCAACCACGCGATCGATGGTCTTCGCCGCCGAGGTCGTGTGCAGGGTGCCGAACACCAGATGCCCGGTCTCGGCGGCGGTCAGCGCCAGGCGAATGGTTTCCAGATCACGCATTTCGCCGACCAGAATCACGTCCGGGTCTTCACGCAAGGCCGAGCGCAGCGCGGTGGCGAAGCTGCGCGTATCGCGATGGACTTCGCGCTGATTGATCAGGCATTTGCGCGATTCATGGACGAACTCGATGGGGTCCTCAATAGTGAGGATGTGGTGATGGCGATGGGTGTTGAGGTAATCGATCATCGCCGCCAGCGTGGTCGATTTGCCGGAGCCGGTCGGCCCGGTGACCAGCACCAGCCCGCGCGGCGCGTCCGTGATCTTGCGGAAAACATCGCCCATGGCGAGGTCTTCCATGCTCAGCACTTTCGACGGAATAGTGCGGAACACGGCGCCAGCGCCACGGTTCTGGTTGAATGCATTGACCCGAAAGCGTGCCACGCCGGGTACATCGAAGGAAAAATCCGTTTCCAGATTTTTCTCGAATTCGATGCGCTGGGTGTCGTTCATGATGTCGTAGATCAGCTCGTGCACTTGCTTGTGATCCAGCGCCGGCAGATTGATCCGTCGCACGTCGCCATCGACACGGATCATCGGCGGCAGGCCGGCCGACAGGTGCAGGTCGGAAGCGCCCTGTTTGGCGCTGAAGGCCAGCAGTTCAGTGATATCCATAGCGTCCCTCAATTCCAGTAGAATGCCGCGAACCTACAGACCGCCGGCGCCTCTTGATGTCCACGATAGCAGACAACATCCTTCAGGTTAGTTCGCGCATCCAGGCAGCGGCCAAAGCTGCGCACCGCGACGAAAACAGCATCCATTTGCTCGCCGTGAGCAAGACCAAACCCGCTCAGGCCCTGCGGGAAGCCTATGCGGCGGGCCTGCGCGACTTCGGCGAAAACTACTTGCAGGAAGCCTTGGGCAAACAGCTGGAGCTGGCCGACCTGCCCTTGATCTGGCACTTCATCGGCCCCATTCAATCGAACAAGACTCGCGCGATTGCCGAGCATTTCGACTGGGTGCACTCCGTGGATCGTCTGAAAATTGCCCAACGCCTGTCCGAACAACGCCCGGCCGAACTGCCGCCACTGAACATCTGCATTCAGGTCAATGTCAGCGGCGAGGCGAGCAAATCCGGTTGCACCCCGGCCGATCTGCCAGCGCTGGCCGAGGCCATCAGCGCGTTGCCACGCTTGAAACTGCGCGGACTGATGGCGATTCCCGAGCCGACCGAGGAGCGCGCCGAACAGGACGCTGCCTTCGCCGCCGTGCAGACATTGCAGGCGAGCCTCGCTCTGCCGCTCGACACACTGTCCATGGGCATGAGCCACGACCTCGAGTCAGCCATCGCCCAAGGCGCCACTTGGGTGCGAATCGGTACCGCGCTGTTTGGCGCCAGAGATTATTCCCAGCCTTGAACGTTTCCAGATAAGGACCACACATGAGCAACACACGTATTGCGTTTATCGGTGCGGGCAACATGGCGGCCAGTCTGATTGGCGGCTTGCGCGCCAAAGGTCTGGAAGCGGCGCAGATCCGCGCCAGCGATCCGGGCGAAGACACCCGTGCCAAGGTCAGCGCCGAACACGGCATCGAAACCTTCGCTGACAACGCCCAGGCCATCGACGGCGTCGATGTCATCGTCCTGGCGGTCAAGCCACAGGCGATGAAAGCCGTGTGCGAGGCGATTCGCCCGAGCCTCAAACCGAACCAACTGGTGGTGTCGATCGCCGCCGGCATCACCTGCGCGAGCATGACTGCATGGCTCGGCGAGCAGCCGATCGTGCGCTGCATGCCGAACACTCCGGCGCTGCTGCGTCAGGGTGTCAGCGGTTTGTACGCGACCAGCGAAGTAACCGCCGAGCAGCGTCAGCAAGCCGAAGAGCTGCTGTCCGCCGTCGGCATCGCCCTTTGGCTGGACGAGGAGCAGCAACTGGACGCAGTCACCGCAGTGTCCGGCTCCGGCCCGGCGTACTTCTTCCTGCTGATCGAAGCGATGACCGCCGCCGGCGTCAAACTTGGCCTGCCAAAAGAGATCGCTGAGCAACTGACCGTGCAGACTGCTCTGGGCGCCGCGCACATGGCGGTGTCCAGCGATGTCGACGCCGCCGAACTGCGTCGCCGCGTGACCTCGCCAAACGGCACCACGGAAGCTGCGATCAAATCATTCCAGGCTGGCGGCTTCGAAGCGCTGGTTGAAACCGCACTCGGCGCCGCCGCGCACCGCTCGGCCGAAATGGCCGAACAACTGGGCAAATAAAGGAGCCTTACATGATCGGATTGAACACCGCAGCGGTTTACGTGCTGCAAACCCTCGGCAGCCTGTACCTGCTGATCGTGCTGCTGCGCTTCGTCCTGCAACTGGTGCGGGCGAACTTCTACAACCCGCTGTGCCAGTTCGTGGTCAAGGCCACTCAGCCGCTGCTCAAGCCTTTGCGCCGGATCATCCCGAGCCTGTTCGGCCTCGACATGTCGTCGCTGGTGCTGGCGATTCTGGTGCAACTGCTGCTGATGGCGCTGACCCTGCTGCTGACCTACGGCACCACTGGCAACCCGCTGCAACTGGTGATCTGGTCGCTGATCGGCGTCACTGCACTGTTCCTGAAGATCTTCTTCTTCGCCCTGATCATCAGCGTGATCCTGTCGTGGGTCGCACCGGGCAGCCACAATCCGGGCGCCGAACTGGTCAACCAGATCTGTGAGCCGGCGCTGGCACCGTTCCGCCGCTTCCTGCCGAACCTCGGCGGCCTGGACCTGTCGCCGATCTTCGCCTTCCTTGCGCTGAAATTGATCGACATGCTGGTGATCAACAATCTGGCGGCGATGACGATGATGCCGGAGATTCTGCGTTTGCTGATGTGAGGTCGGGGGATGGGCGCTCGTCTTGATGTCGGCGTCGCCTGCGCCCCTCACCCCAGCCCTCTCCCGAGGGAGAGGGAGCCGATCGGGTTGTTTTCAAGGCCTGAGTTCGACTCGATATCTCAGGTCAGCATCACTCTGAAGATCGCCGCGGTCAGTCCCCTCTCCCTCCGGGAGAGGGTTAGGGTGAGGGCCGCTTGCCGCTACCCCCCACGGTCTTTAGACTTACGCCTCATTTCAACGAGAGCAGGGTCGATGCCAACTGCCTTTCCCGCCGATTCTGTTGGTCTGGTAACGCCGCAAACCGCGCATTTCAGCGAACCGCTGACGCTGGCCTGTGGCCGTTCGCTGGCCGCTTATGACCTGATTTATGAAACCTACGGCACGCTGAACGCCCAGGCGAGCAACGCCGTGCTGATCTGCCACGCGCTGTCCGGTCATCATCACGCCGCTGGTTATCACAGCGTCGACGACCGCAAGCCCGGTTGGTGGGACAGCTGCATCGGCCCCGGCAAGCCGATCGACACCAACAAGTTCTTTGTGGTCAGCCTGAACAACCTCGGCGGCTGCAACGGCTCCACCGGCCCGAGCAGTATCAACCCGGAGACCGGCAAGCCGTTCGGCGCCGACTTCCCGGTGCTCACCGTGGAAGACTGGGTGCACAGCCAGGCGCGCCTTGCTGACCTGCTCGGCATCGGCCAGTGGGCGGCGGTGATCGGCGGCAGCCTCGGCGGCATGCAGGCGTTGCAGTGGACCATCACCTACCCCGATCGCGTGCGGCACTGCCTGGCCATCGCCTCGGCACCAAAACTGTCGGCGCAGAACATCGCCTTCAACGAAGTCGCGCGCCAGGCGATCCTCACCGATCCGGAATTCCACGGTGGTTCGTTCCAGGAAGCCGGCGTGATCCCCAAGCGCGGGCTGATGCTGGCGCGCATGGTCGGGCACATTACCTATCTGTCCGACGACTCCATGGGTGAGAAATTCGGCCGTGGCCTGAAGAGCGAAAAGCTCAACTACGACTTCCACAGTGTCGAGTTCCAGGTCGAAAGCTACCTGCGTTATCAGGGCGAAGAGTTCTCCGGGCGCTTCGATGCCAACACTTATCTGTTGATGACCAAAGCGCTGGACTACTTCGATCCGGCGGCGAACTTCGACGATGATCTGGCGAAAACCTTCGAAAACGCCACGGCCAAGTTCTGCGTGATGTCGTTCACCACCGACTGGCGCTTCTCCCCGGCGCGCTCGCGGGAACTGGTGGATGCGCTGATGGCCGCGCGCAAGGACGTCAGTTATCTGGAAATTGACGCACCGCAGGGCCACGACGCCTTCCTGATTCCGATCCCGCGTTACTTGCAGGCGTTCGGCAATTACATGAACCGCATTTCGTTGTGAGAAAGCCATGAGAGCTGATCTGGAAATCATCCAGGAATGGATCCCCGCCGGCAGCCGCGTCCTCGACTTGGGTTGCGGTGACGGCGAGCTGCTGACCTGGCTGCGCGACAACAAGAACGTCACCGGTTATGGCCTGGAAAACGACGCCGACAACATCGCCGAGTGCGTGGCCAAGGGCATCAACGTCATCGAGCAGGATCTGGACAAAGGCCTGGGCAATTTTGCCAGCAACAGTTTCGACATCGTCGTCATGACCCAGGCCCTGCAAGCGGTGCATTACCCGGACAAGATCCTCGACGAAATGCTCCGGGTCGGCCGTCAGTGCATCATCACCTTCCCCAACTTCGGCCACTGGCGCTGCCGCTGGTACCTGGCGAGCAAGGGCCGCATGCCGGTCTCGGAATTCCTGCCTTACACCTGGTACAACACGCCGAACATTCACTTCTGCACCTTCGAGGATTTCGAAGAGCTGTGCCGCGAACGTGACGCCAAGGTCATTGATCGGCTTGCCGTGGATCAACAGCACCGCCACGGGTGGGCCAGTAAGCTATGGCCTAATCTGTTAGGTGAAATCGGTATCTACCGCGTCAGCAGTCCGCAGTTGGCGGACGCCCGAGTCGCGGTCTGAGCCAGGGCATTTGAAGGAGCACGAACATGAGCCGTCTAGCGTTGCTGTTATTCACCGCCTGCCTGAGCGCCAGCACCATGGCGGCGGACGTCATCAAAGGTGAGCGCAAGGAAACCTTCGGCGACATCACTGTGCACTACAACACCTTCAACTCGACGTTCCTGCAACCGGACATCGCCAAGGCCGCCGAGCTGATCCGCAGCAAGAACCAGGGCGTGATCAATGTTTCGGTGGTCAAGGACGGCAAACCGGTGATCGCCAGCGTCACCGGCACGATCAAGGACCTGACCAGCAACAGCGTGGCGCTGAAATTCCGCCAGGTCACCGAACAGGGCGCGATCTACTACATCGCCCAGTACCCGGTGCCGCAGCAGGAAACCCGCACCTTTGAAGTCAAGGTGCAGAACGGCGACAAGATCAACACCATCAACTTCAACCAAGAACTCTTTCCCGGCGAATGATGAACATCAAGCAGCTCGTACTGGCCAGCCATAACGCCGGCAAACTCAAAGAACTTCAGGCCATGCTCGGTGACTCGGTGCAACTGCGCTCGATTGGCGAATGGAGCAAGGTCGAGCCGGAAGAAACCGGCCTGTCGTTCGTCGAGAACGCGATTCTCAAGGCGCGCAACGCCGCGCGTATTTCCGGGCTGCCGGCACTGGCCGATGATTCCGGGCTGGCGGTGGATTTCCTTGGCGGTGCGCCGGGTATCTACTCGGCGCGTTACGCCGACGGCCAGGGCGATGCGGCGAACAACGCCAAACTGCTCGATGCGCTGAAGGACGTACCGCAAGCCGAGCGCGGCGCGCAGTTCGTCTGCGTATTGGCACTGGTGCGCCACGCCGATGATCCGCTGCCGATTCTCTGCGAAGGCCTGTGGCACGGGCGCATCCTCACCGCTGCCAGCGGCGAGCACGGCTTCGGTTATGACCCACTGTTCTGGGTGCCGGAGCGCGACTGCTCCAGCGCCGAACTGAGCCCGGCCGACAAGAACCAGATCAGCCACCGCGCCCGTGCAATGGATCTGCTGCGCCAGCGTCTGGGCTTGAAATGACCACTGATTCTTCCGCGTCGTCGCTGATTATCGGCGGCGCCGCGTCCTCGCCTCGGGCGCCGCTGCCAACCCTGCCGCCCCTGGCGCTGTACATCCACATTCCGTGGTGTGTACGCAAATGCCCGTATTGCGATTTCAACTCGCACACCGCCAGCCCGGTGCTGCCGGAGCAGGAATACGTCGACGCGCTGCTGGCCGATCTCGATCAGGATCTGCATGCGGTGTATGGCCGTGAGCTGACCTCGATTTTCTTCGGTGGCGGGACGCCGAGCCTGTTCAGCGCCGAAGCCCTCGGGCGTTTGTTGAAGGGTGTCGAGCAGCGCATCCCGTTCGCCGCCGACATCGAAATCACCCTGGAAGCCAACCCGGGCACCTTCGAGCAGGAGAAGTTTGTCGCCTATCGCAAGCTGGGGATCAATCGGCTATCGATCGGTATCCAGAGCTTTCAGCAGGAGAAGCTTGAGGCCCTTGGCCGCATCCACAACGGTGACGAAGCCGTGCGTGCGGCGGGCATGGCGCGACAGGCCGGGTTCGATAACTTCAACCTGGACTTGATGCACGGTTTGCCCGATCAGTCGCTGGACGATGCCCTGAGCGATCTGCGCCAGGCCATTGCGCTGAAACCGACGCACATTTCCTGGTATCAACTGACGCTGGAGCCCAATACGGTGTTCTGGAATCAGCCGCCAGTGCTGCCGGAAGACGACACCCTGTGGGACATTCAGGAAGCCGGTCAGGCGCTGCTGGCCGAGCACGGTTACGCGCAGTACGAAGTGTCGGCGTATGCCCAGGCCGGTCGACCGGCGCGGCATAACCTCAATTACTGGAGCTTCGGCGACTTCATCGGCATCGGCGCCGGCGCCCATGGCAAGCTGAGCCACCCGGACGGGCGCATCGTGCGCACATGGAAAACCCGCCTGCCGAAGGATTATCTGAACCCGGCGAAAAGCTTTCAGGCCGGCGAGAAATCGCTGAGCAATGACGAGATGCCGTTCGAGTTCCTGATGAACGCCCTGCGCCTGACTGCCGGGGTCGAATCGCGCCTGTATCCGGAGCGCACCGGCCTGTCGCTGGACACCCTCGCCGAAGGCCGGCGCGAAGCCGAACAAAGCGGCCTGTTGCAGGTCGAACCGTCACGCCTGGCGGCGACCGAACGCGGCCAACTGTTCCTCAACGATTTGCTGCAACAATTTCTGAACTGACTTCAGCTCAAAGGGAAAACGCATGGATTTGATACTCGACCTGCTGGCCACCGTCTCCCGCTGGAGCCGCAGCAATCTCTCGGAAATCGCCCTGGCGCTGGTCGGTTGCCTGCTGGTGCTGTTCGGCGCTGACTTCAAAGGCTGGGTCGAGCAACGCCTGGGCAGCATCGCCGGCGCCCTGCGCGTGCCCCTGATGGCCCTGCTCTGCCTGATCGGCAGCGGCGCCGCGCTGATCTACGCCACGCCATGGGTGATCAAAGGCCTGAGCCAGTTCAACAACTACAGCCTGGCGCCGGTGCTGCTGGTGGTACTGGTGTTGATCGGTGTGGTTGCTGATCGCCGCTGACCCCGCAAACACCCCAAAACAAAATTTGGGAGCGAGCCTGCTCGCGAAGGCGTCTTGACATCCAACATCATCGTTGATTGTCAGACCGCTTTCGCGAGCAGGCTCGCTCCCACAGTTGATCGCAATGAAAGGGAAGTTCATGAGTAAAAAACTACTGGATGAGACGAGCAAATTTCTTAGCTTCGTGTTGCGTCACGAGCCTCAGGCGATCGGACTGAATCTGAATTCGGAAGGCTGGGCAAATATCGAAGCACTGATCAGCGGCGCGGCGCGTGATGGCAGGCATTTAAGTCGTGAGCTGATTGAAAACGTCGTGACCAGCAGTGACAAGAAGCGTTTTACGATTTCCGCTGATGGCCACTGTATACGCGCTGTTCAAGGCCACTCGACGAAAAGCGTTGATCTGCAATTCGAGCAGAAACAGCCACCGCAAACGCTCTACCACGGAACAGCGACGCGTTTTCTCGACTCGATCCACAGACAAGGCTTGATTCCAGGACAACGCCATCAGGTGCATCTGTCCGACGAAATCGCCACCGCGTCGGCCGTGGGTCAACGCTACGGAACGCCAGTCGTTCTGAAGGTTGCCGCGAAGCAGATGGAAGAACAGGGCTTCAAGTTCCATCAGGCCGAAAATGGCGTCTGGTTGACAGAGCAGGTGCCCGCTCGATTTCTTGCCCCCCTGTAATCTCCTCATACACAAAACAATTGTGGGAGCGAGCCTGCTCGCGAAGGCGTCTTGACATCCAACATCATCGTTGAACGTCAGACCGCTTTCGCGAGCAGGCTCGCTCCCACAGTTTTTTTTGCGTGATGCTTAAGCGATCTTCTCGAACTTCAAATCCCACACGCCATGGCCAAGGCGTTCGCCACGGCGTTCGAACTTGGTGATCGGGCGTTCGGCCGGGCGCGGGACGCATTTGCCGTCTTCGGCAAGGTTGCGGTAGCCGGGGGCGACGTTCATCACTTCCAGCATGTACTCGGCGTACGGCTCCCAGTCGGTGGCCATGTGCAGAATGCCGCCAACCTTCAACTTGCTGCGCACCAGTTCGGCGAACGAGGCCTGGACGATGCGGCGCTTGTGGTGGCGGCTCTTGTGCCACGGATCCGGGAAAAACAGCATCAGGCGATCGAGGCTGTTGTCGGCGATGCAGCGGTTGAGCACTTCGATCGCGTCGCAATCGTAGACCCGCAGGTTGGTCAGCCCTTGGGTCAACACGCCATTGAGCAGCGCGCCAACACCCGGACGGTGCACTTCAACACCGATGAAATCCTGCTCTGGAGCGGCCGCGGCCATTTCCAGCAGCGAATGGCCCATGCCAAAACCGATTTCCAGCGAGCGCGGCGCCGAACGGCCGAACACCTGGTCGTAATCGACCGGCGCATCGGCCAGCGGCAGCACATACAGCGGCGCGCCCTGATCCAGGCCGCGTTGCTGGCCTTCGGTCATGCGCCCGGCGCGCATCACGAAACTCTTGATGCGGCGGTGTTGGCGCTCGTCGCCTTCGTCCGGCTGGACAGGCGTGTCGTTCGATTCAGTCATCAATGGCTCTTACTTGATCAGACCATCCAGCGGCGAAGAGGCGCTGGCATAAAGTTTTTTCGGCATGCGGCCGGCGAGGTATGCCAGGCGACCGGCGACGATGGCGTGCTGCATGGCTTGCGCCATCATGACCGGTTGCTGGGCGTGGGCGATGGCCGAGTTCATCAGTACGGCGTCGCAACCCAGTTCCATGGCGATGGTCGCGTCGGAAGCGGTACCGACACCGGCATCCACCAGCACCGGGATCCTGGCTTCTTCAAGGATGATCTGCAGGTTGTACGGATTGCAGATACCCAGACCGGAGCCGATCAGACCGGCCAGCGGCATCACGGCGATGCAGCCGATTTCCGCCAACTGGCGAGCGATAATCGGGTCATCGCTGGTGTAGACCATCACGTCGAAGCCTTCCTTGACCAGGGTTTCGGCGGCCTTGAGGGTTTCGATCACGTTGGGGAACAGGGTTTTCTGGTCGGCCAGCACTTCCAGCTTCACCAGATTGTGGCCATCGAGCAGCTCACGCGCCAGGCGGCAGGTGCGCACGGCTTCGATGGCGTCGTAGCAACCGGCGGTGTTCGGCAGGAAGGTATAGCGATCCGGCGACAGCACTTCGAGCAGGTTCGGCTCGCCTTCGATCTGGCCCAGGTTGGTGCGGCGCACGGCGAAGGTGACGATTTCGGCACCCGAGGCTTCGATGGCCTGGCGGGTTTCTTCCATGTCACGGTACTTGCCGGTACCGACCAGCAAACGCGACTGGTAAGTACGACCGGCCAGCACAAAAGGCTTGTCGCTACGAACGATGCTCATGGGGAATCCTCTTTAAGGGTGAGGGTCTTGCAGAATTCTGTGCCCTTGCGGGCCGGGACAATCAGCCGCCGCCGATGGCGTGGACCACTTCGACGTTGTCGCCGTCGTTCAACGTGGTGTCGGCATGCTGGCTGCGCGGGACGATGTCCAGATTGAGCTCGACCGCCACCCGACGTCCGGTCAGATCCAGACGGGTGATCAGGTCCGCAACGGTTTCACCGTCGGGCAGTTCAAAGGACTCACCGTTCAACTGAATGCGCATGCACAACGCCGCCATCATTTTTAGGGGCTGGCATTCTAGCCCGATCATGACCTAAAGGTCAGTACCAAGCGTCAAGCGGTTAGCTGCAAGCGCCAGGCGGCGAGGCCGAGGCAAACCCAACCGATGAGAAACGCGAGGCCACCAAAAGGGGTAATGATGCCGAGCTTGCTGATGCCGGTGGTGGTCAGCAGATACAGGCTGCCGGAGAACAACACAATGCCGACGGTGAAGGACACGCCGGCCCAAGTGACCAGCCGCCCTGGAATCTGCGTGGCCAGCAGCGCAACGCCGAACAGTGCGAGCGTGTGCACCAGTTGGTAGGTGACGCCAGTGTGGAAGATCGTCAGGTATTCCGGCGTCAGGCGGTTTTTCAGGCCGTGGGCGGCAAACGCGCCCAGCGCAACACCGGTGAATCCGAAAAAAGCGGCCAGCATCAAAAAGCCACGCAGCATGGGGAACTCCAGTCAGACGCCATCGGCAGGGTCTGTATAATGGCCCGCTCCACGGGTTCGGCCAAGCCATCTCTATGCTGCGTTCAATTTTCCGTCGTCTCACGAAGGCCCTGCTCTGGTTCGCCGGCGGCAGTGTCTTGCTGGTGCTGGTGTTTCGCTTTGTGCCACCGCCGGGCACGGCGTTGATGGTCGAGCGCAAGGTCGAATCCTGGGTCGACGGCGAGCCGATTGACCTGCAGCGCAGCTGGAAACCGTGGAACGAGATCTCCGATGACCTGAAAGTGGCGGTGATTGCCGGCGAAGACCAGAAATTCCCTGAGCACTGGGGTTTCGATCTGCGCGCGATTCAGGCTGCTCTGGCCCACAACGAACTGGGCGGTTCGATTCGCGGTGCCAGCACCTTGAGCCAACAGGTGTCGAAAAACCTCTTTCTGTGGTCGGGCCGCAGTTATCTGCGCAAAGGCCTGGAGGCGTGGTTTACCGCGCTGATCGAGGTGTTCTGGCCCAAGCAGCGAATTCTCGAGGTGTACCTGAACAGCGTCGAGTGGGATGACGGCGTATTTGGCGCTGAAGCGGCGGCCCGCCATCACTTTGGTGTGAGCGCAAAGTCGTTGTCGCGCCAGCAGGCGAGTTATCTGGCTGCCGTACTGCCCAATCCACGGGTGTGGAGCGCGAGTCATCCGACCGGTTATGTATCGCGCCGGGCTGGGTGGATTCGGCAGCAGATGAGTCAGTTGGGCGGGGACAGTTACTTGCTCGGGCTGAACGATTCGCGGCGGGCGCCTTGGGCTGAATAACACCGAAATTCCAATGTGGGAGCGAGCCTGCTCGCGAAAGCGGTGTGTCAGCTTGCATTGATGACACTGATAAACCGCTTTCGCGAGCGGGCTCGCTCCCACAGGGATTTGTGTTGAAACAGAAATGAAAACGCCCCGATCATCGCTGATCGGGGCGTTTTTTATTGCGGATTCGCCAGTTAAGCGGCGATCGACAACTTGAGCTTGTTCATCGCGCTCTTTTCGAGCTGACGGATTCGCTCGGCCGACACGTTGTACTTCTGCGCCAGATCGTGCAGCGTGGCTTTCTCTTCCGCCAGCCAGCGCTGGTAGAGGATGTCACGGCTGCGCTCGTCCAGCACTTCCAGTGCTTCGTGCAGGTTGGTGTTCGAGTTGTCGCTCCAGTCGGCATCTTCCAGTTGACGCGCCGGGTCGTACCGGTGGTCTTCCAGGTAGTTGGCCGGAGACTGGAAAGCACTGTCGTCGTCGGCTTCGGCAGCCGGGTCGAAGGCCATGTCGTGACCGGTCAGACGACTTTCCATCTCGCGCACTTCACGTGGTTCGACGCCAAGGCTTTCCGCCACACGGTGGACTTCCTCGTTATTCAGCCACGCCAGGCGCTTCTTCTGGCTGCGCAGGTTGAAGAACAGCTTGCGCTGGGCCTTGGTGGTCGCGACTTTCACAATGCGCCAGTTGCGCAGGATGAACTCGTGAATTTCCGCCTTGATCCAGTGCACGGCGAACGACACCAGACGCACACCCATTTCCGGGTTGAAGCGCTTGACGGCCTTCATCAGGCCGACGTTACCTTCCTGGATCAGGTCAGCCTGAGCCAGACCGTAGCCGGAATAGCTACGGGCAATGTGTACGACAAAACGCAGGTGGGCGAGCACCATCTGCCGAGCCGCCCCCAAATCCTGCTCATAGTAGAGACTCTCGGCCAGTTCACGCTCCTGCTCCGGCGTCAGCAATGGAATGCTGTTGACGGTGTGCACGTAGGCTTCCAGGTTCGCACCCGGAACCAACGCATACGCAGGTTGCAAAGAATTGGTCATACGAAAAAACCTCCCACTCACATACTCGTGCCTCTCGGCACTGCGAAAAATTGACCGGGAACTCAGGTACAAGTTCCCATAAAAACCGCAAGGTCAATCACGCGCAAAAAAGATTCTACTTCGGCGCCAGCTCCCTGAGATGACGTGCGACTGCAATCCATGCACCGATATAACCCAACAGCACCGCGCCAAGCAAGAGCGACAGACCGTCGGCCACTGGCACACCGGCCAGGGCGAAATCACTGCCGTACAAGCCGGCCAGTCCGACCACCGCATCGTTCAGCCAGTTGAGGCCGAACGCCAATACGCCCCAGGACAACAGCCCTGCACCGAAGCCATACAACGCGCCCATATAAAGGAAAGGGCGGCGCACATAACTGTCAGTGCCGCCGACGAGTTTAATCACTTCTATCTCGGTGCGGCGGTTTTCAATATGAAGACGAATGGTATTGCCTATCACCAAAAGTAATGCAGACACCAACAACACCGTCAGACCGAAGACAAATCGGTCGCCAAGCTTGAGGATGGCGGCCAGACGCTCGACCCAGACTAGATCAAGTTGCGCCTGTTGTACCTTCGGCAGCTCGGAAAGTTTTTGTCTTAATGCTTCGAGTGTCGGCTTGTCGACTTCGTTCGGTGTCACCAGCACCACACCCGGCAAAGGGTTGTCAGGCAGCTCACGCAGGGCCTCGCCCAGGCCGGACTGCTGCTGGAATTCTTCCAGCGCCTGATCGCGGCCGACATATTCGGCATCAGCGACGCCCGGCATGCCTTTGATCTGCTCACGCAGCGCTTCGCCTTGCTCCGGGCTGGCGTCGAGTTGCAGGTACAGGGAAATCTGCGCCGCGCGCTGCCAGGAACCGCCGAGACGTTCGACGTTATTGAGCAACAGCGACAGCCCCATCGGCAGACTCAACGCCACGGCCATCACCATGCAGGTGAAGAAGCTGCCGATCGGCTGTTTGCCGAGACGGCGCAGGCTGTCGAGCAGGCTGGCGCGATGGCTTTCGATCCAGGCGCGAAACAGCGTGGCGAAGTCCGGGCCGTCGTCATCGTCGTGCTTTTTCTTTTTCTGCGGTTGCGGATCGGCGGCCTTCGGGGCCACGCGCTCGGAAACCTTCGGACTGCGTGTCGCACTCATACCCCGGCCTCCCCGTCGCCGATCAGGCGGCCGCGTTGCAGGGTCAGCATGCGATGACGCATGCGCGCGATCAGTGCCAGATCGTGACTGGCGATCAGCACGCTGGTGCCCAGACGGTTGATGTCTTCGAACACACCCATGATTTCGGCGGCCAGACGCGGGTCGAGGTTACCGGTCGGTTCGTCCGCCAGCAGCAAGGCCGGGCGGTGGACGATGGCGCGGGCAATGCCGACGCGCTGTTGCTGACCGGTGGACAGGTCGCCCGGGTACAGATCGGATTTATCCGACAGCGCCACGCGTTCCAGCGCCGAATCGACGCGCTTGGCGATCTCGACTTTCGACAGGCCGAGAATCTGCAGCGGCAAGGCGACGTTGTTGAACACCGTGCGATCGAACAGCAACTGGTGATTCTGGAACACCACGCCGATCTGTCGGCGAAGGAACGGAATCTGCGCGTTGCTGATAGTGCTCAGGTCTTGCCCGGCGAGCAGCAATTTGCCGCTGGTCGGCCGTTCCATTGCCAGCAACAGGCGCAACAGCGTGGATTTACCGGCACCGGAGTGGCCGGTGACAAACAAGAACTCGCCACGACGGACTCGAAAGCTCAGCTCATGCAAGCCGACGTGACCGTTCGGGTAGCGTTTACCGACCTGTTCGAAACGAATCATGAACGCTCCCGCTCGGCAAACAGTGCCTGGACAAAGGGTTCGGCTTCAAAGGTACGCAAATCGTCGATGCCTTCACCGACGCCGATGTAGCGGATCGGCAGGCCGAACTGCTTGGCCAGGGCGAAAATCACCCCGCCCTTGGCAGTGCCATCGAGCTTGGTCAGCGCCAGGCCGGTCAGTTCGACGGTCTGGTTGAACTGCTTGGCCTGGTTGATCGCGTTCTGGCCAGTACCGGCGTCGAGCACCAGCAGCACTTCATGCGGCGCGTCGGCGTCGAGCTTGCCGATCACCCGGCGAACCTTTTTCAGTTCTTCCATCAGGTTGTCTTTGGTGTGCAGACGACCGGCGGTGTCAGCGATCAGCACGTCGATGCCACGGGCCTTGGCCGCTTGCACGGCGTCGAAGATCACCGAAGCGGAATCGGCGCCGGTGTGCTGAGCGATCACCGGAATCTTGTTGCGCTCGCCCCAGACCTGCAATTGCTCTACCGCCGCAGCACGGAAGGTGTCACCAGCGGCGAGCATGACTTTCTTGCCTTCCAGTTGCAGCTTCTTCGCCAGTTTGCCGATGGTGGTGGTTTTGCCGGCGCCGTTGACGCCGACCACCAGAATCACGAAAGGCTTGTTCTGCGAGGCGATTTTCAGCGGTTGTTCAACCGGTTTGAGCATCGCTGCCAGTTCAGCCTGCAGAGATTTATACAGAGCGTCGGCGTCGGCCAGTTCCTTGCGAGCAACCTTCTGGGTCAGACGCTGAATGATCTGCGTCGTAGCCTCGACACCGACGTCGGCGGTCAGCAGTCGGGTTTCGAGGTCATCGAGCAGGTCATCATCGATGGTCTTGCGCCCGAGGAACAGGCTGGCCATGCCCTCGCCGATGCTGGCGCTGGTCTTCGACAGGCCTTGCTTGAGGCGGGCGAAGAAACCGGCTTTGGTTTCTTCGGTGCGCGGGGTTTCGACTGGCGCTTCTACAGGGACTTCGACCGGCACGACCGGAGCGACAACTGGCGCAGCGGCAAGCGGTGCGGGCTCAGGCTCGGATGGCGGAACAACCGGGGCGGCGGGTTCAGAAATGATCGGCGCTGGCTCGGCAACCGGCTCAGGCACAGGCTGCGCAGCCACCTCGGCAACCGGCGCAGGAATCACTGGAGTCACATGCGGCGCTGCTTCTTCAACCAGCGCGACCGGCTCTTCTGCCACCGGCAAGGTCAGCCACGGCTCGGCGGCGGGCGTCAGCGGCAACTCGGCAGCGGCCGGCGTTTCGGGCTCGGCCTCAACCTCCGGTTGCAGCACCGGCTCGGCGATCGGCAGCACAATCGGCGCCGGCTCTTCTTCTATTACAGGTGCAGGTGCAGGCGCAGGGGCCGGCTCAGGAATCGCGGGCGGCTGTTCGACGACGGGTTCCTGCGGTTTCTTCCGCAGCCATCCGAACAGGCTTTTCTTCTCGCCAGCCGCAGCTGGGCTCTTCTTGTCGTCGTTGGAACCAAACATGGAGGACGGCTATCTCACGGTAGCGACGCGCCAACAGGGCGCCCCGGCAAATAAATATTCGATGCAGAACAGACTGTGTTTCACCCAGCTTGTTCACGCGCAACATTTTGTCGAGGCACCGAAGGCACCTCAAGGATCGTATTAACGTTGATCTAAACCGGCAAAGATCGGCGAAAACGCGGAGTTTAGTGGGAAAAACACAGCTTTTCGCCGCGAACCTATACAGCCTTATCAAACCCTGAAGCCTGATAGGCGTGGCCGCCAGTAAAACGGATCAGTATCCTAGGGCGTGTCATTGATCATTACCAGTACCGCGTGGCCGCCTGAAAACGGGCCAGACAAGGCGCAGGCCGCAGGGAATGTGCTTTCCTTGCCAAGGACTGCAACGCAGTATGGCCCGTTTTCAGGCGCCACCCGGAGGGCCGGGCCTGATAGTGTGCAGGGCTGCGTTGCTCGGAGTTTATTTGGAACAACCAAACCACACTCCTCGCGCCTTGCCCTGCACACTATCAGGCGCCGGCGCGGTACTGGTAATGATCAATGACACGCCCTACCTCTCGCCCGCCGACGCTAAGACCAAGCGGGCAGCCCAACAGGTTGAAAAACGAATGAATGCTCTAGCCCGCCGCGCTGCTGGCCTGCTGCTCAGCGCAGTCTGCCTGCCCCTTTCGGCCTTGGCGGCCGACCCGCAACCGACCCATGAATTCACCCTCGACAACGGCCTCAAGGTCGTCGTGCGCGAAGACCATCGTGCGCCGGTGGTCGTTTCCCAGATCTGGTACAAGGTCGGCTCCAGCTACGAGACTCCGGGGCAGACCGGTCTGTCCCACGCGCTCGAGCACATGATGTTCAAGGGCAGCGAAAAAGTCGGCCCCGGCGAAGCCTCGCTGATCCTGCGCGACCTTGGCGCCGAAGAGAACGCCTTTACCAGCGACGACTTCACTGCTTATTACCAGGTGCTGGCCCGCGATCGCCTCGGCGTGGCCTTTGAGCTGGAAGCCGACCGCATGGCCAATCTGCGCCTGCCGGCCGACGAGTTCGCCAAGGAAATCGAAGTCATCAAGGAAGAGCGCCGCCTGCGCACCGATGACAAGCCGATGTCCAAGGCCTACGAGCGCTACAAGGCCATGGCCTACCCGGCCAGCGGTTATCACACGCCGACCATCGGCTGGATGGCTGACCTCGACCGTATGAAAGTCGAGGAACTGCGCCACTGGTACCAATCCTGGTACGCGCCGAACAACGCCACGCTGGTGGTGGTCGGTGACGTCACTCCGGACGAAGTGAAAACCCTCGCCCAGCGCTACTTCGGCCCGGTCGCCAAACGCGACGTGCCACCGGCGAAAAAACCGCTGGAACTGGCCGAGCCCGGCGAACGCCAGATCACCCTGCGCGTGCAGACCCAACTGCCGAGCCTGATGCTTGGCTTCAACGTGCCGAGCATTGCTACCGCTGAAGACAAACGCTCGGTCAACGCCCTGCGCCTGATCTCCGCGCTGCTCGATGGCGGCTACAGCGGGCGCATCCCGACGCAGCTGGAACGTGGCGAAGAGCTGGTCTCCGGCGGCTCGTCGGACTATGACGCCTACACCCGTGGTGACAGCCTGTTCACCCTGTCGGCCACGCCAAATACGCAGAAGAAAAAGACCATCGCCCAGGCCGAAGCCGGCTTGTGGAAACTGCTTGAGCAACTGAAAACCACCGCGCCGTCTGCCGAAGAGCTGGAACGCGTCCGCGCTCAAGTCATCGCCGGCCTGGTCTACGAGCGTGACTCGATCACCAGCCAGGCCACCGCGATCGGTCAACTGGAAACGGTCGGTCTGTCGTGGAAGCTGATGGACACCGAACTGGCCGATCTGGAAAGCGTGACCCCGCAAGACATCCAGAACGCCGCGAAAAAGTATTTCACCCGCGAACGTCTCAGCGTCGCCCACGTCCTGCCTTTGGAGACGACTCATGAGTGAGCGCAAAACCCCACGCCTGATGCTGCTTGGCCTGATTGCTGTCGCGGTGATCGGCTCGGCGGCTGTGTATCTGTCGCCCGGCGCTGACAGCCACGCCAGCGAAGCCTTGGATAACGCCAAGTCCAGCCAGAAACTGCAATCGCTGGCCGAACTCGACGGCAAGGCCCCGGCCAGCCGCAAGCTCGATGTGCAGACCTGGAACACCGCTGAAGGCGCGAAAGTGCTGTTCGTCGAAGCGCATGAGCTGCCGATGTTCGACATGCGCCTGATCTTCGCCGCAGGCAGCAGCCAGGATGGCAACGCGCCCGGCCTCGCGGTGCTGACCAACGCCATGCTCAACGAAGGCATCGCCGGCAAAGACGTCGGCGCCATCGCCCAGGGCTTTGAAGGTCTCGGGGCCGACTTCGGCAACGGTGCGTTCAAGGACATGGCGCTGGCCTCGCTGCGCAGCCTGAGCGCACCTGAGCAGCGTGAACCGGCGTTGAAGCTGTTCGCCGATGTGGTCGGCAAACCGACCTTCCCCGCCGATTCCTTCGCGCGCATCAAGAACCAACTGCTCGCCGGTTTCGAATATCAGAAACAGAACCCCGGCAAACTCGCCAGCCTGGAGCTGATGAAGCGTCTGTATGGCGATCACCCGTACGCGCATTCCAGCGATGGCAATGCGCAGAGCGTGCCGAAGATCACCGTCGCGCAATTGCGCGAGTTTCATGCCAAGGCCTACGCCGCCGGCAATGCGGTGATTGCGCTGGTTGGTGATTTGTCGCGAGCCGAAGCCGAGGCGATCGCCAATCAGGTCTCCTCGGCCCTGCCGAAAGGCCCGGCACTGGCGAAAATCGCCGCACCTCAGGAACCGAAGGCCAGTGTCAACCACATCGAGTTTCCGTCGAAACAGACCAACCTGATGCTCGCGCAACTGGGCATCGATCGCGACGATCCGGATTACGCCGCGCTGTCGCTGGGCAACCAGATCCTCGGCGGCGGTGGTTTCGGTACGCGCCTGATGAGCGAAGTGCGCGAAAAGCGTGGCCTGACCTACGGCGTGTATTCGGCGTTCAGCCCGATGCAGGCCCGTGGCCCGTTCATGATCAACCTGCAGACCCGCGCCGAGATGAGCGAAGGCACCCTGAAACTGGTGCAGGACGTGCTCGCCGACTACCTGAAAACCGGGCCGACACAGAAAGAACTCGACGATGCCAAGCGCGAACTGGCCGGCAGCTTCCCGCTGTCTACCGCGAGCAACGCCGACATCGTTGGCCAACTGGGCGCCATGGGCTTCTATAATCTGCCGCTGAGCTATCTCGACGATTTCATGCGTCAGTCGCAGAGCCTGACCGTAGAGCAGGTCCGCGCTGCGCTGAACAAACACCTGAGCACGGAGAAAATGGTCATCGTCACCGCTGGCCCGACCGTGCCGCAAAAGCCGTTACCGGCCCCATCTGATAAACCTGCCGAGCAACCGCTCGGGGTTCCGGAGCATTAATGGCCACTCGAGCACCGAAAAAACCTGTGCAAAACGTGCACAACGGCGTCAATCAGCTGCGCATCATTGGCGGCCAGTGGCGCAGCCGCAAGCTGAGCTTCCCCGACGCACCGGGCCTGCGCCCGACCCCGGATCGCGTGCGTGAAACCCTGTTCAACTGGCTCGCGCCCTATGTCGAAGGGGCGAAAGTGCTCGACCCGTTCGCCGGCAGCGGCGCGCTGTTTCTCGAAGCGCTGTCCCGAGGCGCGGCCACGGCCCAGGCGCTGGACGCCAGCAACGTTGCGGTTTCCAGTCTGAAGGAACACCTCGGCACGTTGCGTTGCAGCAACGGCCAAGTACAAACCGCCGACGCGCTGCGCTACCTGGAAACCCAGGCCGCGACGCCGTTCGATCTGGTGTTCCTCGACCCGCCGTTCAACCAGAACCTGTTACCAGCGGTTTGTACTTTGCTGGAAGAGCGCCAATGGCTCGCGGCCGATTCGTGGATCTACACGGAAAGCGAAACAGCGCCATCGACGCTGGGCCTGCCGGGCAACTGGCGCCTGCATCGTGAACAGAAATCCGGTCGTGTGTATTACGCGTTGTGGCAGCGCAGCGCCTGAACCATCCGCACTGCGCTTTAGCGTGCGGTAGATAGTTACCGCACCCAGTGCCTCGCAGTCCGCCACAGTGGTTGCCGCAATCTGCGTTAACCACTGAGGATTTCGCGTATGGATACGCTCTGCAGCCGGATGCTGCTTTTTCTTGGCCTCGCGCCGTTCATGACGCTGGCCGCCACGCCCCCGCCGACTCATCAATTCACCCTGGAAAACGGTTTGCAGGTACTGGTGCGCGAGGATCACCGTGCGCCGCTGGTCACTTCGCATTTGTGGTTCAAGGTCGGCTCGGCAGACGAGGCGCCGGGGCAAGCCGGGCTATCGCACGTTCTTGAACACATGCTCTACAAAGGCAGCCGCAAGACCTGCGCCGGTGAGGCTTCGCGTCTTTTGGAATCCCTGGGTGCCGAAGAAAATGCCTTCACCGCCGAGGACGTCACCGGCTACTACCAGACCTTGTCGCCGCGCTATCTGGGCGTGGTTTTCGAGCTGATGGCCGACCTGATGACGACTGCTGATTTGCACGTCGACGACCTGAAAACCGAACTGGCAGTCATCCGCGAAGAGCGCCAGTTGCGCATCGACGACGATGTCGACGCCGCTGTGCTGGAACACTTCACCAGCCAGGCGCATGTCGCCAACAGCTATCGCACGCCAGTCATCGGCTGGATGCACGACCTGCAGCACGTGGACGCCGAGGAACTGCGCCATTGGTATCAAAGCCGTTATGCGCCGGGCAACGCCGTACTGGTGATCGTCGGCGATGTCACGCTCGCACACGTGCAGCCGCTGGCCGAGCGCTATTTTGGCGCGCTCGCAAATCGTCCCGTGCCGCGCCTGTTACGGCCCGTGGAGCTGAAAGTACCGGGCGAGCGCAAACTGACCTTGCAGCGCAATGTCCCAGCAGAGCGGTTGCTGATGGCTTTCAATCTGCCCGGACTGGCCACGGCCAAAGACCTGCACGCCGTGCACGCCCTGCGCCTGATCAACGCGATACTCGGCGGCGCACATGGCGCGCGCCTGCAAAAGAAACTGATTTTCACCGACCGCGTGCTCAATCGTGTCGACACTCACTACGACGAACGGACGCGCGGCGACAGCCTGCTGCTGTTGACTGCCGAGCTGGCCGATCCGCCGCTGACCGATCTTGAAGGTGCGCAAGCGCGGGTGTGGGAGCAGATCGAAACGTTGCGCACCACACCACCGTCGCCGGAAGAGCTCGAGCGGGCACGCACGCAACTGATTGCGCAGCAGGTGTATGCCCGCGATTCGATTCAGGAACAGGCGCGTCATCTGGCCAGGTTCCAGGCCATCGGCTTGCCTTGGCGAATACTCGATGAAGATGCCGCTGCATTGGCGAAAGTGACGCCGCAACAGATCCGCGAAGTGGCCGCCACGTGGCTGACCCCCGAGCGTCTCAGCGTTGCCCACGTGCGCAAGGTGGACGTCCGATGAGCAGGCTCTCAAGGCGCACGGGGTTGGTCCTGATGTGGCTGTCGGCTGCGGCGGCTTGCGCTGATGGTCAGCCTGAACAAGCGCGGACATCGCGCCTGCAATCGCTCAGCGAAGTCCAGGCGCTGGAAATCAAGCCGCGCGCATTGCAGATCAGGGGCTGGAAAACCCTGACCGGCACCAAGGTGCTGTTCGTGCGCACGAGCGATCTGCCGATGTTCGATATTCACGTCAGCTTCGCCGCAGGCAGCGCCCGCGACGGTAGCCTGCCGGGCCTGGCTGCCACGACCTTTTCCATGCTCAATGAAGGTATCCCCGGCAAGGATTTGTCCGCCATCGTCGAAACCTTCGACGGGCTCGGCGCGCAATGGGAAATGGACATCGATCACGACCGCGCCGTGTTCTCCCTGCGCAGCCTCAGCGATCCGGCCAAGCGCCTACCGGCGATGGATCTGTTGACGCGAATATTCAGCGAGCCATCGCTCAGCGCCCAGCGCCTGCCGCCAGTGAAAGACGAACTGCGCGCCGCGCTCATCGCAGAGCAAGGCGATGCCGCGGGTCTGGCCTCGCAGAGCATCAAGGCACTGCTTGCGCCGGACAGCCCGTACAGCCTTCCGGTCTATGGCACGCAATGGGGCCTCAATGCCATGACCCGGGCCGCCGTGGAGGATTTCCATCGCCGCTATTACGCTGCCCGACATGCGCAAATCACCCTGGTCGGCGACCTCACTCTGGACCAGGCACAAGCGATCAGCCTGCAGATCAGCAATGCCCTGCCCAAGCCTCCTGACGCGCTGGTATCTTCAGCAATGGCAACACCCGGAAACGTCCAGTCCAGTCACCTGGAACTGAATCAACTGCAGACCCACATTGCCCTTGCCCAAATCAGCGTGCCGCGACGACATGCCGATCACACCGCCTTGTACGCCGCCAGTCAGATTCTCGCCGGAGGCAGCAACAGTCGGTTGATGAATGAACTGCGGCACAAGCGCGGACAGGTTTATGACGTGTATGGCGCCAGCGTCAATTGGGCTGGTGGCGCCGGGTTGCTGACCGTCACCTTGCAGACCGGTAGCTCCATGAGCGACAGCACCGTCGCTTTGGTGCGCTCGATGCTCAATGATTTTCTTCGGCAAGGGCCGACCGCCCCGGAACTCGAGCACCTCAAGCGCAGGCTGGCCAACAGAAATGTGCTCACCAGCGCCAGCAACCGGCACATTCTGGCCAGACTCGTGGAGATCAACCGCTACGACTTGCCGCTCGATCTGGATTACACAATGCAACAAGTGCAGAAGCTGACGGTGGACGACATCAAACTCGCTATGAACCGTCACTTGTCTGTTGATCGCTGGGTGTCGGTTACGGTCGGCCCCAGTGTCGAGCAACAGCCACTGCCTGGACCGGAGGTTGCGCCGATCGGTCAGGCTGAAGAGGACATGTGTCGCGCCGACCCGGGCTTTGTGGCAAGTTAGGCGCTTTCGTTGAGAAGCGACAGCCCGCCCTGTGCGCCGGTCGCTTTACGCAAGACCTGTCGAGATTTGCCGTGCAATCACCGTCCCCGCTTCCCGCCTCGCGTTTCGTTCCGGCCTTCGGCCTCGGCAATCCGCATCTGCAAACCCTGTGGGGTCCGCTGTGGCGCAAGACCGTGCACATCGAGCGCGAACGCGAACGCCTGTGGCTCGAGGACGGCGACTTCCTCGACCTCGACTGGCACGGCCCGCACAGCGCCGAGGCGCCGTTGGTACTGGTGCTGCACGGTTTGACCGGCTCATCCAATTCGCCCTATGTGGCGGGCATTCAAAAGGCCTTGGCCGAGCAGGGCTGGGCCAGCGTCGCGCTGAACTGGCGCGGTTGTTCCGGCGAGCCGAATCTGTTGCCGCGCAGCTACCACTCCGGCGCCAGCGAAGACCTTGCCGAAGCCATCCAGCACCTGCGCGCGAAACGACCGTTGGCGCCGTTGTACGCGGTCGGCTATTCACTGGGCGGCAACGTGCTGCTCAAACATCTTGGCGAAACCGGCAGCAACAGCGGTGTGCTCGGCGCGGTGGCGGTGTCGGTACCGTTCAGGCTCGACCAGTGCGCAGACCGGATTGGCCAGGGATTTTCGCGGGTTTATCAGGCGCATTTCATGCGCGAAATGGTCGCCTACATCAAGAACAAGCAGCGCCAGTTCCAGCATGACGGGCGCGAAGACGGCCTGGCGAAACTGGCCGCGCTCGGCTCGCTGGAAAACATGCGTACGTTCTGGGATTTCGACGGCCGGGTCACCGCGCCGCTGCATGGTTTCACCGATGCCGAGGATTACTACCGCCGCGCCTCGAGCCGCTACTACCTCGGCGAGATCCGCACGCCGACGCTGATCATTCAGGCAGCGGATGATCCGTTCGTATTTCCCCACAGCCTGCCGCAAGCCGATGAGTTGTCAGCCTGCACCCGGTTCGAATTGCAGGCGCGTGGCGGTCATGTCGGCTTCGTCGACGGCTCGTTTCGCCGGCCCGGGTATTACCTGGAGCGGCGTGTCCCGCAATGGCTGGCCGCACTCGGTCAATAAACGCCGCATGGCCCTTGCAGGAGTGAGCCTGCTCGCGATGGCGATGGGTCAGTCTGGAAATTCAATGCCTGACAGGACGCCTTCGCGAGCAGGCTCGCTCCCACAGGGATTTGTGTCGGCATGAAAATGCATGGCACAACCTGGTTCAATGTGGGAGCGATCCTGCTCGCGAAAGCGGTGAGTCAGGTGGCATTTAACTCACAGACACACCGCCATCGCGAGCAGGCTCACTCCTACAGGAGATCGCTGGGCTTATTCGCCCGTGGCAATGCCGCGCGACGGTTCGTTGATCCACTCGCTCCACGATCCGGCATACAGCGCCCCCAGCGGATAGCCAGCCAGGCACAGTGCGAACAGGTTATGGCACGCCGTCACCCCGGAGCCGCAGTAGGCGACCAGTTCCGACGGTGAGCGATCACCCAGCTTCGCGGCAAAGCGCTGCTTGAGCTGCTCCGCCGGCAAAAAACGTCCATCACTGCCGAGGTTGTCGGTGAACGCCGCGCACTGCGCGCCGGGAATGTGCCCGGCGACCGGATCGATCGGTTCCACTTCGCCCTTGAAGCGCGGCAAGGCGCGGGCGTCGAGCAGGGTCAGGGTTGGCTGGCCGAGACGTTGTAGCAGTTGCTCGGCGCTGAGCAGCAGGCTCATGTCCGGCTGACCGCTGAAGTGGCCGGGCGTCATGCTCGGCGGATCCAGGCTCAGCGGCAGGCCGGCCGCGTGCCAGGCCTTGAGCCCGCCGTCGAGAATGAACACGCCGTCGCGCTTGCCCAGCCATGCCAGCAACCACCACGCCCGCGCCGCATACGCACCCGGGCCGTCGTCGTACAAAACCACATCGCTGTCGTTGCTGATGCCCCAGGCTTGCAGGCGCTCGATCAACACCGCCGGCTCGGGCAACGGATGACGCCCGGTCACGCCCTTCTCGACTTTACCGCTCAGATCCCGCTCCAGATCGGCGAAACTCGCCCCGGCAATGTGCCCTTCGGCGTAGCTGCGCTGGCCGTAATCCGGATCCTCGAGGGCGAAACGACAATCGAGAATCACCAGCCCCGGCTGCTCTTTGCGAGCGTCCAAAGCTTGTGGGCTGATCAACTGCGCAATCGACATAACGGGCTCCTGTGGAATTCGGCTGAACGGTTTATTTCACGTCTTCAAGGGCCTGCGCCAGCGGCACATAGAACTCGTCGAACAGTGCGTTGACTTCATCCCGCGCCTGATCGGTGACAAACCCTGCCTCAAGCACCAACACCTGATACACGCCACGCTTCACGGCCTGTTCGCTGAGGTGGTTGGAGTTTTCCCGGGTGGTGCACAGAAAACGCACCCACGAGGTCAGGATGATCCACGCATTGAGGGTCAGCGATTCGATCTGCACACGGTCCATTTTCAGGATGCCGGCGGCGACGAAGCCTTCGTAGATCGCTGCGCCCTGGATCACGCAGCGCTGGGAAAAGCGCCGATAGCGCGCGGCCAGTTCCGCATCGCTGTCGAGCAGATGCTCAAGATCGCGATGCAGAAAACGGTAACGCCACATGGCCGAGAGCAGTTCCTTGAGATAGAAACGCTTGTCCTCGACGGTCGCCGGGCGGCCCTGAGGCGGACGCAAAAAGCTGTCCACCAGGGCTTCGTACTCACTGAACAACACGGCGATGATCGCCTGCTTGTTGGGGAAGTGGTAGTACAGGTTGCCCGGAGAAATCTCCATGTGCGCGGCGATGTGGTTGGTGCTGACGCTGCGCTCGCCCTGCTGATTGAACAGCTCCAGGCTGTTCTGAACGATGCGCTCGCTGGTTTTTATTCGTGGGGCCATGGCTTGAGCTTTAATTCAGAGTGCGTAGACGGCGCATCTTACGACCTAACCGGAAATGGATAAAACCTTGCCGTGCACGGAAGTCGTTTGACTTTCTAGAGCTTAGACTCTAAAAAGTGCCCATTACAATAAAATCCGGAGCCCGCGATGACTGCCGACATTGCCTACCTGCAAACCCTGCAACAGCCTCTTGAAACCCTCGATCGGCAGTTCCAGGCACAACGGGCCGCGTACGCCGCCAACCCGATGCCGCCGGCCGCACAGCGGCAACAATGGCTCAAGGCTTTGCGCGATTTGCTCAGCGCTGAGCGGCAGGCATTGATCGAGGCGATCAGCGCCGATTTCAGTCACCGCAGCGCCGACGAGACCCTGCTCGCCGAACTGATGCCGAGCCTGCACGGCATTCACTACGCCAGCTGTCACCTGAAAAAATGGATGAAGCCATCGCGGCGCAAGGTCGGCATGGCCTTCCAGCCTGCTTCGGCAAAGGTTGTTTACCAGCCGCTGGGCGTGGTCGGTGTGATCGTGCCGTGGAACTACCCGCTGTATCTGGCCGTAGGGCCGATGGTCGGCGCCCTGGCGGCGGGCAATCGGGTGATGCTCAAGCTCAGCGAATCGACCCCGGCCACCGGCCTGTTGCTCAAAGAGCTGCTCGCGCGGATCTTTCCCGAAGACCTGGTTTGCGTGGTGCTGGGTGAGGCAGATATCGGCGTGGCGTTCTCGCGTCTGCCGTTCGATCACTTGCTGTTCACCGGTTCCACCAGCGTCGGCAAACACGTCATGCGCGCTGCGGCGGAAAACCTCACGCCGGTCACCCTGGAACTGGGCGGCAAGTCGCCGGCCATCGTCTCCACAGACGTACCGCTCAAGGACGCCGCCGAACGCATCGCCTTCGGCAAAACCCTCAACGCCGGGCAGACCTGCGTCGCGCCCGACTATGTGCTGGTGCCGGAAGACCGCGTCGGCGCCTTCGTCGAGGCCTACCGTCAGGCTGTGAAAGGCTTCTACCCGACACTGGCCGACAACGCCGACTACACCGCGATCATCAACGAACGCCAGTTGGCCCGACTGAACGGTTACGTCAGCGACGCGACCAGCAAGGGCGCGCTGCTGATCCCACTGTTCGAACAAGGCCAGGGCCGACGCATGCCACACAGCGTGCTGCTCAATGTCAGCGATGAGATGACGGTGATGCAGGACGAGATTTTCGGCCCGTTGCTGCCGATCGTGCCCTATCGCGATCTGGAGCAGGCATTCGCTTACATCAATCAGCGGCCTCGTCCTCTGGCTCTTTACTACTTTGGCTACGACAAACGCGAACAGCATCGCGTGCTGCACGAGACCCATTCCGGCGGCGTATGCCTGAACGACACCTTGTTGCATGTCGCTCAGGACGATATGCCCTTCGGTGGCATCGGCCCCTCGGGCATGGGCCATTACCACGGCCACGAAGGTTTCCTGACCTTCAGCAAGGCCAAGGGCGTGCTGATCAAACAGCGCTTCAACGCGGCCCGGCTTATCTACCCGCCCTACGGCACATCGATTCAGAAACTGATTCAGAAGCTGTTCATTCGCTAAACGTTCGTCGACGCCGGGTAATAAAAACAATGCACCCAAGCCTGACCGAAACACCTGCCCTGTCGCGCCGTGGCCTGCTGAAATTCAGCCTCGGCGCCAGCGCGTTTCTCGCCACCGCCGGCCTTGGCGCCAGCCTCACTGGCTGCTCGTCGAGCGTCAGCGCCAACGGCTTCGTCAGTTTGCGCGACGGCGATCTGCTGTTCCTGCGCGCGCTGATCCCGGTGATGCTCGACGGCGCCGTCGCCGCCGGGGAAATGCCCGCAGCGCTAGACGGCACGCTGAAGTCGCTGGACTACAGCCTTGATCACGTGTCGCCGGAAATGCTCAAGCTCACTCGGCAACTCTTCGATGTGCTCGGCATAGCCGTGACCCGTGGCCCGCTCACCGGCATCTGGGGCAGTTGGGAAAACGCCAGCCCTGAAGCGATGCGGCATTTCCTCGAACGCTGGGAGAACAGTTCACTGAGCTTGCTGCGCATGGGCCATAGCTCGTTGCAGCAGATGGTGATGATGGCCTGGTACACCCGCGCCGAGTCCTGGGCTCACTGCGGTTATCCCGGTCCGCCGAAGGTCTGAAACCAGGGTGCAGCCTTCGCGAGCAGGCTCGCTCCCACATTTGAAATGCATCCCCCTGTGGGAGCGAGCCTGCTCGCGAAGGGGCCTGCTGCATCACCTCAGCATCCAGAATAATAAAGAGAACCTGACCGATGCCCGTACCCGATCCCTTCCGCGAAGGCCTCGCCCGAGGCTGGAAAACCTACAACGGCGCGCAATTGAGCGACGACCTCACCCTCGAAGCCGACGTCGCCATCATCGGCAGCGGCGCCGGCGGCGGTACCACAGCGGAAATCCTCAGCGCGGCCGGCTACAAAGTCCTGCTGATCGAAGAAGGCCCGCTGAAGACCAGTTCGGATTTCAAGCTGCTCGAAGACGAGGCCTACAGCAGCCTCTATCAGGAAGGCATCGGGCGCATGAGCAAGGACGGCGCGATCACGATCCTGCAGGGCCGCGCGGTCGGCGGCACGACGCTGATCAACTGGACCTCGAGCTTCCGCACACCCGAGCCGACCCTCGAACACTGGGCCAGCGAGCACAACGTCACAGGCCATAGCCCGGCAGAGATGGCGCCGTGGTTCGAAAAAATGGAGCAGCGCCTGGGCGTCGCGCCGTGGATGGTGCCACCCAACGCCAATAACGACGTGATCCGCAAAGGCTGCGAGCACCTCGGCTACAGCTGGCACGTGATCCCGCGCAACGTTCGCGGTTGCTGGAATCTTGGCTATTGCGGCATGGGCTGCCCGAGCAACGCCAAGCAATCGATGATGGTCACGACCATCCCGGCGACGCTGGATAAGGGCGGCGAGCTGCTGTATCTGGCGCGGGTGGAGAAGCTGCTGATCAGCGGCGACAAGGTTACCGGGCTGCATTGCGTGGCGATGGACCAACGCTGCGTCGAGCCGACCGGGCGCAGCATCACCGTCAAGGCGCGGCATTACGTGCTGGCCGGCGGCGGCATCAACAGCCCGGCGCTGTTGCTGCGCTCCGACGCACCGGATCCGCATGAGCGCATAGGCAAGCGCACCTTTCTGCACCCGGTGAACATGTCCGCCGCGCGTTTCGCCGAGGTGGTCAATCCGTTCTACGGCGCGCCGCAGTCGATTTATTCCGACCATTTTCAATGGAAGGACGGCACCACCGGGCCGATGGCGTTCAAACTTGAAGTGCCACCGCTGCACCCGGCGCTGGCCGCCACACTGCTCGGCGGTTTCGGTCAAGAGAACGCGCAACACATGGCTGATCTGCCGCACACCCACGCGATGCTGGCGCTGCTGCGCGATGGCTTCCATCCGGACAGCAGCGGTGGCTCGGTGGAGCTGCGCGGTGATGGCTCGCCAGTGCTCGACTATCAGGTATCGCAATACGCCTGGGACGGTTTGCGCCGGGCCTTTCACGTCATGGCCGAAATCCAGTTCGCCGGCGGCGCGCAATCGGTCATGCCGATGCACGCCGACGGTCGCTATGTGAAGACACTGGCTGAGGCGCGCTCAATGATCGATGGACTGAGCCTGGAGCTGTACCGCACGCGACTGGGCAGTGCCCACGTGATGGGTGGTTGTGCGATGGGTGAAGATCCGAAAAGCGCGGTCGCCGACAGCCTCGGTCGCCATCATCAACTGCGCAATCTGTCGATTCACGACGGCTCGCTGTTTCCCACCAGCATCGGCGCCAACCCGCAGTTGTCGGTGTATGGCCTGACCGCGCAACTGGCGACAGCCTTGGCTGACCGGCTGAAAAATCCATGAAAAAGCAGAATATTCCTATCGTCTATAGTGCTTTCTTACCCAACAGGCGACTTGGCCGACCGGGAAGGCTGCGATACCATCCGACTCCCCAACGGACTCCCGCCAGGACGACGCGATGAACCGAGTGTTGTACCCAGGTACCTTCGACCCTATTACCAAGGGCCATGGCGATCTGGTCGAACGCGCCTCGCGCCTGTTCGATCACGTGATCATTGCGGTCGCCGCCAGCCCGAAAAAGAACCCGCTGTTCCCGCTGGAACAACGGGTCGAACTGGCTCGCGAGGTCACCAAACACCTGCCGAACGTGGAAGTGGTCGGTTTCTCGACGCTGCTCGCGCATTTCGCCAAAGAGCAGAACGCCAATGTGTTCCTGCGTGGTCTGCGTGCGGTGTCGGACTTCGAATACGAATTCCAGCTGGCCAACATGAACCGCCAACTGGCACCGGATGTGGAGAGCCTGTTTCTCACGCCGTCGGAGCGTTATTCGTTCATTTCCTCGACGCTGGTGCGGGAAATTGCTGCGCTGGGCGGCGATATCAGCAAGTTCGTCCACCCGGCCGTGGCCGACGCGCTGACCCTGCGCTTCAAGAAGTAGGAGCTGCCGCAGGCTGCGATTCTTTCGTTTTTGGATCGCAGCCAAAGAGTGCCCTTGATCGCCCCCGCGTGCACTGCGAGCGTCAATGCGGCACAATTGCGCGCATTGATTTATAGCGCCCGGGCCTGCCGCCCCGGCTGGAGTTAGCATGTCCCTGATCATCACCGACGATTGCATCAACTGCGACGTCTGCGAACCCGAGTGCCCGAACGCCGCCATTTCCCAAGGCGAAGAGATCTACGTGATCGACCCGAACCTGTGCACCCAGTGCGTCGGCCACTACGACGAGCCGCAGTGCCAGCAGGTCTGCCCGGTGGATTGCATTCCACTGGACGAAGCCCATCCGGAGACTGAAGAACAGTTGATGGAGAAGTACCGCAAGATCACCGGCAAGGCCTGATCTCTTCAGTGCCCGTCCGGCCCTCTTCGCGAGCAGGCTCGCTCCCACATCTGCAATGCATTCTCCTGTGGGAGCGAGCCTGCTCGCGAATGGGCCATCAGCCACACCCCTGAAACCCGATCAGCTCACTCGCGCTGCTCGAACCCCTCCCCCGTACACCCCAGACACCGCACAAACGCCGCTTTCGCCGGGTCTACCACCAGCGCCTGACCGGCATCGCCGACCCCGCCGCCGAGCGCGGTAAACGGCAACGACACCACAAACGCTCCCGCACCGATCACCGTTGCCACCACCAGCAAAGGTCGGGCAATCAGCAGGTCGCCGAGCATGGCGTAGGCCGGGGGATTCTGGATGGTGTATCGCGGGTCACCGCTGCCGTTTTCCGAGGCCTGAACGGCCAGGCTGGAACACAGCAGCAGCGTGACGAAGAAGACTTGCAGGAGTTTCATGGCACGATCCTTCGGGCTGAACAGTGAGACTTCTCACTATAGACCCAAGGATTTTTTCAGGTCTGGCAGCGCGGGCAAAACACGCTGGCGCGCTGACCGAGCTTCACTTCACGCAGACCGGTGCCGCAGACCTTGCAGTGTTGCCCTACCCGGCCGTAGACAAACAGTTCCTGCTGAAAGTATCCCGGCTGACCGTCGCCGCCAATGAAATCGCGCAATGTCGTGCCGCCACGCTCAATGGCGGCGGCAAGGATGCGTTTGATCTCGATTGCCAGTTTCAAGTAACGCCCGCGGGAAATGCTTCCGGCTTCGCGGCGCGGGTCGATGCCGGCGGCGAACAGCGCTTCGGTCGCATAAATATTGCCCACCCCGACCACCACCGCGTTATCCATGATGAACGGCTTGACCGCCATCGAGCGCCCGCGTGACAGCTGGAACAGGCGCTCGCCATCGAACAGATCGGTCAGCGGCTCCGGCCCGAGGCGAATCAGCAGTTCGTGATTGAGCGGGTCGTTGCTCCACAGCATCGCACCGAAGCGTCGCGGGTCGGTGTAGCGCAGGGCCAGTCCCGACTCCAGTTCGATATCGACGTGCTCGTGCTTCAACGCCGGCAACCCGGCCTCGACCAGACGCAGATTGCCGGACATGCCCAAATGGCTGATCAGCGTGCCGATCTCGGCGTTGATCAACAGGTACTTGGCGCGCCGCTCGACCAGCACGATGCGCTGCCCGGACAGACGCACATCGAGGTCTTCGGGGATCGGCCAGCGCAGGCGCCGGTCGCGGACGATGACGCGGCTGACCCGCTGGCCTTCCAGGTGCGGGGCAATTCCACGACGGGTAGTTTCGACTTCCGGCAGTTCAGGCATGTTGTCCTCGGATCAATGCGCGCCGAGGTCGCGAATCGTTTGTTTGAGTGTTTCGAAGTCGTAGTCCGACAGACCGACGTAATCGAGCACCAGCGGGCCGACCGCGTTCCACTCGAAATCTTCGCTCTGGTTGCCCAGCACGCGATAAGAGGCGCAGATGTGCTCGGCCATTTTCAGAATCGCCAGCAAGTTTTTCAGCTGGCTGTTCTTCGACGATTCGTCGCTGAAAATCGCCAGCGCGTTGTGGTGGTTGGCGATGGCGGCGCTGACATGCTCCGGCAGGCGCCAGGACTTGGCCGTGTAGTAACCGACCACGGCGTGGTTGGTGTTGAACACACGGTTTTCCGTATCGACCACGCGGCATTCCGGGCTGGCGCTGGCGTAGGCCTCTTCCAGCACGGTCATGTAATTGGGGAAACGCTGCAGCATCAATGGCACGCCGCAATCGTGGAACAGCCCTAACGCATAGGCTTCGTCACCGGCCTGGGTGCCGATGCGCTTGGCCAGGGTCAGGCAGGTCATCGCCACATCCTGCGCGGTGTCCCAGAAACGGTTGAGGGTGACGATGGTGTCGTCGTTCATCTCGCCCTTGATCGACTGCGCGTTGATCAGGTTGATGATCGAGCGGCTGCCCAACAGGTTTACCGCACGCTGAATCGAGGTGATCTTGTTGCTCAGGCCGTAATACGGCGAGTTGACGATTTTCAGCAGCGCGCCGGACAGGCCGGGATCCTGGGAGATCAGCTTGGCGATCACCTCCAGATCCGGGTCGGGCATGTACTGCTCCATTTGCAGATCCACCATGATCTGCGGTTGCGCCGGCACACTGATGCCTTGCAGCGATTGTTGAATCTGTTCGGTGGTCAGCTCTTGGGACATAAGTACACACTCCGGGGCAGGCGGCGATTCTAACCGCTGAAACCGCAGGGCGACACACCGATGGGCACATCGCCGGAACTTTCATCTGTGCCCAGGCTTCGGAATCTGTAGGGCGCATCGGACCTCATCGGTCCGCTGCGAAGGCAAAATCTCCACAGACTCAGGAGCTTACCGATGGCAACTTCCCTCAATGGCAAACGCGTCGCTATTTTGGTTACCGATGGTTTCGAACAGGTCGAAATGACCGGCCCCAAGGATGCCCTGGAGCAGGCTGGCGTGCAGGTCGATATCCTCTCGGCCGAGGCCGGCACCGTCAAAGGCTGGAACCATGACAAACCGGCCGACGACTTCCCCGTCACCAACACCTTCCAGGCTGTGAGCGTCGATCAATACGATGCCGTGCTGCTGCCGGGTGGTGTGCAAAATTCCGACACCATCCGTATCGACCAGGATGCTCAGCATCTGGTCAAGACTGCCGCTTCGGCGGGCAAGCCGATTGCCGTGATCTGTCATGGCAGCTGGCTGCTGATTTCCGCAGGGCTGGTCAACGGCAAGACCATGACCAGCTACAAAACGGTCAAGGACGATCTGGTCAATGCCGGGGTCAACTGGGTCGACCAGGAAGTGGTCAAGGACGGCAACCTGATCAGCAGCCGCCAGCCGGATGATGTGCCGGCGTTCAGTCAGGCCCTGATTGACGCACTGGCTGCATAAGAGCTGAAATCGCTTTCGCGAGCAGGCTCGCTCCCACAGGTGAATGCATTCCAAGTGTGGGAGCGAACCTGCTCGCGAAGGCATCATCAGCGTTTCATCGCATCCTCAGCCCTGCGCAAACCTCAACACGCTATACTCCCGCTCTTTTTTCCGGAGCGACGTCATGTCCCTGCCTAGCCTGCGCCTCAAAGCCAACGCCGACCGTCGCCTGCGCAACGGCCACTTGTGGGTCTACAGCAACGAAATCGACGTGGCCGCCACGCCTCTGCACGGCTTCAAGGCCGGCGATCAGGCGGTGCTCGAAGCCGCTGGCGGCAAGCCGTTGGGCATCGTCGCCATGAGCCCGAACAACCTGATCTGCGCGCGCCTGCTGTCGCGCGACATCAAACTGGCACTCGACAAGTCGCTACTGGTGCATCGCCTGAATGTCGCACTGTCGTTGCGCGAGCGTCTGTTCGACAAGCCGTTCTATCGTCTGGTCTACGGCGACTCCGACCTGCTGCCGGGTCTGGTGGTCGATCGCTTCGGCGACATTCTTGTGGTGCAGATCGCCTCGGCGACCATGGAAGCGCACAAGGACGACGTGATCGCCGCGTTGACCCAGGTGCTCAAGCCAAGCGGCATCCTGTTCAAGAATGACTCCGCAGCCCGCGACGCCGAAGGCCTCAACCGTTATGTCGAAACCGTGTTCGGTCTGGTGCCGGAGTGGGTAGCGCTGGAAGAAAACGGCGTGAAGTTCGAGGCACCCGTCATTCAAGGTCAGAAAACCGGCTGGTTTTACGATCACCGCATGAACCGCGCGCGCCTGGCACCTTACGCAAAGGGCAAACGCGTACTTGATCTCTATAGCTACATCGGTGGCTGGGGCGTGCAGGCCGCTGCGTTCGGCGCCAGCGAAGTGTTCTGCGTCGACGCCTCTGCATTCGCCCTCGACGGCGTCGAGCGCAATGCCGCGCTGAACGGCTTCGCTGACAAGATGACCTGCATCGAAGGCGACGTCTTCGAAGCCTTGAAGGAACTCAAAGCCAGCGAAGAGCGCTTCGACGTGATCGTTGCCGATCCGCCGGCCTTCATCAAACGCAAGAAAGACATGAAGAACGGCGAAGGCGCCTACCGTCGTCTCAACGAGCAAGCCATGCGCCTGCTGACCAAGGACGGCATTCTGGTCAGTGCTTCGTGCTCCATGCACCTGCCGGAAGACGATCTGCAGAACATCCTGCTGACCAGCGCCCGTCACCTGGACCGCAATATCCAGATGCTCGAGCGTGGCGGTCAGGGTCCGGATCATCCGGTGCATCCGGCCATCGCTGAAACCCGTTACATCAAAAGCATCACCTGCCGTCTGCTGCCCAACAGCTGATTGCGCTTGCACACCGGGGAGCCACTGAGCTCCCCGTTTTTTTTGCGCGCCCTCCCCCCGTTTTTTCACACTCGACATGAGTGTCCTGCCCTCTTCCTACAACTTCTTTCTCGCTGCCTTGCAGGAAGTTTCGTCATGCCTGTCAATCATGGAAATTAAACCTACACAGTAAGCCTCCTGCAAAAGATCACTCCGACAAAATTACTGGAATATTCCTACTTAATATCCGCTTGCCAATATTCGATTACAAACTAATATGAAGTTGTCGCAACGAAGCGACTCAACTACCAACGAACAAGGAGTTCACATCATGAAAACCATTTATCTCGAAACAGACAAACTCGCCAACCTGGCCTTTCTGGTTGCAGCCACCGGCCGCTAAGTAAGCCTGGACGCCGGAGAGTGCCGGCACTCTGGCGTCCATCAGACTTTTTCCCGAGTGACCTGAGCCCATGTATATCAATCCTTTTCTTTTTATATTGCCGCGCCCGCCTGGACAAGTTGTCTGGAACTACAAGAACCACACTCAACACGAACTTGATCTTGATTACTCCCATCGCCTCGCCAGCCTTATACACAACCCTGATATATTTGACCCGAACAACATAATAGACACACAACTTCTGGACGCAGGAATTCTGACAACTTCAAAAATAGACAGCCCGAATTGGGGCTGGGATGAATTGTCGAAGATCTATCACATCGGCACACAAAACATACCTAGCGCACATACGCCTCGGAATATCCACGAGTGGTCCAGGCAATATCTGGCGCACTGCAGCGAAGTGCTGGCGAAGCCAGAACCTGCAGACACCCGGGCGCGGCGATCAGTGCAGCCCCTGATTACCCTGCCCGTACCGGGCGCCATTGATGATGACAGCCTGACTCAGGCCCTGATGAGGCGCAAAACCTGTCGTTCCTACACCGGTGCAGCGGTGACACTGGATGAGGTCGGCACGCTGCTGTATTTGACCCTCGGCTATCTTCCCCCACGCGACAATGCCCACGACGATCCGGTCGCACCGGGTCTCGAGGCACGCCGAAGCTGCCCGTCCGGCGGCGGACTGAACGCCTGTGAGGGATTTGTCCTGGCGCAAAATGTCAGCGGACTGGAACCCGGCATCTACGCCTATCACCCTGCCGAACACGCCCTGAGTCGGATCAATGCGCTGCCGGATCCGGAGCTGGGTCAATTGCTCGGCGGCCAGCATTTCATCAACAACCTGCCGCTGGGCGTGTTCATCACCGCCAGGTTTGATCGTCTCTGGTGGAAGTACGAACACTCGCGCGCCTATCGCATGGCATTCATCGAGGCCGGTCATCTCTCGCAAACCTTTCAACTGGTAGCAACGACGCTGGGGCTGAACACCTGGCTGACCGGCGCGTTTGCCGACGCACAGATTGAAACCCTGCTCGGCATCGCGGACAGCGCCGAGCAACCGTTGTTCTTCGTCGGCTGCGGACAAAGCGATGGCCAGGCCATGTGCCAGGAAATGCGTGATCTGCTCAGCGGAGCACAGTCATGATTCCCACGGCTATGGACGAGAGCGAAGCCCCGGTGTCATGGTCGCTCAAATTCACGCTTCCAGGCTGGGAGAACCGTGCATCGGTACGCAGCAGTGTCCATGACTATCGGTTACCGGGCGATGTCGAGCAGCAATTGCAAACCCGCTACTGGTTACCCCCGGCCTTTGTGCCCTATCTGGCGCATCCGGCCATCCAGGCCAAAGGTCGCGATACCCTGCACCGCCTTACCGCCAATCATCTGGTGTATTTCCTCGACTACACCACCCTGCTCGAACACCGCATCGTCAACCGCGCGGTGGAAGTCATCGTGCACCGCGAACTGCCCATTTATATACCGCTACCGATGAAACATGCGGCACTGCAGCTGTATACCGACGAGGGCTACCACGCGCTGTTTTCCAACCAGATTGCCGAGCAGATCGCTGCGCTCTACGGCATCACCCGGCGACCGGTCATTCCGAAGCGGATCAGCCGCATGAACGCTTTGATCGCGCGCACGCCGGAGAAAAACCGTGCATTGGCCTGGTTCCTGCTGGGATTTGTCTCGGAAACCATCATTGCCCGCGAGTTGCTGGAGGTCTGCCGCGACACGCTGGTATCCAGTGTGAGTGACATGTTGCGTGATCACCTTGCCGACGAAGCCCGGCACAGCCGCTATTTCGCCGAAGCCTTCCATTACTTCTGGATTGCGATGAACAGTCGTCAACGCCTGTTCGCCAGCAAGACCCTCGTGGAGATCATTTCCATCTTCTTCGAAGCAGATGAAGGCTGGCTGCAACAAAGCCTGCGTTCGGCCGGTATTGCCGAGATCGACGTGATGGAGATTGTCGGCGGCACGGCAACGGTGCAGGCCAACCGCGCTCGTGCACGCGCAGGCTGCAAACCTACTGTGGAGGCCCTGCACGAGGCCGGCTTCTTTGCATTGCCCCATAACCAGACACTCTTCGCCAAAGCAGGATTGATCGATGGATAAACACAGCCGTGCAACCACCCGCCGACAACAGCGCGGAGCAATCAGCCTGCTGCTGGCGATGATCCTGCTTGGCGTGTTTCCGCTGGATGTGCTGCTGCCTTCCTTTCCGGCATTGGCAGCCCACTTTGGCCGATCGGCAAACGACATCGCGCTGTCGATCAGTCTGTTTGCCGTGGGCATCGCATTTGCCCAGTTATTGATCGGCCCGCTGTCAGATGTGATCGGGCGCAAAGGTCTGCTGCTTGCCGGCATGAGCGTGTCGCTGCTCGGCGCACTTGGCTGCGTGCTGAGCAATGACTACACGCTGTTCCTGATTTTCCGGGTGATGCAGGCGCTGGGATGCGGTTGCTTCGTGCTGTCCCAGGCACTGGTGCAGGATCTGTTCGAAGGCAACGAGCGTGATCGCCTGCGGATCCTGATGGTCACCGCAACGGGCATCTTCATTTCGGTATCACCATTGGCGGGCACGTTTCTGCAAGCCACGCTCGGCTGGCGCGGCAGCTTCTGGGTCTTCATCGCCCTGGCCGCAGCAGTTTTGATCAAGACCTGGCGATTGCTCGATAACAGCCGTCCTCCTCATGATCCCACCCGCCTTGGCTTCATCCAGTCCTATCAGCGCGTCCTGGGCAATTTCGAATTTGTCGGCTGTTGGCTGATTTCCGCATTCGCTTTCGCTTGCCACTTTTCCTTCATCGTCATTTCCCCGCTGATCTTCATGGAGCAGCTGCAGATGGCACCTTACGATTTCGCCTTGATCCTGCTGATCTACGGCGCCGCCTATGTCTTTGGCGGCGTGCTCGCCAGCGTGCTGAACCGGCATATCAATGCGCAACAGCAGATTTTTACCGGGCTGAGTCTGATCCTGCTCTCGGGACTGGTAATGCTCTATCTGGCCGCCAACCATGATTTGTCAGCTGCGACGGTGCTGATTCCAATGCTCATCTGCACGGTGGGCACGACCATTTCCCGGCCACCGGCTACCTCCCGCGCCATGAGCCTGTTTGCCGAAAATGCCGGCGCATCGGCGTCTGCCGGCAGCACCATCATCTTTATCTGTGGCGGGCTGGTCAGCGCCTTGATCAGCCTCGGCCCGGCCAACCTGCAAGCGACGCTGGGCTACGGTTTCGTCCTGTTGAGCGGCATATCCCTGTTGCTCAACAGCGTGATTGGCCGTCGCGTCAGCAACCTGCGCAGCAACAGGTTGATGCCCGGAGGCGACCATTGACCCTGCCAGTCGTCATCCCGCGCACCGCATCAGCAAGTCAACGATGCTTTGCGCCATTCCCTCGCGGCGTCAGCGGTGTAGAATCGCCTCATTCATCGCCATTCATCCCCGGCGGGTTTATGAGCTCAGGCTGAGACCAGCGGCGATCCCGCAACGTCATCGGCAGCTTCCGGACACACGGCCATTTTTCGGGTGTTTCAGAGGTCAACAGAAGCTCACTCCCCTTTAGTACGTGATTAGCCGCCCGGAGTGCTCCATGCCAGATTACCGCTCGAAAACATCCACCCACGGCCGCAACATGGCCGGCGCCCGCGCACTGTGGCGCGCCACCGGCATGAAAGATGACGACTTCAAGAAGCCGATCATTGCCATCGCCAACTCGTTCACCCAGTTCGTCCCGGGGCATGTGCACCTGAAGGACCTGGGTCAACTGGTCGCCCGCGAAATCGAACGCGCCGGTGGCGTGGCCAAGGAATTCAACACCATCGCCGTCGATGACGGCATCGCCATGGGCCACGACGGCATGCTGTATTCGCTGCCGAGCCGCGAGATCATCGCCGACTCCGTCGAGTACATGGTCAATGCCCACTGCGCCGACGCTATCGTGTGCATTTCCAACTGCGACAAGATCACCCCGGGCATGCTGATGGCCGCGTTGCGCCTGAACATCCCGGTGATCTTCGTTTCCGGTGGCCCGATGGAAGCGGGCAAGACCAAACTCGCCTCCCACGGCCTCGACCTCGTCGACGCCATGGTGATCGCCGCCGACTCCAGCGCTTCTGACGAGAAAGTCGCCGAGTACGAGCGTAGCGCCTGTCCAACCTGCGGTTCGTGCTCCGGCATGTTCACCGCCAACTCGATGAACTGTCTGACCGAAGCACTGGGTCTGGCCTTGCCGGGCAACGGTTCCACTCTGGCCACCCACAGCGACCGCGAACAGCTGTTCCTGCAGGCCGGTCGCACCATCGTCGAGCTGTGCAAGCGTTACTACGGCGAGAACGATGACTCCGTGCTGCCGCGCAACATCGCCAACTTCAAGGCGTTCGAGAACGCGATGATGCTCGACATCGCCATGGGCGGTTCGACCAACACCATCCTGCACTTGCTCGCAGCCGCCCAGGAAGCCGAGATCGATTTTGACCTGCGCGACATCGACCGTCTCTCGCGCAGCGTGCCGCAGCTGTGCAAAGTCGCACCGAACATCCAGAAGTACCACATGGAAGACGTGCACCGCGCCGGCGGCATTTTCAGCATCCTCGGTTCGCTGGCCCGTGGCGGCCTGCTGCACACCGACCTGCCGACCGTACACAGCCGCAGCATGGAAGAAGCCATCGCCAAGTGGGACATTACCCAGACCAGCGACGAAGCCGTGCATCACTTCTTCAAGGCAGGTCCTGCGGGCATTCCGACCCAGACCGCGTTCAGCCAGTCGACCCGTTGGGAAACCCTCGACGACGATCGTGAAAACGGCTGCATCCGCAGCTTCGAGCACGCCTATTCGAAAGAAGGCGGCCTCGCCGTGCTGTACGGCAACATCGCGCAGGACGGTTGCGTGGTGAAAACCGCCGGGGTCGATGAGTCGATCCACGTCTTCGAAGGCAACGCGAAAATTTTCGAAAGTCAGGACAGCGCCGTGCGCGGCATCCTCGCTGACGAAGTGAAGGAAGGCGACATCGTCATCATTCGCTACGAAGGCCCGAAAGGCGGCCCGGGCATGCAGGAAATGCTCTACCCGACGTCCTACCTGAAATCCAAAGGTCTGGGCAAAGCCTGTGCGCTGCTCACCGACGGGCGTTTCTCCGGCGGTACTTCCGGCCTGTCAATCGGTCACGCTTCGCCAGAGGCTGCGGCCGGCGGCGCGATTGGTCTGGTGCAGGATGGCGACAAGGTGCTGATCGACATTCCGAACCGCTCGATCAACCTGTTGGTCAGCGACGAAGAACTGGCGGCACGCCGTGCCGAGCAGGACAAGAAAGGCTGGAAACCGGTCGAGGTGCGTCCACGCAAAGTGACCACCGCGCTCAAGGCCTACGCCCTGCTGGCGACCAGTGCCGACAAGGGCGCGGTGCGCAACAAAGCGATGCTCGACGGGCTGTAACCGTCAAATCGCCGATGCAAAAATGCCCCGCCATGTGCGGGGCTGATCGTTCCCACGCTCTGCGTGGGAATGTCTCAAGGGACGCTCCGCGTCCAGTGACGCGGAGCGTCACGGGCTGCATTCCCACGCAGAGCGTGGGAACGATCCAAAACAAGATCAAAAGATCGCAGCCTTCGGCAGCTCCTACATGCGATCGTGGCTTACTGGATGTCTTCCGGTTTGACGATCACCCAGTTCTTGTCCGCCGTCACCGGCAAGCCTTCCTTGGCCTGCGCCGCCGCGTGCTTGGCCATCATGCCGTTGATTTGCGTCATGTACTTGTCCTTGCGGTTGATCCACAAGTGAATGCCGCCCTTGGCCACGTCGACATCATGGAACAGCATGTAACCGTCGCTCGTCGGGGTATCGCCGCCGACCAGTACCGGTTTTTTCCATTCATCGATATAGGTCAGGATCGCTGCGTGCTTGCCGGCCATCCACGTTGCCGGGGTCCACAGGTACGGCGTCAGCTCCAGGCCGAGGTTGGCCTTCTCGTCATATTTGCCAGCAGTGATCTGTTTGCGCGCAGTGGTCAGCTCGCCGGTCTTCTGATCCTTGAGCAGCAGTGAAACGCCAATGACGTTCTGCGGTTTGACGTTGTAACCGTACTTGGGATCCGCCGCGACCATACGCACCAGTTCCTCGGAGGCGGCGGTCATCACGTAGACCTCGATGCCGTTCTCCATCAGTTTGTTATAGAGCTCCTGCTGGCCAGTGAAGATCTTCGGCGGATTGACGTCGAGCTTCTTCACCACATCGCCTTCGTAATACGTCGCCGGCACCGGTTTGCCCGAAGCCATCAGCTCATCGACGTAGCCCTTGAGTTCCTTGAGTGTGAAGCCGGAGAACACCTGCGCCACCCACGGGTAGCAGACCATGTCGTCGACTTCGCAGAGCCGGTAGTAATAACTGAACAGGCTTTCCTTGTGCTCGGCGGTGTCCTTGAACGGCATCAGTTTCAGCGAGGGGTCGAGCTTGTCGCGGGTAATAAGGCCCTTGTTTTCCATGAACGGCAGCAAGGATTCTTCGAGGTCGTAGCGGTAACTGGTGTTGTCCATGTCGAACACCGCGTAATTACCCTTGTTGGCGTTGGCGGCAATCATCGCGTCCAGCGCCTTGGCCTGATCCGCCGGCCAGTGCTTGAGGTCCGTGGCGAATGCATGGCCGGCGAGGCCAGCCGCCAGTGCTACAGCCAACAACGTGCGTGCAATTCTCATAGCGCTACTCCCCGATGCAAAGAGTTCGACGCTAACAAATCAGTGTGACAACCCTCGCCTGTCAGCGACCGCTGACGTCCCCTGCGCGTCAGTTGCATTGCCGACAGCGACACGCGCTTATACCAAAAACGACGGTTGCCCAGCCATTTTGGTATTAAATCATTGCAAATCAAGCTGTTAGGCTTGCCGGTTCGCAGCAGCCCCGGATGGCTGTTGGCACAGTCTTTACTGGAGTTCTCATGAATCTACCGCTGATTCTCAACTTGCTGGTGTTCCTCGCCCTGCTCTTCGGTCTGGCGCAGACGCGCCACACCACCTGGAGCCTGGCGAAAAAAGTCCTGCTCGCACTGGTCCTCGGCGTGGCGTTCGGCGTCGCGCTGCACACGATTTACGGTGCCGGCAATCCGGTGCTGAAAGCCTCGATCGGCTGGTTCGATCTGGTCGGCAACGGTTACGTGCAGTTGCTGCAAATGATCGTGATCCCGCTGGTGTTCGCTTCGATCCTCAGCGCCGTGGCCCGCCTGCACAATGCCTCGTCGCTGGGCAAGATCAGTTTCCTGACCATCGGCACGCTGCTGTTTACCACCGCCATCGCGGCGCTGATCGGCATCGGCCTGACCAACCTGTTCGGCCTTACCGCTGAAGGTCTGGTCGCCGGCACTCAGGAAATGGCGCGCCTGCAAACCATTCAGAACGACTACGCCGGCAAGGTCGCCGACCTGAATGTGCCGCAATTGCTGCTGTCGTTCATTCCGCAGAACCCGTTTGCCGACCTGGCCCGGGCCAAGCCGACCTCGATCATCAGTGTGGTGATCTTCGCCGCGTTCCTCGGGGTTGCCGCGCTGCAACTGCTCAAGGACGACGTCGAGAAAGGTCAGAAAGTGATCAACGCCATCGACACCCTGCAAGCCTGGGTGATGCGTCTGGTGCGTCTGGTGATGAAGCTGACCCCGTACGGTGTGCTGGCGCTGATGACCAAAGTGGTCGCCGGTTCCAACCTGCAAGACATCATCAAGCTCGGCAGTTTCGTCGTGGTCTCGTATATCGGCCTGGGCCTGATGTTCGTCGTGCACGGCGTGCTGGTGTCGGCCGCCGGGATCAACCCGCTGCGCTTCTTCCGCAAGATCTGGCCGGTGCTGACCTTCGCCTTCACCAGCCGCTCCAGCGCGGCAACCATTCCGCTGAGCATCGAAGCGCAGACCCGTCGTCTGGGCATTCCGTCGTCAGTCGCCAGTTTCGCTGCCTCGTTCGGTGCGACCATCGGCCAGAACGGTTGCGCAGGCCTGTACCCGGCGATGTTGGCGGTGATGGTCGCGCCAACTGTCGGCATCAACCCGCTCGATCCACTGTGGATCGCGACGCTGGTGGCGATTGTCACGTTGAGTTCGGCCGGTGTGGCCGGAGTTGGCGGCGGCGCAACGTTCGCCGCACTGATCGTGCTGCCGGCGATGGGCTTGCCGGTGTCACTGGTGGCGTTGCTGATTTCGGTCGAGCCGCTGATCGATATGGGTCGCACGGCGTTGAACGTGAGTGGCTCGATTACCGCAGGGGCGATTACCAGTCAGGTCATGCAGCAGACTGATAAAGCGTTGCTGGATGCCGATGAACACGCAGAGTTGGCCCAGGCTTAAGCTTCTCAGCGACTGAGCGGGCCTCTTCGCGAGCAGGCTCGCTCCCACACTGAAATGCGTTCCCCTGTGGGAGCGAGCCTGCTCGCGAAGCTGTTAGGCTTTCTCCCAAACCTCAAAGCTATATGCAGGTTTATCGCCCTCTGCCGGATTCGGTACATCCGACACCAGCTTCCATTCGCTCAGATCAAACTCCGGAAACCATGCATCCCCTTGCGGGCTCAGCGCCACGCGGGTGAGGTACAGACGATCGGCCTGCGCAAGTCCCTGCGCATACAACTGCGCGCCACCAATCAGCATCAGTTCATCAACGCCCTGGGCTTTCGCCCATTCCTCGGCGCGGGCCACGGCGGCTTCCAGCGACGGATAGACCTCGGCGCCTTCGAGCTGCAGATCAGGCTGACGGCTGACCACGATGTTCAAGCGCCCCGGCAATGGCCGACCGAGCGAATCCCAGGTCTTGCGACCCATGATGATCGGCTTGCCGAGCGTGGTCGCCTTGAAGTATTTGAAGTCCCCCGGCAGGTGCCAGGGCATGCTGTTGTCGACGCCGATCACGCGGTTTTCACCGAGGGCTGCGATCAGGCTGAGGGGCAGTGATTTAGTCATGCCGGCGAGGATACCAGAGCCGCGCTTACCCCGATAAGCGCCACAGCGGTTATGCTCAGCGCTCGATTTAGCGACGGGACGCCGCGTGACTGAACTGACTCCACTGCAAAATCTCTGGCTCACCGAAACCATCCGCCTGCGCGAAGAACACGCGGGGCCGCTGGATGACCTGGAAGCCAATCGTCTGGCCCGCGCCGCTGGCGGCGATCTGCCGAGCCGCATTGCGCGCCGGGCGCTATGGCTGGCCGAGCGCGACGGACTCACCGCCGCGCTCAAGCACTGGCTGCAAGGCGCGCGTCTGGCGCTGGTGCTGTTGATGATTGTCGCCGTGCTCAGCGGCGCCGGTCTGGCTTTCGCCGCACTTGGGCAGACGCCGGTAAATGTGTTCTGGGCGCTGGGCAGTCTGCTCGGGATCAATATGATTTTGCTGCTGAGCTGGGCGCTGGGCTTGATTTTCGCAGGCGAACACGGCGCCACCCTCGGGCGCTTGTGGCTGTGGCTCAGCGAAAAATTCGCCCGCGACACCAAAGCCGCGCAACTGGCGCCGGCCCTGCTGTTGCTGCTGCAACGCAAGAAACTCAACCGCTGGGCGCTCGGCGCGTTGGTCAATGGCCTGTGGCTGCTGGCGATGCTCAGCGCGCTGATTCTGTTGCTGACCCTGATGGCCACGCGGCGCTACGGCTTTGTCTGGGAAACCACGATCCTCGGCGCCGACACCTTTATCCATGTCACCCAGGCCCTTGGCTATCTGCCGTCGCTGCTCGGCTTCAATGTGCCGACCGAGGAAATGATCCGCGCCAGCGGCGATGGCGCACTGGATATTGAAAGCGCGCGACAGGCCTGGGCGACCTGGCTGGTCGGTGTGCTGGTGGTCTACGGCGTGCTGCCGCGCCTGCTGCTCGCGCTGTTGTGCCTGTGGCGCTGGAACCGCGGCAAAGCCGCGCTGCGCCTGGATCTGAACCTGCCCGGCTACGCGCAACTGCGCGAACGGTTGATGCCGACCAGCGAACGCCTTGGTGTCAACGACCCGGAGCCGGCGCAACTGCATCGCATCGAAAGCAACGTCGGCGAACGCGCCAGTGAAGGCGCGCTGCTGGTGGCGATCGAGTTGGACGAACAGCGTCCGTGGCCACCCGCGCTGCCGAAAAACGTCAGCAGCGCGGGCATCCTCGACAGTCGCGAATCGCGGCACAAACTGCTCGAGCAACTCAGTCGCTTCCCGCCGGCGCGGCTGGCCATCGCCTGTGATCCGCGACGTTCGCCGGATCGCGGCAGCCTCGCGCTGATCGCCGAACTCGCGCGCAACGCCGGCGCCACTCGCATCTGGCTGCTGCAAGCGCCGCCTGGCGAAGCGCTGGACGGGCAACGTTTGGGTGACTGGCACGCGGCGCTGCAACAGCTGGAACTGCCATTCGCCGATTGCGCGCCGATGAACTGGCTGGAGAGCGGACATGACTGATGCACGCAAGGCACCGCTGAAACTGGCAGTGGTTGGCCACACCAACGTCGGCAAGACCTCGCTGCTGCGCACGCTGACCCGTGACGTCGGCTTCGGCGAAGTCTCGCACCGGCCGAGCACCACCCGGCATGTCGAAGGCGCGCGGTTGTCGGTGGATGGCGAGCCGTTGCTCGATCTGTACGACACGCCGGGGCTGGAAGATGCGATCGCCCTGCTGGATTTTCTCGAGCGTCTGGAACGCCCCGGCGAACGCCTCGACGGCCCGGCACGATTGGCGCGGTTTCTCGACGGCAGCGAGGCGCGCCAGCGTTTCGAACAGGAAGCCAAGGTACTGCGACAACTGCTGGCCTCCGACGCTGGTCTGTATGTGATCGACGCCCGCGAACCGGTGCTGGCCAAGTACCGCGACGAACTGGAAGTGCTCGCCAGTTGTGGCAAACCGCTGCTGCCGGTGCTGAATTTCGTCAGCAGCGCCAACCATCGCGAACCCGATTGGCGTGAAGCGCTGGCGCGGTTGGGGCTGCATGCGTTGGTACGTTTCGACAGCGTCGCGCCGCCCGAGGATGGCGAGCGGCGCTTGTACGAGAGCCTCGCCCTGCTATTGGAAAACGCCCGGCCGCAACTGGAGCGGTTGATCGCCGACCAGCAGGCGCAGCGCCTCGCCCGTCAGCAAAGCGCCGCGCGCTTGATTGCCGAATTGCTGATCGACTGCGCTGCGTGCCGACGCAGTGTGGTCAGCGAAGCCGAGCAGGAACAGCAGGCGATCAGCGAACTGCGCAAAGCCGTACGTCAGCGTGAGCAGAAGTGCGTTGAGGCGCTGCTCAAGCTCTACGCGTTTCGCCCGCAGGACGCGGCGGCCAGTGACTTGCCGTTGCTCGACGGGCGCTGGGGCGATGATCTGTTCAACCCGGAAACCCTGAAGCAACTCGGCGTGCGCGTCGGCGGCGGCATTGCTGCCGGTGCAGCGGCCGGGGCTGGGGTGGATTTGCTGGTCGGCGGGATTACCCTTGGCGCGGCGGCACTGGCCGGCGCGATTGCCGGTGGCGCACTGCAAACCGCGCGCAGTTATGGCAGTCGCCTGCTCGGCAAGATCAAAGGCCAGCGGGAATTGACAGTGGATGACGCCGTGCTGCGCCTGTTGGCGTTGCGCCAGCGCCAGTTGCTGCTGGCCCTGGATCAGCGCGGGCATGCGGCGATGGACAGCATTCAGGTGGCCACGCCTCTGGACAAGACCTGGCGCGAAGGCAAGTTGCCGGAAGCGCTGAACAAGGCGCGCGCGCATCCGCAGTGGTCGTCGCTCAATCCGCAGGCGAAGTTGAATCAGGCGGAAAGGCAGGAGCAGGTTGAGGCGTTGGTTGATCGGGTGCTTGAGCTTTAGATCGCTACCCCCTCACCCCAGCCCTCTCCCGGAGGGAGAGGGGGCCGACTGTGTTGCTCTTGGGTCATACACCGACCTGAGATATCCAGTCGAACTCAGGTTTGAAAAGCATGGAGATCAGCTCCCTCTCCCTCCGGGAGAGGGCTGGGGTGAGGGCTGCAATCACTCAGCCGACAACAATTTCTCAGCCTTGCGCTTTAACACACTCAGATCCACCAGCGGCACTGCAACCTCCTTCGCCAACTCATCCCAACACCGCATGCGCAAACTCAGCGCACATAACGGATCAGCCGCAAACGTATCCGCCTCAGCCTCGCTCATTACCCCGCCCTGATATTCCAGGGTGCGCCGACTCGCCTCACTCAACCGCGCGTAATAGCCCGGCTCGCGTAAGGTCAGATAGCGTTTGGCCTGGACGTGATATTCCACCAGTCGCGCCAGCCGTTCGCTGAAACCTGCCTCACGCAGATAGTCGGCACCGAGCCGTTCATGGCTGACCACGCCATAACCGCCCATGTTTTCCGCGCCCTCGGCACACAAATGGCCGATGTCATGAAAGAACGCCGCCAGCACCACTTCATCGTCACAGCCTTCAGCCATAGCCAGTTCTGCGGCCTGGGACATGTGCTCGAGCTGCGACACCGGTTCGCCGATGTAATCGCTGGCGCCGAAGCGTTCATACAGGCCGAACACCCGGGCGATCACCTGTTCGTGATTCATGCCTCCTCCAGTAATTGCGCGATGTTGCGTTCGGCCAGCGCCGGGCCGACGCTCATGCCGACGCCGGTGTGCATCAGCGCCACGCTCAGGCCCGGTGCCGGGCGCAGGAAAGAAAACGGACCAGGCCCACGAGCACCATAGACGCCCTGCCAGCGTTCGACCACTTGCACCTGACAGCCCAGCGTCTGCTCGGCGAGTTCGAGCATCCAGTTGTCGACCTGCTCGGCGTTGAACGGTGACGCATCGCTGCCGTAATGATGCGAATCGCCGATGATCAGTTCGCCATACGGTGTCGGGCTGATCAGCAAGTGAATGCCGTTAGCGTGCAGGTGCGGTTGTTCACGGAGGATCTGCGCCTGCACCGCTGCGGCTTCCGGCAAATCGGCGAAGGCGCCGTAGTGCACGCAGCTCAGGCCGGTGAGCACGGCGTGTTGCAGATTGAGATCGACCTGCGGTTTGGCCCGCAGCATTTGCAGACGACAGATCTGCGGATTGAGCGCAGCAATCGGCTCGGCCAGCAGGGTCTGATAATCGTGGCCGGAGCAGACGATGATCTGCTTGCCGGTAAAACTGCCGGCGGTGCTGTGCAGATGCCCCGGCTCGACATCGCGCACCAGCGTGGAAAAGTGAAACTCGACGCCGAGGTCGCGGCGCAAATAATCGATCAGCGCCGGAATCGCTTCGCGCGAATACAACTGCTGATCATCGACACCGTGCAACGCAGCGCGGTGATGGCTGAACTGGCCGCCATAGAGATCACGCAACGCCGCGCCGCGCAGCAGCTCGGCGTTGTAGCCATGCTCGACCGCGCGGTCGGCGCAGAAGGCTTCGAGCAGGTGTTCTTCGGCCTCGCTGCGGGCGAACAGGTACGAACCGTTGCGCTTGATCTGCACACCGGCAAGTTGCGCCCAGTCGCCCCAGATTTCGCGGCTGGCCCTGGCCAAGTCGAGCATGGTGCCGGGCGGCTGACCGGTCACCAGTGCCTGGCCAAAGTTGCGCACCGAAGCGCCAAGGGGCGTGGCGGTGCGTTCGAATACCGCGACTTTCAGGCCGCGTTTGGCGGCGGCATAGGCGTGGGACAGACCGAGGATGCCAGCGCCGATGATGAGCAGGTCTTTGGGTTGTGTCATGTAGAGGTGCTCTGAATGAGAAACCGCTTTCGCGAGCAGGCTCGCTCCCACAGGGGACAGCATTGCAACTGTGGGAGCGAGCCTGCTCGCGAAGGGGCCTTGTCAGTCGATAAAGATCTTACTTGGCGACAACTTTCTCGGACTTGCCGTCATACCGCTTGCGCCATTCAGCCAGAATCTCGTCGCGATTCTTCGAGGCCCAGGCAAAGTCGTTCTTGATCAGGCGCTGCTCATAGTCGGCTGGCAATTCGGTTTGCGGCTTGGCAATCCCCGGCTGGGCGAGCACTGCGAAGTTTTCCTTGTACAGATCCATCGCCTCGGCGCTGGCGGAGAAGTCAGCGAGTTTTTTCGCTGCCTCTTCATGCGGCGTGCCCTTGATCACCGCCGTCGCTTCGATCTCCCAGCCCAGACCTTCCTTCGGCAGGATGATGTCCAGCGGCGCGCCCTGGCGTTTCAGCTGTACGGCTGGATATTCAAAGGAAATCCCGATCGGAAACTCCCCCGCCGCCGCCAGTTTGCACGGCTTGGAACCGGAGTGAACGTACTGGCCGATGTTCTGGTGCAAGCCGTCCATGTAGGCCCAGCCCTGCTTCTCGCCGAAGGTTTGCAGCCAGGCGCTGACGTCGAGGAAACCGGTGCCGGAAGACGCCGGGTTGGGCATGACGATCTTGCCCTTGTACTCAGGCTTGGTCAGGTCCTGCCAACTGACCGGTTTGCTCAGCCCCTGCTTCTCGGCTTCGACGGTGTTGAAGCAAATGGTCGCGGCCCACACATCCATGCCTACCCAGGCTGGCGGGTTGGCGGCGTCGCGGTAATTCGCGCCGATCTTGCCCAGATCCTTCGGTGCATAGCTTTGCAGCATGCCTTGCTGATCGAGAATCGCCAGGCTCGACGCGGCCAGGCCCCACACCGCGTCAGCCTGCGGACGAGCCTTTTCGGCGAGCAGTTTGGCGGTGATGATTCCGGTGGAATCGCGCACCCATTTTATCTCGACGTCCGGGTTGGCCTTTTCAAAGGCCTCCTTGTAGGACTTCAGTTGTTCGGCTTCGAGGGCGGTGTACACCGTCAACTCGGTTTTTGCCGCGAAGGCATTCAGGCTGAAAGTCGCGAGCACAGCAGCGGCCAGGGCCATAGGCTTGAACATGAGCGTTTTCCTGTAGATGAGTTGAACGGAGTTGCAATCAGTGACCGGGCGCGGTTTGCCGCCAGGCCTGGGAACGGCGCAGCAAGCCGCGCGAAGCCCACGCCAGCAGCAAGGACACGCCGGCCGAAGTGAACAGAATCAGGGTCGACATCGCCGCCGCGCCGCCGACGTTGCCGGCATCGTCCATGTTCAGCACCGCCACCGCCGCGAGGATGGTGTCGGGGCTGTAGAGGAAGATCGCGGCGGAAACCGTGGTCATTGCCGAGACGAACAGGTAGCGCACGATGTCCAGCAGCGCCGGCAGGCAGATCGGCACGGTCACGCGCAGGTAATGCCGGTACAGCGGCGCCTTCAGCGACAGCGCCGCAGCCTCGAACTCAGCATCGAGCTGGCGCAGCGCGGTGGTCGCGGTCATTTGTGCGGTGGTCAGGTAGTGCGCAATGGTGCAGACGATCAGCAGCGTCATCGTCCCGTAGAGCACGTGCAGCGGATTGCCGCTGAGGTTGAAGAAGAAGACGTAACCCAGGCCCAGCACCAGCCCCGGCACCGCCATCGGCACGAAGCTGAGCATGCGCAAAGCCAGGTTCAGCCCGCGCTGAGTGCGGGTTTTCTCCATCAGATAGGCGCCAGTGAAAATCAGCACGCTGCCAATCAGCGCCGTGCCCAGAGCCATCTTCAGACTGTTGCCGTAGGCGAGCCAGCCACCGCCGGCGGTCTCGTTGAACTGATAGTGGTTGAGCGACAGCGACAGGTTGTACGGCCAGAACTTCACCAGCGACGAAAACACCGCCATGCCGAACACCAGGATCAACGCCGCACTGATCAGCAAAACGATCGCCAGATAGCAGCCGTCGCGCAGCCTGGACGGCAGCGGTTTGAACACCTGCGCGCGTCCGCTCATGGAGTCGCCATGGCGGCGACGCAACCAGGCATCGACACCGAAACTGAACAGCGCCGGCAGCAACAGCACCATGCCGATCAACGCGCCGCGACCGAATTGCTGCTGGCCGACCACGGCTTTGTAGGCCTCCAGCGCCAGCACTTGATAGTCGCCACCGACCACCACCGGCACACCGAAATCGGTGATAGTCAGGGTGAACACCAGACAGAACGCGGCGAACACCGCCTGGCGGGTCGCCGGCCAGGTGATGCTGCGAAACGCCTTGGCCGGGCTGGCGCCCATGCTTGATGCGGCATCGAACAGCCGCGCATCGGCCAGCGACAATGCCGAGAGCAAAATCATCAGCGCATGGGGAAAGGTGTAGATCACCTCACCCAGCACAATGCCCCAGAACCCGTAGATATTGTCCGAGAGCAGCCCACGCAGCATGCCCTGATTGCCGAACAGATAGACCAGCGCAATTCCCGGCAGCATCGACGGCGCCATCAGCGGCAGCAGGGAGATCCCGCGCCAGATGCCTTTGCCCGGAATCAGCGTGCGTTGCAGCGCGTAGGCAAACAGGTAGGCCAGCGGTACGACAATGGCCGCCACGCTGAGGGACACTTTCAGGCTGTTGCCGAGCAACCAGTGGAAATTGGCGCTGGTCACCAACTCCTTCGCCGCGAGCCAGCCACCGCCCTGCCCGGCGTCATTGCTGAAGCCGCGCCAGAAGATCGCCAGCAAGGGCAGCAGCACTGCAAGGCCGAGCAACACCAGCAGGAGGATTTTCCCGCCGACCACGAACAGGCGATCACCGATCTCGGCTTCCGAGGACTGTCGCACCTGCTTGTGCGGTAGCGGCAGCGCGAGGTTGCTGTTCATCAGGCGAACACCTGCAAACTGCGCGGCGGCAAGGCGACCATGATCTGCTGGGCGCCGAGGCGCGGCATGGCTTCTGGCGCGATTTCGGCGAGCAGTGCGTGGCCCGGCAATTGATCAAGTTCGAAGCTCATCCGGCAGCGATTGCCGAGGAAAGTGATTTCGCGAACCCTGGCCGGGAAAAGGTTCTCTTCGTGCACCAGCGGATTGACGTTGATCGCCTCCGGGCGGCAGAACAGTCGACCCGAAGCGCCGTGTACGCTGCCCTCGGCCAGGCGCAGATTCATCCCGCCGACCCGGGCGTGACTGTCGCTGCTGCGCTGAAACGGCAGCCAGTTGCCCTGGCCGACAAACTCGGCCACGAACGGCGTGGCCGGACGGTTGTAAATTTCCTGCGGCGTGGCGTACTGCTCGACGCGGCCGTTGTTCATCACGGCGATGCGATCGGCCATCAACATCGCTTCGTCCTGATTGTGCGTGACCATCAGCGTGGTGATGCCGAGGTTGCGTTGCAGCTGACGCAGCTCGGTGCACAGATGCTCGCGCACCCGCGCGTCGAGGGCCGACATCGGTTCGTCGAGCAACAGCAGCGACGGCGCCGGCGCCAATGCGCGAGCGAGCGCTACTCGCTGTTGCTGACCGCCGGACAATTGGCCTGGGTACTTTTTCTCACTGCCGCTGAGGCCGACCAGTTCCAGCATCTGACCGACACGCCGGCGCACTTCATCGCGGCCGCTGCCAGCGAGGCCGTAGGCAATGTTCGCCTCGACCGTCAGATTGGGGAACAGCGCGTAGGACTGGAACAGAATCCCGTAATCCCGCGCTTGCGGGGCGAGGTGCGAGACATCGCGATCGCCCAGATACAGCTCGCCGCTGTCCTGCTGCTCCAGCCCGGCAATGCAGCGCAACAATGTGGTCTTGCCACAGCCCGACGGACCGAGCAGGCACACCAGTTCGCCGGCGGCGACATCAAGGGAGACGTTATCCAGCGCAGTGAACGCACCGAAACGCTTGTGCACGCCGCGCACTTTCATCGGCGCGCCGGGGTTGGTCAGGGCAGTTGCGATGGCAGGATTCATGGACGGACCTCAGCAAACGGATGAGGCCAATCCTAGAGTTGTAATGCGTCCGTCATGTGGCAGCGAGGCAAAAACGGCTGATAGTGGTATTCGGGGATTTTGGTTCAGATTGTGTTTTGCCTGGGCTGACGCCTTCGCGAGCAGGCTCGCTCCCACAGGGGATCGTGTTCACAACCCAAATCCAATGTGGGAGCGAGCCTGCTCGCGAAGAGGCCTTCTCAGACATTGAAGGTCTCATGCCGGAGACATCTCTTGTGCCAAGCCGAGGAACGCCGCCGGCAGACGCGCACCCTTGCGCTCTTTGAGGCAATACAGATACTCCGGAATCTGCGGCGCATTCTCGATGGTCAGCACGCGCAATTGCGGATCATGCGGCACTTCCTGCCGGGCAATGATGCTGATGCCGATATTGCGCAGCACCGCTTCGCGGATCGACTCGCGGCTGCCGATTTCCAACAGCGGTCCGAAGCTCACTCCGGCGCTGGCCAGCAACTCTTCGGTCAACCGCCGCGTGGTCGAACCCGGCTCGCGCATCAACAACGTATGCCCGGCCAGCGCGTTCAGCCTCACATGCTCCAACGAGGCCAACGGATGATTGCGATGCACCGCCAGCACCAGCGGATCGGTGCCGAGTACCCGGCGAATCAACCGCGCATCGTCGAGCAGCTGTGACGACGCCGCGACATCCACGCGGTAATCCTCCAGCGCTTCCAGCACTTGCTGCGAATTGCCGATCTCCACCGACACTTCCACCTGCGGCAAACGCTCGCGGAAGGTCTTCACCAGATCGAGGATGTAATACGGCGCCGTCGCGGCAATGCGCAGCGTGCCCTGCACTTGCCCGCTATTGCGCAGAAAGAACTCTATGTCCGCCTCTTGCTGCAACAGGGTCTTGACCATCGGCAGCAAGCGCGCGCCTTCGTCACTGACGCTTAAACGGCGCCCGCCCCGGTAGAACAGTTCCACCGAATACTGACTTTCCAGATTGCGGATCTGCGTGGTCACGGTCGGTTGGCTGAGGCCGAGTTTTTTCGCCGCCAGCGTAATGCTGCCCAAGCGGGCGACCATGTAAAACGCTTTCAGCTCGGCACTCAGCACAGTCTTTCCTCATCTATTTGCGCAGCAGGCGCAAACCGTTGAACACCACCAGCAGGCTCACACCCATATCGGCAAACACCGCCATCCACATGGTGGCGAGCCCGGCAAAGGTTACCGCAAGAAAGATCGCCTTGATCACCAGCGCCAGTGCGATGTTCTGTTTCAGGATGCTGGCGGTGTTGCGCGACAGGCTGATGAATGCGGGGATCTTGCGCAGATCGTCGTCCATCAGTGCGACATCGGCGGTTTCGATCGCGGTGTCGGTGCCGGCGGCGGCCATGGCGAAACCGATCTCGGCGCGGGCCAGTGCCGGGGCGTCGTTGATGCCATCGCCGACCATACCGACCCGGTGGCCCTGCTTGTACAAATCTTCAATCGCTTGCAGCTTGTCGGTCGGCAGCAAATCGCCGCGCGCCTCGTCGATGCCGACCTGGGCGGCAATCGCTTGCGCGGTGTGGACGTTGTCGCCGGTCAGCATCAGGGTTTTCACGCCGAGTTCATGCAACTGACGAATCGCTTCGCGGCTGGTTTCCTTGACCGTGTCGGCCACGGCGAACAGCGCCAGCGGGCCTGATTTGTCGAGCAGCAACACCACGGATTTGCCCTGCTTTTCCAGGGCGAACAGCTTCTCTTCCAGCTGCGGTGAGCACAGGCCAAGCTCTTCGACCAGACGATGGTTGCCCAAGTGATAAGTCTGGCCGTTGATGTCGCCTTTGACGCCCCGCCCGCCCAGCGCGGCGAAGTTATCCACAGTCAGCGCGGCGAGGTTTTTATCCACAGCGGCGTTGGCAATCGCCAGCGACACCGGGTGATCGGAGCGCCCGGCCAGCGCGGCGGCGATTGCCGGTGCGCTGGCATCGGCCGTCGGGTCGAGTGACAGGTAATCGGTCTGCACCGGTTTGCCGTGGGTGATCGTGCCGGTCTTGTCCAGCGCCAGATAATCAAGCTTGAAGCCGCCCTCCAGATACACGCCGCCCTTGACCAGAATGCCCTTGCGCGCCGCCGCCGCGAGGCCGCTGACGATGGTCACCGGGGTGGAAATCACCAGTGCGCACGGGCAGGCAACCACCAGCAACACCAGCGCGCGGTAGATCCAGTCGAACCACGCCGCGCCCATGAACAACGGCGGGATGATCGCCACGGCCATGGCGAAGACGAATACCGCCGGGGTGTAGATTTTCGAGAATTGGTCAACGAAACGCTGCGTCGGCGCCCGCGCGCCCTGGGCCTGTTCGACGGCGTGAATGATCCGCGCCAGGGTCGAATTGTTCGCCGCAGCGGTCACCGTGTATTCCAGCGAACCGGCCTGATTGATGGTGCCCGCGAAGACTTTGTCACCGACGGTTTTTTCCACCGGCAGGCTTTCGCCGGTGATCGGCGCTTGGTCGATGGTCGAGCTGCCGCTGACCACCGCGCCGTCCAGCGCGATGCGCTCGCCGGGTTTCACCCGCACGCGGGCGCCGAGATCGACGCTTTTTACCTCTTGTTCGCGCCAGTTGCCGTCAGCCTGCAATACCGTGGCCTGCTCCGGGGTCATCTGCATCAAGCCGCTGATCGCATTGCGTGCACGATCCAGCGAGCGCGCCTCAATCAGCTCGGCGACGGTGAACAGGAACATCACCATCGCCGCTTCCGGCCACTGGCCGATGAGGATCGCGCCCGTCACGGCGATGCTCATCAGCGCATTGATGTTGAGATTGCGGTTCTTCAGGGCGATCCAGCCCTTTTTATAAGTGCCGAGGCCGCCGCTGAGGATCGACACCAGCGCAACGACTGCCACCACCCAGTCCGGCGCGGCGCTGGTGAAATGAATGACTTCGGCGCCCAGCGCGGTCAAGCCGGACAGCGCCAATGGCCACCAGTGTTTTTTCACCGCAGCCGGTGCCGGCGCGTCGACACCCGCCTCCAGCGGCTCGGCGTGCATGCCGAGGGACTTGATCGCTTCGGTGATCGGCTCGGTGCCCGGCAGATTGTGGGTCACGCCAAGTACGCGGTTGATCAGGTTGAATTCCAGTTGCTGCACCCCGGCCAGTTTGCCGAGTTTGTTCTGGATCAGCGTCTGCTCGGTCGGGCAGTCCATTGCCTCGATGCGGAAGCTGCTCAGGCGCGCGTCGGCGCTGGTCTTTTCGCTCAGTTGCACCCGCGCAGGTGCGGCGGCATTTGACGAGCAGCAGGAATCGCCGCCGTGCGAATGTTTATGCACAGGCTGCAATTTATGACTGTGATCGTGACCGTCGCCGGGCTTGTGGGTGTGCAGGGAATCGCTCATTGGTCGCGTCCATGAAGGTGCCTGTTGCCAAGTAAAGACCCTGTAGCCACTATAGGGTCAAGCACCCTTTTGGAGATGGCGGTCATGAAGATCGGCGAACTGGCGAAACTCACCGACTGTGCGGTTGAAACCATCCGCTACTACGAGCGCGAAAACCTCCTGCCGGAACCGGCGCGCAGCGACGGCAACTATCGCGTCTACACCCAAGCCCACGCCGAGCGCCTGACCTTCATCCGCAACTGCCGCACCCTCGACATGACCCTCGAAGAAATCCGCAGCCTGCTCGCCCTACGCGACAGCCCGCAGGATCAGTGCGAGAGCGTCAATGCGCTGATCGACGAACATATTCAGCATGTGAAGGCGCGGATTGATGGCTTGCTGGCCTTGCAGACACAACTGCTCGACCTGCGCCAACGCTGTGGCGAAGGGCCGGAGGCGGATCAATGCGGGATCTTGCAGCGGCTGGAGGTGAGTGGCGGGGTTGCCGCGACCGAAGTTGAGCATTCCCACGTCGGCCGTAGCCACGGCCACTAAGCACACCGCAAAAACAAATGTGGGAGCGAGCCTGCTCGCGAAAGCGGTGTATCAGTCGACACATCTGTGACTGACACGCCCTCTTCGCGAGCAGGCTCGCTCCCACAGGGATATTGCGGTGTGGTTTAGACCGCCATCGGCGCGGTCATCGGCGGATGGTGCTCATAGCCTTCCAGCGAGAAATCACCCGGTTCCACCAGTTCCAGCCATTCCGGCTGATATACACCAGTCTTGGCAAACTCCGGCACGCGGTCGGAGATTTTCAGTTTCGGCATGGCAAACGGCTCGCGCTTGAGCTGTTCGTTGAGCATGTCCAGGTGGTTTTCGTAGACGTGCGCATCGCCGATGAAATAGGTGAACCAGCGCGGCGTATAGCCGGTCAGGCGACCGATCAGGCTCAGCAGTGCGGCGCCTTCGGTGAGGTTGAACGGCGTGCCCAGTCCCAGATCGTTGGAACGGATGTAGAGGGTCAGAGAAATCTCTTTGGTCTCGACATTCGGGTGGAACTGGTACAGCAGGTGGCATGGCGGCAGGGCCATTTCATCGAGCTGGGCGACGTTCCAGCCGTGGAACAGAATGCGGCGGCTGCCCGGATCCTTGATGATCGTGTCGACGCACTGGCGTACCTGGTCGATCGCCTTGTACAGCACGACGTAGGCCTGGCCGTCTTCTTCGCCCTGAGCGATCTGCTTGTAGCCGTTGCTCAGGGTCTGTTCGATGGCAGCGGTGTTGCTCAGCGGGATCTGCTTGTACGCCGGCCACTTGCGCCATTGCACGCCGTAGATTTCACCGAGGTCGTCGTCGCCCTGACGGAACGGGTTGGCCAGCCACTGCGCGTTTTCGTTGGCGTTCTGGTCCCAGACCTTGCAGCCCAGCGCGCGGAATTCAGCGGCGTTGTTCACGCCACGCAGAAAGCCGCACATCTCGCCGATGGCCGATTTGAAGGCCATTTTGCGCGTGGTGATCGCCGGGAAGCCTTCCTGCAGATCGAAACGCAGCATCGCTCCCGGGAAACTGATGGTGTTGATACCGGTGCGGTTGGCCTGTTTGGTGCCGTTCTGAATGACGTGCGAGACCAGTTCGAGATATTGCTTCATGAGGTACCTGTGTCCTTGGAGCCCCGGCGTCGCGCGCCGGGGTTCGTAGTTTAAGCCGTCGGCGCGAGCGGCGCTGCCGGGGCGCGACGATAGGCCAGCCAGATCAGCAACAGCCCGCCGACAATCATCGGCACGCAGAGCACCTGACCCATGGTCAGCCAGTTCCACGCCAAGTAGCCGAGCTGAGCATCCGGGACGCGGACGAACTCGACGATGAAACGGAAGATGCCGTAGAACAGCGCGAACATGCCGGAGACCGCCATGGTCGGACGCGGTTTGCGCGAGAAGATCCACAGGATCAGGAACAGCGCCACGCCTTCGAGGGCGAACTGATACAGCTGCGACGGGTGGCGCGGCAACTGCGCCGGATCGCTGAACGGCGGGAACACCATCGCCCACGGCACGTCGGTCGCCTTGCCCCACAACTCGGCGTTGATGAAGTTGCCGATGCGCCCGGCGCCCAGGCCGATCGGCACCATCGGCGCGACGAAGTCCATCAGCTGGAAGAACGACTTGCCATTGCGCTTGCCGAACCACAAGGCCGCGAGCATCACGCCGATGAATCCGCCGTGGAACGACATGCCGCCCTTCCACACTTCGAAAATCAGCGTCGGGTTGGCCAGGTACGCGCTCAGGTCATAGAACAGCACGTAACCCAGACGGCCGCCGACGATCACGCCCATCGATAGCCAGAACACCAGATCGGAGAGTTTCTCCTTGGTCCAGGTCGGGTCGAAGCGGTTGAGCCGGCGCGACGCCAACAGCCACGCGCCGCCGATGCCGATCAGGTACATCAGACCGTACCAGTGGATTTTCAGCGGACCGATGGCCAGGGCCACCGGGTCGATCTGCGGGTAAGGCAGCATTGCGACTCCTTGTTAGAGTTGAAAGCAAAATTCCCGGGTGACGCTGCCACCTCAGGATTAAGCCAGGATTGCCACGCGGTCAGAGCAGAAAGCTCAAACCCACGCAGAACAGCAAAGCGGCGAACAGCCTTTTCAGCAAGCGCGGCGACAACCTGTGCGCCAGACGCGCGCCGAGCCGAGCGAAGACCATGCTGGTCAGGGCGATGCCCAACAATGCCGGCAGATAAACAAAACCGAGACTATGGGCCGGCAACAACGGATCGTGCCACCCCAGAATCATGAAACTTGCTGCACTGGCCAGAGCGATCGGCAGACCACAGGCCGATGAGGTCGCCACGGCCTGCTGCATCGGCACGCTGCGCCAGGTCAGAAACGGCACGGTCAGCGAGCCGCCACCAATGCCGAAAATCGCCGAGGCCCAGCCAATCACCGTACCGGCAGCGGTCAGACCGAGTTTGCCCGGCACCGTTCGGCTGGCCTTGGGTTTGACATCCAGCGCCAGTTGCACGGCGATCACCAGGGCAAATACGCCGATGATCTTTTGCAGGTTCGGCCCGGAGATCGCTTCAGCCGTCAGCGCCCCGAAACCGGCACCGAGCAGGATACCCACGGTCATCCAGCGAAAAATCGCCCAGCGCACCGCGCCACGGCGGTGATGTTCACGCACGGCGTTGACCGAGGTGAAGATGATCGTCGCCAGCGACGTGCCCACCGCCAGGTGCGTAAGAATCGACTGATCGAAGCCCTGCAAAGTGAAGCTGAACACCAGCACCGGGACGATGATGATCCCGCCGCCAACGCCAAACAGCCCGGCGAGCACGCCCGCACAGGCACCGAGCGCCAGGTAGAGCAGAAATTCCATGACCGTCTCCAGCACGCATCGGCAAAACAGGAGCGGCATGTTAACGGATGCGCAGCCTTCTGCTCCACTGGCGATGGATGCACGGACGCCGGATGCGTAGAGTGGGCAAAAAACACACAAGGACCACCTTATGTGCCTGATTGTTTTCGCCTGGCGCCCGGGCCATGCCCAGCCGCTGGTCGTCGCGGCCAACCGCGACGAGTTCTACGCCCGCCCCAGCCTGCCATTGGCACCTTGGCCAGAAGCGCCGCATGTGCATGCCGGGCGCGATCTTGAAGCCGGCGGCACGTGGCTGGGGATCGGCAGCAACGGACGCTTCGCCGCGCTGACCAATATCCGCGATCCGCAACAGCCGCCCGCGACCAAATCCCGGGGCGAGCTGGTAGCGCGGTTTCTCACGACTGATCTGTCGATTGATGATTATTTGAGCGATGTAGTGGCCCGTGCCGCCGAATATGCCGGGTTCAATCTGCTGCTGGGCAATGCCCATGAGTTGTGGCATTTCAATGCACGAGCGTCAGAGCCGGTGATGTTGCAGCCTGGAGTTTATGGGTTATCCAACGCGGGGCTGGATACGCCGTGGCCGAAACTGCTCAAGGCCAGGGCGGCGTTGAGCGCGGTGCTGGACGATCCGCAGCCTGAGCGCTTGCTGGCCTTGCTGAGCGATGCACAGACCGCACCCGAGGCCGAGTTGCCGGATACCGGGGTGGGCATGGCGACGGAGTCGTTGCTGTCGAGCGTGTTTATTGCCAGCCAGAGTTATGGGACGCGGGCGAGTACAGCGTTGGTTGTACAGGCGGACGGCACGCGGCGGATGGTAGAGCGCAGTTTTGGGCCGTATGGCGGGCATCTCGGGGAAGTTGAGGTTTGTGTCTAACAGCAGCCCCTCACCCCAGCCCTCTCCCGGAGGGAGAGGGGGCGGACCGAGGTGTCTTGCGGTATACATCGACCTGAGAGATCGAGTCGATTATGGATTCAGCAAAGCACTTACAGGTCGACGGAGTTCTGCAGCATCCCCCAATCAGTCCCCTCTCCCTCTGGGCGGTCCGACGTTTCGGGAGGGCTAGGGTGAGGGGCTTTTGATCTTTAGAGAGCCTTGGTCACCACCGGCGAATTCATCTTGGCCAACCCGAGATTCTTCAGCGCCAGTTGCAGCGAGCTGTGGATAACCTGCGGGTTATCGATCTTCATCAATTCCGCCAGCATCTCCTGCGCCTTGCTCAGGTTCACCTGACGCAACATCCACTTCACCTTCGGCAGGTTGGTGGCGTTCATCGACAAGCTGTCGAAACCCATCGCCATCAACAGCACCGCCGCCGCCGGATCACCGGCCATCTCGCCGCAGATGCTCACCGGTTTGCCTTCGGCATGGGCGTCAGTGACCACGGTTTGCAGAGCTTGCAGCACCGCAGGGTGCAGATAGTCGTAGAGGTCGGCGACGCGCGGGTTGTTGCGGTCTACCGCCAGCAGATACTGGGTCAGGTCGTTGGAGCCGACGGAGAGGAAGTCGACCATCCGCGCCAGTTCCTTGGTCTGGTACACCGCTGCCGGGATTTCGATCATCACGCCGATCGGCGGCATCGGCACGTCGGTGCCTTCGTCGCGCACTTCGCCCCAGGCACGGTGGATCAGGTGCAGGGCTTCTTCGAGTTCGTGAGTGCCGGAGATCATCGGCAGCAGAATCCGCAGGTTGTTCAGGCCTTCGCTGGCCTTGAGCATCGCGCGGGTCTGCACGAGGAAGATTTCCGGGTGGTCGAGGGTGACGCGGATACCGCGCCAGCCGAGGAACGGGTTGTCTTCCTTGATCGGGAAGTACGACAGCGACTTGTCACCGCCGATGTCGAGGCTGCGCATGGTCACCGGTTGCGGGTGGAACGCGGCGAGCTGTTCGCGGTAGATCGCCAGCTGTTCCTTCTCGCTCGGGAAGCGCTGGTTGATCATGAACGGCACTTCGGTACGGTACAGGCCGACCCCTTCGGCGCCACGCTTCTGCGCCCGCGCCACATCGGCGAGCAGGCCGGTGTTGACCCACAGCGGCATGCGGTGGCCATCGAGGGTCACGCACGGCAGGTCGCGCAGGGTGTCGAGGCCCAGCGCCAGTTGTTTCTCTTCTTCGACGACTTCGGCGAACTGCTTGCGCAGTACTTCGCTGGGGTTGGTGTAGACCTCGCCACGGGTGCCGTCGACGATCATTTCGATGCCGTCGACCTTGGCGTACGGCAGATCGACCAGGCCCATCACTGTCGGAATGCCCATGGCTCGGGCGAGAATCGCGACGTGAGAGTTACCTGAACCGAGCACCGAGACCAGACCGACCAGCGTGCCTTCCGGCACCTCGCCGAGCATCGCCGGCGTCAGCTCTTCGCTGACCAGAATGGTTTTTTCCGGGTAGACCAGATTCTGCTGGCGCTCTTCCTGCAGATAGGCGAGCAGACGGCGGCCAAGGTCTTTGACGTCCGAAGCACGCTCGCGCAGGTAGGCGTCGTCCATCAGTTCGAAACGGTTGACGTGCTCAGTGACCACTTGACGCAGCGCGCCCTGAGCCCACTGCCCCGTCTTGATCACGGTGGTGATTTCGCTGCCCAGCGAGGCATCGTCGAGCATCATCAGGTAGACGTCGAACAGCGCGCGTTCTTCCGGGCGCAGCTGGGTCGCGAGTTTGGCGGACAAGGCGCGCATGTCGGCGCGCACGCCTTCGATGGCAGTCTTGAACAGCGCCAGCTCAGCGTCGATGTCGGTGATGGTCTTGTCCGGCACCACGTCCAGGTCCGCCGGCGGCAGCATCACCACGGCGGTACCGACGGCAGCACCCGGCGAACCCGGTACGCCGACGAACTTGGCTTCCTGAATGCCCTTGCCCTGCCGGCCCAGACCACGGATCGAACCGGTGGCCTCGGCGTGGGCGATCACGCCGGCAAGCTGCGCGCTCATGGTCACGAGGAAGGCTTCTTCACCTTCGTCGAACTGGCGGCGTTCTTTCTGCTGGATGACCAACACGCCGACGACGCGGCGGTGGTGAATGATCGGTGCACCGAGGAACGAGGCGTAACGCTCTTCACCGGTTTCGGCGAAGTAGCGATAGCGCGGGTGAACCGAAGCGTTTTCCAGGTTCAGGGGTTCTTCACGCGTGCCGACCAGACCGACCAGACCCTCGTTGGGGGCCATGCTGACCTTGCCGATCGAGCGCTTGTTCAAGCCCTCGGTGGCCATCAGGACGAAGCGATTGGTTTCCGGATCAAGCAGGTAGACCGAGCAGACCTGGCTGCCCATGGCCTCTTTGACGCGCAACACAATAATCCCCAACGCCGCCTTGAGATCCTTGGCGGAGTTAACTTCCTGGACGATCTTGCGCAGCGTATTGAGCATGGCTCGGGGTCGAACTCCGTCGTCAGTCGCGCGCTAAAAGGCGCGGGGCAAGCTCTTTGAGAGCGCGTCGATACACCTCGCGCTTGAATGTCACCACCTGGCCCAACGGATACCAATAGCTGACCCAGCGCCAGCCATCGAACTCCGGTTTACCGGTCAGATCCATCCGCACCCGCTGCTCGTTGGAGATCAGGCGCAGGAGGAACCATTTCTGTTTCTGGCCGATGCACAGCGGTTGGCTGTGGGTACGCACCAGGCGTTGAGGCAAACGATAGCGCAACCAGCCCCGGGTACAGGCCAGTATTTCAACATCTTCACGTTCCAGGCCAACTTCTTCGTTCAGCTCGCGGTACAAGGCGTCTTCCGGCGTCTCCTCGGGGTTGATCCCCCCTTGCGGAAACTGCCAGGCGTCCTGATTGATACGGCGAGCCCATAGCACCTGGCCGGCGTCATTCGTCAGAATGATCCCGACATTGGGGCGGAAACCATCGGGGTCGATCACGGCAACAACCTCGCAAACGCATGTCGCCGCATTGTTCCACAAAGCTTGATCAGGCGGCAACGAAGGTTCCTACCTTATGTGCACTCTTGTGAAAAGACCGTATTCTTGTCGCCTTTTTACTGACTTTTCAGCGGGTAACTGCAATGCGCCTGGCTTTATTCGATTTGGACAACACCCTTCTGGGCGGCGACAGCGATCACGCTTGGGGCGATTATCTGTGCGAGCGCGGCTTCCTCGACCCGATCGCCTACAAGGCGCGTAACGACGAGTTCTATCAGGATTACCTGGCCGGCAAGCTGGACAACGCCGCCTACCTGAACTTCTGCCTGGAAATTCTCGGCCGCACGGAAATGGCCGTGCTTGAGCAATGGCACAGCGATTACATGCGCGACTGCATCGAGCCGATCGTGCTGCCCAAGGCACTGGAGCTGCTGAAGAAGCACCGCGATGCCGGCGACAAACTAGTGATCATCACCGCCACCAACCGTTTCGTGACGGCACCGATCGCCGTGCGCCTGGGCGTGGAAACCCTGATTGCCACCGAATGCGAAATGATCGACGGCCGCTACAGCGGGCGCAGCACCGACATCCCGTGCTTCCGCGAAGGCAAGGTCACGCGCCTCAATCGCTGGCTGGAAGAGACCGGCTATTCGCTCGAGGACAGCTATTTCTATAGCGATTCGATGAATGATCTGCCGCTGCTGGAGCAGGTGGCGAATCCGGTGGCGGTGGACCCGGATCCGAATCTGCGGGCCGAGGCCGAGAAGCGTGGCTGGCCGGTGATTTCGTTGCGCGACTGAGATTGCTATCGCTGGCAAGCCAGCTCCCACAGGGTTCTCAGTGTCCACTTAATCTGTGTTCACTGAATACCCCTGTGGGAGCTGGCTTGCCAGCGATGGGGGTCAACTCGGCCTCAAGCCTTAAACCGGCTTGGCCCCCATCAACGCCGCGATGGCGACAAATCCGACGCCGCTGACAATCGCCAGCGCCAGATTGAATGTGCGATTGCCCACCCCGCTCGTCCACAACCGATCCAGCCGGACCAGCAGCCAGACCGCACTGAACGTGGCCACGGCGTAGATCACGCTGGATCCCAGAATCCACAATTGGCCCAATGGCCAGCCCACCAGGTGCACCAACCACCAGCCGGTGAAAGGCATGCTGAGCATGCCGATCAGCATCAGACACCAGATGAACAGCCACGGACGGCGCATCGTACTGGCCGGCCCTTCGCTGCGATTTCGCCAGCTCAGGGCGGCGAGCCCCAGCCCGCTCGCGAGGATAACCACGGTCGCCGCAACGTGGAGGACTTTCAGGGTGGTCAGGGTTTCCATGTCGTTCTCATCCGTAGATCCATGCCCATCAGCGTAGCCGCTCAGCCAAGAAACAGCTGATAGGCCGGGTTGTCGCTTTCATCCCAGTATGGATAGCCGATTTCCGCCAGCGCCGCCGGCACCAGATGACGTTCGTCATGCGGCACTTGCAAGCCGGCGACCACACGCCCGTCCGCCGCGCCGTGGTTGCGGTAGTGGAACATCGAGATGTTCCAGCGCCCGCCGAGCTTGTTGAGGAAGTTGAACAGCGCGCCCGGGCGCTCCGGGAATTCGAAGCGCAGCACCACTTCATCGACCACCTGCGCGGCGCGGCCACCGACCATGTGGCGAATGTGCAGCTTGGCCAGCTCGTTGTCGGTCAGGTCGAGCACCGGAAACCCCTGTTCGGTCAGGCTCGCCAGCAAGGCGCTGCGCGGATCGTTGTCCGGGTGGGTCTGTACGCCGACGAAGATGTGCGCTTCGCTGCCGGTGTTGTAGCGGTAGTTGAATTCGGTGATCTGGCGCTTGCCAATGGCTTCGCAGAACGCCTTGAAGCTGCCGGCCTTTTCCGGAATGGTCACGGCGATGATCGCCTCGCGACCTTCGCCCAGTTCGGCGCGCTCGGCGACGTGGCGCAGGCGGTCAAAATTGACGTTGGCGCCGGAGTCGATGGCGACGAAAGTCTGGCCGCTGACGCCACGCTGCTCGACGTACTTCTTGATCCCGGCCACGCCCAATGCGCCGGCAGGCTCGGTGATCGAGCGGGTATCGTCGTAGATATCCTTGATCGCCGCGCAGATCTCGTCGGTGCTGACAGTAATCACTTCATCCACGTAATCCTTGCAGATCTCGAAGGTGTACTGGCCGATCTGCGCCACCGCCACGCCGTCGGCGAAGATGCCGACAGTCGGCAGAACCACGCGCTCGCCCGCTGCCATTGCCGCTTGCAGGCAGTTGGAGTCGTCCGGTTCGACGCCAATTACCTTGATGTCCGGACGCAGGTATTTCACGTACGCCGCGATACCGGCGATCAGGCCGCCACCGCCGACCGGGACGAAAATCGCATCCAGCGGCTGCGGGTGCTGACGCAGGATTTCCATGGCCACGGTGCCCTGCCCGGCAATGGTGTGCGGATCGTCGTACGGGTGGATGTAGACGTAGCCTTTTTCATCGACCAGTTTCAGCGAATAGGCCAGCGCTTCCGGAAACGAGTCACCGTGCAGCACCACTTTGCCGCCGCGCGAACGCACGCCTTCAACTTTGATTTCCGGGGTGGTCTTGGGCATGACGATGGTGGCTTTGACGCCCAACACTTTCGCCGCCAGAGCCAGACCCTGCGCATGATTGCCCGCCGACGCGGTGACCACGCCGCGGGCGCGCTCTTCGTCGCTCAGTTGCGTCAGCTTGTTGTAGGCGCCGCGAATCTTGAACGAGAACACTGGCTGCAAGTCTTCGCGCTTGAGCCAGATGTCATTGCCCAGCCGCTCGGAGAGCTGGCGGGCGTTCTGCAGCGGGGTTTCTACGGCAACGTCATAAACGCGCGAGGTGAGGATCTTTTTGACGTACTGTTCGAGCATCGGAAAGCATCACTGGCGACTGGGCGGGACCAGCGAGTCTAACCCGCCTTTTGCCGAGGCGACCACACTAAACAGGTGGTTTTAAGGTCTGGAAACCCAATCTTGAGTGAGCACCGTTGTGGTGAGGGGATTTATCCCCGCTGGAGTGCGAAGCGCTCCCCTGCTTTTTTTCAGTCACACCGCGTTCCTGGGTTTTACGACGACTGCGTCGCCGAACGGGGATAAATCCCCTCGCCACAGCTTGTTTCCCCCTGTACCACCGCGAGGCCTATAATGCCGGCCTTTCTGCCCAACCCTTGCCCGCTTCCGGAGCCCGCATGACCCAGGATCAACTCAAACAGGCCGTGGCCCAGGCCGCCGTCGACTTCATCCTGCCGAAACTCGACGACAAGAGCATCGTCGGCGTCGGCACCGGCTCCACCGCCAATTGCTTCATCGACGCCCTGGCCCAGCACAAGGGCGCGTTCGATGGCGCGGTCGCCAGCTCCGAAGCCACCGCCGCGCGCCTCAAGGGCCATGGGATTCCGGTGTATGAGCTGAATACCGTCAGCGATCTGGAGTTCTACGTCGACGGCGCCGATGAGAGCGATGCGCACCTGAACCTGATCAAGGGCGGCGGCGCGGCCCTGACCCGCGAGAAGATTGTCGCCGCCGTGGCCAAGACCTTCATCTGCATCGCCGACGCCAGCAAACTGGTGCCGGTGCTCGGCGAGTTCCCGCTGCCGGTGGAAGTCATCCCGATGGCCCGCAGCCACGTAGCCCGCCAACTGGTGAAACTCGGTGGCGACCCGGTGTACCGCGAAGGCGTGCTGACCGACAACGGCAACATCATCCTCGACGTGTTCAACCTGCAGATCACCAACCCGGTGGAGCTGGAAGCACAGATCAATGCCATCGTCGGCGTGGTCACCAACGGCCTGTTCGCCGCGCGTCCGGCGGATCTGTTGTTGCTGGGCACCAGTGAAGGCGTGAAAACCCTGAAGGCTGAGTAACAGACTGCCCCACTTGCCATGGGCTGATAAATAACCTGTGGGAGCGAGCCTGCTCGCGAAAGCGTCGGGTCAGTCAACATATTCAGAGACTGATCAACCGCCTTCGCGAGCAGGCTCGCTCCCACAGTGTTTTGTGATGTCAGTTAGTTTGGTGTGGGTTTTTTGAAGACGTAAAACAGATTCGGCTCGCTCACCAGGTACAACGTGCCGTCATCATCCATTGCAATTCCCTCCGCCTGCGGCACGGTTTTCTGCAAACCCTGGCGCCCGCCGCTGATCGACATGGTGCTCAACGGGCGCCCGTCGACATCCAGTTCGATGATCAAGCGCGACTCGTCCGACAGCGCCAGCAAGTGCCCGCTGCGCTCGTCGTACTGCAGACTCGACAGATCACGCACAAACATTCCGGCATCGCGCTTGGGGTTGTTGATCACGTGCACCGCGTAGGTCTTGTCCGGTTTGAAATGCGGGAAGCCGTGGACTTCGTAGATCAGCATCGGGTCGCGTTCTTTCGCCACGAATAGCCGCTTGCCCACAGAATCATAAGCCAGCCCTTCGAAACCCTTGTTGCCGGACATGTGCACGCCAAGGGTCATTTGCTCGGCATCCTCGGCATCGAGAAAAGTGGTGTCGGCCTCGAGGTGGATCTTGATCAGGCGTTGCTGACGCTCGTCGGTGATCACGTAGGTGTCGGCACTGATGTACTCGACGGCTTCCGGATCGCCAAACCCCACCAGAGCGATGCGCCGCAGAATCTTGCCTTCCAGGGACAATTCGACCAGTTCGGAATTCTTGTTGGTCACGGTGAATAGGCTTTTACGCACCGGATCGTAGGTCAGCGCCGAGACGTCATCGTCGAGCCCCTCGATCGGCCGCGCCTCGATCGTCACCCGATACTGGTCGAGCCCGATCGCCTCGCTGCTCACCGGTTGCCACAGCGTGTGCAGGTTGAACCAGGCGCGCTCGAACAGACGCAGGTATTGGCCGATCGCGATCAACGCAATCAGGACAATCATCAACAGGACGAGAATCAGCGGTTTGGGGCGGGCAAGTCGACGCATTCAGGCAGGCTCGGATTCATGACAGGCCGATGAAATATCACGCCCGTCTGAATTGAAGCTTAATGGCCACTTGCCTCGCACGACAACTGCGCAATTCCGCAATTACTGTAGGGAAAGTTACCGATGTTTTTCGAATCGGTAGAACAGGTTCGGCTCGCTGACCATGTACAGCGTGCCGTCCTCATCCATGGTCATGCCTTCGGCGCGGGGAATGGTGTCTTTCAGACCGTTGAAATTCCCAAGCAACGTCATGAAGCTGACTTGCTTGCCATCCTCGTCGAGTTCAAGCAACAGATGTGAATCCGCCGACAGCACCAGCAGATGGCCAGTGCGCGGATCGACAGCCAGCGCCGACAGGTTGCGCAGATCCAGCTGATCGCTGGCCAGTTTCTGCTTGTCGCCCTGCAGGGTCTGGCCGCCATCGCTTTTCCACGTGAACAGCGCCGGTGGGCGTTCCTCCCCCAGAATCAATCGCTGATTGCGCGGATCCCACGTGATGGCCTCAAATGCCTTGTTCTGATCTTTCGACGGCCCGAGGTCGTATTTGGGGAAATCGGCGATGTTCAGCTCACGAGTCGCGGCATCGACCTTAATGATCGACAAGGTATGCTCACGCTCATCGACAATGGCCAGCAAACCGTTTTCCATGACCGTCAAGCCTTCCGGATTGCTCCAGCCCACCAACGGCATCTTGCGCAACACGTCGCCCTGAAGCGTCAGCTCGACCAGGAAGGCATTCTTGCCCATCACCGCAAACAGGGTCTTGGTCTGCGGGTTGTAGGCCAGATCCGAGGCTTCGTCTTTCTCCATCCCCGGCAGCGGCTTGGCATCGATCACCACCTGATAATCCGGCAGCCACACACTCTCCTTTTGCTCGGCCTTGCTCTCGAAGCGCTCCAGCACCCACAGCACGCCGCGATCATCCCAATGCATGGCGAACGCCAGCCCATAGGCTGCGGCGATGACCAGCAACAGCCAGACATACCAGCGCAGGACGAAGCGCGAACGGGAGGGGGATTTCTGCTGAGTTCGAGATGCCATCGAGGGATGCGTTCCGTTAATTCAGGCCAAGGGTAATAGCACAAAGAGGCCGGCTGAGACGCCAGAATCGCGGGAATTATCCAGAGAGGATGTGAAAAAAACGGGAAATGGCGGGATTGCCGTGTGCGTTTGCCAGCAACACACTTGTGGCGAGGGGATTTATACCCTCACCACAAAGCTCACCCCCTGCAAGGGGTTCCGCGGTTAGCGCACGCTGCTGCTGAAGCTGCTCGCCCCCGGCAGCTCGAGGACGATTTCATCGCCGACGTTCAGCGGGCCGACGCCCACTGGCGTACCCGTAAGGATCACGTCACCGGCCTGCAGCGAGAAGCAGCCAGCCATGTGCTGGATCATCGGCACGATCGGGTTGAGCATCGCGCTGCTGTTGCCGTCCTGGCGCACTTCGCCGTTGATGGTCAGGCGGATGCCGATGTCGGTCAGGTCAGCGAAGGTGCTGCCGACCACGAACGGCGCGATCACCGCCGCGCCGTCGAACGACTTGGCGATTTCCCACGGCAGGCCCTTGGCTTTCAGCTCGGCTTGCTTGTCGCGCAGGGTCAGGTCCAGCGCCGGGGCGAAGCCTGAGATCGCATCGAGGACTTCTTCACGGCTCGGCTTGGTCGACAGCGGCTTGCCGATCAACACGGCGATCTCCGCCTCGTAGTGCACTGAACCACGCTCGGTCGGAATGCTGAACCCGCCTTCCAGCGGCACCACGCAACTGCCCGGCTTGATGAACAGCAGCGGCTCGGTCGGCACTGGGTTATCCAGTTCCTTGGCGTGTTCGGCGTAATTGCGGCCAATGCATACGACTTTCCCGATCGGGAAGTGAATGCGCGTGCCGTCGACGTACTGGTGCTGATAGCTCATTTACCGACTCCTGCCTTTATTGATTCAACAGAGATTACCGATCAAACCGGGAAAATCTTGCCCGGGTTCATGATGCCGTTCGGGTCGAACACTGCCTTGACCGCTTTCATGTACTCGATCTCGGCCGGCGAGCGGCTGTAGGTCAGGTAATCACGCTTGGTCATACCGACGCCGTGCTCGGCCGAGATCGAGCCGTTGTATTTCTCGACGGTTTCGAACACCCACTTGTTGACGGTGGCGCACTTGGCGAAGAACTCGTCCTTGCTCAGGTTTTCCGGCTTGAGGATGTTCAGGTGCAGATTGCCGTCGCCGATGTGGCCGAACCAGACGATTTCGAAATCCGGGTAGTGCTCGCCAACGATCGCGTCGATTTCGCGCAGGAACGCCGGCACTTTCGAGACGGTAACCGAGATGTCGTTCTTGTACGGCGTCCAGTGGGAAATGGTTTCGGAAATGTACTCGCGCAGCTTCCACAGATTGTGCAACTGGGTTTCGCTCTGGCTCATCACGCCGTCGAGCACCCAGCCCTGTTCTACGCAGTGTTCGAAGGTTTCCAGCGCGCTATTGGCCACTTCTTCGGTAGTCGCTTCGAATTCCAGCAGGGCGTAGAACGGGCACTCGGTGTCGAATGGCGCCGGCACGTCGCCACGGCCCATGACCTTGGCCAGCGCCTTGTCGGAGAAGAATTCGAACGCCGTCAGGTCGAGTTTGCCCTGGAAGGCATGCAGCACCGGCATGATCGAATCGAAATCGGCGGTGCCGAGGACCATCGCCGTGAGGTTTTTCGGCGCGCGATCAAGGCGCATGGTCGCTTCGACGACGAAACCGAGGGTGCCCTCGGCGCCGATGAACAGCTGACGCAAGTCGTAACCGGTGGCGTTCTTGATCAGGTCCTTGTTCAGTTCGAGCACATCGCCCTTGCCGGTGACGACTTTCATGCCGGCCACCCAGTTGCGGGTCATGCCGTAGCGAATCACTTTGATCCCGCCGGCATTGGTGCCGATATTGCCGCCAATCTGGCTGGAACCTGCCGAGGCGAAGTCGACCGGATAGTACAGGCCGTTTTCTTCGGCGACGTTCTGCAGATGCTCAGTGACCACGCCCGGTTGGCACACGGCAGTGCGGTCGGTGAGGTTGACGTCGAGAACCTGGTTCATGTAATCGAACGAAACCACCACTTCGCCATTGGCCGCCACCGCAGCGGCGGACAACCCGGTGCGCCCGCCGGATGGCACCAGCGCAACCTTGTGAGTGTTGGCCCAACGCACCACGGCCTGCACTTGCTCGATGGTCTTGGGAAACACGATGGCGCTCGGTGCCGGGGCGAAGTGTTTGGTCCAATCCTTGCCGTAAGTGTTCAGGGAGTCGGCGTCAGTGAGGACTTTGCCAGGCTCAACCAGGGTCTTCAGTTCATCAATCAGCGCAGGATTGGTCATCGACAGAACTCTCGAACAATTCATGGTCATCCTGAGAACGCTTCACGTCGCAGGAATGAGTGTTTAGCGGGGTGGCTATGCTAGCATACCGACCCCGCCGGACAGTGCCCAAGGCCAGATCCGCGGTGACGGCTTTGTTGCCGTGCGGGTCAGCTCCAGGCTGCTCCCTCCCTGCCATTTTTCTCCGGGATACAGGTTTACGCAGATGAGCAAGACTTCTCTCGATAAGAGCAAGATCAAGTTCCTTCTTCTCGAAGGCGTCCACCAATCGGCTGTCGACGTCCTCAAGGCGGCGGGCTACACCAGCATCGAATACCTGACTGGTTCCTTGCCGGAAGCCCAGCTCAAGGAAAAGATTGCTGACGCTCACTTCATCGGCATTCGCTCGCGCACGCAACTGACCGAAGAGATCTTCGATCACGCGAAGAAACTGGTCGCGGTCGGCTGTTTCTGCATCGGCACGAACCAGGTTGACCTCAGTGCGGCCCGCGAGCGCGGTATCGCCGTGTTCAACGCACCGTACTCCAACACCCGTTCCGTAGCGGAACTGGTACTGGCCGAAGCGATCCTGCTGCTGCGCGGCATCCCTGAGAAAAATGCCTCCTGCCACCGTGGCGGCTGGATCAAGTCCGCTGCCAACTCGTTCGAGATCCGTGGCAAGAAGCTGGGCATCGTCGGCTACGGCTCGATCGGCACGCAGTTGTCGGTGCTGGCTGAAGGTCTGGGCATGCAAGTGTTCTTCTATGACACCGTGACCAAGCTGCCACTGGGCAACGCTACGCAGGTCAACAATCTGCACGAGCTGCTGGGCATGTCCGATATCGTCACCCTGCACGTACCGGAAACCGCCGCCACTCAGTGGATGATCGGCGAGAAGGAAATCCGCGCCATCAAGAAGGGCGGCATTCTGATCAACGCTGCACGTGGCACCGTGGTCGAGCTCGACGCCTTGGCGGACGCGATCAAGGACAAGCACCTGATCGGCGCGGCCATCGACGTGTTCCCGGTGGAGCCCCGCTCCAACGACGAAGAGTTCGAAAGCCCGCTGCGTGGCCTCGACAACGTGATCCTGACCCCGCACATCGGCGGCTCGACCGCCGAAGCGCAAGCCAACATCGGTCTGGAAGTAGCGGAGAAACTGGTCAAGTATAGCGACAACGGTACCTCGGTGTCGTCGGTCAACTTCCCGGAAGTGGCCCTGCCGGCTCACCCTGGCAAGCACCGCCTGCTGCACATCCACGAGAACATCCCGGGTGTGATGAGCGAGATCAACAAGGTCTTCGCCGAAAACGGCATCAACATCTCCGGTCAGTTCCTGCAGACCAACGAGAAGGTCGGTTACGTGGTGATCGACGTCGACGCCGAATACTCGGAGCTGGCGCAAGAGAAGCTGCAACACGTCAACGGTACTATCCGTAGTCGGGTGCTGTTCTAAGCACAGCGTTCGTAGCGCAAGAAAAAGGGAGCCCCGAAAGGCTCCCTTTTTTTATTTCACGTTGACCGTGATTTTTTCCGAAACGATCGATGGGTCGAACGGCATGTGGCCGCTGTCGCCGAGGATCAGTTGCAAGGTGTGCTTGCCGGGGCCCAGTTTGATCGTGGCTTCGGTCTGCGCCTTGCCGAAATGCATGTGGTGAGCGTCCGTCGGGATCGGCGCGCCTTCGGCCGGCAGGTCGTCGACGTCGATCAGCAGGTGATGGTGGCCGGTGTTCTTGGTGGTGTCACCCGCCGGGGCCAGCGCGATGTTCTTGACGCCGAACTTGACCTTGAATTCCTGCGAGACGGTGGCGCCGTCCTCGGGAGAAACGATGAACACTTCAGCATCCTTCGGCGCCGGTGTCGCCGCACTGGCCAGCACCGAAACACCCATCAGCACACCGGCCAACGCTGCACGAGACATAAAGCTTTTCATTTTCTTCTCCAGTTTTTCCGTAAAATCCGCACGGTCATGACAACTTCATGACCATTCGTTGTCGAAGGCACTCGACAACCATAGCAAAGCGAGCCTGAATCAGAGCGTCGCGATAATGATTTCAAAGGAGTGACCATGCGCTTGCTGCCTGGCCTGATCTGCCTGCTACCCCTTCTGAGCCCGCTGGCTCACGCCGAACTGATTGATGACGTCAACGACCGTGGCGAGCTGCGCATAGCCCTTGAGGCTAATACACCGCCCTTCAATTACAAGGAAGGCGACACCCTCACGGGGTTCGAGGTCGAGCTTGGGCAACTTCTGGCCCAGGAGCTGGATGTACGCGCCGACTTCATCGTCACCGACGAGGGCGACCTGCTCCAGGGCGTTGAAAGCGGCAAATACGATGTCGCGCTCAACCACATAGCACTGACACCCGAACTCAAGGATCGTTTCGACTTCAGCGAGCCGTACGGCGAGGTCGACGGGCAGTTGCTGGCAAAGAAGGACGAGACGCCGCGGCCGCTGGTGCTGGTGCAGGCGTTGACCGAAGCGAAGCCGAAAGCGGCAGCGCCGGTCGAGTTGGCGATCCCGTTTCAGAAGGGTAATCCGGCATTTCAGGCCAGCCTCAAGAGCGCGCTGGAACGGATCAAGGCGGATGGGCGGTTGGCGGCGCTGTCCGAGAAGTGGTTGAAACCGTAAGAGCCCCTCACCCTAACCCTCTCCCGGAGGGAGAGGGAACTGATCCGGGGATGCTTTAGAGGTACGCCGACTTGGGATTGCTATAACGAATCCGAAATCGACTGATCATGGCTTTGTCGAATCTCTGGTCGCCAAGGTCTTTCAGGTCGATGGACAGCGCCAGACACCTCGGTCGGCCCCCTCTCCCCCCGGGAGAGGGCTGGGGTGAGGGCAACGATGGCGGATCAGTCCAAAGCCGCCAGAGTCACCGCCGCCTCAACCAGCTCAAGTTCACTGAAAACCCGAACCCCATGACGCTTGAGCAACGCCGCCGTCACCCCTTCGCCACTGACTTTGACCCCACTGAACGTGCCGTCATACGTCAACAGATTCCCGCAAGAGGGGCTGTTGGCCTTGAGCACCGCCACCCGAATGCCGTGCTTTTGCACCAGTTCCAGCGCTTGCCGCGCCCCCTCGAGAAATTGCGCACTGACATCCTCGCCATCGGTAGTGATCACAGCAGCAGTGCCATCCAGCACCTCACCGCCCTGCCCGCCGGGAATCTCCGCCGCCGCCCTCGGCGTCGGCAATCCACCGGCCACCTCCGGACACAACGGCACTACCCGCCCTTCTTCGATCCACTGCTCAAGCAGATCAAACGGCCCGCTCGCGCCACCGTCATAGCGCACGCGATGGCCCAGCAGGCAGCGACTGACCAGGATCTTTTCCATGTTCAGAACGGCTCGTTGCCACGGCGACGGAACCAGCCAGTCAGCGACAGGCGCTCGCGATGGGCCGGCAACACTTCGTGGGGCACTTCGCCGGAGAGAAACACCACCAGGCAGCCGCCGGTCGGCTGCACGTCGTGCACACGTTCCTCGCCCAGGTACATGCGCAACTGGCCACCGTCCTCCGGCAACCAGGCCTCGTTGAGGTAGATGACGGCCGAGACCATGCGCCGGTCATCATCGCGAAAGCGGTCGAGGTGCTTGAGGTAGAACGCGCCGGGCGGGTACAGGGCGAAATGGCATTCGAAATCCTCAAGCCCCAGAAACAAGCCGCGATTGAGTGCCTCGCGCAGACTGTCCATCAGGCTCAGGTAGCGGTCAGTGGCGTCGGCCTGACCCGGGTCGATCCACTGGATGTGATCGCCGCGAATACCCTCGCGAATCTCCGAAAACGGCCCGCGACCGACCGCCGCCGGCGCCAGCTCACCCTCGGCTTCACGTTTACGGCACTCGGCCGCCAGCGCCCGGGTCAGATCGGCGGGCAGGAAGATGTTCTGCTGCGACCAGCCGTGTTCGGCCAGGTCGTCGACAATGCGTAACAGCAGCGGGTGTTCAGAGGATATCGGCATGGCGCGCATAGTATGCCGACGGCGATAAATCCGACAGAGCCACGCAGCGCCTTGCTAGGAATTCTCGACAAGTACCGGCACCGCACGGACAATAGTCCGCTGCTGACAGGAGTCCCTATGCGCCGTTTGCTTTTTTCACTGTTGATGTTCTGCGTATTGCCCGCCTGGGCGGACGGCCACGATCAGTTGTACAAGGTCGCCGGCTGGCCAGAACAACGCGCGCATTTCAACGATGCCCTGAGCGCCGCCCAGCAGCGCTATCAGAACAGCCTGCCGCCTGCGGTATTTCAGGCGCTGGTCAACAACAGCAATCAGCGCTTCGCCGCGCAGGCCATGGATCAGCGTGCCGAAGCGCAACTGCGGCAGAAACTCGCCGACCCGAAACCGGCGCTGACCTTCTTCCAGTCACCACTGGGCAAGAAAATCGTCGCCGCCGAATTGCTCGCAACCCGTCGCGATCAACTGGCAAAAAATGCCCAGGGCCTGCCGAAGATGCAGGCCAGCGACAGTCGCTTGCTGATCATCGGCCATCTCGCCCAGGCCCTGCCGGCCCGTGAGGCGGGCGCCGAGGTCAGTCTGGCGATTGCCGGCGTAGCGGCGGACAGCTTGAGTTCGATGATCCCGGGATTGCTCGGCGGCGGACAGGCACAGGGCATGTTGAACGGTCAGCGCCAGCGCCTGATGGATCAGATCGGCGCCGATCTGAACAACACGCTGCTCTATGTCTATCGCGACTTGTCGGATGAAGAGCTGGAAGAGTTTGCGACATTTGCCGAGTCGACCGAGGGCAAGGCTTACTACCAGGCGGCACTGGCGGCGATTCGGGCGGGGTTGGCGGTCGGCCAACCTTAAAAGATCGCAGCCTTCGGCAGCTCCTTGAAACGCGTCCCCCTGTAGGAGCTGCCGAAGGCTGCGATCTTTTGATCTTGCCTTAACGCTTCAGAGATTCCGGCCCCTGATCCGCTTGCTCAAGAATTCGAAATACTCCTCACGCATCTCCGCCGTTTCATTGGCCAGGTGATGCCGTGCCTCGGCCAACAGCAGAATCTGCGGCCGGTCGAACTTCCATTTCAACACCTGCAGATTGTGCTGCCAGTCGACTGTCATGTCCGCCTGTCCCTGAATGATCAGCGGCCGTCGCGGACTTTTTTTCGCGTGCTCGACGCGAATGATCCAGCGCGACAGCGCGCCCACCCACTTGGTCGGCAGGCGTCTTGGCTGCAACGGATCGGCCAGCAGAAACGGCAGAAAATCCGGATCGTTGGAGTTCTCGCTAAAGCGTCGCACCACCCCGCGCACAAACGGCCGCAGCAGGTAATAACTCAGCTGCGACCAGCCCCACGCCCTCGGTCGCACCAACGGCGCCAGCAGAATCACCTGCCCCTGCGCCGGGCTGTTCTCGCCATGATTGAGCAGATGATCGACGACAATCGCGCCACCGGTGCTTTGCCCGCACAAATGCCAAGGCTGCGGCAGCGCGATCGAGTTCGCTTCAGCGAACAGCGCCTGCAACACGTCCTGGTATTCAGCGAAATCACGAATGCTCGCTCGTGGCCCGCTCGACAATCCGTGTCCCGGCAAGTCGCAGGCGATCACGGCGAAATCCTGATCCAGCGCCCACTCGATCACATGCCGGTACAGGCCGATGTGATCGTAGTAACCGTGGAGCAGAAACAACGTCGCCTTGACCTTCTCCGGCCACCAGCAATGGCTGACCAGCTCGTAGCCATCGACTTCGAAACGGCCCATGCCGCGCCAGACATCGCGCTCGGCGAAGTCGGTCTTGTAGAAGCGCTGATAAGCCTTCGCCTCATCCGATAACGGCTGCCACTCGGCCAATGGCTTGAGGCTCGCGCGTAAATGATCGGGGTCGAAAGTATCAGGCATGCGCACATTCCAAAGCGGTAAACGGACTTTATCGGCCTGCGATATTCATCTGTAGAGGCAGACATGGCAAGCTAGCCGGCCTTTCGAGGATCGAAAACCATGCGTTCGCCCTACCGCACCGCACTGTTCGCCAGCCTGCTCGCGCTGATCTGCGCCGGGGTGCTGTGGGCGGCATATGACTGGTTTCAGGGCCGCTATCTGCGCGCGTTCAGCGAACATACGGCGGTATTTTCCGGTGACCCGCTGCGCCTGCCGGACAACCTCGCCGGGCCGGGCAATATCCGCCTCGTGCACTTTTGGGATCCGGCCTGCCCGTGCAACGTCGGCAATCAACAGCACCTGAGCGAGATGGTCGAACAGTTCGGCGCGCGTGGCGTGGAGTTCTTCGCCGTGCAAAAGCCCGGCAGCCACGGCCAGTTGCCCGCCACCCTCGCCAGCCTGAAAACCATCATCGTCCTGCCCGGCGCCGAACAGATCCCCGCCAGCCCTGCCGTGGCGATCTGGGATCGCAGCGGCAAACTCGCCTACTTCGGCCCGTACAGCGAAGGCTTGACCTGCAACTCCAGCAACAGCTTTATCGAACCGATCCTGCATGCCCTGACGGAAGATCGCCCGGTCAATGCTACCCACACCTTGGCGGTGGGTTGTTATTGCCCATGGCCGGCGGACGCGAAGTAAGGCATTCCGGACTTTTCAAGGACAGCGCTGCAGCGCACAGATGCTCTGTGATAAATGTTTGCAGCCCGATGGGCGGCCCTCCCGCCTGCACAAGGAGTCACCATGAAGCGTGCGTTGATCGTCGTTGCCTTGCTCATCGTTGTCCTGCTCGGCGCCGCCGGCGGGTATATCTACAGCAAGCAGCCGACGCGCCAGGGCCAGGTCGAGCTGCGCAACCTGCAAGGCTCGGTGACCGTGCGCTATGACGAGCGCGGTGTGCCGCATATCCGCGCCGAGAACGAAACCGACCTCTATCGCGCCCTCGGTTATGTGCACGCGCAGGATCGTCTGTTCCAGATGGAAGCCATGCGCCGCCTCGCCCGGGGCGAGCTGGCCGAAGTGCTAGGGCCGAAACTGCTCGACACCGACAAACTGTTTCGCAGCCTGCGCATTCGCGAGCGCGCGGCCAGTTACGTCGCCAGCCTCGACAAGCAGTCGCCGGCATGGAAGGGCCTGCAAGCCTATCTGGATGGCATCAACCAATATCAGGACGCCCACGCCGCGCCGATCGAGTTCGACGTGCTGGGCATCCCCAAGCGGCCGTTCACTGCCGAAGACAGCATCAGCGTCGCCGGCTACATGGCCTACAGCTTTGCTGCTGCGTTTCGCACCGAGCCGCTGCTGACCTACGTGCGCGATCAGCTCGGCGCCGATTACCTCAATGTCTTCGATCTCGACTGGCAGGCCAAAGGCGTTCTGGCCACCGATCACACCCGGCACGCACCGGCCCTCGCCGCCGGCGACTGGCAGGACCTCACCGCCCTCGCCCGCCTCAGCGAACAGGCGCTGCTCGACAACGGCCTGCCGCAGTTCGAGGGCAGCAACGCCTGGGTGATTGCCGGCAGCCGCAGTCAGAGTGGCAAGCCATTGCTGGCCGGCGATCCGCATATCCGTTTCTCGGTGCCGTCGGTATGGTACGAGGCGCAGTTGTCGGCGCCGGGTTTCGAGTTGTACGGCCATCATCAGGCACTGGTGCCGTTCGCGTTTCTGGGACACAACCTCGATTTCGGCTGGAGCCTGACCATGTTCCAGAACGACGATCTCGACCTGATCGCCGAGAAGGTCAACCCGGACAACCCCAATCAAGTCTGGTATCGCGGTCAGTGGACCGAGATGCTCGTCAGCGAACAACAGATCAAGGTAAAGGGTCAGGCGCCGGTGACGCTCACCTTGCGCCACTCCCCGCACGGGCCAATCGTCAACGATGCTCTTGGCAGCGCCGCCGGCAAGACCCCGATCGCGATGTGGTGGGCCTTCCTCGAAACACCTAACCCGATCCTCGACGGCTTCTACCAGCTCAACCGCGCCGACACCTTGGCCAAGGCCCGCGCGGCAGCGGCCAAGGTGCAGGCGCCGGGCCTGAATCTGGTGTACGCCAACGCCAAAGGCGATATCGCCTGGTGGGCCTCGGCCTTGCTGCCCAAACGTCCGGCCGGGGTGCAACCGGGCTTCATCCTCGACGGCAGCACGCCCGAAGCGGACAAGGACGGCTACTACCCGTTCAGCGCCAACCCGCAGGAAGAGAACCCGGCGCGCGGCTATATCGTCTCGGCCAACTTCCAGCCCGTGTCGCCGACCGGCATGGAGATCCCCGGTTACTACAACCTTGCCGATCGTGGTCAGCAGCTTGACCGTCAGCTCAGCGACAACCGGGTGAAGTGGAGCAACGAGGCCAACCAGCAACTGCAGCTGGGCACGACGACCGGTTACGGCCCGCGTCTGTTGGCGCCGCTGTTGCCGGTTTTGCGTGAGGTGGTGAGTGATCCGGCGCAGCTGAAACTGGTCGAGCAATTGGCGCAATGGCCCGGCGACTATCCGCTGAATTCCGTCAGCGCGACGCTGTTCAACCAATTCCTCTACGACCTTGCCGATGCGGCGATGCGCGATGAGTTGGGCAATGACTTCTTCGAAACACTGCTGTCGACGCGGGTAATCGACTCCGCGCTGCCACGCCTGGCGGCCAAGGCGGACTCACCGTGGTGGGACAATCGCAGCACGCCGGCCAAAGAAACCCGCGCCGATGTCGTGCGCACGGCGTGGGCGGCAAGCATGGCGCATCTGAAACTGACCCTCGGCGATAACGTGGCCGGTTGGCAGTGGGGCGCGGCGCACACCCTGACTCACGGCCATCCGCTGGGGCAGCAGAAGCCGCTGGATCGCCTGTTCAACGTCGGCCCGTTCGCGGCGCCGGGCAGCCACGAAGTGCCAAACAACCTCTCGGCGAAGATCGGCCCGGCGCCATGGCCGGTGACCTATGGACCGTCGACGCGGCGTCTGGTGGATTTTGCCGATCCGGTCCATAGCCTGACGATCAATCCGGTCGGCCAGAGTGGCGTGCCGCTGGACAGTCACTATGACGACCAGGCCGATGCGTATGTGGAGGGGATTTATGTGCAGGCGCATTTCAGCGAGGAAGAGGTGCTGGCGAATACGCGCAGTACGTTGAAGCTGCTGCCTGCGCGGGCTGCGCAATAGATTGATGCAATCTGCACCGGCCCTTTCGCGAGCAAGCTCGCTCCCACAGGAGATTGCATTCCAAATGTGGGAGCGAGCCTGCTCGCGAAAGCGCTGTGTCAGCCGACATCTGAGTCGACTGACACTCCGTCTTCGCGAGCAGGCTCGCTCCCACATTTACAACCAGGTTGGCCGCAGGGTTGAGGCCAACCTGATATTGCTTAGGCCGCTTCCGGCGCTGGCGCGCGGCGTGCGTCCGGTTGTTTCCACGAATCGGCGGCGCTTTCTTCGATGGCTTGCTGGATGGCTTTCTTGCGTGCTTCTTCGGCGCGGCGGCTGAAGAACCAGACGAGGAAGGTCACCAGCGACACCGCCAGCAGAATCAGACTGGCCACGGCGTTGATTTCCGGCTTCACACCCAGGCGCACGGCCGAGAACACTTCCATCGGCAGGGTCGTCGAACCCGGGCCGGACACGAAGCTCGCCAGCACCAGGTCATCCAGCGACAGCGCGAACGACATCATCCCGCCCGCCGCCAGCGACGGCGCGATCATCGGGATGGTGATCAGGAAGAACACCTTCCACGGCCGCGCGCCCAAGTCCATCGCCGCCTCTTCGATCGACAGGTCCAGCTCACGCAAGCGCGCTGACACCACCACCGCCACATACGCGGCGCAGAACGTGGTGTGGGCGATCCAGATGGTGACGATGCCGCGCTCCTGCGGCCAGCCGATCATTTGGGCCATGGCCACGAACAGCAGCAACAGCGACAGACCGGTGATCACTTCCGGCATCACCAACGGCGCAGTCACCAGGCCACCGAACAGCGTACGGCCCTTGAAGCGCGTGATACGGGTCAGCACGAACGCTGCCAGGGTACCCAGTGCCACCGCCGCCACGGCGGTGTAACAGGCGATTTCCAGCGAGCGCAACACCGAGCCCATCAATTGCGAGTTGTCGAGCAGGCCGACATACCACTTGATCGACCAGCCGCCCCACACCGTCACCAGTTTCGAGGCGTTGAACGAGTAGATCACCAGAATCAGCATCGGCAGATAGATGAAGATCAGACCCAGTACCAGCATCAGGCTGGAGAAACGGAAGCGCTTCATTCTTTACCCTCCATTTCCTTGGCCTGACTGCGGTTGAACAGAATGATCGGCACAATCAGGATCGCCAGCATCACCACCGCCAGCGCGGACGCCACCGGCCAGTCGCGGTTGTTGAAGAATTCTTGCCACAGCACCTTACCGATCATCAGGGTTTCCGGGCCGCCGAGCAGTTCCGGGATCACGAACTCGCCGACCACCGGAATGAACACCAGCATGCAGCCGGCAATGATGCCGTTCTTGGACAGCGGAATGGTGATTTTCCAGAAGCTGTTGAAGGTGCTCGAACCCAGATCCGACGCGGCTTCCAGCAGACTCTGATCATGCTTCACCAAGTTGGCGTACAGCGGCAGGATCATGAACGGCAGGTACGAATAGACAATCCCGATGTACACCGCCAGGTTGGTGTTGAGGATCTGCAGCGGCTCGTCGATCAGGCCCATGCTCATCAGGAAGCCGTTGAGCAGGCCGTTGTTGCTGAGGATGCCCATCCACGCGTACACGCGGATCAGGATCGCCGTCCAGGTCGGCATCATGATCAGCAGCACCAGCACCGTTTGCAGCTCCTTGCGCGCGCTGGCGATGGCGTAGGCCATCGGGTAACCGATCAGCAGGCAGAGCACGGTGCTGATAAAGGCCATTTTCAGCGAGCCGAGATAGGCGGCGATGTACAGTTCGTCGTCGCCAAGCAACGCGTAGTTGCCCAGGTTCAGCAGCAGTTGCAGCTTCTGCTCGGCGTAGGTGTAGATCTCGGTGTACGGCGGGATCGCCACGTCGGCTTCGGCGAAGCTGATCTTCAGAACGATGAAGAACGGCAGCATGAAGAACAGGAACAGCCAGATGAACGGCACCCCGATGACCAGCTGCCGGCCATTGGGGATGATTCGGTTTATACGGCGTTTGAATTTGCGCATGTTCATGAGCGAAGTACCACGCCGCTATCGTCTTCCCACCACACGTAGACCTGATCGCCCCAGGTCGGACGCGCGCCGCGACGTTCGGCGTTGGCGACGAACGACTGCACCAGTTTGCCGCTCGGCAATTGGACGTAGAACACCGAGTGCCCGCCCAGATAAGCGATGTCGTGGACCTTGCCGCTCGACCAGTTGTACTCGCAGGTCGGCATGTCGGCGGTGACCAGCAGTTTTTCCGGGCGAATCGCGTAGGTGACCGACTTGTCCTGCACCGAGGTACTGATGCCGTGGCCGACGTAGATCTGCCGGTCGAGGTCCTTGCAGGTGATGGTCGCGTGGCCTTCGGCGTCGTCGATCACTTCGCCTTCGAAGATGTTGACGTTGCCGATGAATTCGCAGACCAGACGGCTGGTCGGGGTTTCGTAGATGTCAATCGGGCTACCAATCTGCGCAATCCAGCCCAGGTGCATGATCGCGATGCGCTCGGCCATGGTCATGGCCTCTTCCTGGTCGTGGGTCACCATCACGCAGGTCACGCCGACGCGCTCGATGATTTCCACCAGTTCCAGCTGCATCTGCGAACGCAGCTTCTTGTCCAGTGCGCCCATCGGTTCGTCGAGCAGCAACAGCTTCGGCCGCTTGGCCAGCGAACGGGCCAGGGCCACACGCTGGCGCTGGCCGCCGGACAGTTGATGCGGCTTGCGCTTGGCGTACTGACTCATCTGCACCAGCTTGAGCATCTCGGCCACGCGGGCGTCGATCTCGGCCTTGGGGATCTTGTCCTGCTGCAGGCCGAAGGCAATGTTCTGCGCCACGGTCATGTGCGGGAACAAAGCGTAGGACTGGAACATCATGTTGATCGGACGGTCGTACGGCGGCATGTCGGTGATGTCGACGCCGTCGAGGAAAATCCGCCCTTCCGTGGGCCGTTCGAAGCCTGCCAGCATCCGTAGCAAGGTGGATTTGCCCGATCCCGAACCGCCGAGCAGGGCAAAGATCTCGCCCTTCTTGATTTCCAGGGACACGTCGTCCACGGCAATCGTCTCGTCGAACTTCTTCGTGACCCGGTCGATTTTGACCAGCACCTGTTTCGGTGTCTGGTCGCCCTCGAGGGCTTTCTTGTAGGCGCCGGAGGCAACTGCCATTTACGAAACTCCCAACAGAAGCAGCAGTTCGCCCCGCAAGACGAACCCTGGATAGTTTGTGCGTTATTTGCCCGACTTGACCTTGGTCCAGCTACGGGTCATCAAACGCTGAATATTGGCTGGCAACTCGGTCGACACGTAGGTCTTGTCGAGGACTGCTTGCGGTGGGTAAACCGCTTCATCGGTGCGAATGGATTGTTCCATCAGCTTGTCCGAACCCGGATTGGGGTTGGCGTAACCGACGTAATCACTGACCTGGGCGATCACCTCAGGTTTCAGCAAATAGTTGATGAAGGCGTGGGCCTGTTTGACGTTGGACGAATCCTTGGGGATCGCCAGCATGTCGAACCACAGCGCGCCGCCCTCTTTCGGGATCGAGTAGGCGATGTTGACGCCCTTCTTGGCTTCCTCAGCACGGTTCTTCGCCTGGAAGATATCGCCGGAGAAACCGATGGCCACGCAGATGTCGCCGTTGGCCAGATCGCCGATGTACTTCGACGAATGGAAATAGGTCACGTAGGGACGCACCGCGAGCAGCTTGGCGGTGGCCTTTTCGTAGTCCTTGGTGTTGGTGCTGTTGGCGTTCAGGCCCAGGTAATTGAGCATGGTCGGCATCATTTCGTCAGCCGAATCGAGGAACGCGACACCGCAGCTGTGCAGCTTCTTGATGTTTTCCGGCTCGAACAGCACGGCCCAGGAATCGATCTTGTCGATGCCCAGCACAGCTTTGACCTTGTCGACGTTGTAGCCGATGCCGTTGGTGCCCCACAGATACGGTACGGCGTAGAGGTTGCCGGGATCGTTCTGCTCCAGGCGCTTGAGCAGCACCGGGTCGAGGTTGGAATAATTCGGCAACTGCGCCTTGTCGAGCTTCTGGAACGCGCCCGCCTTGATCTGCTTGCCAAGGAAGTGGTTCGACGGCACGACCACGTCGTAACCGGTGCGCCCGGCGAGCAGCTTGCCTTCCAGGGTTTCGTTGGAGTCGAAAACGTCGTAGACCGGTTTGATCCCGGTCTCTTTCTCGAAGTCGGCCAGAGTCGATTCGCCGATGTAATCGGACCAGTTATAAATATGCACCGTACCGGCAGCCTGGGCTCCGACAGCGATTGTCAGGCCGGCAGCGGCCAGCAGGGCTTTGCGCAAAGAAGAAAATACAGGCAAGTGGAGGTCCTCTAAATTGATTGGGCCCAAGTTGCCCCGCGCTGCATGACAGCCATGGCTGCCCGACAACAAAACCGGCGCGCAACTTACCCTCGAAAAACCGATCCAGCAAAACTTTCTGTCATTTAATTATCCGCTGGCCGCCGTCGCGACGACGACGGCCAGTGGTTGTGGCGACAAACCGGCTTATTTGCCCGATTTGATCTTGGTCCAGCTGCGGGTGATCAGACGCAGTGTGGCGGCGTCCAGATCGCTGATCGCATAGAGCTGCTTCTTCACTTCAGCCGAAGGATAGATGCTCGGGTCGCTGGTGATGTCCTTGTCCACCAGAGGCGTTGCCGCCTTGTTGCCGTTCGGGAAACGCACGGCGTTGGTGATGCCGGCCATCACTTGCGGCTCCAGCAGGTAGTTCATGAACTTGTAGGCGGCTTCGACGTTTTCGGCATCCTTGGGAATGGCGACCATATCGTAGAAAGTACCGGCGCCTTCTTTCGGAATGGTGTAGGCCAGCTTGACCTTGTCACCGGCCTCCTGGGCGCGGGTCTTGGATTGCTCGAGGTCACCCGAGTAACCGACGGCGACGCAGATGTTGCCGTTGGCCAAATCCGAGATGTACTTGGACGAGTGGAAGTAGGCGACCGAAGGACGGATCTTCAGGAACAGGTCTTCGGCAGCTTTCAGATCAGCCTTGTCCTTGCTGTTGGTCGGCTTGCCCAGATAGTGCAATGCCGCCGGAATCATTTCGGTCGGCGCATCAAGGAAGCTCACGCCGCAGCTTTTGAGCTTCTCGATGTTTTCCGGCTTGAACACCACGTCCCACGAATCGATCTTGTCGATGCCCAGCGCGGCCTTGACCTTGGCCGGGTTGTAGCCGATGCCGATCGAGCCCCACATGTACGGGAAGGCGTGTTTGTTGCCCTGGTCGCTGGCATCGCCAACGGCCTTGAGCAGGTCTTCGTCGAGGTTTTTCCAGTTTGGCAGCTTGGACTTGTCCAGCTCCTGGTAAACGCCGGCCTTGATCTGCTTGGCGAGGAAGTTGTTGGAAGGCACCACGATGTCATAACCGGACTTGCCGGCCAGCAGCTTGGCTTCCAGGGTTTCGTTACTGTCGAAGACGTCGTAGACGACTTTGATCCCGGTGGCTTTTTCGAAGTTGGCCACGGTGTCCGGCGCGATGTAGTCGGACCAGTTGTAGACGTGCAGCACCTTGTCGTCCGCGTGCACCGCACCCGCCATCATGCCCGCCATGGACAGCGCGAGCAGAGTCTTGCCAGCTAGCTTTTTACCTAATGCCTTCATGCGTCATGCTCCAAATTTTTCTTTTTTGAACCACTTTGTTCAGCGGCCGAACCCGGACAACTGGAACCGCGGCTAGTCTGGCAAGATCCGAGGCGGTCTTTCAACAAAAGACCAGCCTTTCTGACAGCTTTGAGCGAGTGCGCCGCAGCTCCCCCGCCCAAAGCCTAGCACCTAGGCCTGCAGCGCATTGAGGGTCAGGTCCAGACACTTGCGTGCTTTTGTAACCAGCTCATCGATCTCGGCTTTGCTGATCACCAGCGGCGGCGCGATGATCATGGTGTCGCCGACTGCGCGCATGATCAGGCCGTTGTCGAAGCAGAACTGCCGGCAGATCATGCCCACGCCCTTGCCTTCGTAACGCTTGCGCGTGGCCTTGTCCTGCACCAGCTCGATCGCCCCCAGCAGACCGACGCCGCGAACTTCACCCACCAACGGGTGATCGTTCAGCTCGCGCAGACGTTTCTGCAAATACGGTGCCGTTTCGTTGTGGGCGTTCTCGATAATTTTTTCGTCGCGCAGGATGCGGATGTTTTCCAGGCCCACCGCTGCTGCCACCGGATGCCCGGAGTAAGTGAAGCCGTGGTTGAAATCGCCGCCTTCGTTGAGCACGGCCACCACCGAATCACGCACGATCAATCCGCCCATCGGGATGTAGCCGGAGGTCAGGCCCTTGGCGATGGTCATCATGTCAGGCGCAAGGTCGTAGAAATCGCTACCGAACCACTCACCGGTACGGCCAAAGCCGCAGATCACTTCATCGGCAACGAAGAGGATGTCGTACTTGGCGAGGATTTCCTTGATGCGCGGCCAGTAGGTGTCGGGCGGAATGATCACGCCGCCGGCACCCTGAATAGGCTCGGCAATAAAGGCACCGACGTTGTCGACGCCGACTTCGAGAATCTTCTCTTCGAGCTGATTGGCCGCCCAGATGCCGAACTCTTCCGGCGACATGTCACCGCCTTCGGCAAACCAGTACGGCTGCGCGATGTGGACGATGCCCGGAATCGGCAGGTCGCCCTGCTCGTGCATATAAGTCATGCCGCCCAGGCTTGCGCCGGCCACGGTCGAACCGTGATAACCGTTCTTGCGGCTGATGATGACTTTCTTGTTCGGCTGGCCTTTGATCGCCCAGTAGTGACGGACCATGCGCAACATGGTGTCGTTGCCTTCAGAGCCGGAGCCGGTGAAGAACACGTGGTTCATGCCTTCTGGCGCCACGTCGGCAATCGCCTTGGCCAGTTCCAGTGCCGGCGGGTGTGCGGTCTGGAAGAACAGGTTGTAGTACGGCAGCTCGCGCATCTGCCTGGCGGCGGCATCGGCCAGTTCATCGCGACCGTAACCGATCGCCACGCACCAGAGGCCGGCCATGCCGTCGAGGATCTTGTTGCCTTCGCTGTCCCACAGATAAACGCCCTTGGCGTTGGTGATGATCCGCGGGCCTTTCTCTTTCAGTTGCTTGAAGTCGCTGAACGGGGCCAGGTGGTGATCGCTGCTCAGCGCTTGCCACTCGCGGGTTTGCGGGTTGTTGCTGGTCATGCCAATTCTCCTTGTTATCGGTGAAGGCGCGACGGCTGGCCGCCGCGCCCGGCGTATCAGACGGCGAAGAGCAGGTACTCACGCTCCCAGGAACTGATCACGCGCTTGAAGTTTTCATGCTCGGCGCGCTTGACCGCGACGTAGCCGGTGATGAAGGTCTTGCCGAGATACTTCTCGATGGTCGCGCTGTTTTCCATGCGCTCCAGCGCGTCTTCAATGGTCAGCGGCAGGCGCAGGTTGCGGCGCTCGTAACCACGGCCAACCACTGGCGCGCTCGGGTTCAGGCCCTCGACCATGCCGATGTAACCGCAGAGCAGGCTCGCGGCGATCGCCAGGTACGGGTTGGCGTCGGCGCCCGGCAGACGGTTTTCCACGCGGCGGTTCTGCGGGCCGGCATCCGGTACGCGCAGGCCGACGGTACGGTTCTCTTCGCCCCACTCGACGTTTACCGGTGCCGAAGTGTCCGGGAGGAAGCGGCGGAACGAGTTGACGTTCGGCGCGAACAGCGGCAACAGCTCGGGGATCAGTTTCTGCAAGCCACCGATGTGGTGCAGGAACAGCTGGCTCATGGTCCCGTCTTCGTTGGAGAAAACGTTCTTGCCGGTCTGAATGTCGATGATGCTCTGGTGCAGGTGCATGGCGCTGCCCGGCTCGCCGGTCATCGGCTTGGCCATGAATGTCGCAGCGACATCGTGCTTGAGCGCGGCCTCGCGCATGGTGCGCTTGAACACCAGAATCTGATCGGCCAGCGACAGGGCGTCACCGTGACGGAAGTTGATTTCCATCTGCGCGGTGCCGTCTTCGTGGATCAGCGTGTCGAGGTCCAGCTCCTGTAATTCGCACCAGTCGTAGACGTCTTCGAACAGCGGGTCGAATTCGTTGGCCGCTTCAATGGAGAACGACTGCCGGCCGATTTCCGGACGGCCCGAGCGGCCGATCGGCGGCTGCAACGGATAGTCGGGGTCGTCGCTGCGCTTGGTCAGGTAGAACTCCATTTCCGGCGCCACGATTGGCTGCCAGCCCTTGTCGGCATACAGCTTCAAGACTTTCTTGAGGACGTTGCGCGGCGACAGCTCGATCGGGTTGCCTTGCTTGTCGTAGGTGTCGTGGATCACCTGCGCGGTCGGCTCGATGGCCCACGGCACCAGGTACACGGCGTTCTGGTCGGGGCGGCAGATCATGTCGATGTCGGCCGGGTCGAGCAGTTCGTAATAGATGTCGTCTTCGACGTAGTCGCCGGTCACGGTCTGCAGCAGCACGCTCTCCGGCAGACGCATGCCTTTCTCGGCGATGAACTTGTTGGTCGGCGAAATCTTGCCCCGGGTAATACCGGTCAAGTCGCCGATCATGCATTCGACTTCTGTGATCTTGCGGTCTTTCAACCAATCGGTGAGCTGGTCGAGGTTGTTACTCATAAATGCCTCTGGGCTGAGTCTCCTGACGCGATGTCAGGCAATTTTGACGCTTGCGGCGTCGCGTTAAAGGGGGCTTGCTCGCGCAGTGCCGGCTTACGCCTGGCACCGCGCATAGACAATGAAAGAGGAGCTTACCTGCCCTTGACGCTGGCGTTGCATTTCCCGTGCACTTTGCAAACGTGCAGAATCACAAGCATGACGCTGAGTGCGGCACGGGCTTTGGGAGGGAAAGAGTTCTATAGTGAAAGGAGACGCCATAAAGCGGATGCTGTGCCCGACGTCCAGAATATCGGACGCTGCCGTTTTGCCGGATGTTGACGAGAGTCTCGTCGACAGGCTGCGCGCCTTGCTGGCTGCGCTACGGACGGATTGATCGCCACTGATGTGATGAGCATGCAGACCGGACTGTTGCGAGCAGTCGGTGATGCCGATTAACGGCAGGCGAGACATGAAGCACCCCGGTATTATTGCTGTTATGGGTTTGACCGGAGCTTAGCCTTGTTCATTTTTTTACACAACACCCCCGTAAAAAATACAACACGGCCTGCTCAAGCCCGCAGCTGAGCAACGTTCAAGGTTTGAAAAAACGCCCCAAAGTGCCCCATAAATGCCCTTCAAGCGCTTTTTCGGGGCAAAAAAGGCCTCGCTTGACTTCGGCAGGCCGTTCGGGTTGACTGAAACCAGAAAAGATCAATGATTGATATTTTTAACAACAAAGGTGTTGCATCATGTCGGTACCCCCGCGTGCCGTTCAGCTTAACGAAGCGAACGCGTTCCTTAAGGAACATCCTGAGGTTCTGTACGTTGACCTTCTGATTGCGGATATGAATGGTGTGGTGCGCGGCAAGCGCATCGAACGCACCAGCCTCCACAAGGTTTACGAGAAAGGCATCAACCTGCCGGCCTCTCTATTTGCTCTGGATATCAATGGCTCCACGGTGGAAAGCACCGGGCTGGGCCTGGACATCGGCGACGCCGATCGTATCTGCTATCCGATCCCCGATACCCTGTGCAACGAGCCATGGCAGAAGCGCCCGACCGCGCAGCTGTTGATGACCATGCACGAACTCGAAGGCGATCCGTTCTTCGCCGATCCCCGCGAAGTGCTGCGCCAGGTGGTGACCAAGTTCGACGAGCTCGGCCTGACCATCTGCGCCGCCTTCGAACTCGAGTTCTACCTGATCGACCAGGAAAACGTGAACGGCCGTCCACAGCCGCCACGCTCGCCGATCTCCGGCAAACGCCCGCACTCGACTCAGGTCTACCTGATCGACGACCTCGACGAATACGTCGACTGCCTCCAGGACATTCTGGAAGGTGCCAAAGAGCAAGGCATCCCGGCCGATGCGATCGTCAAGGAAAGTGCCCCGGCGCAGTTCGAAGTGAACCTGCACCACGTCGCCGACCCGATCAAGGCCTGCGACTACGCGGTCCTGCTCAAGCGTCTGATCAAGAACATCGCCTACGACCATGAAATGGACACCACCTTCATGGCCAAGCCGTATCCGGGCCAGGCGGGCAATGGTCTGCACGTACATATTTCGATTCTGGACAAAGCCGGCAAAAACATTTTTGCCAGCGAGGATCCCGAGCAGAACGCCGCGCTGCGTCACGCGATCGGCGGTGTGCTCGAGACCCTGCCGGCGCAGATGGCTTTCCTCTGCCCGAACGTCAACTCCTACCGTCGCTTCGGCGCGCAGTTCTACGTACCGAACTCGCCGTGCTGGGGCCTGGACAACCGCACCGTGGCGATTCGCGTACCGACCGGCTCTGCCGATGCCGTACGTATCGAGCACCGCGTGGCCGGCGCCGACGCCAACCCGTACCTGCTGATGGCTTCGGTACTGGCCGGCGTGCACCACGGCCTGGTCAACAAGATCGAACCGGGCGCGCCTGTCGAAGGCAACAGCTACGAGCAGAACGAACAGAGCCTGCCGAACAACTTGCGCGATGCCCTGCGCGAGCTGGACGACAGCGAGGTGATGGCCAAGTACATCGATCCGAAGTACATCGATATCTTCGTTGCCTGCAAGGAAAGCGAGCTGGAGGAGTTCGAACACTCCATCTCCGACCTTGAGTACAACTGGTATCTGCATACCGTTTAAGCGTTGTAACGTCCAAAGAAACGCCGTTGGCTTCGCGCCCACGGCGTTTTTTTATGGCCGAACACAAAACCTGTGGCGAGGGGATTTATCCCCGTTGGGTTGCGAAGCAGCCCCAAATCCATCCCACTCGGTGTGTCAGGAATACCCGGCTCTCAGGGTTTACGACTGCTGCGCAGCCGAACGGGGCGGTGCGACGTTTCGCTAAATCCCCTCGCCACAGGGTACTGGCAGACAACACCTGAACCGCCTCGTACAATGCCCGCTGCCCCGCAGGAGACTTCCATGACGCGTCCCGCCACCGTCCGCAAACCCCGTGCCCGCAGTCAGGCGCGGATCGATTCGATCCTCGATGCCGCGCGCACGTTGCTGGCGGCGGAGGGCGTGGCCAGTCTGTCGATTTACAGCGTGGCCGAGCGCGCGCAGATTCCGCCCTCCTCCGTGTATCACTTTTTCGCCAGCGTCCCGGCGCTGCTCGAAGCGCTGACCGCCGATGTCCACGCAGCCTTCCGCGCTTGCCTGCAAGCACCGATCGATCATGATGCCTTGCGCGACTGGCGAGATCTGTCGCGACTGGTCGAACAGCGCATGCTCGAGATCTACGATCAGGATGCCGCCGCACGGCAATTGATTCTGGCGCAACATGGCCTGACCGAAGTCACCCAGGCCGACCGCCAGCACGACCTCGAACTGGGCGACCTGATGCACAAGCTGTTCGACCAGCATTTCGAGTTGCCGAGGCTGCCGGACGATGTCGATGTGTTTGCCCTGGCGATGGAACTGGGCGACCGGGTCTATGCACGTTCGGTGCAGCAGCACGGGCAGATCACCCCGCGCATGGCCGAGGAAGGGATGCGCGTGTTTGATGCCTATATCGGGTTGTACCTTCCGCCGTATCTACCCAAAAGAAATCTCTAGCGCATGCACCGGCCCTTTCGCGAGCAGGCTCGCTCCCACATTTGAAATGCGTTCCCCTGTGGGAGCGAGCCTGCTCGCGAAAGCCGCGCCGCCGAATCCGCGACAGGCACAAAAAACCCCGAAGGGCTCACACCCTCCGGGGTTGTTTTTTGCTCACCGGCTCACAACTTGGCGATGGACACCTCGGTGGACTTCACAAAGGCGATCACCTCACTGCCGACCACCAGCTCCAGCTCTTTCACAGAGCGGGTAGTGATCACCGAAGTGACGATGCCCGAAGCGGTCTGCACGTCGATTTCCGACAGCACGTCGCCGAGGACGATTTCCTTGATCGAGCCTTTGAACTGGTTGCGCACGTTGATGGCTTTGATAGTCATGGCATTGATTCCTGTCGTTGATAAAGGTGTTATTGCGCCCAGCGCAGTTGCGTAGGCAGGGGTGAAACGGGTTCCGGCGCCGGCGGTTCGCCGGGCAGGGACAGAACACGGTTGAGCACTTCGGTTTCCAGTGCGGCGAGGCGATGCGAGCCACGCACCCTGGGGCGCGGCAGTTCGGCGTGCAGGTCGAGGCCAACTTCGCCGTCCTCGATGAGGATCACCCGATCGGCAATCGCCACCGCTTCACTGACGTCATGGGTCACCAGTAGCACGGTAAAACCGTGTTGCTGCCAGAGCCGTTCGATCAGTTGCTGCATCTCGATGCGGGTCAGGGCATCCAGTGCGCCGAGCGGTTCGTCGAGCAGCAGCAGACGCGGCTGGTGGATCAGCGCCCGAGCCAGCGCCACGCGCTGCTTCTGGCCACCGGACAATGCCGCCGGCCACTCATTCGCGCGATCGGCCAGGCCCACTGCTTCCAGTGCATCCAGCGCTTGCTGGCGCCAGTTGCCCTTGAGGCCGAGACCGACGTTGTCGATAATCCTTTTCCACGGCAGCAGCCGCGCTTCCTGGAACATCAACCGCGTGTCGTCACGCGCCTGGCTGAGCGGTGCGGAGCCGGCCAGCAACTCCCCGCCAGTCGGTTGATCGAGGCCGGCGAGCAGGCGCAAGAACGTGCTCTTGCCACAACCGCTGCGCCCGACCACGGCGACAAACTGCCCCGCCGGAATGTGCAGATCGATGTCGCGCAACACTTGGCGTGAGCCGAAGGTTTTCTGCAGGTTGCGCACCGCCAGCGGTATCCCGCGCAGCAGGCGTGGAGGTTGTTGAGCAGTCATGCCGCACCTCCCTTGGCAACCTGATAGGCCGGATGCCAGCGTAGCCACACGCGCTCAAGTCCCCGCGCGGCGAGGTCGGCGAGTTTGCCCAGTACCGCGTAAAGCAGGATCGCCAGCACTACCACATCGGTCTGCAAGAACTCGCGGGCGTTCATCGCCAGATAGCCGATACCGGAGCTGGCCGAGATGGTTTCAGCGACGATCAGCGTCAGCCACATGAAGCCCAAAGCGAAGCGCACGCCGACCAGAATCGACGGCAACGCACCCGGCAGAATCACCTGCCAGAACAGGCTGAAACCGCTCAGGCCATAACTGCGCGCCATCTCCACCAGCGCCGGGTCGACGTTGCGGATGCCGTGGTAAGTGTTGAGGTAAATCGGGAACAAGGTGCCCAGCGCCACGAGGAAAATCTTCGCTGACTCGTCGATACCAAACCACAGGATCACCAGCGGAATCAGCGCCAGGTGCGGCACGTTGCGGATCATCTGCACCGAGCTGTCGAGCAGGCGTTCGCCCCACTTCGACAGGCCGGTGATGAAGCCCAGCACCAGGCCGATGCCGCCGCCGATGGTGAAACCGAGTGCTGCGCGCCAGCCGCTGATCGCCAGGTGTGTCCAGATCTCGCCGCTGCGCACCAGACTGACGCCGGCTTCGATCACCGCCACCGGTGCCGGCAGAATCCGCGTCGACAACCAACCGGCCGACACCGACAACTGCCACACCGCCAGCAGCAACACCGGCAACGCCCAGGGCGCGAGGCTGTGGATAAATTTGTTCATGGCCGCGCCTCAGCTCTGCGACGCGGCTTTGGGCAGGATGTCGTTGGCGACCATCTCGCCGAACGGGCTGACATAACCGGCGCTCTTCGGCAGTTCCGGGCGTTCAACGTCAAGATGCGGGAACAGCAGCTCGGCTACCCGATACGATTCTTCGAGGTGTGGATAACCGGAGAAGATGAAGGTGTCGATGCCCAGATCCGCATATTCCTTGACCCGCGCTGCCACGGTCGGGCCATCGCCGACCAGCGCCGTACCGGCACCGCCACGTACCAGACCGACACCAGCCCAGAGGTTCGGGCTGACTTCAAGATTGTCGCGGCTGCCGCCGTGCAGCGCGGCCATGCGTTGCTGGCCGACCGAATCGAAGCGCGCCAAGGAAGCCTGGGCACGTTGGATGGTGTCGTCGTCCAGATGCGAGATCAGCCGGTCCGCTGCCTGCCAGGCTTCGGCATTGGTTTCACGGACGATCACATGCAGACGAATGCCGAAGCGCACGGTGCGGCCGAGCCTGGCGGCTTTGGCGCGCACTTGTGCGATCTTCTCGGCCACCGCGGCCGGCGGCTCGCCCCAGGTCAGAACCATCTCGACCTGCTCGGCCGCCAGATCCTGCGCCGCTTCCGAGGAACCGCCGAAATACAGCGGCGGACGCGGTTGCTGGATCGGTGGATAGAGCAGCTTCGCGCCTTTCACGCTGATGTGCTCGCCGTCGTAATCGACGGTTTCGCCTTCCAGCACACGGCGCCAGATGCGGGTGAATTCCACCGAGGCCTGATAGCGTTCCTCATGGTTGAGGAACAGACCATCGCCAGCCAGTTCCTCCGGATCGCCACCGGTGACCAGATTGAACAGCGCACGCCCGCCGGACAAACGATCCAGCGTCGCTGCCTGGCGCGCCGCGACCGTCGGGGAAATGATCCCGGGGCGCAGGGCGACCAGAAACTTCAGGCGCTGGGTCACCGGAATCAGCGAGGCTGCCACCAGCCACGAGTCTTCGCAGGAACGCCCGGTCGGAATCAGCACCCCGCCAAAACCCAGACGGTCCGCCGCTTGCGCGACTTGCTGCAAATAACCGTGATCAACCGCGCGGGCGCCTTCGGCGGTGCCAAGGTAATGGCCGTCGCCGTGGGTCGGCAGGAACCAGAAGATGTTGAGGCTCATGGAGTGGTCTCCTTGTGGATTCGAATTACTGGGCTTGGGAGCTTTGGGCCACAGCGGCCGGCGGGGTCCAGATCACATCCTTGATGCTCAACGGCTTGGGAATCAGCTTGAGCTGGAAGAACGTGTCGGCGATTTTCTGTTGCGCAGCGACCACTTCCGGGGTCAGGAACAGCGCGCCGTAGCCCTGGCGTTTCACCGAGGTCAGGGTGATGTCCGCCGGCAGGCCAAGCAGTGGCGCGACCTGTTGCGTCACGTCTTCGGGATTGGCTTTCGACCATTCACCAACCGCGCGGACTTCTTCGACGAGGGTCTTGATCACCTCGGGATTTTTCTGCGCGTAAGGTTTTGTGGCCAGATAGAACTGATGGTTGTCGACGATGCCTTTGCCGTCGCGCAGGGTGTGCGCTTGCAGTTGCTTCTCGGCAGCGGCCTGATACGGATCCCAGATGACCCAGGCGTCGACACTGCCACGCTCGAACGCAGCGCGGGCATCAGCCGGCGGCAGGAACACGGTCTGAATATCGCTGTACTTGAGGCCGGCGTCTTCCAGCGCGCGCACCAGCAGGTAGTGGACGTTGGAGCCTTTGTTCAGGGCGACTTTCTTGCCTTTGAGATCGGCCACCGATTTGATCGGCGAGTCTTTCGGTACGAGGATCGCTTCGCTGTTCGGTGCTGGCGGTTCATAGGCGACGTAGAGCAGATCCGCGCCAGCGGCCTGGGCGAAAACCGGTGGAGTTTCGCCGGTCACGCCGAAATCGATCGAGCCAACGTTGAGGCCTTCGAGCAGCTGCGGGCCGCCGGGGAATTCCGTCCATTGCACGTCGACGCCTTGCGCCGCCAGACGTTTTTCCAGCGTGCCTTTGGCTTTGAGCAGCACCAGCGTGCCGTACTTCTGATAACCGATCCGCAATGTCTCGGCTTGAGCTTGGGTGATGGCGCCGAAGGTGACAGCCGCAGCAAACAGAGCGACCAGACCACGACGCAAAAATACAGTGCGCATAGCGCTCTCCTTTTTGCTGTTGGGTTGTGGCTGCACCTGCTTGCCCGTTGGCGGGCGAGTAAGGCCAGTACTTCAAATTTCGATGAGGCTTAAATGCTCCAGCGAGCACTCAACAAACGTTCGTTCAGCAGGCCTGGCTCCAGCGGTTTCGGCCGGCGCGCCATGGCGCCGATGAACTGATCCAGGGCCTCGTGTAACCGTTGCTCCAGGGCAGGCGCCAGTTGCGCGGCGGCACTGCCTTCGCCATAAGCGATCTGGCTGTCCTCGGCGAAAATACCCTGAAGCATTTCCTGCGCTTTGAGTGCCGACAGCACGGGCTTGAGGGCGTAATCGACCACCAGCATGTGAGCGATGCTGCCGCCCGTGGCCATCGGCAAGACAATCTTGTGGTTCAAGGCACGCTCGGGGAGCAGATCCAGCAGGGTCTTCAGCGCACCGGAAAACGAGGCCTTGTAAACCGGCGTGGCGATCAGCAGGCCATCGGCGTTTGCGATCTGTTGCAACAAGTCGAGGACCTTCGGACTGTCGAAGCGCGCGTGGAGCAGATCCTCGGCCGGGAAGTCCCGCACCTGATAACTCACCACTTCCACCCCTTGCTGTTGCAACCAGCGTTGCGAACGCTCCAGCAGCACCCCGGAACGGGAGCGCAGGCTGGGACTGCCACCGAGTGAGACGACCAGCATTGCAGATTCCTTTAAGCGTTACAGGCGATTCGCAGGCTGCGATCTCGCTTCAATGGAAGTGACCTTACCAGCTGATTTATATATCCATAAATCATATTTATTCATTTGGTTATGCATTTAAGAGATATATCGCGGAGCAGAATCCAGGCGAAAAAAAAGGCCGTCGAAACGGCCTGAAATCCCCTGCGTTGTGATTCTGGATTCTCAAGTGCCTGGACTGACGCCTTCGCGAGCAGGCTCGCTCCCACAGGGGAATGCATTGCAAATGTGGGAGCGAGCCTGCTCGCGAAAGCGGCGGTGACTGCACCACAAATCTTATTTGTTCGGCTGCGGCGTCAGGCGCAGGTAGGGCTTCACCGCGCGATAGCCTTTAGGGAAGCGCTGCTTGATCTCGTCTTCGTCCTTGAGCGACGGCACGATCACCACCTCTTCACCGTCCTGCCAGTTAGCCGGTGTGGCGACTTTGTAGTTGTCGGTGAGTTGCAGCGAGTCGATCACCCGCAGGATCTCGTGAAAGTTGCGCCCGGTGCTCGCCGGGTAGGTGATGGTCAGACGGATCTTCTTGTTCGGGTCGATGACGAACAGTGAACGCACGGTCAGCGTGTCATTGGCGTTCGGGTGGATCAGGTCGTAGAGATCGGAGACCTTGCGATCGGCATCGGCCAGGATCGGGAAGTTGACGATAGTGTTCTGGGTTTCGTTGATGTCCTCGATCCACTTGTGGTGCGAGTCCACCGGGTCAACCGACAGCGCGATGGCCTTGACGCCGCGTCGGCTGAATTCATCCTTGAGCTTGGCGGTGAAACCCAGCTCGGTGGTGCACACCGGAGTGAAGTCCGCCGGATGGGAAAACAGCACGCCCCAGCTATCGCCCAGCCATTCGTGAAAACGAATCTTGCCGGCGCTGGAGTCCTGTTCGAAATCGGGGGCGATGTCGCCGAGTCTGAGGCTCATGGTGCTGCTCCTGATGAGGGATGGGAGACAACAACTGTAGCTCGGGATCGATCAGCGCGAAAAAGAATAAATAACTAGATATCTAGATCATTAATGAATATTAAACATCTGTTCATTGGACACCGACCCGCATCGCGACGAACATCCAACGCAAGGTTCGAGAAGGCCTTGAGTTGCAGCAAAGAGGGAAATCGAGAAGGGCTTACGGGGGTGAGCCTGACTCGAAACGCAAAAGCCCCGTCCGGCGCGATGCCGGACGGGGCTTTTTTTTGCTTCAGTTGCTCGAGTGCTATTACAGCAGCGGGATCGAGTAGCTGAGGATCAGGCGGTTTTCGTCCTGGTCGCGTTGACCAGCGATGTCGGTGCGCCACGAAGCGTTTTTCCACATGAAGCCGACGTTCTTCAACGGGCCTTCCGGAACCACGTACGCCACGGTCAGATCGCGTTCCCACTCGGAAGCGCCATTGGAGGTTTGCACACGACTCGCGTAGGTATCGACATTGTCGCCACGCAGGTAAACCATGCCTGCGGTCAGGCCAGGCACGCCAACCTTGGCGAAGTCATAGGAGTAACGTGCTTGCCAGGTGCGCTCGCCGGCACGGTTGAACTTCTGGATCTGCATGTCGGTGATGGTGTAGTTCGACGAACCGTCGCCCTGGTTCAGCCAAGGGAAGTCGCTGCTGCCGTTGCTCACCTGATAGCCGCCACCAAAGGTGTGACCGGCAACGGTGTACAGGAACAGGCCGCTGTACAGATTGTTGTCGACCTTGCCTTTGCCGTTACCCAGCGAACTGTTGCCGTAGGCACCGTTGCTGAAATAGGCAGATTCATCGCCATTACGGCCGTCGTCGGAGCTATTGAAGTAACGGAAGTCGGACTTCAACACACCTGGACCGATCGACCAGTTATGCACCAGACCCAGGAAATGCTGCTTGTAGAAGTTTTCCAGATTGCCGTAGTAGTACTGGGCAGTCAGGTCCTTGGTGATTTTGTAATCACCACCGGCGTAGATGAACTTGTTGCTGTTCGCGGTGCGTGCGTTTGCACCACCGATCGACAGCTGTTCATTGTTGCTGGAGTTACGACCTTTCACGTGCTCGATCTGGCCACCGACCAGAGTCAGGTCCTTGATCTCGCCGGAAGTGATCTGGCCACCCTGCCAGGTTTGCGGCAGCAAACGACCGTCGTTGGTGACGATGACCGGGTTCTTCGGCTGCAGAGTACCCAGCTTCAGTTCGGTCTGGGAGATCTTCGCTTTGGCTGTCAGGCCCAGGCTGGAGAAGTTATCAACTGCCTGACCGTTGGATTCGCTTGGGAAAACAGTGCCGCCGTAAGCAGTGCCTGGGGTGCCGTTGGAGGCAACGTTACCGTTGGTGCCGCCGCCCGAATCCAGACGTACGCCCAACAGGCCGATGGCATCGATACCGAAGCCGACAGTGCCTTGGGTGTAACCGGAAATGAAACGCAGATCGAAGCCTTGGCCCCACTCTTCGTTGCGGCTTGGTTCGGCAGTGCCGTTACGGTTGTCAGTGTTGATGTAGAAGTTGCGCAGACCCAGAGTAGCCTTGCTGTCTTCGATGAAACCGGCGGCGCCTGCCTGCTGCGCCATAACCCCAACGGCCACAGCCAGGGCCAAGGTGGACTTGTTCATGTATCGCTCCTCTCGTTCTAATTCTTGTGTTCCTGGTTCGGGGTCGATTTGCCCTGAATCCTAAGATCCGCGATTAGCGCCAGACCGTGACTGCCAAGTCAATCGTAACCTTGTATGTCTACGACCATCGTCTAATCGCGAGTGATTTGGTCCCTGCAGCGTAAAGACTTCCTGATAATCCCAAAAAGAATTTATTCGTTCTTTTTCATGCCATTCAGGTATATGGCCCATTAATGGCCATCCGCGCCGGGAAACAGCGTATCGGCGCCTAAGCTCATTCCTAAATGGTATTTGTTGACCTTTTTTTAGATCGATTAGCTTTGCCGTGCTCCCAACACGGCAAATCCCATCGAAAAGGCGACGCATCATGGCGAAACGCGCACTATCAAGTCAATTTGTTACAGTTTGTGTGTCGGCACTGTTTTCTTTTTCCACACATGCCGCCGGTCTGACGGTCGGTTACCAGACCGGGATCGATCCGAGCAAAGTGCCGCAGGCCGATGGTGTCTATGAAAAAACCATCGGCGAGAAGATCGACTGGCGTCGTTTCAACAGCGGCCCGGAAGTCGTCACTGCCATTGCTTCTGGCGACGTACAGATAGGCAACCTTGGCTCAAGTCCCCTGGCAGCAGCTGCTTCACGCAATCTGCCGATCGTGGCGTTCATCGTTTCGGCACAGATCAATGCCGCCGAAGCATTGGTGGTGCGCAACGGCAGCGGCATCGACAAACCGCAGGACCTGATCGGTAAAACCATCGCCACACCGTTCGTGTCCACCTCGCACTACAGTCTGCTTGGGGCGCTGAAGCACTGGGGCCTGAATACCTCGCAAGTCAAAGTGGTCAACCTGCAACCGGCGGAAATCGCCGCCGCGTGGAAGCGTGGCGACATTGACGGGGCCTTTGTCTGGTCGCCGGCGCTGGGCGAGATCCGCAAGACCGGCAAGACCCTGACCGACGCCGCCCAGGTCGGCCAGTGGGGTGCGCCGACCTTTGAGGTGTGGGTGGCGCGCAAGGACTTTGCCGAGAAGCATCCCGAGATCGTGGCCAAGTTTGCCAAGGTCACCCTGGAGTCGTTCGCTGATTACGCCGCACACAAAGACAGCTGGACGGCCGACTCGGTGCCTGTGCAGAAAATCGCCAAATTGACCGGTGCCAACGCAGCAGATGTGCCGGAACTGCTGGCCGGATCGGCGTTCCCGGATGCCAAGGCGCAGCAAAGCACGGCGCTGCTGGACGGCGGCACCGCCGAGGCCATTGCCGAAACGGCGAAATTCTTGAAGGAACAGGGCAAGGTCGAGACAGTGCTGGCGGATTATTCGCCGTACGTCAGCGCCAGGTTCATCTCTGACTGAATGCAGAACCCTGTGGTGAGGGGATTTATCTCCGCTGGGTCGCGTAGCGACCACCTATGTTTTCACTTGGAAACGCAAGGGGACTGCTGCGCAGTCCAGCGGGGATGAATCCCCTCGCCACAGGACACCTCGCTGTTGTTCAGAGGGTCTTTTCGAAGATCTTCGAGTTGCGCTGATAGTTGTACAGCGACGCCCGTGCCGCTGGCAGGCGTTCGACGCTGCTAGGCTCGAAACCGCGCTCGCGGAACCAGTGCGCGGTGCGCGTGGTGAGTACGAACAGGGTTTTCAAACCCTGCGCCCGCGCGCGGGTTTCGATGCGTTCGAGCAACTCGTCGCCGCGTCCGCCGTGGCGGTATTCCGGATTCACCGCCAGGCACGCCAGTTCGCCGGCATCGGAATCGGCAATCTGATACAGCGCCGCACAGGCGATGATCATGCCTTCCCGTTCAACCACGCTGAACTGTTCGATTTCGCGCTCCAGTACTTCCCGCGAGCGGCGCACCAGAATGCCTTGCTCTTCCAGCGGACTGATCAGGTCGAGCAGGCCGCCGACGTCTTCAATCGCCGCCTCGCGCACTAGTTCGAATTGCTCCTGCGCCACCAGCGTACCGCCACCGTCGCGGGTGAACAGTTCGGTTAGCAATGCGCCGTCTTCGGCGTAACTGACGATATGGCTGCGCGCAACGCCGCCTCGACAGGCTTCGGCGGCGGCATCGAGCAATTCCGCTTGATAGTTGCTCATGCCCAGACGCTGCAAATGTGCCGGCACTTGTTGCGGGCGCAGTTCGCGCACCAGTTTGCCGTTTTCGTCGATCAGGCCGAGCTCGGCGCCAAACAACAGCAGCTTGTCCGCGCCCAGATCGATGGCGGCGCGGGTGGCGACGTCTTCGCAGGCAAGGTTGAAGATCTCGCCGGTCGGCGAATAGCCCAGCGGCGACAACAGCACGATCGAGCGCTCATCGAGCAGGCGATTGATGCCTTTGCGGTCAACCCGACGCACTTCACCGGTGTGGTGATAGTCGACACCTTCCAGCACACCGATCGGCCGCGCGGTGACGAGGTTGCCGCTGGCCACGCGCAGACGCGAGCCCTGCATCGGCGACGAGGCCATGTCCATCGACAGCCGCGCTTCGATGGCGATGCGCAACTGGCCGACCGCATCGATCACACACTCAAGCGTCGCGGCATCGGTAATGCGCATGCCGTGATGGTAATGCGGGGTCAGGCCACGGGCGGCGAGGCGGGTTTCGATCTGCGGGCGCGAGCCGTGCACCAGCACCAGACGCACGCCCAGACTGTGCAGCAAGACCAGGTCGTGGACGATATTGCCGAAATTCGGATGCTCGACGCCGTCGCCGGGAAGCATGACGACGAAGGTGCAATCGCGGTGGGCATTGATGTAAGGAGACGCGTGGCGAAGCCAATTGACGTATTCGGGCATGAACCTGGGCCTGTAATAAAGAGCAGCCGAAAAAAGGGGCGAAACGAAAAACGCACAGCGGGCTGATGGTTATCGTCGGAACAGGCTTGGCGACACGCGCGCTCTCCTCATGAATACGGGTTGTGGTGCAGGCAATTTACCGGGTTGATGCAAGACATTTAACCCTGTGGGAGCGAGCCTGCTCGCGAAAACGGTGGATCAGGTTCATCAATGGCGACTGACGGAACGCTTTCGCGAGCAGGCTCGCTCCCACACAGGGCCGTCATCGTTCGTCTGTCGTCAGGCAATAATGTTCAATCAACTGCCGAATCAGATGCACGGTAGGCTGCAAACGTGACATTTCAAGGTACTCGCCGGGTTGATGCGCGCAGGCAATGTCGCCGGGGCCGAGGACGATGGTTTCGCAGCCGAGGCGCTGAAGATAAGGCGCTTCGGTGCCGAACGCTACTGCTTCGGCGCGATGGCCGGTGAGCTTTTCAGCGATGCGCACCAGTTCGGCATCTGCAGCCTGCTCGAACGGCGGCACTTCCGGGAACAGCGGTTTGTAGTCGATCTTCACTTTGTGCCGCTCGGCCACCGGGTTGAGCTTGTGCAGGATTTCCGCGCGCAGCAGGCTCGGATCCATGCCCGGCAGCGGGCGCAGGTCGAATTCCAGCGAGCACTGGCCGCAGATGCGATTGGGGTTGTCGCCGCCATGAATGCAGCCGAAGTTCATCGTCGGTTGCGGCACGCTGAACTGTGGGTTGCTGAATTCACGCTGCCACAACAGGCGCAGACCGCGCAGTTCGCCGATCGCATCGTGCATCGCTTCAAGGGCGCTGTGGCCCAGGCGCGGATCAGACGAGTGACCGCTCTGCCCGAGGATATCGATGCGCTCCATCATGATGCCTTTGTGCATGCGAATCGGCTTGAGCCCGGTCGGCTCGCCGATCACCGCCGCGCGGCCCAACGGTTGCCCGGCCTCGGCCAGCGCTCGGGCGCCGGACATCGAGCTTTCTTCGTCGCAGGTGGCGAGGATCAGCAGCGGTTGCTTGAACGGCTGATCGAGCAGCGGCCGCACGGCTTCGATGATCAGCGCGAAGAAGCCCTTCATGTCACAACTGCCCAGCCCGACCCAGCGACCGTCGACTTCGGTGAGCTTCAGCGGGTCGGTCTGCCACAACGCGTCGTCATAAGGTACGGTGTCGCTGTGCCCGGCCAGCACCAGGCCGCCGGGGCCGCTGCCGATACTGGCGAGCAGATTGAATTTGCCGGGGCTGACCTGCTGGATATCGCAGCTGAAACCCAGGTCACCGAGCCAGCCAGCGAGCAGATCGATGACGGCGCGGTTGGACTGGTCCAGGTTCGGTTGGGTGCAGCTGACCGATGGCGCGGCAATCAGCGCGGCGAACTGGTCTTGCATGGACGGCAATGGCATCACTGACTCCAGGTCCCGGATTGAGGCCCACTATAGAACCATCCGGCGCGCGGAATAAACCGCCGCAGGGCGTAGGAAGTTTGACTCCTGTACACTGCACGGCCTTGGCAGCCACACATTCCCCCGGCTGCGCTCCCGATTCTGGATGTTCCGGCCATGCAAAAAGAAACTGAAATCAAACTCCGCGTCAGCCGCGAAACCCTCGCTGCCCTGCGCGAGCACCCGCTGCTGAAGAAACGAAACAAAAGTGGCTGGGAACGCCGTGAGTTGATGAACCAGTACTTCGACACCCCCGAGCGCGACCTCGCCCAGGCCAAGGTCGCCCTGCGCCTGCGCAAGGACGGTGACGAAGTGATTCAAACTCTCAAGACCCGCGGCCAGAGCGTCGCCGGTCTGTCCGAGCGTAACGAGTACGACTGGAAACTGCCGAAGGCCAAGCTCGACGTGAAGAAACTCGACGGCGAATGCTGGCCCGAGTCGCTCGCCGAGCTGGACAAGAAAACCCTCAAGCCGATCTTCACCACCGATTTCGTCCGCGAGCGCGCCGAAATCGCCTGGGGCCGTGGCAAGACCAAAGTAGTCATTGAAGCCGCGCTGGATCTCGGTCACGTGGTGGTCGGCAAGCAGAAAGAAGAAATCTGCGAGCTGGAACTGGAGCTGCGCGAAGGCGAGCCTGCCGCGTTGCTGGAACTGGCTGCCGAACTGGCCGAAACCCTGGCGCTGATGCCATGCGATATCAGCAAGGCCGAGCGCGGTTATCGCCTGCACGACGCCAACAGCTACTCGCTGAGCCTGCCAGCGCCGCAGCTGACCACCGAAACCCGTCTCGACGACGCCTTCGCCGCGCTGAGCTGGCATCTGCTCGGCAGCAGCCAGCGTCTGGCCGAACAATATCGCTTCAACGGCCACTGGCGTCTGCTGCAGGACTGGGTCGAGAACCTCGCGGAAATGCGCGCCCTGCTCAGCAGCCTCGGCCAGGCTGCGCCGCGTCAGTCGACCCACGATTTGCGCGTGGCCCTCGATGCCTTGCTGGAAGACTGGCGTCCGCTGGTACAGGTCGGTATCGAAGACGAAGACGTGCGCAAGGCCGCGCCGGAGCAGTTCCTCGAAGAACTGGAAGACCCGCGCTGGGGCCAGTTCTCGCTGAACGCTTCACGCTGGCTGCTGGCCCGCACTTGGACCGCCGACCGCAACACTCGCGGTAATCGTCAGGGTGACGCGCAACTGCACAGCTGGCTGCCGCGTCTGCTCGGCGAAGAAGCCACTGCTCTGCAGCTGCAACGCTATCAGCAGCAGCCGGAAGATCTCGCTGAACAACTGCCGCGTATCGAACGCATTCAGGTCTGGTTGCACCATGCGCGCAACGTGCTGGACATCCCGGAAATGGATCGCCTGTACGGTGAGCTGAACAAACTGGCGCAACTGGCCAACGAGCCGACCATCACCGACGAACTGCTCGATGCGCGCAAGCATCAGGCAATTGCGGTGTACCAGAACCGCGCCTGGAAAATCCTCCTGCGCAGCTAAACACCTTCCCACCTGATCGTTCCCACGCTCTGCGTGGGAACGATCAAGCGGGGTCTGCTGCGCAGCCCAGCGGGGATAAATCCCCTCGCCACAAAGGCCATCCGCACTAGACCGGCAGGCTGGTGGTGGACTTGATTTCAGAAAGCGCCACGATCGAATTCACTTCCTGTATCCCCGGCACCAGCGACAGCTTTTCGAAAAAGAACCGCTCGTACGCCTCAATGTCTGCCGCGACTATGCGCAACATGAAGTCCACTGCGCCCATCAGCACATAACACTCCAGCACTTCCGGAAAGCCGCGAATCGCCTCGGTGAATTCAGTGAAGTTCGAACGCCCATGAGCGTTGAGTTTGATCTCGGCAAAGATCTGCGTGTTCAGGCCGATCTTCTTGCGATCCAGCAAGGTCACCTGGCCGCGAATGATGCCCTCCTCCTTCATCCGCTGAATCCGCCGCCAGCACGGCGATTGCGACAAGCCGACCTGCTCGGCGATCTGCGCGCTCGACAGCGAAGCGTCTTCCTGCAGCAAGGCGAGGATCTTGCGGTCGTAGGCGTCCAGCTCGCTGTGCATAAAAAATCCTCAAAGATCATCTTTCACGAATCAACTCTTTCGATAAATCCGTTCAGACGCCGATCATAGCCAAGAAATACCCCGCACCGAATGTAAAAATTTCTCCAGTGATTTTGGAGACTCGCCATGCCGCACCTTGAAGCCGTGAACAGCGCCCCCACCCGCGCCGATGTCTGGAACGTCAACAACGCCCACTGCCTGGCGCAGTACCGGATCCTCGCCGAGGCCGAGCCGGATCTGCTGGTGCGGGTGCTGAATCTGTTCGCTTTGCAGTTTCTGACGCCGGAGCAGGTCAACGTCCAGCGCCAGGACGATCTGCTGTCGATCGATCTGCTCATGAGCGGCCTGAGCTGGCATCGCGCGCAAGTGATCGCGGAAAAACTGCGCAACCTGATCAGCGTCTGCACAGTGGACCTGCACAACGCCGACGCAGCGTGGCAGGCGCCCGCACAGGCTGCCGGCTGACAAATCCGGCAACGGCTTCGTCGGGTAGTGGCCCAACGGTCAGCAGAGCCACGACTATCCTTTTGCGCATGACGCTTAAAAAGGAAAGCCGCATGTCCGTTCAATTTGTCACTCAGGACCGCTGGCTCGACCTCAACGATGTATTACGGGAACTGGTCGCCCAAGGCTTCATCTGCCAGGACGCGGCGGAACAGGCGCTCAATGCCCGCCGTCGCCATGCTGCTCACGGGCAGATGCATCCGCTGGAATTCATCGCCAGCCAGCAACTCGACGACCTCAGCCGTCCGGGCAAACATCTGGATCTGGAAAGCCTGACCCTGTGGCTGGCGCAACAGGCCGGTCAGCCGTATTTGCGCATTGATCCGCTGAAAATCAATGTCGCGGCGATCACGCCGCTGATGTCCTATGCCTTCGCCCAGCGCCACAAGATTCTCGCCGTCGCCGTGGACCGCGATTCGGTCACCGTGGCCAGCGCTCAGCCCTACGTCAGCGGTTGGGAAGCCGACCTGACCCACGTGTTGAAGCTGCCGATCAAACGCGTTGTGGCCAACCCGGTCGACATCCAGCGCTTCAGCGTCGAATTCTTTCGTCTGGCCAAATCGGTCAGCGGCGCCAGCAATGCCGACGCCCAGGGCGGCAACCTCGGCAATTTCGAACAACTGCTCAATCTCGGCGCCAGCGACCAGGAACCGGACGCCAACGACGCGCACATCGTCAACATCGTCGACTGGCTGTTCCAGTACGCCTTCCAGCAGCGCGCCAGCGACATCCACATCGAACCGCGCCGTGAGCACGGCACCGTGCGCTTTCGCATCGACGGCGTGTTGCACAACGTCTATCAATTCCCGCCGCAGGTGACCATGGCGATTGTCAGTCGCCTGAAAAGCCTCGGTCGCATGAACGTCGCGGAAAAACGCAAACCCCAGGATGGCCGGGTCAAGACCAAGACCCCGGACGGCGGCGAAGTGGAGTTGCGTTTGTCGACCTTGCCGACGGCGTTCGGCGAAAAAATGGTCATGCGGATCTTCGACCCGGAAGTGCTGCTGAAAAATTTCGACCAGTTGGGTTTCAGCGCCGACGACCTGCGGCGCTGGCAGGACATGACCCGCCAGCCCAACGGCATCATTCTGGTCACCGGGCCGACCGGTTCGGGCAAGACCACCACCCTGTACACCACGCTGAAAAAACTGGCGACGCCGGAGGTCAACCTCTGCACCATCGAGGACCCGATCGAAATGGTCGAGCCGGCCTTCAACCAGATGCAGGTGCAGCACAACATCGAACTGACCTTCGCCGCCGGGGTGCGCGCGCTGATGCGGCAGGACCCGGACATCATCATGATCGGCGAGATCCGCGATCTGGAAACGGCCGAAATGGCGATTCAGGCCGCACTCACCGGCCACTTGGTCTTGTCCACCCTGCACACCAACGATGCACCGAGCGCCATCAGCCGTTTGCTCGAACTCGGTGTGCCGCATTACCTGATCAAAGCCACCGTGCTCGGCGTTATGGCTCAGCGTCTGGTGCGCACCTTGTGCCCGCACTGCAAGGCGCCACTGACGCTCGAGGATGAAGACTGGCAAACCCTGACCCGGCCCTGGCAAGCGCCGCTGCCGAGCAATGCGCAGCGAGCGATCGGTTGCCTAGAATGCCGCGACACCGGCTATCGCGGCCGCGCCGGGGTCTACGAAATCATGCAACTGAGCGACAGCCTCAAAGCGCTGATCACCCCGGATACCGACCTCACCGCGATCAGGCGTCAGGCATTCAAGGAAGGCATGCGCAGCCTGCGCCTGTCCGGCGCGCAGAAAGTCGCGGCGGGGCTGACCACGGTGGAAGAAGTGCTGCGGGTGACGCCGCAAAGTGAGTTGAAATAATTCAGCACGGAACTGGATCGGGGGATCGGCTATCCAACGCCGTAGTCAATCCCAGGAGTCACCTCATCATGCGTCTCAAACTTGCTGTCGCCACCTTGGCCCTGCTGTCGCTTCCCGTTGGTTCGGCCATGGCGGACAGCTTTTGGCGTAACGTCATCTCCTCCGGTGCCACCACCGGCTCGACCTACCTGACGTTCAAGGATCACAAGCTGATCGTCGCCGCCCAGGACGACGCCGGCAGCTTCGTCGCCAGCGACGGCGGCATCCGTGGCCCGTACCTGGAAGCAGCCATGCAGAAAGTCCGCGCCGACAACCCGGGCCTGCAGGCTTCGGACATGGAACTGGCGAACGCGATTCTGGCGAAGAACGCCGTGGCTTCCGAGTAAACGTTGCGCCGATGAAAATGCCGCTCGATCGAGCGGCATTTTTTTGCCCGTCTTCTGAAACCGATACAAAACCCTGTGGGAGCGAGCCTGCTCGCGAAAGCGGTGAGCCAGTCACCGAAAATGCTGGCTGGACGATTGCTTTCGCAAGCAGGCTCGCTCCCACAGGGACGGCGGTGGATTTAGAGATCAGCGGTAATCATCCACCGGGACACACGCGCAATACAGGTTGCGATCCCCGTAAACGTTATCCACCCGATTCACCGCCGGCCAATATTTGTGCAATCGGGTGTGCGCATTCGGGGTAATGCCCTGTTCGATGCTGTAGGGCCGTTCCCAGATCCCAGTGACATCGGCCAGCGTATGCGGCGCGCGTTTGAGCGGGTTGTCTTCGCCCGGCCAGTTGCCCTTCTGCACTTCATTGATCTCTGCGCGAATGCTCAGCATCGCCGCGATGAAGCGGTCGAGTTCTGCCTTGGATTCGCTCTCGGTCGGCTCGACCATCAACGTACCGGGCACCGGGAAGGACATGGTCGGCGCGTGGAAGCCGTAATCCATCAGCCGCTTGGCAACGTCTTCCTCGCTGATGCCGGTCTGAGCCTTCAGTGGGCGCAAATCAAGAATGCATTCATGCGCCACCCGGCCGTTGCGCCCGGCGTAAAGCACCGGGAATGCCCCGGATAGATGCTGCGCCAGATAATTTGCCGCCAGAATCGCCACCTCGCTGGCGTCCGCCAGTTGCGGGCCCATCATGGCGATGTACATCCAACTGATCGGCAAAATGCTCGCACTGCCCCACGGTGCTGCGCTGACTGCGCCGTTTTGTGCCAGCGGTCCGTCAATCGGCACCACCGGATGGTTGGCGACGAACGGCGCCAGATGCGCACGGACGCCGATCGGCCCCATGCCCGGCCCGCCGCCGCCATGGGGAATGCAGAAGGTCTTGTGCAGGTTCATGTGCGACACGTCGGCGCCAATGTCCGCCGGTCGGGCGAGACCAACCTGGGCATTGAGATTGGCGCCATCCATGTACACCTGGCCGCCGTGCTGGTGGATCACTGCGCAAATTTCGCTGATGCCCTCCTCGTAAACGCCATGGGTCGACGGATAGGTCGCCATCAGGCACGACAACTTGTTCCCGGCCTCTGCGGCTTTCAGCTTCAAGTCTTCCAGATCGACGTTGCCCGCCTCATCGCATTCGACAATCACCACACGCATTCCGGCCATCTGCGCCGAGGCCGGGTTGGTGCCATGGGCCGACGACGGAATCAGGCAGATATCCCGCGCGCCCTCCCCCCGGCTCTCGTGATATTTACGGATCGCCAAAAGCCCGGCGTATTCGCCCTGGGCGCCGGAATTGGGCTGCATGCAGATAGCATCGAAACCGGTAATCGCGCAGAGCCAACCCTCAAGTTCTTCGATCATCAGTGTGTAACCGACAGCCTGCTCCCTCGGCACGAAGGGATGCAGATTGGCGAACTGCGGCCAGGTGATCGGGATCATTTCGCTGGTGGCGTTGAGCTTCATCGTGCAGGAACCGAGCGGAATCATCGACTGATTGAGCGCCAGATCCTTGTTTTCCAGTTGTTTGAGGTAACGCAGCATCTCGGTTTCGCTGTGGTGAGCGTTGAACACCGGATGTTGCAGGTACGGTGTGCTGCGCTGAAGATGCTCTGGAATTCCAGAAGCCATGTCTTCGCCATCCAGCGCGTCAACGCTCAGGCCGTGATCAGCCCCGACCAGCACGTCGAACAGTTTTGCCACGGTGTGTTCATCACAGGTCTCATCCAGACTCAGCCCGACGCGGCCGCGACCGAGAATGCGCAGGTTGATCTGCGCTGCCTGAGCGCTTTCGATGATCGCCGTTTGCGCACCGCCGACCTCCAGGGTCAGGGTGTCGAAGAACTGCTCGTTGAGCCGTTTGATACCGTTGCGCTTGAGTCCCGCGGCGAGGAGGCAGGTCAGGCGATGCACGCGCTGGGCGATACGCTTCAAGCCCTCGGGGCCGTGATACACCGCATAACAGCTGGCGATATTGGCCAGCAGCACCTGCGCGGTGCAGATGTTCGAATTGGCTTTCTCGCGGCGGATGTGTTGCTCGCGGGTTTGCAGGGCCATGCGCAGCGCGACGTTGCCGCGAGCATCTTTCGATACACCGATGATCCGCCCCGGAATCGCTCGTTTGTACTCCTCGCGGCTGGCGAAAAACGCCGCGTGCGGGCCGCCATAACCCATCGGCACACCGAAACGCTGGGACGAACCGAACACCACATCGGCACCCAACTCACCCGGCGGCGTCAGCACCAGCAGGCTGAGCAAATCGGTAGCGACGCAGGCCAGGGCCTGTTGTGCGTGCAGGTGGTTGATCAAGGGTTTGAGATCGCGGATTTCGCCGTGGGTGTCGGGGTATTGCAGCAGCGCGCCGAACACCTCGTGCTGCGCCAGGTTATCCACCGCGTCGACGACCAGCTCGAAGCCGAAACCTTCGGCGCGGGTCTGCACCACGGAGAGGGTTTGCGGATGGCAGTTTTCATCCACAAAAAACAGATTGCTCTTCGACTTCGCCACGCGCCTGGCCAACGCCATGGCTTCGGCCGCTGCGGTGGCCTCATCGAGCAGCGAGGCGTTGGCCAGTTCCAGGCCGGTGAGGTCGATGGTCAGTTGCTGAAAATTCAGCAGCGCTTCGAGCCGGCCCTGGGCGATCTCTGGTTGGTATGGGGTATACGCGGTGTACCAGCCGGGATTTTCCAGCACATTGCGCAAAATCACGGTCGGCGTGACGGTGCCGTGATAACCCATACCGATCAGGCTGGTGAACAGCTGATTCTGCTCGGCATAACCGCGCAGTTTCGCCAGCGCAGCCTGTTCGCCGAGTGCCGGCGGCAGATCCAGTGCGCGATTGAAGCGAATGCCCGGCGGCACGGTCTGCTCGATCAGCTCGGCACGACTGCCCAGGCCCAGGCTGTCGAGCATCGCCTGCTGCTCGGCGGCATCCGGGCCAAGGTGGCGGCGCAGAAAGGCTTCGGGATCGCGTAACTGGCTCAGGGACGGCGACTGGGACATGACGGGCTCTCCTGGCTGGCGCTTGGCGTCAATCGACACGGTCAAACCAGCATAGCAGGCGAATTTTCAAGATCACGCCGCCCCTGTGGGAGCGAGCCTGCTCGCGAAAGCGGTGTTTCAGAAACCTTGGCATTGACTGATATGGCGCTTTCGCGAGCAGGCTCGCTCCCACAAAGGGATATTCGTCGCCCATAAAAAAGCCCCGACGAATCGGGGCTTTGGGTGTTGCCGGCAACTTACTCGCCGATTGCAGCCTTGTACCCAGCAGCATCCAGCAGCTTGTCCAGCTCGGCCTTGTCGCTTGGCTTGAGCTTGAAGATCCACGCGCCGTACGGGTCGGAGTTCAGCAGCTCAGGCGAGCCACCCAGCTCTTCGTTGATCGCGATGACTTCACCGCTGACCGGGGCGTAGATGTCGGAGGCGGCTTTCACCGACTCGACCACGCCGGATTGATCACCGGCGGCGAACACCTTGCCGACTTCGGTCAACTCGACGAACACCACGTCGCCCAGCGCTTCCTGCGCGTGATCGCTGATGCCCACGGTGACAGTGCCGTCAGCTTCCAGACGCGCCCATTCATGACTTTCGGCAAAACGCAGTTCGGCAGGGATATCGCTCATCTTCGGTTCCTCGGAAATTGGTCAGCGGTCATGCCCGCCAGAAAAGGTTAGATCAAGGTTTTGCCATGGCGCACGAAGGTCGGTTTGACCACTCGCACCGGATACCACTTGCCACGGATTTCCACTTCGGCGCGGTCGGCAGTCGCCATCGGTACACGCGCCAGGGCAATCGATTTGCTCAGCGTAGGAGAGAAACTACCACTGGTGATCTCCCCTTCGCCAACATCGGCGATGCGAACCACTTGGTGAGCGCGCAAAACCCCGCGCTCTTCCAGCACCAGACCGACCAGTTTATGCGCCACGCCGACGGCTTTTTCCGCCTCCAGCGCCGCACGGCCGATGAACTGCCGCGAGGCCGGCTCCCAGGCGATGCTCCAGGCCATGTTCGAGGCCAGCGGTGAAACGTCCTGATGAATGTCCTGACCGTACAGGTTCATTCCGGCCTCGACACGCAAGGTGTCGCGAGCGCCAAGGCCGATCGGCGAAATACCGGCACCGACCAGGTCGTTGAAGAAACCCGGCGCCTGATTGGCCGGCAGACAGATTTCCAGGCCATCCTCGCCGGTGTAACCGGTACGCGCGATGAACCAGTCGCCGTCGATGGCGCCTTCGAAAGGTTTGAGTTGCTGGATCAGCGTGGCGCGCGACTGGGTGACCAGTTCGGCAATCTTGTGCCGGGCCTGCGGGCCTTGGATGGCGAGCATCGCCAGCTCGGCGCGCTCGTGCAGTTGCACGTCGTAGGCGCCGAGCTGGGCGTTCATCCAGGCCAGATCCTGATCGCGGGTCGAGGCGTTGAACACCAGCCGGTACGCGTCGTCGAGGCGATAGACGATCATGTCGTCGACGATGCCACCGCGCTCATTGAGCATGGTGCTGTACAACGCCCGGCCGGGGCGGTGCAGACGTTCGACGTCGTTGGCCAGCAGATGCTGGAGCCAGGCCTTGGCCTGGGCGCCGGTGACATCAATCACGGTCATATGGGAAACATCGAACACCCCGCAATCGCGGCGCACTTCGTGGTGCTCCTCGACCTGCGAGCCGTAATGCAGTGGCATGTCCCAACCGCCAAAATCGACCATCTTCGCGCCGAGCGCGAGGTGCAGGTCATACAGAGGCGTACGCTGTCCCATGGGTTTCTCCTTCCGGGCGTGGCGAGGGTGCGGACCGCCGCTATACGGCTGAAGGCCTTGATGAATAAGGCTTGCAGCCGATTCCAGCGCACGGGTCTGTCAGACGAACCGCACCGAATGCCGCGCATTGTAGCCGCATGATGTAGGACTGACGACTAAGTGTTTCGATGCGCCGAACGTCGAATCAATCCGATCACCGGCAACAGCCCGACCAGCACCAGGGTCAATGCTGGCAACGAGGCGCGCGCCCATTCGCCTTCACTGGTCATTTCAAAGATGCGCACCGCCAGCGTGTCCCAGCCAAACGGGCGCATCAGGAGGGTCGCGGGCATTTCCTTGAGCACATCGACGAACACCAGCAACGCCGCACTCAAAGTGCCGGGCAGCAAGAGCGGTAGATACACTTTGAAAAACAGTCGCGGCCCACTGACACCCAGGCTACGTGCCGCTTCGGGCAAAGATGGCCGTATACGCGCCAGACTGCTTTCCAGCGGCCCGTAAGCGACAGCGATAAAGCGCACCAGATACGCCATCAGCAAAGCTGCGAGGCTGCCGAGCAGCAACGGTCTGCCCGCACCGCCGAGCCATGACGAAAGCGGAATCACCAGCTCACGATCCAGATAACTGAAGGCAAGCATGATCGACACCGCCAGCACCGAACCGGGCAAGGCGTAGCCGAGATTGGCCAGACCGACGCCGGAGTTGATGGCTGGGGTCGGCGCCAGGCGCCGGGCAAACGCCAGCAACAGCGCAACGCTGACGGTGATCAGCGCCGCCATCGCGCCCAGATAGAGCGTGTGCAGAATCAGCCCGGCGTAACGCTCATCCAGATCGAAGCGTCCACGCTGCCAGAACCAGACGATCAGTTGCAGCACCGGGATGACGAAGGCGCAGGCGAACACCAATCCACACCAGCCCGTCGCCGCGAAGGCCTTGATTCCCCGCAGGTGATACAGCGCTTTCACCCGTGGCCGCTCGTTGCTGGCCCGATTCGCCCCGCGTGCCCGGCGCTCGCCGTACAGCACCAGCATCACCACCAGCAGCAACAGACTGGCCAGTTGCGCAGCGCTGGGCAGGCTGAAAAAGCCGTACCAGGTTTTGTAGATGGCCGTGGTGAAGGTATCGAAGTTGAACACCGACACCGCGCCAAAATCGGCGAGGGTTTCCATCAGCGCCAGCGCCACGCCCGCGCCAATCGCCGGACGCGCCATCGGCAGCGCAACCCGCCAGAACGCCTGCCACGGCGACTGGCCCAGCACCCGCGCCGCTTCCATCAAACCTTTGCCCTGAGCCAGAAACGCGGTGCGCGCCAGCAGATAAACGTAGGGATAAAACACCAGCACCAGCACCACGATCACCCCGCCGGTGGACCGTACCCGAGGCAGGCGCAGGCCGCTGCCGAACCATTCGCGCAACAGGGACTGCACGGGGCCGGCGAAATCGAGCAGGCCGACGAAAACGAACGCCAGTACATACGCTGGAATGGCGAAGGGCAGCATCAGCGCCCAGTCGAGCCAGCGCCGACCGGGGAATTCACAGAGGCTGGTCAGCCATGCGAGGCTGACACCCAGCAGAATCACGCCGACACCGACGCCGAGGATCAGCGTCAGGGTATTGCCGAGCAGACGCGGCATCTGGGTTTGCCACAGGTGCGACCAGATCTGCTGATCGATGGTCTGCCACGACAGCAGCAACACGCTCAGGGGCAACAACACCAGCGCGGCGATGGCGAAGACGATGGGGTACCAGCGGCGTTGGGCGGGGTGGGCCACTTTTGGGTCTCTGGAGGGATTGGGGTGTTCTTGGATTGCGTATTTCAGGTTGGGATTGCTGCCCTCACCCTAGCCCTCTCCCGGAGGGAGAGGGAACTGACCGAGGTGCTCATGCAAACTACATCGACCTGAGATATTGAGTCGAACTCAAGTTTCGAAAGCAACAAGTTGGCTCCCTCTCCCTCCGGGAGAGGGCTGGGGTGAGGGAGCGATCTTGAAAGATCAACAGTTACACGAAACGCCTCAGTTCCACCCCGCCCGATCCATCATCCGGATCGCCTCGGCCTGACGTTTACCCGCCACCTCAACCGGCAACGTATCAGCAACAAACTTGCCCCACGCCGCCACCTCTTCCGATGGCGCCACCGCCGGGTTGGCCGGGAATTCCTGGTTCACATCAGCAAAAATCTTCTGTGCCTCAGGCGTGGTCATCCATTCGACCAGCGCCTTGGCCGCTTCCGGGTGCGGTGCATGTTTGGTCAGGCCGATGCCCGACAGGTTCACATGCACACCGCGATCGGCCTGATTCGGCCAGAACAGCTTCACCGGCAATTCAGGCTTCTGCTTGTGCAGGCGACCGTAGTAGTAGGTGTTGACGATGCCAACGTCACACTGCCCGGCGTTGATCGCTTCCAGCACTGCAACGTCATCGGAGAACACGTCAGTGGACAGGTTGTTGACCCAGCCCTTGAGGATTTTCTCGGTCTTCTCGGCGCCGTGGACTTCGATCATGGTCGCAGTCAACGACTGGTTGTAGACCTTCTTCGCCGTGCGCAGGCACAGGCGGCCTTCCCAGTTCTTGTCGGCCAGCGCTTCGTAGGTGGTCAGTTCGCCCGGCTTCACCCGCTCGGTGGAATAGGCGATGGTCCGTGCGCGCAGGCTCAGGCCGGTCCAGGCGTGGGTGGACGAGCGATATTGCTGAGGAATATTGGCGTCGATGGTTTTCGAGGTGAATGGCTGGAGGATGCCCATCTGCTCGGCCTGCCACAGGTTGCCGGCATCGACGGTAAGCAGCAGATCGGCGGTGGCGGTTTCGCCTTCGGCCTTGATGCGCTGCATCAGCGGCGCTTCCTTGTCGGTGATGAACTTGATCTTCACCCCGGTCTTGGCGGTGTAGGCATCGAATACCGGTTTGATCAGCTCATCGATGCGCGACGAGTACACCACCACCTCATCGGCGGCCTGGGCAGTGGTGCTGCCGATCAGGGTCAAGGCCAGTGCGGTCAGAAGACGCTTGGGTGCCAACATGGGAGTGGTCTCACGGTCGGGAAAGGTGGGCCAAATGATAAGGACTCACATTTACCACCACAATCGAACACTGGGGGAAGGCGTTACCAGATGTTGCACGGCTCAAAACTGCGGTAAGTGGGCGGACGCTTTCGCGAGCAGGCTCGCTCCCACATTGGAATGCATCTCAACAGTGGGAGCGAGCCTGCTCGCGAAGGGGCCATCAGCCTCAATGAGGCGGTCAGGGCTTTGCCAGAGTTGGAAGATCCCCAGTCAACCCCAGCGCCTCGCGCACAAACAACGCCTTCGCCTCGGGCATCTGCTCGACCAGTTTCAATCCGGCATTGCGCAACCAGCGCAGCGGCAGGGGGTCGGCCTGGAACAACCGCTCGAAGCCTTCCATCGCTGCCATCAGCGCCAGATTGTGCGGCATGCGCCGACGCTCGTAGCGGCTCAGCACCTTCACGTCCGCCAGTCGCTCACCGCGCTGATGCGCTTGCAGGAGCACTTCCGCCAGCACCGCTGCATCGAGGAAACCAAGGTTCACACCCTGCCCCGCCAACGGGTGAATGGTGTGCGCCGCATCACCGATCAAGGCCAGGCCCTCAGCGACGTAGCGCTTGGCATGGCGCTGACGCAGCGGCACGCACAGACGCGGATCGGCGTTGATCACTTCACCGAGGCGCCCTTCGAAGGCTCGCTCCAGCTCAGCGCAAAACGCCGTCTCCTCGAGTGCCATCAGGCGCTCGGCTTCACCCGGCGTGGTCGACCAGACGATCGAACACCAGTCCTGCTGACCATCACGCTCCAGTGGCAAAAACGCCAGCGGCCCGTGATCGGTAAAGCGCTGCCAGGCGGTTTTGCGGTGCGGCTGGCTGCAGCGCACGCTCGTCACAATGGCGTGATGCAGATAATCCCACTCGCGGGTCGCCACGCCGGTCAGACGGCGCACAGCAGAATTGGCGCCATCGGCCGCGATCACCAGCGGCGCGCGCAAGGTGCGGCCGTCGGCCAGGGTCAGCAGCCAGTCATCGCCGGAGCGACGCATCTGCTCCAGCCGCGCATTGGCCAACATGCCGAGGTCGCAATCATGCAAACGCTCGAGCAGCGCATCCTGGACCACGCGATTTTCGACGATGTGGCCGAGCACATCGGCATGCACGCTGTTGGCCGAGAAATGAATCTGCCCGGTGCCGCTGCCGTCCCACACGTGCATGTCGGTGTACGGGCTGCTGCGCCGCTGGGCGATGCCGTCCCAGACACCGAGGCGCTCGAGAATACGCTGGCTCGCCGCCGACAATGCACTGACGCGCGGTTCGAACGCCGCTTCGGCAGCGAAGGGTTTGACACTCAGCGGGCTACCGTCGAGCAACAGCACTTCCAGCCCACTGTCCTGTAACGCCAGCGCCAGGGCGCTGCCGACCATTCCGGCTCCGACAATCAGCACATCTGCGCGCATTTCCATGCTTTAGGCCTGTCTCGCTTGCGGCTTGAGCCGCACGTAAAGGGTTTTACCGACCCGCGCCACAAGGTTGCCGGCGCCGTCATGAATGTCGACCTGCAACTGCGGCAGGTATTTATCGCCGTTGGCGGTCTGCCGGCGGATCTCGTCGAGCAGGGTCTGGTCGATGTTGAACCGGGCGAACACCGGGCCTTTGCCCGGCGCAATGAAATCGATGTCGGCAGCCTTGTCCCAGACGATGTATTTCGGGCCGAGGTTTTCCATGAGCATCAACATGAAGAACGGGTCGACCATCGAATACAGACTGCCGCCAAACTGGGTGCCGACATAATTGCGGTTGTACCAGCCCAACCCCATGGACACCTGCACATCGCGAAAGTCGTCACTGATGTGCCGAACGCGCACTCCGGCGCCGAGATACGGCGGGTAGAAGGTCATTATCCAGCGCATCAATCGTGCCTTGCCGAATTTTTTGCTCAGCCACTCAAGCATCCGGACGGGTTCCCAGGCCCATCGCCTGCCGGGCGAACCAGCGCTTGGCCGGTGGCAGCAGATCGAGGCCGAGCAGGCCGAGGTTGCGCCCCAGCGACACCAGCGGCTGGCTGCTGCCGAACAGACGCGTGACCTGATCGGAGAAGCCCACCGTCAGGTCCTGATCGAGGCGCTGCCGCTCGCGATAGGCCTGCAACGTGGCGAAGTCGCCCAGCGGCTTGTCGCTGGCCAGCAGCGCGGCAGCCAAGGCATCGGCGTCACGCAGCGACAGGTTGAAGCCCTGGCCGGCAATCGGGTGCAGGCTGTGTGCGGCGTTGCCGAGCACGGCCAGATGCGAACGCACCTGTTCTTCAGCTTCGATCAGCGACAGCGGATACAGATGCCGTACGCCGACCTGTTTCAAGGTGCCGAGGCGGTAACCGAACACGCCTTGCAGCTCGCTGAGAAAATCACGCTCGCTCAATTCAGTCAGACGCTGCGCGTCCATGCCCAGCCGCGTCCACACCAGTGCGCAGCGATTGTCCGGCAGCGGCAGCAGGGCCATCGGCCCCTCGTCGGTGAAGCGCTCGAAGGCCATGCCGTTGTGCGCTTCACTCGGGGTGATGTTGGCGATCAGTGCGCTCTGGTTGTAAGGGCGCGTGCGCACGTTGATGCCCAACTGTTCGCGCAAGCCGGAGCGGCCGCCATCGGCGAGCACCGCGAGGTCGCATTCCAGCGTGGTTTCATCGTTGAGGGTCAGACGATAGCCATCGGCCAACGGCTCCATGCGCGTGACTTCCGCCGGGCAGCGCCACGTGATCACGTCTTTGTCGAGGTGCTGCCACAGGCACTGGCCGAGCCAGGCGTTTTCCACCACGTAACCGAGCGCTGGCACACCCTCTTCCATCGCCGACAAGCGCGCGGTGGAGAAGCGGCCACGGTCAGAGACGTGAATCTGTTTGATCGGCTCGGCGCGGCGGGAGATTTCCTGCCACACGCCCAGGCGCTGATAAATCTGCCGCGAGCCGAAGGACAGCGCCGAGGAGCGAGCGTCGTAGCTCGGTTGCCAGCTGTCGCCGGGGGCGAACGGTTCGATCAGGACGATTTTCCAGCCCTGCGCCTTGGCCCCGGCCTGCAACGCCAACGCCAGACTGGCGCCGACCAGACCGCCACCGATGATTGCCAGATTGACTCGACTCATGCTGCGTGTGTCCTTGCTTGTGCCATCAGCGCCTCGATCTCGGCGACGGTTTTCGGCACGCCGCTGGTGAGGATTTCACAACCGGATCGGGTCACGACCACGTCATCCTCGATGCGCACGCCAATGCCACGCCATTTCTTCGCCACGTTCTGATTGTCCGCCGCGATGTAGATGCCAGGCTCCACGGTCAGCGCCATGCCGACCTCCAGCACACGCCATTCGCCGCCGACCTTGTACTCGCCAACGTCATGCACATCCATGCCCAGCCAGTGGCCGGCGCGGTGCATATAAAAAGCCTTGTAGGCTTCGCTGGCGATCAACTCGTCAACCTCGCCCTGCAACAAGCCAAGCTTGACCAAACCTGCGGTGATCACCCGCACCGTGGCTTCGTGCGCCTGGTTCCAGTGCTTGTTCGGTGCAATCTCGGCGAACGCCGCTTCCTGCGAAGCCAGCACCAACTCGTAGATCGCCTTCTGCTCCGGCGAGAACCTGCCATTGACCGGCCAGGTGCGGGTGATGTCGCTGGCGTAGCAGTCGATCTCGCAACCAGCGTCTATCAACACCAGATCGCCGTCCTTGAGCAGCGCGTCATTTTGCTGGTAATGCAGGATGCAGCTGTTGCGCCCGGCGGCGACAATCGAACCGTAGGCCGGCATCTTCGCCCCGCCCTTGCGGAATTCGTAATCCAGCTCGGCTTCGAGGCTGTATTCATACAGCCCCGGACGACTGGCCTGCATCGCGCGGATATGCGCCTGCGCCGAAATCCGCGCGGCTTCGCGCATCACCTTCACTTCTGCCGCCGATTTATACAGGCGCATGTCGTGCAGGAGGTGATCCAGGGCAACGAATTCATTCGGCGGCTGCGCGCCGAGGTGCGCCTTGGAGCGGATCACGTTGATCCAGTCCATCAAATGCCGATCGAATTCAGGGTTGCTGCCCATCGCCGAATACACCCGGTCGCGGCCTTCGATCAGGCCCGGGAGGATGTCGTCGATGTCGGTAATCGGAAAGGCGTCGTCGGCGCCGTACTCGCGGATCGCGCCTTCCTGCCCGGCGCGCAGGCCATCCCACAATTCGCGTTCGGCGTTGCGTTCACGGCAGAACAGGATGTACTCGCCGTGCTCGCGGCCGGGCATCAGGACGATGACGGCCTGTGGCTCGGGAAAACCGCTGAGGTACTGGAAGTCGCTGTCCTGACGGTAGACGTGCTCGACGTCGCGGTTGCGGATGGCCACCGCGGCGGCGGGCAGGATCGCGATGCTGTTGGGTTCCATCTGCGCCATCAGGGCCTTGCGGCGACGGCTGTATTCCGCTTTGGGGATATGGGTCATGGGCAGATCGCTTTCCCTGGCACGCGATTAATGCAGCGAAGGTTTGGCCGCTGGCGGCACATCGGACTTCTTGGTTTCCGAGAACAGCAGCAACGGCGCGACGCGCAGGTATTCCATGACTTCCATGTAGTCGGATTCGCCGTCTTCGGATTCTTCCAGCGCGTCCTGCACCTGGGAAATGGCGGCCAGATCCTGCAGCACTTCGGTGGCTTCGGTGCTGAGCATGCTGCTGTCGCGGCAGTTCAGGCCGAAACCGCTGAGGAAGCCCTGGCACCACTCGCCCAGCGCAGCAGCGCGGTCGGCCAGCGGTGCATCGTCGGTCGGCAGCAGCAGCACGACAGTGACGTCGTCGCCGGTCAGCTCGCCTTTGACCATCTCCTGCAGGCCGATCAGGGCGTTGCGGACGTTGTCCTGGATGTCGCCTTCGAGCAGTTCGGCGGCGTCGATCAGCCAGCCTTCGTGATCGAAGCCGGCCCCGGCGCAACTGCGCCCGAGCAGCACGCCGTGCAGTTCGGCAGGCGAGACGTTGTGGCCGCTGGCAGTCAGCAGGGTGGCAAAGGCTTGGTACGGGGAATTCGCAATGGTCATGGGCAGCTAGGCGCCAGACGGCGCTATGTCTAGAATGAAGGCCTTGTATCCTACATCGACAGCCCCGCCAAGACCATTAAAGGCTGTCCGCCAGTCACCACCCATCAGACGAACACGTGGACCCAATGGAAGACACCGACCTGCAAGCGCTGATGGCCAGACTCGAACTGCTGATTGGCCGAGTCGAGCAACTTAAGAGTCAAAACGCACTCTTACTAGCTCAGGAAAAAACCTGGCGCGAGGAACGCGCTCACCTCATTGAAAAAAACGAAATCGCCCGGCGTAAGGTCGAATCGATGATTTCGCGCCTCAAGGCCCTGGAGCAAGACTCATGAGTTCAAGCAATAGCGTTACCGTGCAGATCCTCGACAAAGAGTATTCGATCATCTGCCCGCCGGAAGAACGCAGCAATCTGGTCAGTGCCGCCCGCTACCTGGACGGCAAGATGCGCGAGATCCGCAGCAGCGGCAAAGTCATCGGTGCCGACCGCATTGCCGTGATGGCCGCGCTGAACATCACCCACGACCTGTTGCACAAAGAAGAGCGCCCGGACATCCAGGCCAGCGGTTCGACCCGCGAACAGGTGCGCGACTTGCTCGATCGTGTCGATCTGGTCCTGGCCGACGATCAGAACACCGTCAAGGGCTGATTCGCCTGACAGCTTGAGGTATACTCGCGGCACTCCCTGGGGTGCTTGCCAGTTGACGATGTCCCGGAGCCGATTCGCACTACCCTGGAAGTTGCACGTTGGGCTGGTGTGCATGTCCGCTAGACGGAAAGCCTTAAAGTCTACTGCTTCTTCCACCTTGAACTTTCGGGTTCAAGGGCTGAGTTGACAGCGGTTCATCCGGGGAGCCTGATTCGAAATCCGATGTCGGTGTATGCCGACATCGGTTTTTTTATGCGTACGTTTTTGCATCCACCTGCCGAAGCCGAACCATGACCGAACCCGCGCTGCTGCCCCGCCCGCAACTCCGCCGCCTGCTGCGCAAGGCGCGCCGCGCACTGACGCCGGGCGAACAACGCCAGGCTGCCAAAGGCCTGTTCCGGCAATTGGCCCAGGACCCGCACTTTCGCCGGGCAAAACATATCTCTCTGTATTTGCCCACCGACGGTGAAATCGATCCGCGCCTGCTGCTGCGCGAAGCCCAGCGTCGCGGCAAGGCAACTTATCTGCCGGTACTCAGCGCATGGCCACGAACGAAAATGGTCTTCCAGCGCATCCGCCCCGGCGAAAAGCTCACCCCCAATCGTTTCCGCATCCTCGAGCCCCGGGCCAATCTGGCTCGGCAACGCAAGGTCTGGGCGCTGGATCTGGTGCTGTTGCCGCTGGTAGGGTTTGACGATGTCGGCGGGCGCCTGGGCATGGGCGGCGGATTTTATGATCGAAGCCTCGCCTATCTGGCCCGGCGCAAGAACTGGCGCAAGCCGACGCTGCTGGGCCTGGCCCATGAGTGTCAGAAGGTCGAGCGTTTGGCGCAGGCGAGCTGGGATGTCCCGTTACAAGGCACGGTCACCGACAAGGCGTGGTATTTCGCAGAGTAGACGCCGCATGGAACAGCGGCGTCGAAGAGACAGGTTCAGCGTTTGAAAGCGGTCGACTGTTGCACCTGTTGCGCCACTTCAATCGGCGCGTCGGTCTTGTTCGCCCACAGGCTCTGCGCGTAACCGGTGGTTACCACGCCCAGGCCAAACAAAATTACCAAAGTCCATAGCAAATCCGGTTTGCGTTTCATCGATTGCCCCCCTCAAGGCACATCATCACGATGACAGCAGCGGTTTCCGTTCGTAGGCCGTGCAGCAGCGTCAAGCTTTAAAGGCCGGCATTTTGCGGCAACGTGAACCTGTGCGCAAACGCTGACGTCAACCGACTGTCGGTTTGTCATAAAATTGCCCGACAACCTGCCCAATGACCGCTTCAGGAGCACACGACATGGCCTACTGGCTGATGAAATCAGAGCCCGACGAACTCTCGATCAAGGGTCTGGAAAAGCTCGGCAAGGCGCGCTGGGACGGGGTTCGCAACTATCAGGCGCGCAATTTCCTGCGGGCGATGGCGGTCGGTGACGAGTTCTTTTTCTACCATTCCAGCTGCCCCGAGCCGGGGATTGCCGGGATTGGCAAAATTATCGAAGCAGCGTATCCCGATCCGACGGCGCTGGAGCCGCAGAGCCATTACTTCGATCCGAAGGCCACCGCGCAGAAGAATGCCTGGAGCGCCATCGACGTGGCGCACGTCGAAACCTTTGCGCGAGTCTTGAAGCTCGACTACCTGAAACAGCAGACCGCGCTGGCAGAAATGCCACTGGTGCAGAAAGGCTCGCGGCTTTCAGTGATGCCCGTCACCGCCGAACAATGGGCCGCAGTGCTCGGCCTGCGCTGAGAACTGCCAAGTCACACCGTGGTGGCAGACAAAAGGGTCTAGGCTTGACGCTCATTTGATTGACATCAAGCGCCCCCAGCGCTTGAACCGTCAGAGTGGACGCCACAGCCGCAGGATGCCCCCATGTCGACGCACCGCCGTTCCTCACTGTTATTTGCCGGATCGCTCATAGCCTTGCTGTTGGCCGCTGGCGGCTTCGGTTACTGGAAGTCGATGAGCAGCCGCCTGCCCGAGGGGCTGTCGGCCGGCAACGGACGACTTGAGGCCACCGAAGTGCAAATCGCCAGCAAGACCCCCGGGCGCCTCGCCGAGGTGCTGGTCGATGAAGGCGACAAGGTCACTCAAGGCCAACTGCTGGCCCGCATGGACACCCGCACCCTTGAAGCCCAGCGCAACCAGGCCGAAGCCGAGGTGGTGCGCGCCCGGGAAAACCTCAACGCCGCCCAAGCCAACGTGCAGTTGCGTCAGAGTGAGCTACTGCTGGCCCAACAGGAACTCGGGCGCTCTGAGTCGCTGTTCAAGCACGGTTTCGTCAGCGCTCAGGTCATCGATCAATTGCAGTCGCGCATCGGCACCGGCAACGCTGCCGTGACGGCGGCCCGCGCCCAAGTGTCGGCGGTCGCTGCAGCGATCGGCGCAGCCCAGGCGCAGGTCGCTCAACTGACCAGCGAAATCGACGACAGCAGCCTGCGGGCGCCGATTGACGGCGTGATCCAGTTACGCATGGCCGAACCCGGGGAAGTGCTGGGTGCCGGTGGCCGCGTCCTGCTGTTGATTGACCCCAACGATCAGTACATGAATCTCTACTTGTCCGCCTCGGTGGCCGGGCGTCTGGCGGTGGGCGATGAGGCCCGGGTACTGCTCGATGCCCTGCCCGACAAGCCCTTGCCAGCGAAAATCAGTTTTGTCGCCGGCAAATCGCAGTTCACCCCCAAGGAAGTCGAAACCCGCGACGAGCGGCAAAAACTGGTGTTCCGCGTCAAACTGCGCTTGACCCAACCCAGCGCCGTACCGCAAGCCAAGCCCGGCATGCCCGGTGCCGGGTATGTGCGCACCGCGCCGATCGTCTGGCCGGCCAATCTGCAATGAGCAGCCTCGCGGTCCAGGCCAATGCTATCGCGCACCGCTACGGCAAACAGCAAGCACTGAGCGATATCACCTTCAGCCTGCCAGCCGGCACCCGTTGCGGTCTGATCGGCCCCGATGGCGCGGGCAAGTCCAGCCTGCTGGGACTGATCGCCGGCGTGAAGGCCTTGCAGCAAGGGCAACTGGACGTCCTTGGCGGGCCGATCCAGCAGCGCCACCACCGCGACACGCTGTATGCACGCATCGCTTTCATGCCGCAGGGATTGGGCGGCAACCTGTATCCAGAACTGTCGATCCGCGAAAACATTCAGTTCTTCGCCACGCTGTTCGGCCTGTCGAAGGCCGACAGCGAACAACGCATGCGCAATCTGCTGCTTGCCACCGACCTGCTGAAGTTCGCCGAGCGCCCCGCCGGCAAGTTGTCCGGCGGCATGAAACAGAAACTCGGACTGTGCTGCGCGCTGATCCACGAACCGGATCTGTTAATCCTCGATGAGCCAACCACCGGCGTCGACCCGCTCTCACGACGGCGTTTCTGGGAGCTGATCGACGACGTGCGGCGCCAGCGCCCGCAACTGACCCTGCTGGTCGCCACCGCGTACATGGAAGAAGCCGAACAGTTCGAGCATTGCCTGATGCTCGACAACGGCAAATTGATTGCCACCGGTCTGAGCCGTGAACTGGCGGCCGTCACCCCCAGTGGCAAACTCGATGAGGCCTTCACCCATTTCCAGGGTGACAGCCAGCATGACGTCAGGCCGCTGGTGATTCCGCCACGTAGCAGTGGCAGCAGCGACACCGCCATCGAGGCCCACGACCTGACACTGCGTTTCGGCGACTTCACTGCGGTCGATCACGTCAACTTCGCCATCGGTCGCGGCGAAATTTTCGGTTTTCTCGGCTCCAACGGCTGCGGCAAGACCACCACGATGAAAGTCCTGACCGGGCTGATGCCTGCCAGCGAAGGCCGCGCGACACTGCTCGGCAACCCGGTAAATGCCAAGGATCTGGCCACACGCAAACGGGTCGGTTTCATGTCCCAGAGCTTTTCGCTGTATGGCGAACTCAGTGTGCGACAGAACCTTGATCTGCACACCCGGCTGTTCGACTTGCCCAAAGCCGAGAGTGCGCCACGCATCGATGCCCTCATTCAACGCTTCAACCTGCTCAGCGTCGCCGATCAGCCGTCCGGCGCCCTGCCTCTGGGGCTGCGTCAACGCCTGTCGCTGGCGGTTGCGGTGTTGCATCGTCCGGAAGTGCTGATCCTTGATGAGCCGACGTCCGGTGTCGACCCGGCCGCCCGCGATGACTTCTGGCGACTGTTGATCGAACTGTCTCGCGAGCAAGGCGTGACGATTTTTCTCTCCACCCACTTCATGAACGAAGCCCAGCGCTGCGACCGCATTTCGCTGATGCACGCCGGCCAAGTGCTGGCGTGCGACACCCCGGCAGCGCTGCAACGTCAGTTCGCTGGAGAAACGCTGGAAGCCGCTTTCGTGACGTGCCTGGAACAGGCTCAGGGCACTGCGCAGTCGCCGCCTGCCAGTGAATCGCCGACCGCGCCAACGACCGCCACGCCGCCGCTCCAGCAGCGCGGTTTCAGCCTCGGTCGCCTGCTGGCAGTGGCCAGTCGCGAAGGCAAGGAGCTGCTGCGTGACAAGGTGCGCATGGCATTCGCCCTGGCGGGGGCAATTTTCATGATGGTGATTTTCGGCTACGGGATTTCCCTGGACGTGGAAAACCTCGCGTTTGCCGTGTACGACCAGGACCAGACACCGCAGAGCCGAACCTATCTGGAGGCCTTTCGCGGCTCGCGTTACTTCGATGAACGGCCAGCCATCCATGATGCACAGGAATTGCACCGACGCCTGCAACGCTCGGAGATCAAACTTGCGCTGGAAATCCCCCCCGGTTTCGGCCGTGACCTGTACGCCGGACGCCAGCCCGCGGTGGCGGCATGGCTGGATGGCGGCATGGCGTTTCGCGCCGAGACCAGCCGCAATTATGTCGAAGCGGTGCACTTGGCCAACCTGCAACAGTTGGCCGAACAGAGCAGTCTCGCCATCAACCATCAGGCGGGCGCCAGCCTGGAAACGCGCTTTCGCTACAACCAGGATGTGGTCAGCGTCAACGCTATCGGCCCCGGCGTCATGGCGCTGATACTGGCGTTCATTCCAGCGATGCTCACCGCACTCGGCATCGTGCGCGAGAAAGAACTGGGCTCGATCACCAACTTCTACGCCACGCCCCTGACCCGCCTGGAGTTTCTGCTGGGCAAACAGGCGCCATACCTGCTGGTCAGTCTGGTCAATCTCGCGCTGCTGGTGGCGATGAACCGCTGGCTGTTTGGCGTGCCGTTCAAGGGCAGCCTGCTGACACTGGCGTTTGGCGGCCTGCTCTACGTGCTGGCGACCACCAGCATGGGTCTGCTGATCTCGGCCTTCACCCGCACACAGATCGCCGCGATCCTCGGCACCATGATCATCACCAGCCTGCCGACCATCCAGTTCTCCGGGCTGATCGTGCCGCGCTCTTCGCTGCAAGGTGCGGCTGCGGTGATGGGCATGCTGTTTCCGGCAGGACATTTTCTCGATATTGCCGTGGGGACGTTCACCAAGGCGCTGGACTTGCGGCAGCTGTGGCCACAATGCCTGGCCCTGTTCGGCTTCTTCGTCGGGTTCACAGGGTTGAGCCTGATCATGCTGAAAAAGCAGGAGGCCTGATGCACAAGTTCGCGCACATCCTGCGCTTGGGACTCAAGGAACTGACCAGCCTGCGCCACGACAGCGTGTTGTTGCTGTTCCTGTTCTACGCCTTCACCGTGGCGATCTACATGCCCGCCGCCGGTTCGGTAATCGGCGTGCACAACGCCAGCGTGGCGATCGTCGACGAAGACCGCAGCGCCCTCTCGCGCCAGTTGGCCCAGGCCCTGCAACCGCCGGAGTTCCAGACGCCGGTGCTACTGCCTTACCCGCAACTGGATCAGGTGATGGACAGCGGCCAGTACACCTTCGTGATCAACATTCCGGCGGGGTTTCAAACCAACCTGCTCGCGGCGCGGCGACCGGCCATTCAGGTCAACGTCGATGCCACCGCGATGAGCCAGGCGTTCATGGGCGCCGGTTACATCGGCCGGATCTTCCAGCGTGAACTGCAGGCCTACGGCGGTCAGAGCGATGCCGCGAGCAAGACGCCGATTTCGCTGACCACCCGCGCGCTATTCAATACCAACCTGGAGGGTGGCTGGTTTCTGGCGGTGATCCAGATCGTCAACAACATCACCATTCTGGCGATCATCCTCACGGGCACCGCGCTGCTGCGCGAACGCGAGCACGGCACGCTCGACCATTTGCTGGTGCTGCCGCTGACGGCGCTGGAAATCATGCTGGCGAAAATCTGGAGCAACCTGCTGGTGGTGGTGCTGTGCACCTGGCTGTCCGTGGAGGTGGTGGTCAAAGGCGCACTCGGCGTGCCGCTTTCCGGCTCAATGAGCCTGTTTTTGCTGGTGACTGCGGTTTATCTGTTTGCCAGTACCGCGCTGGGCATCTTTCTGGCGACACTCGCGCGCTCGACGCCGCAGTTCGGCTTGCTGGCGATTCCGGTGATCATCCCGATGCTGCTGCTGTCGGGCGGCAGCACGCCACTGGACAGCATGCCGCACTGGCTGCAGTGGGTCATGCAGGGCTCACCGTCCACGCATTTTGTCAGCCTCAGCGCCGCGATTCTGTTTCGCGACGCCGGGCTGAGCGTGGTCTGGCCGGAGTTGCTGGCGCTGACTGCCATCGGTCTGCTGTTCTTCGCCATCGCCTTGGCACGCTTTCGCAAAAGCCTGGCGTCCTGAAGAGCAGCAGCCAACGTATTTACTGGATGATCAGGTTGTTGAACAACAGATCCTCAACAACAGGCTTGCCGGTCTCGTCATTCATGACCTGCTGGGTCTGCTTCAACGCTTCCTGACGCAGCTTTTCCTTGCCCTCGATGCTGCCCATCGCCTCGGTCGACTGCTGAGTGAACAACGCCACCAGCTGATTGCGGATCAGCGGCTCGTTGGCCTTGACCAGTTTGGTCGCCTCCTCACCAGTCACACGCAATGCCACATCGGCTTTGTAGACCTTGAGCTTGGCGGTGCCGTCCAGGCCATAGTTGCCGACGAACGGCGGGCTCAGGGTGATGTAATTGACCTTCGGCGCCTCGCCTTCTTTGGCTTCTTCGGCCAGTGCTGCCACAGGCAGAGACAGGGCCAGCAATAACATGATCCACGCTTTCACAATTCGCTCCTTATCCGGTTTGCGGCCTAGCATAACGACCCGCCGCGCAAGCACAAGCTTATGGCTGACTATCAGGGCCGGGCATGCTCGTTGACCCGTTGATTCACACACCTACACTTATCGGCCATCACTCCCAAAGGAATAGCCCTGATGAAAGCCGTGCTGTGCAAAGCCTTCGGCCCTGCCGAATCGCTGGTGCTGGAAGACGTCGCCAGTCCTGTCGCGAAGAAGAATGAAATCCTGCTGGACGTGCACGCTGCCGGAGTCAATTTCCCGGACACGCTGATCATCGAGGGCAAGTACCAGTTCAAACCGCCCTTCCCGTTTTCGCCGGGCGGTGAAGCGGCGGGCGTGGTGCGTGAAGTCGGGGAAAAGGTCAGCCATCTGAAAGTCGGCGACCGGGTCATGGCCCTGACTGGCTGGGGCAGTTTTGCCGAGCAGGTGGCGGTGCCGGGCTACAACGTCCTGCCGATTCCGCCGTCGATGGATTTCAACATCGCCGCTGCATTCAGCATGACCTACGGCACCTCGATGCACGCGCTCAAGCAACGCGCCAACCTGCAACCGGGCGAAACCCTGCTGGTGCTCGGCGCGTCGGGCGGCGTCGGCCTCGCCGCCGTGGAGATTGGCAAAGCCATGGGTGCCCGCGTGATCGCCGCCGCCAGCAGCGCCGAGAAACTCGCGGTGGCCAAGGCTGCCGGCGCCGATGAGCTGATCAATTACAGCGAAGCCAGCCTCAAGGACGAGATCAAACGCCTCACCGACGGCCAGGGCGCCGACGTGATCTACGACCCGGTCGGCGGCGACCTGTTCGACCAGGCCATCCGCGCCATCGCCTGGAACGGCCGCCTGCTGGTGGTCGGCTTCGCCAGCGGACGCATCCCGGAACTGCCGGTCAACCTCGCCCTGCTCAAGGGCGCGGCGGTACTCGGCGTGTTCTGGGGTTCTTTTGCCCAACGCCAGCCACAGGACAATGCAGCCAACTTCCAGCAGCTGTTCGCCTGGTTTGCCGAGGGCAAGCTCAAACCGCTGGTGTCGCAGGTGTATCCGCTGAGCAATGCCGCGCAGGCGATCGATGATCTTGGCCAGCGCAAGGCTGTGGGCAAGGTTGTCGTTCAGGTTCGTTAACAACATGGAGCGATCCGGAGCAGCAATCCGGATCGCTTTAGCGCTGAGATCTGCCTCTCCCATGCGTCAAACCGCAGAAACCCACCCGAGCCACCATTCCCTCAGCGCCGCGTACTTGTCTCAGAGCGACATGTTCATAAAGGAACGTTCATCTGCCCAAATTTCCGCTGTTTTGCCGACGTGAAGCGATGCTATTTTCGGTAACGAAACTGTAACATTCGCATCCGCAGTCAAAACAAGAAAACTGGAGCTCTTGAATGTTTGCTTTCTTTCGTCCTGCCGCACATCAGGCTCCATTGCCTGAAGAAAAAATAGACAGCACCTACCGCCGCCTGCGCTGGCAGATCTTCGCCGGTATCTTTATCGGCTACGCCGGTTACTACCTGCTGCGCAAGAACTTCTCCCTGGCCATGCCGTACCTGATCGACGAAGGCTACAGCCGTGGCGACCTTGGTCTGGCAATGTCGGCGATCGCTATTGCTTACGGCCTGTCGAAGTTCCTCATGGGCCTGGTGTCCGACCGTTCCAACCCGCGCTTCTTCCTGCCGTTCGGTCTGCTGGTCTCGGCCGGGGTGATGTTCATTTTCGGTTTCGCGCCGTGGGCAACGTCCAGCGTGACGATGATGTTCATTCTCCTGTTCATCAACGGCTGGGCGCAGGGCATGGGCTGGCCGCCGAGCGGGCGGACCATGGTGCACTGGTGGTCGCAGAAGGAACGCGGTGGCGTGGTGTCGGTGTGGAACGTGGCGCATAACGTCGGCGGCGGTCTGATCGGCCCGCTGTTCCTGATCGGCATGGGCCTGTTCAACGACTGGCACGCGGCGTTTTACGTCCCGGCAGCAGTCGCACTGGGCGTAGCGGTATTCGCCTTCATCACCATGCGTGACACCCCGCAATCGGTCGGCCTGCCGCCGATCGAGCAGTACAAGAACGACTACCCGGAAGGCTACGACGCCAGCCACGAAGACGAATTCAGCGCCAAGGAAATCTTCGTCAAATACGTGCTGCGCAACAAAATGCTCTGGTACATCGCTCTGGCCAACGTCTTCGTCTACTTGCTGCGCTACGGCGTGCTGGACTGGGCGCCGACGTACCTGAAGGAAGCCAAGGGCTTCACCGTGGATAAGACCTCGTGGGCCTATTTCTTCTACGAGTGGGCAGGCATCCCGGGCACGCTGCTGTGCGGCTGGATGTCAGACAAGATCTTCCGTGGCAACCGTGGTTTGACCGGCATGGTGTTCATGGCCCTGGTGACTGTCGCGACCCTGGTTTACTGGCTCAATCCGGCCGGCAATCCGATGGTCGACATGATCGCCCTGCTGTCGATCGGCTTCCTGATCTACGGCCCGGTGATGCTGATCGGCCTGCAAGCGCTGGAACTGGCGCCGAAGAAAGCCGCCGGTACTGCAGCGGGCTTCACCGGTCTGTTCGGTTATCTGGGGGGTTCGGTCGCGGCCAGTGCGGCGATGGGCTACACCGTTGACCACTTCGGCTGGGATGGCGGTTTCGTGCTGCTGGTCGGCGCTTGCCTGCTGGCGATGGCCTTCCTTGCGCCAACGCTGTGGCACAAGCAAGTCGCCAGTCAGAGCCGTGAAGCGGTCGCCTGATCGCTGTGTGATTTACAGCGCTTGAGCCGCGCCTCCAGATTTCGATCCGGCATGGCGTGGCTGCGCAGGGCGTGCGCGGTCTGCTCGACATAATCGCGAGTGGTGCCGTAACGCCCGCTCGCGCTGGCGAACACCTGGCTGAGCACATGATCCGGCAAGTTGCCGGCGTAGCTCGGCAGGTGGCGCTCAAGAACGAAGCCCAAGGCCTGCACCTGAGTGCCATCTTCGAGCCGGCAATTGAGCCAGTGCGGACGATACGACGGAAACGGCATCTCACGTTTCCACAGGGCGTACAGCGCGGTATCGAGATTGTCTTCCGGCAAGCGGTAGGCAAAACCGCTGCATGAACCGCCGCGATCCAGACCGAACACCAGACCGGGCATTTCCGGGGTACCCCGATGCTCGTGGGACCACAGGTACAAGCCGCGATGATAGCCATGCACGCGACCGCGCATGCGCTCGACCGCCGTGCATTCCGGCCGCCAGATCAGCGAGCCATAGGCGAACAGCCACACCGGCCCGCCCTTGTGGCGTGCCATGGTCGATTGCATGGAAGCGAGAAGTTGTTCGTGCGTCAGCTGCGGCCCAAGATCGAGCCGCGGAGGGTAAGCCAGGTTCAGAATTGCGTTTTCAATGGCGCTCATGGCGAATAGCGTTCAGCTCCCCGCGGGTGAAGAATTACTTAATAGAACGCACCGTTGTAACAATAAGGCACATATGTTTTAAGGCAAATTAAGTGCCACTGATTAATTGCCTGATTCATATATAACCTAGCGATATTTACTGTTTAAGGTAAATACCGATCGGCTATATACCAAGTTATAAGTCTCAGGAGCGCGGCGCGTAGGCGAACACATCAGCGCGCATCTGATGCGCATCCATCCCCGCCTCGACCAGCGCGTCCAGCGTGCCGTAAACCATCGCCGGCGAACCGCTGGCATAGACATGCAGCGGCTTCAGATCGGGGAAATCCTCGCAAACCGCTTCGTGCAACATCCCGCAGCGCCCTTCCCAGCCGCACTGGTCGCTGACCACTTTGTGCAGGAACAGATTGGGCAGCTTCAGCCATTCGTCCCAGTGCTCGATCTGATAAAAGTCTTCTGGACGGCGTACGCCCCAATACAGATGCACTGGATGCTTGAAGCCTTCGGCGCGGCAATGTTCGATCAGGCTGTGAATCTGGCCCATGCCGGTGCCGGCGGCGATCAACACCAGCGGACCGTCGGGTAGTTCCGCAAGATGTGTGTCACCGAACGGCAGCTCGACACGCACCAGCGGGTTGCGTTGCAGCTGCTCGATCAGGCTCAACGCACTGGTTTCGCGCGCCAGCACATGGATTTCCAGATCACGTCCGCCGTGGGGCGCCGAAGCCATGGAGAACGCCGATTTCTCGCCGTTCTCACGCTCGATCATCAAATATTGCCCGGCGTGATAGCGCGGCGGCTTGCCCGCCGGTGCACGCAGACGCACGCGCCAGGTGTCGCCGCCGACCTCGCGGCACTCGATGACCTGACACGATAGGCTGCGCACCGGCAATTCACCGAGTGCGAGCACGCCATCCCACAACAGCACGCAGTCTTCCAGCGGTGCGGCGATGCAGGTGTAGAACTCGCCATGGTCGTGGACTTTGCCGGCCTGCTCGACGCGGCCCTCCACCAGCAGCGCTGCACACACGTGGCAATTGCCGTTGCGGCAGCTTTGCGGGCAGTCATAGCCCAGGCGCCGCGCACCGTCGAGAATCCGCTCACCGGGCTGTATCTCGAGCACTGCTCCGGAAGGCTGCAGGGTTACACGCATCAATCTATTCCTAACTGATTCCAGATGGCATCGATCCGTTGGGTGACGGCGTCGTCCTTGACGATCACGCGGCCCCACTCGCGAGTGGTTTCGCCCGGCCACTTGTGGGTGGCATCCAGGCCCATTTTCGAGCCCAGGCCGGAGATCGGCGAGGCGAAGTCGAGGTAGTCGATCGGCGTGTTATCGATCATCACCGTATCGCGCTTGGGATCCATGCGCGTGGTGATAGCCCAGATCACGTCGTTCCAGTCGCGGGCGTTGATATCGTCGTCAGTGACGATAACGAACTTGGTGTACATGAACTGTCGCAAAAACGACCAGACACCGAGCATCACGCGCTTGGCATGCCCCGGATACGACTTCTTCATCGTCACCACGGCCATGCGGTACGAGCAGCCTTCCGGCGGCAGGTAGAAGTCGGTGATTTCCGGGAACTGCTTCTGCAGGATCGGCACGAACACTTCGTTCAGCGCCACGCCGAGAATCGCCGGCTCATCCGGCGGCCGCCCGGTGTAGGTGCTGTGATAGATCGGCTTGATCCGGTGGGTGATGCGCTCGACGGTGAACACCGGGAAGCTGTCGACTTCGTTGTAGTAACCGGTGTGGTCGCCATAAGGGCCTTCGTCGGCCATTTCGCCCGGATGAATCACGCCTTCAAGGATGATTTCGGCGGTGGCCGGTACTTGCAGATCGTTGCCACGGCACTTGACCAGTTCGGTACGGTTGCCGCGCAAGAGCCCTGCGAAAGCATATTCGGAGAGGCTGTCCGGCACCGGCGTTACGGCACCGAGAATCGTCGCCGGATCGGCGCCAAGGGCCACGGACACCGGGAACGGCTGGCCCGGGTGCTTCTCGCACCACTCGCGGAAGTCGAGAGCGCCGCCACGATGGCTGAGCCAGCGCATGATCACCTTGTTGCGGCCGATCACTTGCTGGCGGTAGATACCGAGGTTCTGGCGTTCCTTGTTCGGGCCTTTGGTGACCGTCAGGCCCCAAGTGATCAGCGGGCCGACGTCGCCGGGCCAGCAGGTCTGCACCGGCAACATCGCCAGATCGACATCGTCGCCTTCGATGACCACTTCCTGGCATACCGCGTCTTTGACGACTTTCGGCGCCATCGAAATGATCTTGCGGAAGATCGGCAGTTTCGACCACGCGTCCTTCAAGCCCTTCGGCGGCTCCGGCTCCTTGAGGAAGGCCAGCAGCTTGCCGATTTCGCGCAGCTCGCTGACCGACTCGGCGCCCATGCCCATGGCCACGCGCTCGGGGGTGCCGAACAGGTTGCCGAGCACCGGAATGTCGTAACCGGTAGGCTTCTCGAACAGCAGTGCCGGGCCTTTGGCCCGCAACGTGCGGTCGCACACCTCAGTCATCTCCAGCACCGGCGAGACGGGAATCTGGATGCGTTTCAACTCTCCGCGCTGCTCAAGCTGCTGCACGAAATCCCGAAGATCCTTGAATTTCATTGACGATGGCACCCTCAAAATAGGCGTACATCCTACCTGCTCTGAGGAGCAAACAGCAGCCCGTCATTGCTCGATTGTGGCCCCCGCGCTGCGGCGAAGGGGCAAGCCTGGGACTCAGCAGTGCGCTGCCGACGCCGCAATATCGGCCCATCAACAGATATCCGTGACGGGCGCGAGATTTTTCGGGGCAAAAAAAAAACGCCCCCTCTCGGGAGCGTCCTTTGTTGAAACGCCAGCGTATTACTTGCGTTTCATCGACAAGAAGAACTCGTCGTTGGTCTTGGTCGTTTTCAGCTTGTCGACCAGGAACTCGATGGCGGCGACTTCGTCCATCGGGTGCAGCAGCTTGCGCAGAATCCACATGCGCTGCAGTTCGTCGTCGGCGGTCAGCAACTCTTCGCGGCGGGTGCCGGAGCGGTTGATGTTGATGGCCGGGAACACACGCTTCTCGGCGATCTTGCGATCCAGAGGCAGTTCCATGTTGCCGGTACCCTTGAACTCTTCGTAGATCACTTCGTCCATCTTCGAACCGGTTTCAACCAGCGCGGTGGCGATAATGGTCAGCGAGCCGCCTTCTTCGATGTTACGCGCGGCACCGAAGAAACGCTTCGGCTTCTCGAGGGCGTGGGCATCGACACCACCGGTCAATACCTTGCCGGAGCTCGGGATCACGGTGTTGTAGGCACGGGCCAGACGGGTGATGGAGTCGAGCAGGATCACCACGTCTTTCTTGTGTTCGACCAGACGCTTGGCCTTCTCGATCACCATTTCAGCAACCTGCACGTGACGGGTCGGCGGCTCGTCGAAGGTCGAGGCAACCACTTCGCCGCGCACGGTGCGCTGCATTTCGGTCACTTCTTCCGGACGCTCGTCGATCAACAGCACGATCAGGTGAACTTCAGGATTGTTACGGGCGATGTTCGCTGCGATGTTCTGCAGCATGATCGTTTTACCGGCTTTCGGCGGTGCGACGATCAGACCACGCTGGCCTTTGCCGATCGGTGCACACAGGTCGATCACGCGACCGGTGAGGTCTTCGGTGGAACCGTTGCCGGCTTCCATCTTCATGCGCACCGTCGGGAACAGCGGCGTCAGGTTCTCGAAGAGAATCTTGTTTTTCGCGTTCTCCGGACGATCGAAGTTGATCGTGTCGACCTTGAGCAGGGCGAAGTACCGCTCGCCTTCCTTCGGAGGGCGGATCTTGCCAACGATGGTGTCACCGGTGCGCAAGTTGAAGCGGCGGATCTGGCTCGGCGAGACGTAGATGTCGTCAGGGCCGGCGAGGTAGGAAGCGTCTGCGGAGCGCAGGAAGCCGAAGCCGTCCTGGAGAATCTCCAGCACGCCATCACCGGAGATTTCCTCGCCGCTTTTCGCGTGCTTTTTGAGCAGGGAGAAAATCACGTCCTGCTTGCGCGAACGGGCCATATTTTCTATGCCCATCTGTTCGGCCAATTCGAGCAGTTCGGTAATCGGCTTTTGCTTGAGTTCAGTCAGATTCATATAGGAATGACGTAATCATTTATGGAGGGGGGGAAATTAAGCTTTTGGCTTAATGAGGCCGCGCCGCGGAGAAGGCGACAGGATCGCGAACTAATTCGAAAAGGAGTGCGTCGGCGACGGCTAGCAGGGGGCATTGGAGAAACCAGTGCGGGGCCGAATGTACCACCTGAGTTTCGGAGCGTCTAGCCCTGAATACGCAAAAAGCCCCGCGATTTGCGGGGCTTTTTTTCAGCGTTTTACTGCGACGCTCAGATGTTGGCGTCGAGGAAAGCCGCCAGCTGCGACTTCGACAGTGCGCCGACCTTGGTCGCTTCAACGTTGCCGTTCTTGAACAGCATCAGCGTCGGGATACCACGCACGCCATGCTTGGCCGGGGTTTCCTGGTTTTCGTCGATGTTCAGTTTGGCGACGGTCAGCTTGCCTTTGTAAGTCTCGGCAATCTCGTCCAGAACCGGTGCGATCATTTTGCAAGGGCCGCACCATTCAGCCCAGTAGTCGACCAGGACAGCGCCTTCGGCCTTGAGTACGTCGGCTTCGAAGCTAGCGTCGCTAACGTGTTTGATCAGATCGCTGCTCATGGAATTCTCCAGGTTGTAAGCAAAAAAACGTGGCCCATCATAGCCGCCCTTCCCTTGTTCAGGAAGCCGCAGATGATTGAGTGTTGCTATGGCCCTTGATGAGTTTGGGTATAGCTCAACTCACGCCGTGGCGGGAGCGATGAAGGCGATTCCGGTGCGCAGGGCGGCGTTGCGCACGTGTTCCTGCATGGCTTTCTGCGCCGCCGCCGAGGCGCGGCGCGCCAGTGCGCGGAGGATCTTGCGGTGTTCCTGCCAGGTTTCCATGGCGCGCTCGGCGCGGATGAACGGCAGTTTCTGGCTCTCGAGGAAGATCTCGGCGCTGGCGGTGAGAATGCTCAGCATCGCCTGATTACCGCTGGCAAGAAGGATGCGTCGGTGGAATTCGAAGTCGAGTTTCGCCGCTGCCTCAAAGTCGCCGAGCTTCAATTGCTCGCGCATGGCCGCAACGTTGTCTTCCAGCGCATCCAGATCGAACGTGCTCAACGTCACTGCCGCCAAACCTGCTGCAAACCCTTCGAGCGCATAGCGCAATTGAAAGATATCCAGCGGCGATGCCTGCGCCGCAAACGACCAGCCTGGCGCGTTGTCGCCGCGCGACAATTCGACCGGCGACTGCACGAACACGCCCTTGCCCGGCTGAATGCTGACCACGCCCAGTGCACTGAGCGACGACAGCGCTTCACGCAACGATGCCCGACTGACGCCCAGTTGCAGCGCCAGATCCCGTTGCGAAGGCAACGCGTCGCCGGCACCGAAGCCCTGTTCGGTGATCAGTTTGCGGATCGCTTGCAGCGCCACTTCGGGTACGGCGCGGGAGATCGAATTCATGATGTGCGGACGCGTCAGGGCCAAGGTGCGGCTAGTTGTAAAGCTATTCGTCGAGTCCGGCAAGTCGTGCCCCAGCGGGGTTCGGCGCGCACTGCCGATGCGCCATCGCAGTGCGAAAACCGAGTTGACTGTTCAGACCAGTAAGACCGAACCAAGCCGCTGATGCCGCGGCCTGCCGGGGCGAAATCCGCCTGTTGGCACGGCCCATGCTCTGTCCGATCGCAGCAACCACTTCCCGCCGATCCGGAGATTGTCCATGACCCAGCGTTACAGCGCCCTCCTCGCTTCCCTGTTTGCCGGCCTGCTGCTGTGCCAGGCCCCCGCTCACGCCGACGGTCTGGACGACGTGGTCAAACGCGGCACGCTGAAAGTCGCCGTGCCCCAGGACTTCCCGCCGTTCGGCTCGGTCGGCCCGGACATGAAGCCGCGCGGCCTGGATATCGACACGGCGAAACTGCTCGCTGACCAACTCAAGGTCAAACTCGAACTGACCCCGGTCAACAGCACCAACCGCATCCCGTTCCTCACCACCGGCAAAGTCGATCTGGTGATTTCCAGCCTCGGCAAAAACGCCGAGCGCGAGAAGGTCATCGACTTCTCCCGCGCCTATGCGCCGTTCTACCTCGCCGTGTTCGGCCCGCCAGACGCTGCGATCACCAGCCTCGACGACCTCAAGGGCAAGACCATCAGCGTCACCCGTGGCGCCATTGAAGACATCGAGCTGAGCAAAGTCGCCCCCGAAGGCGTGACCATCAAACGTTTCGAAGACAACAACTCGACCATCGCCGCTTATCTGGCAGGCCAGGTCGATCTGATCGCCAGCGGCAACGTGGTAATGGTGGCCATCAGCGAGAAGAACCCCAAGCGCGTACCGGCGCTGAAGGTGAAGCTCAAGGATTCCCCGGTCTATGTGGGCGTGAACAAGAACGAAGCGGCGCTGCTGACCAAGGTCAACGACATCCTCAACACCGCCAAGGCTGACGGCGCACTGGAAAAGAACTCGCAGACCTGGCTGAAAGAGCCGCTGCCGGCCGATCTCTGATCGACTGCGCGGGAGACCTTCATGGCTTATCAGTTCGATTTTTTGCCGGTGGTGGAAAACACCGACCTGCTGCTGCGCGGCGCGCTGCTCACCCTTGAGCTGACCGCCATCGGCGCGCTGCTCGGGGTCGGCGTGGGCATTGTCGGGGCGCTGGTGCGGGCGTGGCAGATTCGCCCGTTCTCGGCGATCTTCGGCGTCTACGTCGAGTTGATCCGCAACACGCCGTTTCTGGTGCAACTGTTCTTCATCTTCTTCGGCCTGCCGTCGCTCGGCATGCAGATCTCCGAGTGGCAGGCGGCAGTGCTGGCGATGGTGATCAACCTTGGCGCCTATTCGACCGAGATCATCCGCGCCGGCATCCAGGCGATTCCGCGCGGGCAGCTGGAAGCGGCTGCGGCATTGGCGATGACGCGCTTCGAAGCGTTCCGCCACGTCGTCCTGCTGCCCGCGCTGGGCAAGGTCTGGCCGGCGCTGAGCAGCCAGATCATCATCGTCATGCTCGGTTCGGCGGTGTGTTCGCAGATCGCCACGGAAGAATTGAGCTTCGCCGCCAACTTCATTCAGTCGCGCAACTTCCGCGCCTTTGAAACCTATGCGCTGACCACCCTGATCTATCTGTGCATGGCGCTGCTGATCCGCCAGTTGCTCAACTGGTTCGGGCGTCGGTTCATTGCGAGGAGCAGCCAATGAGCGATTTCACTTTCTGGGACATCCTGCGCAACCTGCTCACCGGCCTGCAATGGACCCTGGCGCTGTCACTGGTGGCGTTCATTGGCGGCGGCCTCGTCGGCCTGCTGATTCTGGTGATGCGCATCTCCAAGAACACGCTGCCAAGCAGCATCGCCCGCACCTGGATCGAGCTGTTTCAGGGCACGCCACTGTTGATGCAACTGTTTCTGGTGTTCTTCGGCGTGGCGCTGGCCGGCATCGAGATTTCGCCGTGGATGGCCGCGGCGATCGCTTTGACCTTGTTCACCAGCGCCTATCTGGCGGAGATCTGGCGCGGTTGCGTCGAGGCCATTCCCCACGGTCAGTGGGAAGCCTCGTCGAGCCTGGCGCTCAATCCGCTTGAGCAGTTGCGCTACGTGATCCTGCCGCAAGCGCTGCGCATCGCCGTGGCGCCGACCGTGGGCTTCTCGGTGCAAGTGGTCAAAGGCACAGCGGTGACCTCGATCATCGGCTTCACCGAACTGACCAAGACCGGCGGCATGCTCGCCAATGCCACGTTCGAACCGTTCATGGTCTACGGCCTCGTCGCCCTCGGCTACTTCCTGCTCTGCTACCCCTTGTCCCTCAGTGCGCGCTACCTGGAAAGGAGACTGCATGCCTCTGCTTAGAATTTCCGCCCTGCATAAATACTACGGCGATCACCACGTACTCAAAGGCATCGATCTCAGCGTCGAGGAAGGCCAGGTCGTGGCGATCATCGGCCGCAGCGGCTCGGGCAAATCGACCCTGTTGCGCACACTCAACGGCCTGGAGTCGATCAACGACGGCGTGATCGAAGTCGACGGCGAATACCTCGACGCCGCCCGCGCTGATCTGCGCAGCCTGCGACAGAAGGTCGGCATGGTCTTCCAGCAGTTCAACCTGTTCCCGCACCTGACCGTCGGCGAAAACGTCATGCTCGCGCCGCAAGTGGTGCAGAAAGTACCCAAGGCCAAGGCAGCCGAACTGGCGCGCGAAATGCTCGAGCGAGTCGGGCTCGGGGAGAAATTCGATGCCTTCCCGGACCGTTTGTCCGGTGGTCAGCAGCAACGGGTGGCGATCGCCCGGGCTTTGGCGATGTCGCCGAAGGTGCTGCTGTGCGATGAAATCACCTCGGCGCTGGACCCTGAGCTGGTCAATGAAGTGCTCAGCGTGGTGCGGCAATTGGCCAAGGAAGGCATGACGCTGATCATGGTCACCCACGAGATGCGCTTTGCCCGAGAGGTGGGCGACAAACTGGTGTTCATGCACCATGGCAAGGTGCATGAGGTGGGCGATCCAAAGGTGTTGTTTGCCAATCCGCAGACGGCGGAGCTGGCGAACTTTATTGGCACGGTGGAAGCGACAGCCTGAAGATTTTCTGAAGCAGTGATGCCCTCTTCGCGAGCAGGCTCGCTCCCACATGGGAATGCGTTCACCTGTGGGAGCGAGCCTGCTCGCGAATGGCCGCGTCGCGATCCCCAGACTTTCTGCGCTGAATCAACGGTTTGAACCATGCGCGTTGGCGCCAGCGTTTGATCGTGGCACGATGTCGGGGTTATCGACCGAGACCCCCTGACCATGCCGCAATCCCAAGCCAAGAATCTGTCCCTGATCGCCGCAATCGACCTGGGCTCCAACAGCTTTCACATGGTCGTGGCCAAGGCCCAGAACGGCGAAATCCGCATCCTCGAGCGCCTCGGCGAGAAGGTGCAACTGGCCGCCGGCATCGACGACGCGCGCCAGCTCAACGAAGAATCGATGCAGCGCGGCCTCGATTGCCTCAAGCGCTTTGCCCAACTGATCAACGGTATGCCGCTCGGCGCCGTGCGCATCGTCGGCACCAACGCCCTGCGTGAAGCGCGCAATCGTGGCGAATTCATCCGCCGCGCCGAAGAAATCCTCGGCCACACGGTAGAAGTCATTTCCGGCCGTGAAGAAGCGCGCCTGATCTATCTCGGCGTTTCGCACACGCTCGCTGACACCCCAGGCAAACGTTTGGTCGCCGACATCGGCGGCGGCAGCACCGAATTCATCATCGGCCAGCGCTTCGAGCCTTTATTGCGCGAAAGCCTGCAAATGGGCTGCGTGAGTTTCACTCAGCGTTATTTCAAGGACGGCAAGATCACCCCGGCGCGCTACGCCCAGGCCTACACGGCGGCGCGCCTGGAGATCATGAGCATTGAGCACGCCCTGCATCGCCTGACCTGGGATGAAGCCATCGGCTCCTCCGGTACGATTCGCGCCATCGGCCTGGCCTTGAAGGCTGGCGGCCACGGCAGCGGCGAGGTCAACGCCGAAGGCCTGGCGTGGCTCAAGCGCAAGCTGTTCAAGCTCGGCGACGCCGACAAGATCGATTTCGAAGGCATCAAGCCTGACCGCCGGGCGATCTTTCCGGCGGGCCTGGCGATTCTCGAAGCAATCTTCGACGCCCTCGAACTGCAACGCATGGACCATTGCGAAGGCGCGCTGCGCGAAGGCGTGCTCTACGACCTGCTCGGCCGCCATCACCATGAAGACGTGCGCGAACGCACCCTGACCTCGCTGATGGAGCGCTATCACGTCGACCTGGAACAGGCAGCGCGGGTCGAGCGCAAGGCCCTGCACGCGTTCGATCAGGTTGCTGTCGACTGGGAACTGGATGACGGCATCTGGCGCGAACTGCTCGGCTGGGCGGCGAAGGTCCACGAAGTCGGCCTCGACATCGCTCACTATCACTACCACAAGCATGGCGCCTACCTCATCGAGCACTCCGACCTGGCAGGCTTCTCGCGAGAAGACCAGCAGATGCTCGCGCTATTGGTGCGCGGGCACCGGCGCAATATTCCCAAGGACAAGTTTGCCGAATTCGGCGATGACGGCATCAAACTGATTCGCCTGTGCGTGCTGCTGCGGTTTGCCATTCTGTTCCATCACATTCGCGGAACCCAGGCGATGCCGCAGGTGGCGCTGCATGCCAATGGCGACCATCTCGATGTGGAATTCCCGGAGAACTGGCTGGATGAAAATCAGCTGACCCAGGCGGATTTCGGGCTTGAGGCGGACTGGTTGACGCGGGTGGGGATTGTTCTCACGGTGCATTGACACTGATTGTGGCGAGGGGATTTATCCCCGCTGGCCTGCGCAGCAGGCCCGATTTTGACTCAAGGGGTCGCTTCGCGCCCAACGGGGATAAATCCCCTCGCCACAGGTCGGAATCAGTGCAGGTACAAAAAAGGCGATCCCGAGGGATCGCCTTTTTATTGGGCTGAAGGTCAGCTGCTCACCGGCAATATCGGGCTGCCCAACCGCTCCAGCAACGTCGCCTGCGCACTGCGCGGGTTCTGGTTTCCGGTGGGCGTGTTGCGAATGTAGCGGCCGTCCGACTGCAGACTCCAGCTGTGGGTGTTGTCGGTCAGGTACAGCTCCAGCTCCTTCTTGACGCGGGTCAGCAGCTTCTTGCCTTCCACCGGGAAGCAAGTCTCGACGCGCTTGTCGAGGTTGCGCTCCATCCAGTCGGCGCTGGAAAGGAACATCTGCTCGTCGCCGCCGTTGAGGAAGTAGAACACCCGCGTGTGCTCGAGGAAGCGGCCGATGATCGAGCGCACATGAATGTTGTGCGAAACCCCAGCGATGCCCGGACGCAGGCAGCACATGCCGCGCACCACCAGATCGATGCGCACGCCGGACTGGCTGGCCTTGTACAGCGCGCGGATGATCTTCGGATCGGTCAGCGAGTTGAACTTGGCGATGATGTGCGCCGGTTTGCCTTCGAGGGCGAACTGGGTTTCGCGGGCAATCATGTCGAGCATGCCCTTCTTCAGGGTGAACGGCGCATGCAGCAGCTTTTTCATGCGCAGCGTCTTGCCCATGCCGATCAACTGGCTGAACAGTTTGCCGACGTCCTCGCACAAAGCGTCGTCGGAGGTCAGCAGGCTGTAGTCGGTGTAAAGCTTGGCGTTACCGGCGTGGTAGTTGCCGGTACCGAGATGCGCATAACGGACGATTTCGCCAGCCTCACGGCGCAGGATCAGCATCATCTTGGCGTGGGTCTTGAAGCCGACCACGCCGTAGATCACCACTGCGCCCGCCGCTTGCAGACGGCTGGCCAGTTGCAGGTTGGATTCCTCGTCAAAGCGCGCACGCAGCTCGATCACCGCGGTGACTTCCTTGCCGTTACGCGCGGCGTCGACCAGCGCATCGACGATTTCCGAGTTGGCGCCGGAGCGGTAAAGCGTTTGCCGTACGGCCAACACATGTGGGTCTTTCGCGGCCTGACGCAGCAGGTCGACCACCGGGGTGAACGACTCGAACGGGTGCAGCAGGAGGATGTCCTGCTTGCTGACCACACTGAAGATGTTTTCGCTGTTCTGCAGCAGTTTCGGGATCTGCGGGGTGAACGGCGTGTATTGCAGCTCCGGATGGCTGTCCAGACCGGTGATGCTGAACAGGCGCGTCAGGTTGACCGGGCCGTTGACCTGGTACAGCTCGGTCTCGCTCAGGTTGAACTGCTTGAGCAGATAGTCCGAGAGGTGTTTCGGGCAAGTGTCGGCGACTTCCAGACGCACCGCGTCACCGTAGCGCCGCGAGAACAACTCGCCACGCAGAGCGCGGGCCAAGTCTTCGACGTCTTCGGAATCGAGCGCCAGGTCGGCGTTGCGGGTCAGACGGAACTGGTAGCAGCCTTTGACCTTCATGCCCTGGAACAGGTCATCGGCGTGGGCGTGGATCATCGACGACAGGAACACATAGTTGTCGCCGGCACCGCCGACTTCTTCCGGGACCTTGATGATCCGTGGCAGCAGGCGCGGCGCCGGGATGATCGCCAGACCGGAGTCGCGACCGAAGGCGTCGATGCCTTCGAGCTCGACGATGAAGTTCAGGCTCTTGTTCACCAGCAGCGGAAACGGGTGCGTCGGGTCGAGGCCGATCGGGGTGATGATCGGCGCGATCTCGTCGCGGAAATAGCGGCGGACCCAGGTCTTGAGCTTGGTCGTCCAGTTGCGCCGACGGATGAAGCGCACCTGATGCTTTTCCAGCTCCGGCAGGAGGATGTCATTGAGGATCGCGTACTGGCGGTCAACGTGACCGTGAACCAGCTCGCTGATCCGCGCCAGCGCCTGATGCGGCTGCAAGCCGTCAGCGCCGGCCTGTTCGCGGGCAAAAGTGATCTGCTTTTTCAGCCCGGCGACGCGGATTTCGAAGAATTCGTCGAGGTTGCTGGAGAAGATCAGCAGGAACTTCAGCCGCTCCAGCAACGGGTAGGACTCGTCCAGCGCCTGTTCCAGCACGCGGATGTTGAACTGCAATTGCGAAAGCTCGCGGTGGATGTACAGGCTGCTGTCATCCAGGCCGGGAATGGCGATCGCCGGTACCGCCACAGCGGTTTCGGCAACCGGCGCGGGTGGCGCAGGCTCCAGTTCCGGCGGGGTTTCGGTGATTTGCTCGACCACCGGCTGAGCTTCTTTTACGGCAACTTCAGTGAGTCCTTCGGTATTCATGGAATGTTCCTGGGAGGGCTATTTCTGCTCTCGTAACAATTGAGCGGCACGAACGGCAAAGTAAGTCAGGATGCCATCTGCACCGGCACGTTTAAAGGCGGTAAGTGACTCGAGGATCACCGCTTCGCTCAACCAGCCATTCTGGATAGCGGCCATGTGCATGGCGTATTCGCCACTGACCTGATAGACGAAGGTCGGCACCTTGAAGGCATCTTTGACGCGAAAAAGAATGTCCAGGTAGGGCATGCCCGGTTTGACCATGACCATGTCCGCACCTTCGGACAAGTCGGCACCGACTTCGTGCAGCGCTTCGTCACTGTTGGCCGGGTCCATCTGATAAGAAGCCTTGTTGGCCTTGCCCAGGTTCGACGCCGAACCCACAGCATCGCGGAATGGGCCGTAGTAGGCGCTGGCATACTTGGCCGAGTAGGCCATGATGCGGACGTTGACGTGACCGGCAATTTCCAGCGCCTCACGAATCGCCTGGATGCGACCGTCCATCATGTCCGATGGCGCCACCACCTGCGCGCCGGCTTCGGCGTGGGACAGCGCCTGACGCACCAGCGCATCGACAGTGATGTCGTTCTGCACGTAGCCGTCTTCGTCGAGAATGCCGTCCTGACCGTGGGTGGTGAACGGGTCCAGCGCGACGTCAGTGATCACGCCCAGCTCCGGGAAACGCTCGCGCAGGGCGCGAGTGGCGCGCTGGGCGATGCCTTCGGGATTCCAGGCTTCGGCGGCATCGAGGGATTTCAGCTCAGGCGGGGTGACCGGGAACAGAGCCAGCGCCGGAATGCCCAGCGCGACCCATTTCGCCGCTTCTTCAAGCAGCAGATCAATGCTCAGTCGCTCGACGCCCGGCATCGAGGCCACGGCTTCGCGGCGGTTTTCACCGTCAAGCACAAACACCGGCAGGATCAGATCATCGACCGTCAATACGTTTTCACGCACCAGGCGCCGCGAAAAATCATCACGACGATTGCGGCGCAGACGAGTGGCTGGGAACAGACGATTGGCGGGGGTAAAGCTCACGGCAGACTCCTGAGCCCGGGCAAACGGGCGAGCGTGACAGTTATAGACGGCCATTATGACTAACAGATGACAGTTATGTGTGCTCTGTGACAGGTAGCCGCAATCCATTGTCGATGTAGGAAATGTTCACGTCGAGACACATTTGGACACTTTCATGAATGTGCCCGAAGGGTTAGGCTGCGCGTTCATTTCGCCAGCACCCAGACAATGCTCCAACAATTTCTGCACGACTTTGGCTACTTTGCCTTGTTTCTCGGCACGTTCTTCGAAGGCGAAACCATTCTGGTGCTCGCAGGCTTCCTTGCGTTCCGTGGATACATGGACATCAACCTGGTGGTGGTCGTGGCGTTCTTCGGCAGTTATGCCGGTGATCAGCTGTGGTACTTCCTGGGGCGCAAGCACGGGCGCAAATTGCTTGCGCGCAAACCGCGCTGGCAGATGATGGGCGACCGCGCACTGGAGCACATCCGCAAACATCCGGACATCTGGGTCCTGAGCTTCCGCTTCGTTTATGGCCTGCGCACCGTGATGCCGGTGGCGATCGGCCTGTCCGGTTATCCACCGGGACGTTACCTGCTGCTCAACGGCATCGGCGCGGCGATCTGGGCCACCGCCCTGGCTGCGGCGGCTTACCACTTCGGCGCAGTGCTGGAAGGCATGCTCGGCAGCATCAAGAAGTACGAGCTGTGGGTGCTCGGCGCCTTGCTGATCCTCGGCCTGGGCCTGTGGCTGCGGCGCCGCTTCAAGAATGCGCAACTGGCGAAGAAAATCTATCAGGACGAGCTGCTCGCCAAGGCCGCCGAGGCAGAGCAGTTGCGCCAGGCCGAAGCGACCCCTCCTGCCGGGCCGAAAACGCCAGCCGAATAAGCCATTCGCTGGCGACTGCCACGCGCAGCCCAGGCAAATAATGAACACCCCGCCGCCGTTGCGATCCATTGAGAGAGCGCTCTGCCCCCGCGCGCGTCAGCCATGCCCCTATGGCCACGCGCGACGATTTGAGGGACATTGAGCGCCATGAATCTGGAGAGAAGCCCATGAGCAAAAAAGTTGCAGTGATCCTGTCCGGCAGTGGCGTGTACGACGGCGCCGAAATCCAGGAAAGTGTCATCACCCTGCTGCGCCTCGACCAGCGCGGCGCACAGGTGCAGTGCTTCGCGCCGAACATCGCGCAATTGCATGTGATCAACCACCTGACCGGCGAAGAAATGCCGGAATCGCGCAACGTGCTGGTGGAATCGGCGCGCATTGCCCGGGGCAACGTCAAGGATATCCGCGACGCCGACGTCGAAGACTTCGATGCGCTGATCGTGCCCGGCGGTTTCGGCGCGGCGAAGAACCTGTCGAACTTCGCCATCGAAGGCGCCGGCTGCACCGTGCAACCCGAAGTGCTGGCCCTGGCCGAAGCATTTGCCGAAGCGGGCAAACCGGTCGGGCTGATCTGCATCTCCCCGGCGCTGGCGGCGAAAATCTATGGCCCGGGCGTGACCTGCACCATCGGCAACGACGCCGACACCGCTGCGGCCATGAACAAGATGGGCGCCACCCACGAAGAGTGCGCCGTCACCGAAATCGTCGAAGACAAGGCGCGCAAACTGGTCACCACCCCGGCGTACATGCTGGCGCAGACCATCAGTGAAGCGGCTTCGGGGATCAACAAACTGGTCGACCGCGTGCTCGAACTGACTCACGAAAACGACGCTTGAAATCAAAAGATCGCAGCCTTCGGCAGCTCCTACAGGTTTCGTGTCGCGCCGTGATATTGCGGCATACACCGCCCCTGTAGGAGTTGCCGCAGGCTGCGATCTTTTCAGGGCTTGCGGGTGAGCCGGGTGAGAATCCGATCCAGCGCATTGGCAAACGCCTGCTTCTCGCGCTCGCCAAACGGCGCCGGGCCGCCGCTCATCTGGCCCTGCTCCCTGAGATCGGTGAACAGATTCCGCACCGCCAGCCGCTCGCCCATGTTCTGCGCATCGAACTCCTTGCCGCGCGGATCCAGTGCCGCCACGCCCTTCTTGACCAGCCGATCGGCCAGCGGAATATCGCTGCAGATCACCAGCTCGCCCGGCACGGCGTGCTCGACCAGATAATCATCCGCCGCATCCGGCCCGCTCGGCACCACGATCAGTTTGACGATGGCCAGCCCCGGCTTGGTCTGCGGCTGCCCGGCTACCAGCACCACTTCGAACTGGCGCTTGAGGGCGAATTTCACTACAAGATCCTTCGCCGCCCGTGGACAGGCGTCGGCATCAATCCATACACGCATGTTCTTGCCTCCAAAAAATTCGCGAGCAGGCTCGCTCCCACAGGATACATACCGAACCTGTGGGAGCGAGCCTGCTCGCGAATATGAGCGCAGCGAATGCCTTTATGCAGCCGAAACCCGACGCTTCTCCGCCACCCAACTGCGCCCATACAGCACAGCAATCGCCACAATCGCCACCACCTGCGCGGTCAGCGAATAGGCATCGGCATGGATCCCCAGCCAGTCGAATTCAAAGAACGCGACCGGCCGTGTGCCGAAGATCCCGGCTTCCTGCAAGGCCTTCACGCCATGCCCGGCAAACACCACCGACAGCGCGCACAACAGCGCGGCGTTGATGCTGAAGAACAGCGTCAGCGGCAGTTTCGCCGAGCCGCGCAGAATCACCCAGGCCAGGCCGACCAGCAGCACCAGCGCCGTCGCGCCGCCGGCCAGCACGGCGTTGTGCCCGGCTGGACCGGCCTGCAGCCACAGGGTTTCGTAGAACAGGATCACTTCAAACAACTCGCGATAGACCGAGAAGAACGCCAGGATCGCAAAGCCGAAACGTCCACCGCCGCCGACCAGACTGCTTTTGATGTAATCCTGCCAGGCCGCCGCATGACGGCGGTCATGCATCCACACGCCGAGCCACAACACCATGACGCTGGCAAACAGCGCGGTGGCGCCTTCCAGCAACTCACGCTGCGAACCGCTGACGTCGATGACGTACGCCGCCAGTGCCCAGGTACCCAGACCTGCCAGCAGTGCCAGACCCCAGCCAACGTTGACACTGCGTACTGCCGATTGCTGACCGGTATTGCGCAGGAAGGCGAGGATCGCCGCCAGCACCAGAATCGCTTCCAGGCCTTCGCGCAGCAGAATCAGCAGGCCGGAGATGAAGCTCAGCGACCAGCTCAGACCATCGCTGCCCAGCAGGCCGGCGGATTCCTTGAGTTTGGCTTTGGCCGCGTCCAGACGCTGTTCGGCCTGCTCGACCGGCAGACCATCCTGCAATGACTGCCGATACGCCATCAGCGATTTTTCGGTGTCCTTGCGCACGTTGGCATCGACGTTATCCAGCGAGCTTTCGACCAGTTCGAAGCCTTCCAGATACGCCGCCACCGACAGGTCATAGGCCTGATCGTGTTCACCGGCGCGGTAGGCCGCGAGGCTTTTGTCCAGCGTGGCGGCGGTGTAATCGAGCAACTGCGCCGGACCGCGCTTGACCTGCGGCGGTTGCGCGCGCTGGGCACGGAACGTCGCCGCGACCTCTGCGCCCTCGGCAGCCTGCACCTCGGCCGGGGTCTGGCGGGCCAGGTCGGCGATGTTGTAGACCTTGTCGGACTTGGCGGCCGCCGCATCGGCGCTGAAGCCGGCGATGTAGGTGGCCAGATCCCAGCGCTGGCGATCATCGAGCTGATCGGCGAACGCCGGCATGTCGGTGCCTTCGACGCCCTGGCCGAGGGTGCTGTAGATCGCGTACAGACTCAGGTGATCCATCCGCGCAGCGTCGCGCAGGTTGGCTGGCGCAGGGGTCAGACCGACACCGGCCGGGCCGTCGCCAGCACCAGTGTCGCCGTGGCACACCGAGCAATTTTGCGCATACAGCGGCGCACCGCGTGTCGGGTCCGGAGTGATGATCGGTGCCTGGCTGACTTCATAAGCCACCGCCAGTTTCGCCCCCAGCTGTCGGGCCTGACGGGCGACATCAGCACCGTCCTGCTTCGCAGTGATGGCGGCGTGCAAAGATTCGACGCCCTGTTCCAGCGCGGCTTTTTCCGGTTTGGCTGGCAATGCAGTGATCAAGCCTTGCAGAACCTGGGTGAATTCCAGCTGCTCGCGGTATTCGCCATCGTCGATGACTTTGCCTGCCGCGACCGTCGGCGGGTAATCGGCACTGATGTAATCGAGCAGGTGCAACGCTTGCGGCGCGCCTTCCACGGTATCGGCCAGCAGCGGCAGGCTGCTCAGGGACAATAACGGGAACAGCAGCCAGGCCAGCAATCGGGACGAGGCAGTCATGAACGAATCTCAAATGGAAATGCGAAGTTACATATTGTTCACTTCGAAGACATTTCTCTCAAGCTTTGTCGGCGTTTCGCTTTGATTGGCAGGAAATACCCGGCAGACGGCAGCAGCGTTTGTCGCCGAGTATTGCCGCACTGCCCGCTGCCGATTGACGCTCGATCAAGATCGCAGCCATTTGCCACCATCCACTTTATACTGCCCGCCCCAGAGCATTTGCGCGCAAGGAATCAACCTCAATGCGGAGTCTTCCGTTCGTTTTGCTGCTTTGCGTCGCTGTTCAGTTGAGCGGTTGTGCCGCCTATCGCAACTACGATCTTGAAATGCAGCAGACCACCGAGCAAATGACCCGGGGCAATCTGACCGGGGCTCTGGCACTGGTGGAAATGAACAACCCGTGGGAAGACAAGGATCTGCTGTATTACCTGGAAAAAGGCGCGATCCTCAGCGCTGGCAGTGCCCTGCCCGACAGCCAGGACGCCTGGCGCAATGCCGACCGCATGATCTTCCAGCGCGAGGAAGCCAACCCGTCCGGCGCGATGAAATTACTGGCCCGTTTCGGTGATGAAATGGGCACGATGCTGGTCAACGACAAGCTGCGGCGCTATGAAGGCTACGATTACGAAAAGGTCATGTTGACTACGCAAATGGCCTTGAACCAGCTATCCGTCAATGACTTTGCCGGCGCCCGCGCAGACATCAGGAAAACCCACGAACGCGAAGCATTGATCGCCCGCCAGCGTGAAAAGCAATACGAAGCGGCCGAGGAACAGGCAAAAGCTCAAGGCAAAGTTCTCCATTACAAGGAACTGGAAGGCTACCCGGTCGCCTTGCTTGATGCGCCGCAGGTCGTTGAGCTGAAAAACGGCTATCAGAGTGCGTTCAGCCACTATCTGGCCGGATTCACCTATGAAGCCCTCGGCGAACGCGCCCTCGCGGCGGCCGGTTATCGTCAGGCGATCGAACTGCGGCCGGATATGCCCTTGCTGCAAAAGGCCCTGCGCAATCTCGACAAACCGCCAGCGAAAGCCGATGAAAGCGATGTGTTGCTGATTATCCAGAGTGGCCTGGCCCCGGCTCGCAGCTCCGTGCAGGTGCCGATCCCGGTTCGTCTGAACGAAACGCTGGTCATCATTGCGCCCATTTCATTCCCGGTGATGGTGCCGGACGCGGTCACACCCAACTTCAGCCATATCACCGTAGACGGTCGCAAACAGCCGTTGGTAGTGATCAATAGCGTGACCGATATGTCCATGCGCACACTGCGCGACGACATGCCGCAAATCATCTCGCGGGCGATGTTCCGCGCCAACATGGCCGCCATCGGTCAAGCGCAGGAAAACGAGCGCAACCCGGCGAAAGCCTCGTTGATCGTCACTCAGCATGATCCGTTCGAAGAAGCCGACACCCGCACATGGCGAGCGTTGCCGGACAAGACGCTGGTCGCCCGCCTGCGCTTGAAAAAAGGCCTGCATACCTTCCGTTTTGCGCCTGCGTCCATCGACCACCCTTTTGAAATGCGCGTCGACCAGGACCGCCAGATTCTGCACCTGCGGGTATTCCGGGATCAGGTCTATACCGTCGGATCAGCCTTTGTACCGAATCAAAAACCCGCGTCGGATACACCCGCTTCTGCGGAGAAGTGATGGCACCGCATCTGAAAATGCACCCAAAAAGCTATTACATAGCCATCACCCCACGTTTATAATGCCGCGCCCTCGCCCAGCGAGCCGGCATCAAAAGCTCCTCACGCATGAGGAATTGGCAGGAGGCCAGCGCCACCGTCGATAGGTCACACCAGCCCGACCAGCACACGCGGCTGCAAGTTTTGTTACTCAGGGAAGAAGTACCCATGGCATTCCGCGCTCCCATGCTGCTCGCGCTCAGCGCCGTCACGCTGTTGTCCGGCTGCGCAGCGTTTCGCAACTACGATTCCGAACTGGCCCAGACCAATCAGCAACTGGCATCCGGCAACGTCGACGCCGCGCTGACCCTGCTGGAAAAGAACAACACCGGCACCGACAAAGACCTGCTCTATTACTTCGAGAAAGGCGAACTGCTGCGCGCCAAGGGCGACCTGTCAGGCAGCCAGAACGCGTGGGGCAGCGCCGATCAGGTGGTCGGTCAATGGGAAGACGCGGTCAAGCTCGACTCGGCCAAGTACCTGGCGCAGTTCGGCAGCTTCATCGTCAACGACAAGGTGCGTCGCTACGAAGGCTATGACTACGAAAAAGTCATGCTGACCACGCAGATGGCTCTGAACCTGTTGGCGGTCAACGATTTCGATGGTGCCCGCACGGCGATCAAAAAGACTCACGAACGCGAAGCAGTGATCGCTGACCTGCGCGACAAGGAATACCTCAAGAGCGAAGAACAGGCCGAGAAAGAAGGCATCAAGACCCAGTACAAGGATCTGCAGGGTTATCCGGTGGCCAGCCTCGACGCGCCGGAAGTGGTCGGCCTGAAAAACAGCTACCAGAGTGCGTTCAGCCATTACCTGGCCGGTTTCGTTTACGAAGCCCTGGGCGAGAAGGATCTGGCCGCGCCGGGTTATCGCAAGGCTGCCGAATTGCGCCCGAACACGCCGCTGCTCGAGCAGGCGCTGGTCAACCTCGACAAGCCTTCCAAATCCGATGACAGCGACATTCTCATCGTCGTGCAGAGCGGTCTGGCCCCGGCCCGTGACTCGATTCGCGTACCGCTGCCGCTGCCGATTTCCAACAACGTGGTGATCACCCCGTTGTCGTTCCCGATCATCAAACCGGACACCTCCACCGCGCCTTTTGCGCAGATCGGCGTCGACGGCAAGCAGGTCGACCTGACCGCACTGAACAGCACCACCGCCATGTCCCGCCGCGCTCTGCGTGATGACATGCCGGGGATCATCGTGCGCACCACCGTGCGCGCGATCACCAAAGGCGTGGCGCAGAAGCAGATCAACGAAACCAATCCGCTGGCCGGTCTCGCTGTGGGTATTTCTTCAGCAGTGCTCGAAGGTGCCGATACCCGTACATGGCGCACCCTGCCGGACAACACCCAAGTGGTGCGTCTGCGCCTGAAAAAAGGTGAGCATCAGGTTACCCTGCCGAGCGCCGTCGGCGGCTCGGTGGTCAAGGTCACTGTAGACCAGCGCTACCAAGTGATCAGCCTGCGCGCCGTGGGCAACCAGGTATTCGCTGGCGGCATCGCTGCTCACGTAATGCCGAGCGCTGCCGCGACCAACGTCGCCAGCCTCAAACAACCTTAAGAACGGAGTCTTTGCAATGCGCTTGAAGATCATCGCCGTCGCCGCCCTCGCCTTGCTGGCCGGCTGCGCCACCCCGCCACCGCCGGAGCCGGGCAGCGCCGCGAGCAAAGTCGTGGCCATGGGCCCGCAGAAACACATCGTCGTCGGCGCCATGCGCGTGGCTCGTGAAAACGGCTTCATGACCGTCAACGTGCAGTTGAGCAACACCCTTAACAGCAACAAGATTTTCTACTACCGCTTCGCCTGGCTCGGCGCCGAAGGTTTCCCGGTTGCCGAAGAAGAAGTGTGGAAAAGCCAGATGATGTACGGCGCCCAGACCAGCTTCATTCAGGCCATCGCCCCGACCCCGAAAGCCGTGGATTTCCGTCTGGAAATCAAGACGCCTTAAGCCCGCCACCCTATTTCTGATTGAGAGAGCTTTCTCATGTTTGCACGCTTTTCCTGCATCGCCGTCATCGCCCTGCTCGCCTCCGGTTGCGCCAACACCTCGCCGACCCTGGGCAGCAAGAACATCAGCTACGGCGACACCAAGGCTGTTGAAACCGTGACCAACGAATTCGGTTCGACCGACCTGCAAATGATCGCCGAGTCGATGACCCGCTCGCTGGCCCAGTCCGGCATTCTGCAGGGCCGTCCGGTGGTTCAGGTCTACGATGTGAAGAACAAGACCAGCGAGTACATCGACACCCGCGAAATCACCACCAGCATCAAGACCCAGCTGATGAAGACCGGTGTCGCGCGCTTTGCCAGCGACAACAATGCAATGCAGAGCCAGGTTGACCAGCTCAAGCTGCAAAACCAGAGCGGTCTGTACAAGAAAAGCACCGTGGCCAAGACCGGCAACATGGTTGCCGCCAAGTACCGCATCGAAGGCTCGATCAGCTCGATCGTCAAGCGCAGCAGCGACTACAAGGACGTCTTCTACAAATTCAGCCTGCAGTTGATCGACGTCGAAAGCGGTCTGGCCGAGTGGATGGACGAAAAAGAGATCCGCAAAACCACGGAGCGTTAATCGATGCGCACATGGATTGGCATGATGGCCCTGGCTTGCGCGTTCAGCGCGCAGGCGGCCCCGAAAGTGGCGGTGACGGATCTGGCGTATCAGGAGCGCGTGGAGCAATACATCCACATCGTTTCGGCGCAGAGCAATCACCGCGAGAGTTACTACAGCGCCAGCGGTTCTTCGAGCTACAACGAGATCGAAGCGACCACCAGCTATATCGAACAGGGCGAGTTGCGCAAATTCACCGGCGACATCAAGGGTGAAATCCTGCGTACCGGCATGTTCCAGCTGGTGCAGGGCACGCCGTATACCGCCTCATCCAAAGGCGACGTGTATGACGTGATCAAGCGCATCAAGGCCGGCAACTTCAAAGGCGCCGACTACGTGCTGTTCGGCACCGTGTCCGACATCGATTTCACCCAGGACATCAACGAGCTGGCGCACACCGACAGCTACTCGGCAGTGCTGGGCCTGACGCTGGTGGCGGATTTCAGCCTGATCAACACCAAGACCTACGAGATCACCTCGGCCTTCACTGCGATGGGCGAAGCGCAGGACACCAAACTGGTGAACCATCGCGACATCAAGATCTCGCTGAACCGTCCGCGGGTGGTGCGTGAGGTGTCGAAGGCCTTGGGCGAAGACGTGGCCGGGCAACTGAGCATGCAACTCGGTGGCGGTGACGGTTATGAGCAGCCGCGTGAAGCGCCGCAGCGCAATAATCTGCCGCGTGATACGGCGCCGGTGATTTTACGCTGAGCCGATCTGAGGACTTTTGTGGCGAAGGGCTCTGTGGCGAGGGGATTTATCCCCGTTGGGTCGCGAAGCGGCCCTCGCTATTGATTCAAGACGATTGGGACTGCTGCGCAGTCCAACGGGGATAAATCCCCTCGCCACAAAAGCTCGCTTGCCCCGATGTCTCGGTAGAAATGAAAAAGGCGACCTCTTGAGGTCGCCTTTTTTCTGTCCGAGCGGTTTACGCCGCCGCTTTGCGCAACGTCGCCATGAACGCCGCCGCGCCAATGAATAACCCGGCAAAGGTGCGGTTCATGCGTTTCTGCTGCTTGGGCGTGCGCAACAGGCGCAGCACCTTCGACGCCAGTCCGGTGTAGCCGGCCATGACAATCAGATCGACGAAAACCATGGTCACGCCGATCACCACATACTGAATCAGCAGCGGCGCATGGGGATTGATGAACTGCGGCAACACCGCAAGCATGAACACCAACGCCTTGGGGTTGCTGATGTTCACCAGAAAGCCGCGAAACACCAAAGCCAGCGGCTTGCCGATCGGCCGCACTGCGGCGTCATCGCTCATGTCCATGGGCAGCGCCCGCCATTGCTTGATCGCCAGGTAAACCAGATAGGCGACACCGAACCATTTGATCGCATGGAATGCTGTGGCCGAAGCGGTGAGCACAGCGCCAACACCCGCGCCGACAATCGCGATCTGCACCGCCAGACCGATCTGCAGGCCCAGTGCGTTCCAGTAGCCGCGCCAGAATCCGTACTGCAGACCGCTGGACATCGACGCGATGGCGCCCGCGCCCGGGGACAGGCTGATCACCCAGCAGGCGGCAAAAAATGCCAGCCATGTTTGAAGCTCCATCGCACACCTCGGCTGATGCTTGTGACAAGTCGTCAAAACTAATGCTGTTTGGGGCTAAAAGCAAAAGATCGCAGCCTTCGGCAGCTCCTACAGGGATCGTATTCCAAATGTAGGAGCTGCCGAAGGCTGCGATCTTTTGATCTTGCTGGAAAAGCTACTTCTCAAAGCCACTCGACGGAAACACATCTGTCCCGCGCCAACGCCGCACCGAACGCTGGAAGAACAGGCTGTTCGGCACCTGCACCATGGCGCTGCCGGTGCCCAACTCTTCGGCCTCGACCAGCGTGGTGTAGAGCAGATTGATCGCGATCACCCGGCCTTTGACGCCAGGCTTGTCGGTGGTATCCACCAGCTCGACTACGTCGCCGAGGCGGAACGGCCCGACGGTGAAGATGAGAATCGCGCAGAGCAGGTTCGACAGCACGCTCCACATGGCGAAGAACGCCACCGCCGCCACCGCGACAAATCCCGACAGCGCCGTCCACAGCACCGTGGCCGAAACGCCGAGGCGCTCAAGCACGAAAAGCAGCGCGCTGCCCATGATCAGCCAGCGCAACACGCCGCGTAGCGGCATCAGCAACTGCGGCGGAAACGGATAGCGCTCACCCAGGCGAGTGAGGCCTTTGGCGACGAAACGCTGGGTCAGGTAACCGGCCAGCAGAATCAGCAGAATCTGCGCGGTGAACCACAACGGTTCGACCCACACCGCCGAGAAAGGCAGCTTGAAGGCTTCCATCAGGACAACGCCTCCAGCTCCGCCTGCATGCTTTCCAGGGTTTCCAGCGCTTCCATCCAGGCTTCTTCCAGCTCGGCTTCACGCACCTTCAACTTGGCCTGTTCGGCGAGCAGATCACGCAATTCATTCTTGCGCGCCGGCTCGTAGATATCGCTGTCACCGAGGCTGGCATCGACCTTGGCCAGTTTCTCGTGGAGCTTGCCCAGTTCGGCTTCGAGCTTGTCGGCCTCGCGCTTGTGCGGCGCCAGTTGCTGACGCAACGCTGCCGCCGCCTGGCGCTGCGCTTTCTTGTCGGTCTTGTCCGGGTTGACAGGCGTGTTGCTGACCGGCGCACTGCGCTGACGGTATTCCACCAGCCAGCGCGCGTAGTCTTCGAGATCGCCGTCGAACTCTTCGACCTTGCCGTCGGCAACCAGATAGAAGTTGTCGGTGGTGCTCTTGAGCAAGTGCCGATCGTGAGAAACCACCAGCACCGCACCGCTGAATTCCTGCAGGGCCATGGTCAGCGCCAGACGCATTTCCAGGTCGAGGTGGTTGGTCGGTTCGTCGAGCAGCAGCAGGTTCGGCCGTTCCCAGGCGATCAGCGCGAGGGCCAGACGGGCCTTCTCGCCACCGGAAAAATTCAGCACCGGCTCATCGATGCGCGCGCCCCGGAAGTCGAAGCCGCCGAGGAAATCGCGCAAGGTCTGCTCGCGCTCACCCGGCGCGAGGCGCTGCAAATGCAGCAACGGGCTGGCCTTGGAGTCCAGCGAGTCGAGCTGATGCTGGGCGAAGTAGCCGACCACGGTGTTTTCGCCACGGGTCAGGCGCCCGGCCAGCGGTTCGAGCTCGCCGGCGAGGTTCTTGATCAGCGTCGATTTACCCGCGCCGTTCGGCCCAAGCAGACCGATCCGCGCACCCGGGGTCAGTTGCAGCTTGACCTTCTCGAGGATGGTCTTGTCGCCATAACCCAAGCGTGCATCGGACAGGTCGATCAGTGGGCTGGAGATCTTGGTCGACTCGCGGAAGACGAAGTCGAACGGCGAATCGACGTGAGCCGCCGACAATTCTTCCATGCGCTCCAGCGCCTTGATCCGGCTCTGCGCCTGACGGGCCTTGGTCGCTTGCGCCTTGAAGCGGGCTATGTAGCTTTCCATGTGCGCACGCTGCGCCTGCTGCTTCTCGTAGGCCTGTTGCTGCTGGGCCAGACGCTCGGCACGGGCGCGCTCGAACGCGGTGTAGCCGCCACGGTAGAGGGTCAGTTTGCGCTGATCGACATGGGCAACGTGATCGACCACTTCGTCGAGGAAATCCCGATCGTGGGAAATCAGCAGCAAGGTGCCCGGATAACTCTTCAGCCACTCTTCGAGCCAGATGATCGCATCGAGGTCCAAGTGGTTGGTCGGTTCGTCGAGCAGCAGCAGATCCGACGGGCACATCAGTGCCTGCGCCAGATTCAGACGCATCCGCCAGCCACCGGAGAAATCGCCTACCTGACGATCCATCTGCTCATTGGTGAACCCAAGACCGGCGAGCAGCTTGCGCGCCCGCGCATCGGCGGTGTAGCCGTCGGCGCTGTCGAGTTCAGCGTGCAGGCGCGCCAGTGCGGTGCCGTCATGGGCCTCCTCGGCGGCGGCAAGCTCGCGTTGCACCTCGCGCAAACGCAGGTCGCCATCGAGCACATAATCGACCGCCAGGCGCTCGAGGGTGTCGACCTCCTGACGCATGTGCGCAATGCGCCAGTCGGCCGGCAGCAGGCAGTCGCCCGAATCCGGGTGCAACTCGCCGCGCAGCAGGGCGAACAGGCTGGATTTGCCGGCACCGTTGGCGCCGATGAGGCCGGCTTTGTGGCCGGCGTGCAGGGTCAGCTCGGCGTCTTCTAGCAGACGTTGCGGGCCACGCTGTAAAGTCAGGTTCTGAAGTCGGATCATAATGGCGGCGGAGTCTACCAGCTTCGCTCACAACTGGCGCGAGTAGCACGATGTCCTCTGACCTGTGGAGCTTTGCCCTTGATGTCTACGCCCGCCCGGGTGTGGAAGATGCCTGCCTGCAATTGCAAACGGCGGGCGCCAATGTCTGCCTGCTGCTGTGCGGTTTGTGGCTGGAGCAGCGCGCGGTGGCCTGCGATCAGCCGCGCGTACGCTTGCTCAAGGCCTTGACCGCGCCATGGGATATCGAAGTGGTGCAGCCGCTGCGAACCCTGCGCCTGCAATGGAAAGCGCGGGCCGTCGACGATGCGGTGGTGGCCGGCATGCGCGAGCAGATCAAATCACTGGAGCTTGAAGCTGAGCGCACCTTGCTTTCACGCCTTGAAGGTGTGGCGCAGGAGTGGACGCGCAACGATGCAGGTTCGGTGACCTGGCTTGAAGACCTGGCCGGCAATGCCGCCAGCCTGAACCGCGACGCGCTGCAAGTGCTGCGCGTCGCGGCAACCGGCACTTAGGAAGCGCTGGTCGGGGTGCTGCTGACGTTCGACGAAGCGGCTGGTGCTGGCGCAGTCGAAGGGGTCGAGTGGGCGGCGGACGACGGTGCCGACGCAGCTGGAGCAGCCGGGGTAGCGGCAGTGACAGGCTTGGCCGCTGGAGCGGTAGCCGTTTTGGTCGCGGCTGGCTTGGCAGCTGCAGGCTTTTTCACCGCTGGTTTTGCGGCTGGCTTGGCGGCCGGTTTTGCAGCAGCGGCAGGCTTGGCAGCAGCGGGTTTGGCAGCAGGCTTGGCGGCGGCCGGCTTAGCAGTGGTTTTTGCCGCAGGTTTTGCTGCCGATGTTGCGGCTGGTTTGGCAGCCGGTTTTACCGCCACTTTCGCAGCAGGTTTGGCGGCGGCCGGCTTAGCCGCAGTCTTGGCAGCAGGCTTCGCAGCGGCGGTTTTGGCAGCAGGCTTGGCTGCCGGTTTTGCCGTAGGTTTGGCGGCTGCGGTTTTCGCCGGTGCAGCTTTGCTCGCGGCCGGTTTCGCAGCGGCTTTGGCAGGGGTGGCTTTCACTGCTGGCCTGGCTGCAGCAGGTTTGGCTGCGGTGGTTTTAGCCGCCGGTTTTGCCGCGCTCGCCGCCGGCTTCTTCGCTGCAGTTTTCGCCGCTGGTTTGGCAGCCGCTTTCACTGGCGCCTTCGCCGCTGGTTTGGCGGCGGTTTTCGCAACAGCAGGTTTCGCCGCAGCGGTCTTCGCCGGGGCTTTGCTTGCAGCAGGTTTGGCAGCGACTTTCTTCGCTGGTGCTGCTGCCGGTTTGGCCGAGCGCGACGACAGAACTTTTCCCACTGCTTCCTGAACGCGGCCAACACCCTGGGCCAGTTTCAGGCTTTCCTGAGCATCGCGCTTGAGTTGCAGAATGTAGCTGCGGGTTTCGGACTGACGATCTTTCAAAGCGTCCAGCAGGTCTTCGAGTTCTTTCACGGAAGACTTGGCTTTGTTCTGAGCCTTGGCTTTGCCGGCAGTGGCGGCGTCCTGCAACTTGGTGCGCGATTTGTGCAGTTTTTCCTGCGCCTTGCCACGCTGTTTTTCCAGCTTGGCGAGCAGTTTTTCAGCATCAGCCAAGGCTTGCGAGCAAGCGTTTTCCAAATGCTCGAGCAGGCTGCCCGACAATTGTTGGAGTAAGTGCAACGGAGTATTTACAGGCTTCTTGGTGGCCGACATGGTTTACCTCCTGGCTGACGTGAGTGCGGCTCATACTAGACCTCTGCTGATACCGCCGCTAGGGCATGTTGACAGTATCTGCACCGTTGCGTTGCACCGCAGCCGAAATGTTCTGCGCCGAGGAAAAAGCAGTTCACCGATGCAGACGTTTGCACTGGCATAATCCCCCGCATCTCAGGTCGGAGAGTGCCCATGTCGCGCTACTTTATTTTGTCCCTCTGCGTGTTTTTTTCGACGGCGTATGCCGATGAAAAAAACACGGCGAACGATGCTCATGATCTGGCTTACAGCCTCGGTGCCAGCCTCGGCGAACGACTGCGCCAAGAGGTGCCGCAGTTGCAGATCCAGGCGCTGATCGAAGGTCTGCAACAGGCGTATCAGGGCAAGCCACTGGCGTTGAGTGAAGCGCGCATTGAACAGATTCTGGCCGACCATGAATCGCAAAATGCCGAGCAGGCTTCACGGCAGTCGAGCGATGCTGCGATGGAAAACGAGCAACGCTTTCTCAGCACAGAAAAAGCCAAACCGGGGGTGAAGGAACTGGCCGATGGCATCCTCCTGACTGAACTGGCTCCGGGCACTGGCGCCAAGGCCGGCCCGGACGGCAAAGTGCAGGTGCTGTATGTCGGCAAGCTGCCGGACGGCACCGTGTTCGATCAGAACACCCAGCCGCAATGGTTCAACCTCGACAGCGTGATTGCCGGTTGGCGCACCGCCTTGCAGAACATGCCGGTGGGGGCGAAATGGCGGCTGGTGATTCCATCGGATCAGGCCTATGGTGCCGACGGTGCCGGCGACCTGATTGCGCCGTTCACGCCTCTGGTTTTTGAAGTGGAGTTGCGTGGTGCGACGAGCTGATCAGGCATAAAAAAACGGTGCGCTTGCGGGCGCACCGTTTTTCATGAAGGACGTGGATCAGGCCTGAACCGAATATTCTTCCTTGTGTGCCGTGTGCAGCACTTCGATCAGGCAATCCTCAAGTTCAAAGCGCTCATGCAGCAAGCCGCCCAATTCCTTGAATTTCTCCGCAACGCATTTGCCTTCGTCGCACAGATCATTGAATGCGAGCAGCTTCTCGGTAATGACGTCGATGCGCGGATAGATGGTCTCGGCGAGTTCCAGACCGCGCTTGTCGTTGAACGCCTTGGCTTCGCCAGTCAGCTGTTCATAGATTTCGAAGTGCCCCGCCGATACGTAATCGACCAGCACGCCGCAGAATTCCTGCAAAGGCTTGCGGCTCTCGGACAGCGACTCAGGCTGCGCACCGAGCTTGTCGTAGGCGCCGATCAGCTCTTCACGCTCCTGCAACCAGCGGTCGATCAGCAGATGAACCCCACCCCAACGTTCCTGAGCATTCTGACAACTTTCGAGCATGGCGATCTCTCTTCCCTTGTGGGTCATGCTGCTCTACACCCGCGCCCCTGTTCTGATTTGACTGGTGGACGATCGGGCAGAGCGTCATCGAGCAACATAAATCCAATGACACGTGCCGGCCAGATTATGCCCGCACGCCTATGGCTTCAAGGTACGCAGGAGATAAAGTTCATACAAGTGTTTAATCCCTGACCAGCATGTGGTGCGACGCTTCGTCGCTGACAGATCGTTGCAGAGCGCTCCAGGTCAGACGCAACAACTGATAAACCGCAAGGATCGACACGCCGACAAAAAACAGCAGGCTCCATTCCGGGATGCTCAAATCGAACAGTGTCCAGGAGATGTCCGCACAATCGGCGCCGCCGTTGAACATCCGTTGCAAGGCGCAGATCCACGGCAGGTCGCTGAACAGTGACTCCACGGTTGGCGAGCATTTGACCAGTTGCAGCATCGAGTCACTCTGGATCAACACCTGCCGCCACGCAGCGGTGGTTCCCCCCAGACTGGCGCCGAGTGCAAACAGCCAGTACCACCATAAGCCAACGCGCCGGGGGCCATGCACCGCCGCCACGCCGCAGCCAATGCACAGCAATGTGAGGAACAATCGCTGCACCAGGCACAGACTGCAAGGCGTCAGGCCGACCGCGTATTCGAGGTAATAGGAAGCTCCCAGAGCAAAGGCCCCCGCAATGAAAGCCATGAAGAATAAGGAGCGTGAGCAGGCCAACGACATGGCTTTTCCGTAACAGTAGAGACAGACGGTTACGGTAGAGGAAAGCGTGTCAGCCTTTCAAGGCAAGGGCCTGCCGACAGTTCACCGCAGGTGTAGGGAAAACCCGACAGGCTCGATAGGAAACGGTGAAGCGCTTTGTAGGACTTTGTCTCTAGAGCGCAAAGAAGGGGAATTTTCGGTCATTGAAGTTCACGAGGGAGCAACCTCCCTCGCCATTCAGACCTTCGCCGCAACCGGCAACGGCGCCGCCAGCAAGCGTTCATCCAGCAGCCCCAGACCTTCCTGGAACAACTGATTGCTGCGCTCGGTATCGCCAAGCTGTGCAAGCAGACGGGCCAACTCCGCACAGGTCTCCGGATTGCGCTGCACGCGCAGACTGCTTTCCAGATAGTCACGGGCCTTGCCCCAAAGGCTGGTTTGCAGACACAGGCGTCCAAGGGTCAGCAGCAGGCTCGGATCGGCCGGGTGCTCCTTGAGCCAGCCCTCGGCCGTCTGCAACTGACGCGCAGGATCACTGCCACGAACCAGACCATAAAGCCGCGCCAGATGGCTGTCGTATTTGCGCTTGAGCGCTGTACGCAGGACCTCTTCGGCCTCGACCTGAGCGCCCAGCTGGCGCAATTGCTCGGCATAGGCCAGTACCAAAGGTGCTTCCTGACGCTGCGCCGAAGTCAGCTGTTCCCACGCCCGCTTGAGCGATTGCAGACCCACCGTACCGTCTTCTTCACGATGCGCTGCCAGCGAGAGGTTCTCACCCCAGGCGCGCCGTTCGAGCTCGGCCAGTTCTGCCGGCGGCAGCACTTTGTCCTTGCGCAACTCAGGCAGCAAACGAATCACCGCCGACCATTCGCCACGCTGCTGATGCAGACGTTGCAATTGACGCAACGTCTGCGCGCTGCGCGGATGCCGTTCATGCATTGCCTGCAAGGTCACCAGCGCACCGTCGGTGTCGCCACGATCGGTCTGCAATTGTGCGTGACTCAGAGCGATCGCCAATTCGGCTTGCGGCTGACGCTCCAGCGCACGTTCGAGCAAACGATCACTTTCTTCGTACTGACCTTGCTCGTTCGCCGCACGTGCGGCGCCGAGGTAATAAAGCAATGGCTGGCGCTCGGCTTCCGCCGCGCGGGTCAGATGCCGTTGCGCACTGGCCCAGCGACCTTCAGCCAGATCCAGCTGCCCGTGCTCGATCGCCACTTGCACGCGGCGGCTGCGATTGCGTCGCGACCACGGATTGACCACGCCGGTGGAGGTCATCACCAGCTCGACCAGCACCTTGATGCCCCAGAACAGCAGCCACAGCACCGCTATCACCGCCAAGGTCGCCCACAGGCTCGATTCGTAGCGGAAGCTCTTGTACGCCACCAGCACGTAACCGGAATGCTCGGCAATCGCCAGGCCCAGCGCTGCCGTCGCGGCGATGACCAGAAACACGATTACATAGAGGCGCTTCATGGGGTCGCCTCCTGCGCAGCATTGGCGGCAGGCTTGGCGAACGGTTTCACCGATTCTTCAGCATTGACGTTACGCCGCTCCAGATACCCCTGCACCGCACTCAAGGTGCCGGTCAGATCCGGCGTCTTGACGGTGACCGGTTCCTTGCTCAGCTCGGAGACCTGTTCCAGCATGACTTTGCTTTGCGGATTGTCCGGGTTGAAATTGCCCTTGAGCACATCGCGTGCCTCGGCCAGCGCCTGGGTGTACACCGCCGCCTGACCGTTGAGCGCCGCCCACTGCGCTTGCTCCAGCGCCAGGCTCAGGGCCAGGCGCACCTGGCTCAGGCTTTGCCCGGCCAGCAGCGGTTTGACGTTTTTGTCAGCGTTGAAATCGATGCGGATATAGCGCGACACCTTGTCCCACCACTGCGCCCAGCGACCGGCGCCATCGCCATCGGCGGTCAGCCCCAGCAGGGACTCGCCGCGATCCTTGTACTCCGGCGCCAGCTCGGTGAGGTCGATGACCTGATCGCGCAGCGCGCCGAGACGCAGGAACAGCCCGGTGCGATCCGGCTGTTCGGTGCTGCGCAAGGCGACCAGGGTTTTCGCCACTTGCTCGCGCGCGGCGAAGGAACCCGGATCGTTCTGCTCACGGAGAATTTCATCGGCGCCCTGCACCAGTGCCTGGGCGCTGCTGATGTCCTGCAACGCTGAAAGGCGCAGGCTGGCCAGACGCAGCAAGTGCTCGGCCTCGGCCAGACGCCAGTCCTTGCGGCTGGCGCCGAGGACGGTTTCCAGACGTTGATTGAGGCGCTGCTGATCGCCCTGCAGTTGCGTGACCAGACGCTGGCGCTCGGCGAGCTCGTCAGCACCGGGCAGCTGCGCCAGGCGTTCGGTCAGACGCTGTTCGTTGAGCTTCAGACTCTGCGCCTGATCGTTCAGCGCCTGCACCTGACTCGACTGTTGCTGCGTGTTGTTCTGCAGGTGGCGCACCTGCCAGACACCCCAGCCGCCAATGGCGACACCGGCGGCGCCGAGCAGCAGGGCGACAATTGCCAGTCCATTGCCTCGGCGCGGCTCTTTGGCCGGTGGTGGAGTTTCAACCTGGGCATCGAGCGCAGGCTGGACGTCATCTTTTGGCAAGGCTGTTTCGCTCACGTATCCATCCTTTGCATTAGAAAACGGCACGGGACATTCCCGTAACGCCGTCAGCAAAGCCGCGGCACTCGCGCCGCGGCAATCCACAACTGTTTGAGCCCCGGCGGCACGTGCCAGCTCGGCGACCCTCGGGCTTGGAACAAACAACGGCAACTGCGCAATCTTCGGCCAGGCATCGCCGGCCATCTGCCGCAGGTGCTCGAAACCCTGTCCACTGCTGACCACCAGCCCGTTCAAGCGTTCCGCTTCGATCCGCCGTGGCAGCTCGTTCAGCGGATAGGCTGGCAGTTCACGGCGATACAACTCCAGATACTCGACACTAGCACCAAGCGCGCGCAGGCGCTCGGCGAGCAGTTCACGACCGCCCTCGCCGCGCAGGATCATCACCTGCGCGCCGGGCTGGCTCACCGCCTCGCGCAGACGCGGCAATTGCAGCAAAGCTTCACTGTCATCGCCGTCAACCGGAAAGCTCACATCGAGACCGTGTTCGCGAAGAATGCCTGCGGTCGCCGCGCCGACGCTGAACCACGGCATGCTCAATGGCGGCGCGCCTTCAGACTTGAGCAAGTCCACCGCGATCCGCGCCGCCGGTTTGCTGACCACGATCACTGCGCTGCAAGCGGGCAATCGCGAAATCGCTTGGCGAATAGTGTCAGAGACCGGCAGCGGAACAATGTCCAAAAGCGGCAGACAACTGCTGAAAATCCCGTGCCCGGCCAGCTGTTCGGCCAGCGCCGCGCAGTCGTCTGCCGGGCGCGTCAGCAGCAGGCGCCAGGCTGTCACTCGTGACCCGCCTCGCCGTAGACAGCTTTGAGAATGTCGTCAGCGCCTTGCTTGAGCAAGTCTTCAGCGACCTGCACACCCAAGGTTTCCGCGTCGGCACGCGGCGCCCGGGCTTGGGCACTGAGAAGCTTGCCACCGCTCGGCTCACCGACCAGACCGCGCAACCACAACTGCTCGCCCTCAAGCACGGCGTAGCAGGCGATCGGCACTTGGCAGCCGCCGTTCAAATGTTTGTTGAGGGCGCGTTCGGCGTTCACCCGCGAAGCGGTATCGGCGTGATGCAAAGGTGCGAGCAAGGCGTGGATTTCGTGGTCGGCGCTGCGGCATTCGATGCCGACCGCGCCTTGGCCACCGGCCGGCAGGCTGTCATCGACACTGATCGCCGAAGTGATGCGATCTTCGAAACCCAGGCGGATCAAGCCCGCCGCAGCGAGGATGATCGCGTCGTACTCGCCGGCGTCGAGCTTGGCCAGACGGGTGTTGACGTTGCCACGCAGGAAACGGATCTGCAGATCCGGGCGACGCGCCAGCAATTGCGTTTGCCGACGCAGGCTCGAGGTGCCGACGATGGCACCGGCAGGCAGCGCTTCAAGACTGGCGTAGGTGTTGGAGACGAAAGCATCGCGCGGGTCTTCACGCTCGCAGATGCAAAACAGACCCAAGCCTTGCGGGAAGTCCATCGGCACGTCTTTCATCGAATGCACGGCGATATCAGCTTCGTTTTCCAGCAGCGCGGTTTCCAGTTCCTTGACGAACAGGCCCTTGCCGCCGATCTTCGACAGTGGCGAGTCGAGCAGCTTGTCACCGCGACTGACCATGGGCACCAGCGTCACCAGCAGGCCCGGGTGGGCCGCCTCGAGACGGGCTTTGACGTATTCGGCCTGCCAGAGGGCCAGCGCACTTTTACGGGTGGCGATGCGGATTTCGCGAGGGGACATGGAACAATCCGTACTGAATAGATACGGCGGATAATAACAGCTCAGTCAATTTCACTTTGACCTGAATCAGAACCGGCGCGGCCTCCCTGGCCTGCCATGCCGGGTAAAAGAACTCGAAAGGCCCGGCGAAGACCGGGTCACAGCCCCTGCATCATCTTGCGCACACCGGCAACATGCCGACGGCTGACAATCAGCGCATCGCCATTGAGGCCTTTGAGGAACAACTGGAAATGTCCCAGTGGGGTGCGTTGCAAGCGCTCGATGCGGTCGCGAGCGACCAGCGCGTTGCGGTGGATACGCACAAAGCGTTCGCCGAATTCGTCTTCAAGGGCTTTGAGGGGTTCGTCGAGCAGCACCTCGCCGGCTTCGTGACGCAGGGTCACGTATTTGTGGTCGGCGATGAAGTAGACCACCTGATCCAGCGGAATCAGCTCGATGCCTTTACGGGTCCGTGCGCTGATGTGGCTGCGTGGGCCGTTGCCACTTTCGGCAGCGGGACGGGTCAGGGCCGAGAGTTGCGCCCGGTTGGGACGTTCAGCCCGCTTCAGGGCTTCATTCAAGTGTTCGGTTCGCACAGGTTTCACCACATAGCCCACGGCGCTGGCCTGCAGGGCTTCCACGGCAAATTCATCGGGACTGGTGCAAAACACCACGGCCGGCGGCGTCTCTCGTTCGCACAGTCGGGCAGCAACCTGCAGGCCATCGAGGCCCGGCATGCGGATATCGAGCAGCACGATATCCGGCTTGTGGCTGTCGATCAGCGCTAACGCCTCCTCGCCATTCGTGGCACTGGGCTCCAGGACTGTGTAACCCTCGAGCTCGCTCACCATACGGCTTAGGCGCTCGCGAGCCAGGGGTTCGTCATCAACGATCAGGACATTCATATTGCGCTGGATTCCTGCGTGAGTCTCGCACAAGGATAGCGTAGACAGGTGTAGTGACCTCCGTCACCGCGATCCACGCTAAGACTAGCCCGAGCGCCAAAAAGTGCCGTACGTCGGCCAGCAATATTTGCCAGCGTCCGGGTCGAACGGCTCAGAGCCCAGTGTTTCCTGCGTTTCTCGCGGTGGGTGACCGTTGTACAACTCACCCGCCCCCTCTTCTTATAGCCAGTGGCCGGACCTTTGCATGATCCGCATTCGCACCGACCCTTATGTCCACTGTAGACGTTCGTCGGAACGATATTGCTCAATCAAAAAATATCCTTTTGTAAATTCCTTGCAGACCGCGCCGGACATGCCTGACACATCCGCGAAAAAACGTATCGACCGGTGTCAGCGACAGGATTGGCAACCCTGTTATTATCCGCGCCAGCGTTTCACGCCATTTCTTCAAGCCGATACGAGCGAATTCATGAGCACTGACAAGACCAATCAGTCCTGGGGCGGCCGCTTCAGTGAACCCGTCGACGCCTTCGTCGCCCGCTTCACCGCCTCCGTCACTTTCGACCAGCGCCTGTATCGCCACGACATCATGGGCTCAATTGCCCACGCCACCATGCTGGCCAAGGTCGGCGTGCTGACCGATGCCGAGCGCGACAGCATCATCGATGGCCTGAAGACCATTCAGGGCGAAATCGAGGCCGGCCAGTTCGACTGGCGCGTCGACCTCGAAGACGTGCACATGAACATCGAAGCACGCCTGACCGACCGCATCGGCGTCACCGGTAAAAAGCTCCACACCGGGCGCAGCCGCAACGACCAGGTCGCCACCGACATCCGTCTGTGGCTGCGCGATGAAGTCGACCTGATCCTCGCCGAGATCACCCGCTTGCAAAAGGGCCTGCTGGAGCAAGCCGAGCGTGAGGCCGCAAGCATCATGCCGGGCTTCACCCACTTGCAGACCGCACAGCCGGTAACTTTCGGGCACCACATGCTGGCCTGGTTCGAAATGCTCAGCCGCGACTACGAGCGTCTGCTCGACTGCCGCAAGCGCACCAACCGCATGCCGCTGGGCAGCGCCGCGCTGGCGGGCACCACTTACCCGATCGACCGCGAATACACCGCGCAACTGCTCGGCTTCGACGCCGTCGGCGGCAACTCGCTGGACAACGTCTCCGATCGTGACTTCGCCATCGAATTCTGCTCGGCCGCAAGCATCGCGATGATGCACCTGTCGCGCTTCTCCGAAGAGCTGGTGCTGTGGACCAGCGCGCAGTTCCAGTTCATCGATCTGCCGGATCGTTTCTGCACTGGCAGCTCGATCATGCCGCAGAAGAAAAACCCTGACGTGCCCGAACTGGTACGCGGCAAGACCGGCCGCGTCTTCGGCGCGCTGATGGGCCTGCTGACCCTGATGAAGGGCCAGCCGCTGGCCTACAACAAGGACAATCAGGAAGACAAGGAGCCGCTGTTCGACGCCGCCGACACCCTGCGCGATTCGCTGCGCGCGTTTGCCGACATGATCCCGGCGATCAAGCCGAAACACGCGATCATGCGTGAAGCGGCACTGCGCGGTTTCTCCACTGCGACTGACTTAGCGGATTATCTGGTGCGCCGTGGCCTGCCGTTCCGTGATTGCCATGAAATCGTTGGCCACGCGGTGAAATACGGCGTCGACACCGGCAAGGATCTGGCCGAGATGAGCCTCGAAGAACTGCGTCAGTTCAGCGATCAGATCGAGCAGGACGTGTTTGCCGTGCTGACCCTCGAAGGCTCGGTGAATGCCCGCGATCATATTGGCGGGACTGCGCCGGCGCAGGTCAGGGCTGCGGTGGCGCGCGGTCAGGCCCTAATCGCCAGCCGCTAAAAGCCAAGAGCTTCGCGAGCAGGCTCGCTCCCACCGGGATTCTGGATGTTCACAAAATTGTGTTCACCACCGACTCAATGTGGGAGCGAGCCTGCTCGCGAAGGCGTCCTTCAGAGCGCTATATAATTCACTTTTTGGCAGCAATCATCGCCAAAAACGCCGGCATCGCCGCGTCTTTATCCGCCGCAATCTTCTGCACATGCGGATTCTGCTCTAACCGCTCCAGCAGCGCCTTCGCCTGCGGCATCTCGGCCAGCAGATCAATCCCGAACAGCTTCTGCCCGACCGCACAGGCCAGCGGCACGCTGTAGAGGAAGTACAAATCGGCAATGCTCAGGCTGTCACCCGCCACATACGGGGCGAACTGGCCGTGGCGGCCGAGTGCCGCGAAGCCCAGCAGCAGCTCCGTCCGGGTCTTCTCTTTGATCGCCTCCGGCAACGTCATACCGAAAAACGCCTCGCCATAGCAGGCACGCCCCGGCAACTCGATGTACAACTCGATCTCCTTCGCAATCGCCAATACCTGCGCGCGCTCGAACGGATCGCTGGGCAGGAGCGGCGTGCCCTTTTGTGATTGTTCGAGGTATTCGAGAATGATCGCGGTTTCGTTGATATAACCGGCGTCGACGCCCAGCACCGGGACCTTGCCGCGCGGGCTGATCGCCAGTGACTCCGGGGTTTGCGCCGGGTAGAACGTCACCTCTTCGAAGGGCAGGCCTTTTTCCAGCAGCGCCAGTTTGACCATGTTGTAGTAGTTGCTGACAGCAAATCCGTAGAGCTTGAACATCACAGAGCCTCCAGGCCGTGCGGGGTGGGCAGTGCCTGTTTATAGATCGCCGCGACGTTTCCCGCCAGCAGCATCACGCCGCTGAATGCGGGTAAACTGGCGCCTTTCCCTGAGGAGCCTGCCATGAGCGAGCCGACAGATATCGTCAACGATGACGACGAAGAAGCATTCATCGAAGCGACGCTGATCGAAGCCATCGAGAACCAGATCGAAAGCGACAACCCGCCAGCGGCCAAGGCGACATTGAACAAGCTGACTCTGGTCGGTATGGAGCGCGAAGAGATCCTCAACCTCATGGCTCACGTGCTTGCCTATGAGATTGACGCGATGCTCGATGAAGACCGCCCGTTCGACACCCAGTGGTACGAAGCGACACTGCGCGCTTTGCCAGAGCTGCCACCGGAAAAGCAATAAGATCAAAAGATCGCAGCCTTCGGCAGCTCCTACACAGATCCGATGTAGGAGCTGCCGAAGGCTGCGATCTTTTTTATGCGGACTACACTGGAATTCGCCTCAAGACAAAATCCCCTGATCCGAGCACTGGACATGCTGCACCAGCGGGTTCACCTTAGAGGCGCTGTCGTCCAATTCCTAGAAAGTCTGGAGTCCTTATGTCGCTTACCCCTGAGTTGGTTGCCGAACTGGAAGTCCTTGCACTCTTCAACCTGGACAGTTCCCAGGAAGGTCTGAAAATTCATCAGACCGCTGCCCCGAAACACATAGCCGCCGCCAAACGCCTCTTCGAAAAAGAACTAACCGACCAGCCCGATGGCGGTTATCTGACCAGCCTCGGCCGCGATGCCGCGCAAAACGTGCAGACCGTACTGACGATTCTGAGAGAGCAGGAAACCGCCTGACTTTTTCCGACTTTGCCCACGGAAACTCCTGCCACGGGATTTCCGCGGGCCAGCCTGATCACTGTCGATGAAAATCTGACGTCAAAAAACAAATTCAGCTTAAACCTCCTGCTGCGCAGAGGCTAAACTGCGGCCATTTCGAGACCCTCTACGTCCGAGCCTGCAAGCCGGTTTGAGCTGACATGACGCGCACCCACGAAATCCGCCCCGACCTGGACGAAGGCATCGACCGCAAGGTACTCAGCCAACTGCGCGCCCGTTTTCTCAAACTCAATGAAGGCCGCCTCGGCCGCGCCCTCGAAGGTTTGTCGACGCGCCAGCAAAGCGTGCTGACGCTGTTGCCGCTGTTCTTTCACGTCAATCATCCGTTGCTGCCCGGCTATGTCTCGGGCAGTACGTCGGCCGGTCTCTCGAATTATGAGCCGGACGCCAATGCGCTGACCGAGGCGCAGCGCCTGACCCGCTCGTTTTCTTACAAACCGCGCCATGGCAGCAACCCGCCGCGACCGATTCACGGTTTGTTCCTGATGGGCAGCCTCGGCACGCTGGCACAGGCCGATCAGAGCGACATGGATGTGTGGGTCTGCCATGCCCCAGATCTGAGCGAAAGCGAACTCGCCGAGCTACGCAAGAAATGCCAGTTGCTGGAAACCTGGGCCGCGAGCCAGGGTGCCGAGGCGCATTTCTTCCTGATCGACCCGGCGCGCTTCGTCAAAGGCGAACGTGATGCTCAGCTCAGTTCGGAAAACTGCGGCAGCACCCAGCACTATCTGCTGCTCGACGAGTTTTATCGCACGGCGATCTGGCTGGCCGGGCGCACGCCGATCTGGTGGCTGGTGCCAGTCTATGAAGAAACAGCCTACGACGCTTACACCCACACCCTGCTGTCTAAACGCTTTATTCGCGCCGATGAAACCCTCGATCTCGGGCCGATGGCGACCATTCCGCCCGGGGAATTCATCGGTGCCGGATTGTGGCAGTTGTTCAAAGGCATCGAGTCGCCCTACAAGTCGGTGCTCAAACTGCTGCTGACCGAGGTGTACGCCAGCGAACATCCGCAAGTGCAGTGCCTGAGCCTGCGCTTCAAGAAAGCCGTGTTCGCCAATCAGCTCGATCTCGATGAGCTTGACCCGTACATGGTCGTGTACCGGCGTATCGAGGAATACCTGCTCGCCCGCAACGAACCGGAACGCCTTGAGCTGGTGCGCCGCGCGCTGTATCTGAAGGTCAACCGCAAGCTCACCGGCAACAGCCGCAGCCAGGGTTGGCAACGCGCACTGCTCGAACGCCTGGCCGGCGAGTGGCACTGGGATCAGCGGCAACTGGCGCTGCTCGACAGCCGCAGTCAGTGGAAAGTCCGCCAGGTCAGCGCCGAGCGCCGCGCGCTGGTCAACGAACTCAATTACAGCTATCGCTTTCTGACCCAGTTCGCCCGCAGCGAACAGACCGTCAGCCTGATCAACAAGCGCGACCTCAATGTGCTCGGCCGTCGACTCTACGCGGCATTCGAGCGCAAGGCCGACAAGGTCGAGTTCATCAATCCGGGCATCGCCCCGGACCTGGCCGAAGACACCCTGACCCTGGTGCAGTCGCCGAACAAAAAGGAGCCGGGGCAGACCCAGTGGGGTTTGTACAACGGCAGCCTGACGGCGCTGGAGTGGGAACACTTCGCGCCGATCAAGCGCAGTCGCGAGCTACTTGAACTGCTGACCTGGTGCCACCGCAACGGCGTGATCGACAGCAGCACCCGCCTGGCCCTGCATCCGGGCACCAGCGACTTGAGCGAGTTCGAGCTGTTCAACCTGCTCGGCAGCCTGCAGCAGTGCATCGCCCTGCCCTTGTCCACCGTCGCCGAAGAGCCCTTGCTGCGCGCCGCCGTGCCCAGCGAAGTGCTGCTGCTGATCAACGTCGGCGTCGATCCGCTCAAGCATCACCGTGATCTGAACATTTTGATGACCACCGAACGCACCGACTCGCTGAGCTATGCCGGCGTGCGCGAGAATCTGGTGCTGACCCTCGATCAGGTCACGCTCAACAGCTGGAACGAAGTGCTGGTCAATCGTTTCGACGGCGCGCATGCGCTGCTCGACTGCCTGCGCGATTACCTCAACAACCTGCCGCGCGGCCCTGTGCAGCCGTCGCTGAAAGTGCGCTGCTTCTGCCACAACCGCGCGCAATTCATTGCCCGCCGCGTCGAAGAAATCGTCGACACCGCGCAGACCCTGTTGCTCAGCGAGCTGAATCACCGCTACCTGATTCAGGTGCAGCAGCACTATCACGTGCTGGAGCTGGTGCCGGGTCAGGTCAACCATGTCGCCCTCGCCACCCTGCCGGCGCTGCTCGATTATCTGGGCGAAGAACAACCGCGCTACAGCCCGCTGCACCTCGACCCGATGGCGCTGGAAGATCACGATCTGGCGCTGATCCTGCCGATGGGTCAGCCGGAGTGCATTCAAGTGTTCTATCGCATCAGTGAACAGCAGGCGGAGCTGTACGTGCTGGATGAATTCAATGCGCTGTGGCAACAACATCTGCCGTACCACGACGAGCAGAGTCTGCTGGTGCCGCTGCAACGTTTTCTGCAATCGATCCAGTACCGCCGTGAAGCGCAATTGCCGATGGACGGTGGCCCTGCGGGCAGCCCCGAGACTTTGTATTACCAGCTGTTGCCGTCAGGCCCGGGGCGCTCGCGCAGGGTCGAAACCCGACCAGCACCGCAGACCCCGGTGAACAAACCGTTCTACGACGTGCAGGCAATCATCGGCAAAGCCGCACCCGGCGAAGTGCAGGTCACCTTGTACTGCAATCAGCGGGAATTCAGCGAGCTGGAGCATGGCGACCAGTTGTTCAGCGTGGTCGCCCGGGAGATCGTCGAGCAGCGTCGCGAGACCGAGCGTTATCGCTGCTACATCACCGACCTCGACCTGTCGGGTCTGCTCGGTGACGGGCACAGTTCAAGCAATCTGTATCTGCGCTACAAGGCGGACCTGGAGCGCTCGTTGAATGAAGCGCTCGAACAGGTTTGAAGCGGGGATTTATTCGGGAAAGGCGCCGCCGTTGACCGGTTGCGATTCCACTTCCAGCAAGGTCAGTTTCAGCGATTTGCCGCCCGGCGCCGGCCAATCGATATGCTGACCGACCTTCAGGCCCAGCAGCGCACTGCCGACCGGCGCCAGAATGGAAATTTTGCCTTCGTCGGCGTTGGCGTCCTTGGGATAGACCAGCGTCAGGTGGTAATCCTTGCCACTGCCTTCTTCGCGGCAATGCACGCGGGAATTCATGGTCACGACATCGGCGGGCACTTCATCGTGGCCGACCACGGTATCGGCGCGGTCCAGCTCGGTTTGCAGCGCAATCACGCCCGGCGCAGCCTGGTCTTTGTCGCTCAGGCTGTCGATCAGGCGCTCCAGACGTTGCACGTCCAGACGGGTAAGGGTGATGGAAGGTGCGGTCATGATCCAGGCAGACTCCTTTCTTCTGCACAAAAAAAGCAAAACCCCGCCAAAAAAGACGGGGTTTTCACCGTGCCTCGGTGGTTTGAGGCGTTCGCGGACACTATCACAGCTCAAAAAATATACAAGTCACGCCCTTTTTTGCCTGGGTGAAACCCTTGTGGCGAGGGGATTTATCCCCGTTCGGCTGCGCAGCAGCCGTATAGATTTTGGGGCCGCTACGCGACCCAACGGGGATAAATCCCCTCGCCACGATATCAACAGGCTTGGGATTTTCGTGCGGTAGCCTGCTGGCAAATCACCCGGCGCCGCTGATCATCCGCCGAGCGCCACTCGCGAATGTCCTCGACGTGGCGCGCACAGCCGAGACAGACTTTCTGTTCGTCCAGTCGGCATACGCCGGTGCAGGGCGAAGGCACCGCCGGGCTGACGTTGCTGTAGAGCGGTTTCGGCGGGCGAACAGGCGCGGCATCCGTCACGAATCACAGACCTTCGAAATCGAATTCGGCGCCAGCCTGCTGCTTGACGAGGCGCTGAAGCATTTCGCCCAATTGCTCTTCGCTCTTGTCGCACATCCAGCGCTCGCTTTCTTCGTCGTAGTCGAAGTGAAAACCACCGGACACGGCCGCCAGCCACAGCTGACGCAACGGCTCCTGGCGGCTGAAGATCAGCTGCGAGCCATTTTCGAACTTGACGGTCAAGACACCTGCCGAGCTCTCCAGGTCGATATCCAGGTCGCTGTCATCAAAGATATCTTCCAGCGTCTGCTGGGTAGCATCGACCAGATCGTGGAAACGGGCTTCGGACAAACTCATTGCGGCAACCTCAAAAATGTCTGATCAGGCTCAAGCGCCGAAAGATACGGACGCTGCCGACCGATTGCAAAGATTAACGACCAAGCACCTGTCGGCCCATCCAGCACCGCCCCCGTGGGAGCGAGCCTGCTCGCGAAAGCGGTGTGTCAGGCAACGAGCCTGTTGAATTTGCCGACGCCTTCGCGAGCAGGCTCGCTCCCACAGGGATGATGCGCATCACAGGAGCCCCGCCGGACGGGAACCCCCTCGCATAGGCAAGCTGCCGGGTGGCCGGTATACTCCGGCGCAATTAACGCATTTTCAAGGATTTCGCCATGAAGCGCCTGATCTCTTCCCTTGCTGCGCTCGTCGCGGTTGCCTGCCTCGTTTCGGCCTGTGGTCAAAAAGGCCCGCTGTACCTGCCGGATGACGATCAGGACCCGGCCGAACAAGCCCAGTCTTCGCAGAAGCAGCCATCCAAGGCTCACAAGCACGACGTTTACTAAGGGATCGCCATGGACGCTTTTAACTACCGTGGCGGGGAGCTGTTCGCGGAAGGTGTGGCGCTGTCCGCCATCGCCGACCGCTTCGGCACGCCCACCTATGTCTACTCGCGCGCGCACATCGAAGCGCAATATCTGGCCTACGCCGATGCGCTGGCCGGTATGCCGCATCTGGTCTGCTTCGCGGTCAAAGCCAACTCCAACCTCGGCGTACTGAATGTCCTGGCCCGTCTCGGCGCCGGTTTCGACATCGTTTCCCGTGGCGAGCTGGAACGTGTACTGGCCGCTGGTGGCAGCGCCGACAAGATCGTTTTCTCCGGCGTCGGCAAGACCCGTGACGACATGCGCCGCGCCCTCGAAGTCGGCGTGCACTGCTTCAACGTCGAGTCCACCGATGAGCTTGAGCGCCTGCAAGTAGTCGCCGCCGAGCTGGGTGTTCGCGCCCCGGTTTCGCTGCGCGTGAACCCGGACGTCGATGCCGGCACCCACCCGTACATTTCCACCGGTCTCAAAGAGAACAAGTTCGGCATCGCCATTGCCGATGCCGAAGACGTGTACGTGCGCGCCGCGCATCTACCGAACCTGGAAGTGGTGGGCGTTGACTGCCATATCGGTTCGCAACTGACCACCCTGCCGCCGTTCATTGATGCACTCGATCGCCTGCTGGATCTGGTCGACCGCCTCGGCGATTGCGGCATTCACCTGCGCCACATCGATCTCGGTGGTGGTTTGGGCGTGCGTTATCGCGATGAAGAGCCGCCATTGGCTGCCGATTACATCAAGGCTGTGCGCGAACGTCTCGACGGGCGTGATCTGGCGCTGGTGTTCGAGCCAGGCCGCTTCATCGTTGCCAATGGCGGCGTGTTGCTGACACAGGTCGAATACCTCAAGCACACCGAGCACAAGGATTTCGCCATCGTCGACGCGGCGATGAACGACCTGATCCGTCCGGCGCTGTATCAGGCGTGGATGGACGTCACGGCGGTGAAACCGCGCGACAGCGCTGCACGCAAGTACGACATCGTCGGCCCGATCTGCGAAACCGGCGACTTCCTCGCCAAGGACCGCGAGCTGGCGCTGGAAGAAGGCGATCTGCTGGCCGTGCATTCGGCTGGCGCCTACGGTTTTGTGATGAGCTCCAACTACAACACTCGCGGCCGTGCCGCTGAAGTGCTGGTGGATGGTGATCAGGTTTTTGAAGTGCGTCGCCGCGAAACCGTGGCCGAGCTGTTTGCCGGCGAAAGCCTGCTGCCGGAGTAACCCATGCTGCTGCGTTTTACCAAAATGCACGGCCTGGGCAACGACTTCATGGTCCTCGACCTGGTCAGCCAGCACGCGCACATTCAGCCCAAACACGCCAAGCAATGGGGCGACCGCCACACCGGTATCGGTTTCGACCAGTTGCTGATCGTCGAAGCGCCGAGCAACCCGGATGTGGATTTCCGCTACCGGATCTTCAACTCCGACGGTTCGGAAGTGGAGCAGTGCGGCAACGGTGCGCGCTGCTTCGCCCGCTTCGTGCTCGACAAGCGTCTGACCGCCAAACGGCAGATCCGCGTCGAGACCAAGGGCGGCATCATTGAACTGGACGTGCGTAACGACGGCCAGATCGGCGTGAACATGGGCGCGCCGCGCCTGGTGCCGGCAGACATTCCATTCCAGGCGCCGGCCCAGGCCAGCAGCTATCCGCTGGAAGTCGATGGCACCACGGTCGAACTGGCCGCCGTGTCGATGGGCAATCCCCATGCGGTCATTCGCGTGGACGACATCAACAGCGCACCGGTGCATGAACTGGGGCCGAAGATCGAACACCACCCGCGCTTTCCGGCGCGGGTCAATGTCGGCTTCCTTCAGGTCATCGATCGCCATCGCGCGCAACTGCGTGTGTGGGAACGCGGCGCCGGGGAAACCCAGGCCTGCGGCACCGGCGCCTGTGCCGCGGCGGTGGCGGCCATCAGTCAGGGGTGGATGGATTCGCCGCTGTTGATCGACCTGCCCGGCGGACGCCTGTCCATCGAGTGGGCCGGCCCGGGCGAACCGGTATTGATGACCGGTCCGGCAGTGCGTGTATACGAAGGACAAGTGCGTCTTTGAGCGAGCAGAAATCATGACCGACAAGCCACAGGTACCCGCCCGACCAGCCGACGAATCAGCGTCCGAGAGCCTCGAGGCAGCCGCAGTTGCCGCCTACCTGGAGGCTCATCCGGACTTTTTCGTCGAGCACGAAGAGCTGCTGCCCTCGTTGCGCATTCCGCACCGACGCGGCGACACCGTGTCGCTGGTCGAGCGGCAGATGACCATCCTGCGCGACCGCAATATCGAGATGCGCCATCGCCTTTCGCATCTGATGGACGTGGCCCGCGACAACGATCGCCTGTTTGAAAAGACCCGCCGCCTGATTCTCGCGCTGATGGATGCATCGACCCTAGAAGACGTGGTCATCAGCGTTGAGGACAGCCTGCGTCAGGATTTCCAGGTGCCTTTCGTCAGCCTGATCCTGCTCGGCGACAACCCGGCACCGGTCGGCCGCTGGGTGACTCACGCCGACGCGCAAACCGCGATCGGTGGCCTGCTCACCGAAGGCAAAAGCGTCAGCGGCAGCCTGCGTGAACATGAGCTGGATTTCCTCTTCGGCGAAGAACAGCGCCAGCAGATCGGCTCGACCGCCGTGGTTGCCATCAGCCATCAGGGCATTCACGGCATTCTGGCCATCGCCAGCCGTGACCCGCAGCACTACAAGAGCTCGGTCGGCACCCTGTTCCTGAGCTACATCGCCGAGGTCATGGGCCGCGTGCTGCCACGGGTCAACAGCTCGCTGCGCTCGGTACGCTGACCATGGAACGACAACTGGACGCTTACTGCGAACATCTGCGCAGTGAGCGACAGGTGTCGCCGCACACCCTGTCGGCTTATCGCCGCGACCTCGATAAAGTCCTTGGCTGGTGCATCAAGCAGAACATCGGCAGTTGGGCCGCGCTGGATATCCAGCGCCTGCGCAGCCTGATCGCCCGGTTGCATGCGCAAGGCCAGTCCTCGCGCAGCCTCGCCCGCCTGCTCTCGGCGGTGCGCGGGCTCTATCACTACTTGAATCGCGAAGGCCTGTGCGACCACGACCCGGCCACCGGCCTGGCCCCGCCGAAAGGCGAACGACGCCTGCCGAAAACCCTTGATACCGATCGCGCATTGCAGCTGCTGGAAGGTGCGGTCGAGGACGATTTTCTCGCCCGGCGCGATCAGGCGATTCTGGAGCTGTTCTATTCCTCTGGCCTGCGCCTGTCCGAGCTGACCGGGCTCAATCTCGATCAACTCGACCTCGCCGACGGCATGGTTCAGGTGCTCGGCAAGGGCAGCAAGACCCGGCTGCTGCCAGTCGGCGCCAAGGCCCGCGAAGCCCTCGAACACTGGTTGCCGCTACGCGCAATGACCAACCCGGCAGACGATGCCGTATTTGTCAGCCAGCAGGGCCGACGCCTTGGCCCGCGCGCGATTCAGGTGCGGGTCAAACTGGCTGGCGAGCGCGAACTGGGGCAGAACCTGCACCCGCACATGCTCCGGCACTCCTTCGCCAGCCATTTGCTCGAGTCCTCGCAGGATCTGCGCGCGGTGCAGGAATTGCTCGGCCACTCCGATATCAAAACCACACAGATCTATACCCACCTCGACTTCCAGCATCTGGCGGCGATCTACGACAGCGCCCATCCCCGGGCCAAACGCATGAAAGGCGATGATTCATGAGCATTCAGTTGATCACCTTCGACCTCGACGACACCCTGTGGGACACCGCTCCGGTGATCGCCAGCGCCGAAACCGTGTTGCGCGAATGGCTGAGCGAACATGCCTCGGGTCTGGGCGCGGTGCCGGTGGAGCATTTGTGGTCGATTCGCGAGCGTGTGCTGGCGGGCGAACCGGGGCTCAAGCACCGCATCAGCGCGCTGCGTCGACGTGTGCTGTTCCATGCGCTGGAAGAAGCCGGATATGCCCACGGCGAGGCCTCGGAGCTGGCTGACAAGGCTTTTGAAGTGTTCCTGCATGCGCGGCATCAGATCGAAGTGTTCCCGGAGGTCGAGCCGCTGCTGGAGCTGCTCGCCAATCATTACGCCCTCGGCGTGGTCACCAATGGCAATGCCGACGTGCGCCGGCTGGGGCTGGCGGATTACTTCAAGTTCGCCTTGTGCGCCGAAGACATCGGCATCGCCAAACCGGATGCACGGCTGTTTCATGAAGCGTTACAGCGCGGCGGTGTAAGCCCCGCAGCGGCGGTGCATGTCGGCGATCATCCTGGCGATGACATTGCCGGCGCTCAGCAGGCAGGCTTGCGCGCGGTGTGGTTCAACCCGACGGGCAAGGTCTGGGAAGCGGAGCGCTTGCCGGATGCGGAAATTCGCAGCCTCACTGAACTGCCAGCCGTCCTCTCCCGCTGGAATGCTTCCTCGAACTGATCTACAGCCCTGTGGGAGCGAGCCTGCTCGCGAATGCGGTGTGTCATCCAACATGTATGTCGGCTGACATGCCCTCTTCGCGAGCAGGCTCGCTCCCACAGGGGACTGCATTTGTTTTCAACGCATTTATTCCAGGCATAAAAAAGCCCGCAGCGACGGCGGGCTTTTTCAGCAAGCGAGCGACGCGCCTCAGATAGGGCGGCTGCCGTACTTGTTGTCCGGCTTCTTGGGCGGATCGGCGACCACATTGGCCTCCACTTCCTGCACCTTGCCGCCGCGCGCAAGGAATTCTTCCATGGCCTTGGCCAGGGCGTCGCGCTCCTTGTTCTTGGCTTCGATGCTCGGCAACTCGTCGACCGAGACCGCAGCCTTGGCTTTGCCTTTGGCAGCCGGGGCCGGCGTGTCGTCACCGCCATCGTCTTCGGTAACGTCTTCCGCTGCCGCTTCCAGGCCTTCCTCGGCCTCGTCTTCGTCGCCTACTTCGAGGTCGTCGTTTTCCAGATCATCGTCGCTCATGTTCTACCTCATGACTTGCCAAAAGCAGATTAGTTATAGACCAGCTTTGGCGGCTGTCGAAGCCGCCGTTGAAAAATCTTCTGCCGCTGCCCGGCAGCGGCTCATGCCTGTTCACCGTGCAAGGTGGCGAGGACTTTACGGGCACCGCCATGATCACGGTGCTCGCCCAGATAAATCCCTTGCCAGGTACCCAGTGCCAGCCGCCCTGCCGCAACCGGCAGACTGATCTGGCAACCGAGCACGCTGGCCTTGAAGTGCGCCGGGAGATCATCCGGGCCTTCGTCGTTGTGCTCGTAGCCGTCTGTTCCTTGTGGGATCAGACGATTGAAAAATCGTTCGAAGTCGCGACGAACTGCCGGATCGGCGTTCTCGTTGATGGTCAACGATGCCGACGTGTGCTGCAGCCACAAATGCAACAGACCGACCCGACAGGTCTTGAGTTCAGGCAAGCCTGCGAGTAACTCGTCCGTCACCAGATGAAAGCCCCGGGGCCTTGCCCGCAGGGTTATCAGAGTCTGTTGCCACATACAGTTCTCCGCTCGTTCGGGGCGCATTCTAGCGTGCTCTGAAAAAAAACAAAGGCCCTAATATTCCTGCAGCGATGTAAGCGATTGCCCGCAGAAAAAGCCTCGTCGTAAAGACGACCAAAGCCGTAAGAAAAATCCTTTCAGCCGCACCTTGAATGACAAATCCCGGACAAAAAAATGCCCGGCGAACCGGGCAAGTTTTTTAGTGCGCGTACTTACAGGTTGTAGCCGCGTTCGTTGTGTTGTGCCAGATCGAGGCCCACCGACTCTTCTTCCTCGGTCACACGCAGACCCATGACGGCGTCCAGGACCTTGAGGATGATGAAAGTCACGATCGCGGTGTAGATCACCGTGAAGCCGACGCCTTTGATCTGAATCCAGACCTGCGCGCCGATGTCAGTCACGGTGCCGAAGCCGCCCAGTGCCGGTGCGGCAAACACACCAGTGAGGATCGCGCCGAGGATACCGCCGATGCCGTGCACGCCGAAGGCATCCAGGGAATCGTCATAGCCGAGTTTGCGTTTCAGGGTGGTGGCGCAGAAGAAGCACACCACGCCTGCGGCCAGACCGATCACCAGTGCACCCATCGGGCCTACAGTGCCAGCGGCCGGAGTGATCGCGACCAGACCGGCGACCACACCCGAAGCAATGCCCAGTGCGCTTGGCTTGCCGTGGGTGACCCACTCGGCAAACATCCAGCCCAGTGCCGCAGCGGCAGTGGCGATCTGGGTAACCAACATGGCCATACCGGCAGTGCCGTTGGCGGCTGCAGCGGAACCGGCGTTGAAGCCGAACCAGCCGACCCACAGCATCGCCGCGCCCATCAGGGTGTAGCCGAGGTTATGCGGAGCCATCGGTGTGGTCGGGAAGCCTTTGCGCTTGCCCAGTACCAGGCAAGCGACCAGACCGGCGATACCGGCGTTGATGTGCACCACGGTGCCGCCAGCGAAGTCGAGCACGCCCCAGTCCCACATCAGGCCGCCGTTACCGGACCAGACCATGTGCGCGATCGGTGCATAAACCAGCGTGAACCAGATGCCCATGAAAATCAGCATCGCGGAGAACTTCATGCGCTCGGCGAACGCACCGACGATCAGCGCCGGGGTGATGATCGCGAAGGTCATCTGGAAGGTGATGAACACCGCCTCAGGGAACAGCGCCGCCGGGCCGGTGATGCTCGAAGGCGTGACACCGGCGAGGAACGCCTTGCCCATGCCGCCGAAGAACGAATTGAAGTTGACGACGCCCTGCTCCATGCCGGTGGTGTCGAAGGCAATGCTGTAGCCATAAATGACCCACAGGATGCTGATCAGACCGGTAATGGCGAAGCACTGCATCAGCACGGAAAGAATGTTTTTCGAGCGAACCATACCGCCGTAGAACAGCGCCAGGCCGGGGATGGTCATGAACAGCACGAGCGCTGTCGAGGTGAGCATCCAGGCGGTGTCGCCGGAATTGAGGACTGGCGCTGCCACTTCGTCTGCCGCCATGGCGATGCCGGGCATTACGATGGACAACAGGGCGCCTAGCCCTGCGAATTTACGCAGAGTCATATTGTTTTCTCCTGGGGCGTTGGGTTTGTGGCGGCGCTTAGATCGCGTCGGTATCGGTTTCGCCGGTACGGATGCGGATCGCCTGTTCCAGATTGACCACGAAGATCTTGCCGTCACCGATCTTGCCGGTGTTGGCCGCTTTGGTTATCGCCTCGATAACCCGATCCAGATCCTTGTCGTCGATGGCCACGTCGATTTTCACCTTGGGCAGAAAATCGACCACATATTCCGCGCCGCGATACAGCTCGGTGTGACCCTTCTGCCGGCCGAAGCCTTTGACTTCAGTGACGGTAATGCCCTGCACGCCGATTTCGGACAGCGACTCGCGCACGTCGTCCAACTTGAACGGCTTGATGATGGCAGTGACTAGCTTCATGAAACTCTCTCCCGAATTGGTGGACTTGCCCCAGGAAAACAAACCCGTCTCAAGTCTAAGCGCAGTGCCTGGCTTTGTAACGCATCGTTGACGCCAGCTAACCGCATCAGACGAAACTCCCCGCTTCGTCTGCCGCACTGCATTCGTCACAGCGACTGCATCAGTGCATGGGTCGAGGGTGACTAAGCAGAAACCTTGCCAGCTCGGCAAAAACCCTGCATTTCAATCGCTTGGCACCTGTTGCAAGCGCTCGGGCAGAAAAGCTTTTGCCGATACGCACAACAACGGTGCGCCACCGTCCGTCCCCCTGCGCGAAAAGCGTGCATCCGTGCAACGGGATTGACTATAGACACTGCGTGATACACTGCCGGCCATTGTTTCCAGGACATTTCCCATGCTCGCGCCCAAAGACTTCCTCGACGCCCTGAGTGGCACCGCCTCCCGCCTCTTCAGCGGCGACACCCCGCTGCCGAAAGCCGAAATGGAAAGCCAGTTCAAAATGCTGCTGCAAAGTGCCTTCAGCAAACTCGATCTGGTCAGCCGGGAAGAGTTCGATAGTCAGATGGTAGTGCTGGCGCGTACTCGCGCCCGCCTCGAAAGCCTCGAAGCCAAGGTTGCCGAGATGGAAGCGAAGCTGACACCGCCCGCTGAATAATTCGCGTCCCCTGTAGGAGCTGCCGAAGGCTGCGATCTTTTGATCTTCAGCCCTTCAACCATCCCCGCAACGTCCTACAACCTGCACCACCGCCGTCCGATTGCGCCGAAAAGCCCAGGTTTCTAAGCTCATCCGATGCTGAATGTTCAGCACCGGGTTTGGCGACCTGGATCGAATTTGACGCAATGCAACTAAACTCACACAGAGGTTTTTTCTCTCAACGAGTTATGGCGGCTTTGCGTGGGAGACCTCAGGGTCTGCCGGTTTCGAATTCACCGGTTCGCCAACCCGCGCATAGCTGCCACCCTTTTCGTTTGGCGACGAACAGAAGCAGTTTTCTTCACTTGAATTCGAGAACTGAACCATGGACGAAAACTACCTGACACCTAGCATCTTCACCCGCCACAAACTCCCCCTCAACGCACTCCTCATTCAGAACCAACCCTGGTTCTGCGCCCGAGACCTGAGCCGCCTGCTGCACATCTACCTCAACGAACGCATGCTGCGAAAACTCGACCCCGACCAATACCAAACCCGCAAAACCCTGATCCACAACCAGATCGAAAACACCCTGCTGATCAGCGAATCAGGCATCTACGCCCTCCTCGTCTACCACTACTGTCCCGAATACCGAGCGCTGCGCGAATGGCTCACCCACCAAGTCATCCCCACCCTGCGCGACGCCCAACTCCCCAGCACAAGCGAACGCCCACATCTCAGCTTGCTCAGTTGGCCGGACATGACGTTGAGTTTGCTGCACTGGAATAACCAGCCGTGGATACGGTTGCAGGATGTACCACACATGGTGACGGAGCGAGAACAAGCAAACCGCACGGTTGTGAACTCATGGTGGAGAAAGGCTCTGCAATTGATCTGAATTTTTGCGCTGCAACCTCACCAACGGTCATTTCAGTGATATCACTGAAATGACCTGTTTTGTGTCTTCGTTAACTCGCCCCCCCTACTCCGAAATCCTCCACTCACAGAAGTAACGTCCTACAAAACGCGTCCCCCACGTCTGATTTCGCTGCCCCCTCTCTGCTGGCTATCTTCTGCGACCAGATCCAAACAGATGAAAACAATGAGAAGAAAAGGCAAAGCAACGGATCTTCGCAACCAGACATTCAGATCAAACTCGCGAAAGATCGCCTACAAATTCTTTATAAACAACATTGCCCCGAGAATCCCAAATATTGATGCAGCAGCGGTCAAGTTTGAGCCAATTACCCCAGCAGCGATAAAGCAATACTTTCTCTGGGAGGGGCCAACAATTTTCCCTTGGGATGACGTTGCAGACTGGAAAAGTAAAGATGCGAAAGGTCTGGATTTGGCGATATGGTTCAAACAGATTCTTTGCGGCATGTGCTATGCGACCCCGCGCGCAAGCTCTATCTGCTTAAAGATTATTCTGTTGGAAGGGCATCCGGACAGGGCGCACCCGCTTCGCGGCAGGATCGCGCCGATTGCTCTGCTTGTCGCAGATCACTATGCGCGAGCGCTAGGATGCAAAGAAATCGAAATTCAGGATCCTGATCCGAATGTTGTCTTTTACTACCGGAAACTGGGGTTCGAATTCGACCATACCAACCGGCTTGTCATTTCTGTGAACGGTCAATAACATCGAAATCAACAACCCAATCGTACGAGGTGCGTATGAGCCCAAAAAAGCGAAAGGCAAAGCTTCTTCAGATTGTTGAACTACATCTCGAAGCACTCCGGTTGGCTGGGGATATGTCAGCCAACCAACGGCGATTTATTGAAGTTGCTGTTACGTGTGGGCCAGAGCTTGAGCCAAGCGGCCCGCTGGCCGGTAGAAGATCCTGAGTCAAAAATAAAAAGGCGTCCATAGGACGCCTTTTTTGTGTTTGGAGGAGTAGTCGCAGCGATTCTTTAGCTCCTGGCTTTGCAACCATGGGTTCAGAATCCGACGAGCTGGCCCGTCGTCACTACTTCAGAGAAACCAGCTTTCTCTGCTGCCAAAAATGCGGGGGAGCTTTTACTGGTGCCCAGTCCCAACGAATGCGCAGTTGCAGTCCTCGAGCGGGAGGATCCGTCAATGCCGAGCGAGAGTCAACGCTCCAATTCAGGCAAGCACTGACAGCCCATCGGGTCTTGATACGTCTTGTAAACCTCTATTTCAGCACTGAAACCCGGCTCAACTATCCTTCAAAAACCCGCAGGAAGCGGCCCCCGATTCAACTCAAGGAACGACCATGTCCCTCTCCATTGTCCACAGTCGCGCCCAGATTGGCGTGGAAGCCCCCGCTGTTACCGTCGAAGTCCATCTGGCCAACGGTCTGCCGTCGCTGACCATGGTCGGCCTGCCTGAAGCGGCGGTGAAGGAGAGCAAGGATCGCGTACGCAGCGCGATCATCAATTCCGGACTGCAATTTCCGGCGCGGCGGATCACCTTGAATCTGGCGCCGGCGGACCTGCCCAAGGATGGCGGGCGGTTTGATCTGGCGATTGCTTTGGGGATTCTGTCGGCGAGTGTGCAGGTGCCCTGCCTGACCCTGGACGAGGTGGAATGTCTGGGTGAGTTGGCGCTGTCGGGTGCCGTGCGGCCGGTGCGTGGTGTGCTGCCGGCGGCACTGGCGGCGCGCAAGGCCGGGCGGGCGCTGGTGGTGCCTCGAGCGAATGCAGAAGAGGCGTGCCTGGCATCCGGGCTCAAGGTGTTTGCGGTCGATCATTTGCTGGAAGCGGTGGCGCATTTCAATGGGCACACGCCGGTCGAGCCTTACGTTTCCGATGGTTTGATGCACGCTGCCAAGCCCTATCCCGACCTCAACGAAGTGCAGGGTCAAACAACCGCAAAACGCGCATTGCTGATTGCCGCAGCGGGGGCGCACAACTTGTTGTTCAGCGGGCCTCCGGGAACCGGCAAGACGCTGCTGGCCAGTCGTCTGCCAGGATTACTGCCACCGCTTTCCGAATGTGAGGCGCTGGAAGTGGCAGCGATTCAATCGGTCGCCAGCGGGGTGCCTCTGACTCACTGGCCGCAACGCCCCTTCCGCCAACCACACCATTCGGCTTCAGGGCCGGCATTGGTCGGTGGCAGCTGTCGGTTTTCGAAATTAATGAGAAATTCTCGAAATTAATGCGACTACTGACTACGCTTGGAGACGCTATTTAACGCAAAGCTACTAAACAGTGATGTCATTATGCGATGATCAATCATCGAAGCTTACCTACAAACAGGGATCGTTATGGCAGCTCCAGATTTCCGCCTCATTGCCTCAGCTAATAGTGATAAGAGCGGGCACTTCGACGACATCGGTGCAATCGGTAAAACGATCACTCCAGAGATTGTTATCGCGTTGTGCGGACCGATGGGAACACCGTTGCACGACGTGGCAAAAACATTCCAGGAACTGCTACTTGGCACCGATTACAACTACGAAAAAGTAAACATCATCAGGCTGAGTGACGAAATCCGTAAGCAAAAGTCGCTGACGGGTGAGAAGTCGATCCTCAAGCTCATTGAAGCAGGTAACGAACTTCGCGAGGAACACGGGAACGAGATCTTGGCGCGCTTCGCCATTCGTCGAATTACCCTTGAACGAGAAGAAGCGCAGCAGGCTGCTGAAAAAGTTCAGGAGCCAGACCTTTTCGACACTTCGGGTTCCGCGCCGACTCCAAAGATCACTGTCCGCTATTGCCACATTATCGACTCAATTAAACATATCGACGAACTCCGCCTGCTGCGCTCCGTCTACGGGGACATGCTGCATGTGGTAGGCGTCTACTCCCCGATTGAGCTACGAATCACCAGGCTGGAACGCTACAAAGGCCAAGGCGATCAGATTCACGATCTGATCGATCGAGACTCCGGCGAAGAGATGGATCACGGGCAACGAGTCGAAGACACCTTTCCGCAAGCAGACTTCTTCTTACGCGTAGAAAAAACGACCGACACGCATCGCAAAGGACGTGTTAAACGATTCCTTGATCTCATTTTGGGAACAGTCATCGCGACGCCAACCCTCAACGAGCGCGCTATGTATGCAGCATTTTCTGCCGCACGAAATTCCGCATGCCTCTCCCGTCAGGTCGGCGCTGCAATTACAAGCGAGGAAGGGGAAATATTAGCGACAGGGTGGAATGACGTTCCCAAAGCCTTCGGCGGGCTCTACCAGACAGAGTCTTATGGAAGCTCCCCAGATGAAGATCGACGCTGCTGGAACCTCGAAGGTGGTCGATGCTCCAACGATCAGGAGAAAGAGGTCATCTCAAACGCTATCGTCGATTTGCTATCGAGCGAAGGGCTCATCGATGAAGCAAACCGCGAAAAGGTTTACAAGGCAATACGGAAGAAATCCCAACTCAAGAGCCTGATTGAGTTTTCTCGTGCTGTTCACGCCGAGATGCATGCTTTACTCAGTGCTGGAAGCACCGATGGCGGGAAAATCCGTGACGGGAAGCTGTTTGTGACCACGTATCCATGTCATTCATGTGCGCGGCACATCGTCGCAGCTGGTGTACGTGAGGTTTACTTTTTGGAGCCCTACCGGAAGAGCCTTGCGACGAAGCTTCACGAGGATGCTATAACTGAAAATGAGAACGAAACGGATAAGGTGAGAGTGATGCCGTTCGATGGCGTAGCGCCCTCACGATTTCTTCGCTTCTTCTCTGCTCACCCCAACGGTCGGAAAAACTCGGAGGGCGTTATGCAAACCAGGGAGGCTCATCCCGTCGCTTTTGTCACAATGGAAGCTATTCCGACTCTTGAATCTCTCATCGTCCAGGGTCTATCCTCGCGCGGCATTTGAGATCAACCGGTTTATCGGTAGCAGCATTGGAGCATTTTTATGAAAATCGTTGATGAATCTGATCACTCAGAACAGGGCACTCAGCTGACTTTGTCCTTCGAAGCTTTGGACATCGGCGATCAATCGTACCTGCCTGTGGCAACGATCATAGAGTCTTCTCACGCCTATCCTTTAGCTGAATGTAATGTCGTAGAGTTCCGCCGACCAGCAGTCTCGTCTGTCGAAGCAGGCTTGCTCGCTAGAATTCTGGAGAGAACTCGGCATTTCGTTTGAGTCATGCTCAGTGGTGAGAAGCTCTCTAAAGCTCTGATAGATCCGCACCTACGCAAAACTGATCGACACAGAAGTATGCCTGTTCATCCTTTAAACGATACAGGCATCCCAATCCCCCCTAGAGATCTCGCCGTGAGCTTTAACGCGCTAGCAAAATTCGGCCTAAAAATTCTTTTGCACTCAATCCCTGAGCATCACGATCTGAACGGCTTCTAGCTATCGATCAACGGATATAGGTGCTCACGAAGGTGCCCGCGCCTAGCGCGGGCGTTTCCGCCGGATAAGGTGCTGATTAACTACGATGACGATTGAAACCAAGTTGAGAGAGGCTCGACTCAACGGCAATCTGCATGCGTACCCGCACCTCCTCCAGAGGAGTGGAGTTTTCATCTTCATCGACACCGTTCGAGTTGACCGCCGCCCCCCAGAAACCGTCGACAATCACGCCAAGCCCCTCGGTATTGCTGCGCCCATCATCCATGACGAAAAAGCGCTCTGCCATCGCTGGAATTTGAAAGTGAAGCGGGCTCGAGCCTAGGAACTCGAGCACTTGGGCACCAAGTACGATCTCGATACGACGTGCATTTGGATGATATTGATCTGGATGGTAAACATCACAGACCACACGTTTTGATACAGAAGGGAGAGCACTTTTCACCATCGAGGATTTGATCTTTTTCAAGCTGCGCGAATCATCCAGCTGTTCCTCAGTGCCGTAGATGAACGCTTCACCGCCCCAGCGGCCATCTGCGATGCTCGCGCGAAGCGTTTGTGTCCCCTTCCGGAAGCGACTGACGTAAAGTCCCTCCGTCACCCGGTAGGTAGGAGCCGAATCGACCCGGAACTTTTCATCCGTCATTGTTTCGGCGAACACGGGCAGAGTAAATGGCGTCAGCCCTTGGGCTTTTTTACCGTCAGCCTCAGAGACGTTCAACACGACGTGATAGCTGGCTTCCAGGTCTCCAGGCTGGTTACGCCGTGGAGTGCCAACAGGCCACTTGGCGATCTCGATATCGAAGGTATGCCCTTCAACGAGTACGCCAAGCATTGAGGCCTTAGTCCAGCCCTCAAGATCGGCCATGCTGTTCAGAAACACTGCATGATCGAAGGTCGACGCATTGTCCAAAGGTCCCTGTTTCAGAGATGCACACAACGACGCATACGTACGGAAACCGTACCCATGAGCGAGGGCTTCATTGAGCTTCGAGCGACTGAGAGAAAAGGCGTCGGATGCTGCGGTATGGATATTGCGTGCGAAGGTATCGAACGCAGATTGGGTGCTAAAAAGCATGTGATGACTCCACTATTTACCCGGTCAGGCTGCGAATTACACTGCCGGAAACAATGGAGTTTCAGGCGACAAGAAGTCCTACAACACTGTCTAGCTCGCAGCAGCTAAGGGAGTGATCCTGGCCTAAAACCGTAGCCGGACTTTACTCGAACCTTCGCCAAAAAGACAAGTCTTCGTCACGCTCTACCTGTACTAGGATTAGCAGCCAGCCATTCACCCACTCCTCTGGCTGCTCCATGAGCCACCTGTGTCTCCTACCCTGAATTCCTGATGTGGATAAAAAGCGGTAACACCTCGTCTACGAATCGGGTCAATGGTCTTAAGCATCTTGTGTGACAATTGGAAATAAATGCAGCTACACGAAAATAGATGCAACTGGAACGCTGTCTGGAGAGGCGACTGAATTTCCCGCCAGCCCCCATAAAGTAAGGCTGGATGAAGTCGTGGATACTTATAGATCGTGGGCGCGCTCATTGGACTGAGTTGAGGCGCTCCCCTGTTACGAGGGAACGCTCTATCGTGATAATCATCCTCAAACGACAGGCTGTGCCTGAATGCTGGAGCGGGTGTTGGTGCACAAAAGCCGATAGAGATACAAAAAATGCCCACCGGGGCCACTAGGCCTCCCCGGTGAGGATTGCACCTTTTATTGAGGTGCTGCTTGATCTTCTGGTCTGCCTGGCCCACCGCACCGCGCGTACCGACTACCTGGTCGAGAACATAGAGCAGGTCAAAGTCGTGAATCATGCCGTTACAACGGACGGCGATCACAGGGACACCAGCGGCGTCTAACTTGCGGGCGCACGCGTCGCCTTCGTCACGCTGAACCTCCATTTCGGGGATCTGTACCAGTGCCGGTGGCAAACCTTTCAGCTGATCAAGAATGGTATGTAAAGGCAAGGCGTGAATGCCTCATGATGCTTCGTGTCAGTGGTGTAGTTGTCTCAGAACCACTCATCATATTGCGCGTCAGGAAGTATCCTTCGACGAATTGATTGTAAGAACCGGTATTGAAGCTAGCATCGGTCAAAGGCCACAGAGGCGTCTGAAAACACAACTTCGGAGTTCAGCCTCTTTCGCCTTGATCGCAACTACCGTGGCCATATTCCCGCCGACGCTGTTGCCTGCGACAGCCAAGCGGCTGCCATCGACACCGATCTCCTTGCCATGCTCGGCGATCCAACGGGGCGCGGCGTAGGCTTGGTTTATAGCCGTTGGGAATTGGCCTCGGGCGATGGCGTGTAGTCGTCGTAAAACAGCTGCGGCACCTGGCCCCCTACAAGGTTGTAAATCAGACGCTCGTGAGTCGGGTAAGCGAACGGACGCACTGACCATTTTCTACCGACCATGATTACAAGGCGTGCGGGTCAAATCCGATGCTACCGGTCGTCAGAACGAATGCAAATGACTGGTCGGATCGAATGCAAGCGGATGGTCAAGTCGAGTGCAATTTCACAGTAGGCTCATCTGGCCAAAAAAGTTACTTTGCGAAAAAAGTTACTATATAGGTCGTCGGAATTGAGTACTTTTTATAAAGCGTGATGAGCGTGGTTTTCGGGAACGCGACAACCTCTATCTTTACAGCTTTCAGGTTGCAAGACAGTTTTTGTCTCATGATCTACTGAGAAGTTAGGATATAGGTATATATAGGTTTAGGGCATAACCCCCAGCCTGCTTGGACTTGCGGACACTACTGGTCGTGGATAAGCTTACCTCATTCACTAAATAGAGACCGGACACATGAGTAAAATTGAAGTAAGCATCAAAGCAGATTTCACCTTTAAACCAACACTCGGCAACGTCATTTTGATTGTCAGCAAGCTGGCACTGCTAGTCAGCGGAACATACCTCGCCGTATCTAGCTATCTGAATAATCTTGTTTAACAGGCAGTGGCGCATGAATTATAAAAATATTTACGACTGCTGTTGACATTGTTTCTTTTTATGCAATATTGATTGTAAGCAAACAAAAAACAATGTTAACCAATATCGGGTAACTGAGTAAGGAGTGAGCTTATAAACTAAAAAGAGGAATGTTTATGTCAAAAACAAAATGGGCAGTAGTTTTAATATTATCGTTGTTGCAATCAGGAAGTACACCACAACCACCGACGAATACTCGGACAGACCGCTTAACTGGGATTTGTTTGGCACCGCCGCTCGCTAATCATGATTAGTTAGATGGATGTATAAAAACACGACCTCGGTCGTGCTTTTTTTTGTGCGAAAAAAGTGAGTGCAGACTGACCAGGTTATCGCGATTGATGCCTCGCCAAATGCGGTGGGTAAAGTACGGTTTTTTGCAGATTTTTCCCCTGATTGGCTTTCTTACGAGCCCACGAGCCCCGTAATCGTTGGGTCTCGGCGAAAACGGCTCGTGGACTTCCGTACATTACACACCCGATTTCCGCGAATTTCGTACTTTACCCACCCGATCCTGCGGATAGGCATTAGCTAATCCCCTTAATGGCAAGGAACGCGCCAAATCTGATCGAGCCGAGTCGTGTAGCTCTGGCTCATCAACTGGCGTCGTATGACCCAATCAGGCGTAGTGAGAACACTCGCCACCCGCAACGTGCCTCGGCCACATCGGTCGTTGATCGCATCAAGCACCGACAGCACCTTCGTTGCCTCGCCTGATCGACCGGGCAAACAGATCCTCGGTGAATTCCCCTGCTGACAAAGATTCAGCAAAATGACCTCGGCCTTGCTGTAGTTGAAACCGATCCGGTACACCTGTAGGTTTTCGAAATAGCTGACACTTTCGAAATTAATGAGACAAGAATCCGAGTATGCCACTGCTGATCCAAACGAATGACAGTAGGGCTATCAACAATAGAGAGACAGCGAATGACTGGAAGGTCCATTCACTACAAACGCGCCAACTATTGGGCTCGTTTGTGGTGATTTCTGGCTTCATTGGATCAGTACAAATCCTGTGCTGATAGGGATTCAGATTAATAAATCGCCATTTCATGCTAGCTGATTCGTCACTTTGGCGGAGTAATATCCGCTGATGACTTAAAGCAAAGGAATAATGCTAGCCGTTTATATGGTCAGAATATTTTTCGATAAAGGAATAACGAAGATGCCGAAAAGCCGAATACGAAACTCAACTCGACTCATACGCTGGGCACTCGCGAGCTTGGGATAATTAAGGATATTAGCGCAAGCTCATGCTATCACATCAGTAATGCAATTTTCACTCAACGACCACTTTCAGCCATAACCTTATCTTTCATTGCGACAAAGTTCACAGAGGGCAGCATAACAGGAGTGTATCCGGAGCTTAGCGTTATATTAGCAACGAAGGCGCGAAGGAAAGGATAAGCAATTGCTGGAGCATTAACATAAGGAAAGTTAGAGCTCTTAAATTCCTCATCAATTTCATTATCCGTCTCAAACCTGGACTTATACCCAAGCTTAATAACAACTTCTTCGTCCAAATGGAGCGTTAGCGCGAAAACCACAAAAAAATTCTTTTCGCTGAACTCAACACGAGCCTTAAAGGTAGCACTACCTTTAAGGCTCTCGTTCATTTCTTCAGTTGAACCGTCTATCTTGCTTGGCGAAAAATAAAGCTCAGTGACGCGACTGTCTATTATGTTAATTTTCATTATGCCGCCAAACCGTACATGTCGAAGTTTTCATCCACAGCGCTATACTGCTCTTCATTGAAAGCTACGTCATTAAACGTTAGCTCCTGCATAGCACTCATATATCGATTGTACAGTTCCAACGTTTCGCTATTTAGTTCCCATGAAGAGTACAGATCTGATTTATTCGAAGGGTTCTCCATCGAATCAAAAAAATCAGACACACTTGGGCCATGACACTCGTAAGAGTGCAAGCGCTCAATTGTTTCCTCTACGGTGTACGCATTAAGACGCTGCTCAATTAGAGCTAACATCCTATCGCCTTTATTCTCTGTCATGCCAGTGCTCCATCGTAACCGTCCATGAAATGTGCAGGATGAACAAAACAATCAAATGTTACAGCTGCGTCCTTAAACTCATTGTAGACACACATCTGATGCCTCTCCACTAGGTTAAGTTCCTCTCTCCGACCACCTGGGAGGAAACGAAGCCGTTTTTCGGCGTGTGAATCCTTCGCTCTGACAGCGCCGTAGGGAAAAACATCGTGGCCCAAGGCCCGCTCCTCCCTCAACCACGTCAGCACTGAAGACACGCATATTTCCGAATTAAACCTTTGTTCATACGCCTCCTTCAAGGCGCCTTTCGAGAAGCAGTCTACAATTTTCCTGAAATGTATCTGATCTTCAACCGAATCAATTAGGTCTAAGACTTGATTTTTTGGCATCGAGATATCAAATTTCGAGATCACTCGATTACCTTCCTGACCCCATTTATGAGCCCAGTAATCGCTACCAGTCCAAAAGTAATAACCCTGACCAAGCCATTGATTTTCTCGCCGACTAAGAAAAGGAACTTTGTCTCGCAACTCTTCTTTAGTTCCTCTTGCTTTGCAAGTATGGAAGCCTTTGACTTTTAGAACCATGGATGCACAATCCGTTTAGCATCAAAAATAATACCAACTATGGCCATATGCTACCACAATCAACAACGCACCAGATAATAGTATTTTTCTATTGCACTTATTTTTAAAATGGTCACAAAATATAAAGAAACTTGAGGCCACCATTTAATTGTAAATTACTTGCAACGGAGACATTCACAACTTAAATTAACCATCTTACAAAAACAACACCACCACCCTTAGCAACATGTAATATTTCAAACAGCCAGACAATAAAAATCACTAATATTGGTTTTAGGGCATACATCCACCCAAAAACAATAACGACCTAGAATCGCCCATGATTTTTTAGCTTCCCCAAGCCATGCAGCGAGAATGCAGGTGAAATATGGCTGATCACGCCGCCCGAAGAATAATGCCGCCATGCTGTGATTTTTTTAAAATTACCACGACAGCATCCACAGCTGACACGCTGCTATGCTTTACATTTTCAATGTGGAGTCTATGCGAAGTCAGATGAATATTCTTTGTCCGATTTATTGGAGAGGATGCTACAAAAATCAGTTGGGGTTAGAAGCGGCACTCATGGAGCTGACACTTCAGGCTGAAAAGCAGGGGCTGGTAGAGCTGGGAGAAAACGTTCGAGGAAGTCTTTGGACGATTGGCGAGAACGCTGGCTATATTAAGCAAGGTTTAGCGAAGCTGCGAAGCCAAAAATCCTGATGGATCACCGTTTTCGATTGGTAGAAGTGGTAGCGAAAAATGCCCACGGTTACATCTACCAAGGACATACGATGCTAATAAAAAGGTGGCATATGCATCCGAGCGAATTGCCAGGCTACGGAAAAGTGACATTAGCTTTGTTCCCCTTCCGTCGGTACGAGACAGGGCGGTGGATAATCCGCGCGCTGAAGCACGTTCCACCGTTTGATGTCACTTGATGCCTCATTACATCAGACAGCCATTTTCCCACTACTCTGGCCGCTCCACGAGCCACCAAAAGGTCTCCCAGCGCCCATTGAATGTGACAGGTGCGGATAACCCGATCGCTGTCTTATGATGAAGTACTAATTTATGATGGCGTGTTGATCAATTTGGAAAAGGCCTTATGAGTACACGTTCTGACCTCCTTGCCAGCGCAGAGATTCTCCTGCGTACGAAAGGCTACGCAGCCTTCAGCTACGCAGATCTGGCTGAAGAGATCGGCATCAAGAAAGCGAGTATTCATCATCACTTTCCCACAAAGGAAGGTTTGGCGATTGCCATCGTCGAGAGCTATCTGTTCCGGTTCAAAAGTCAGCTGGAAAGCATCAATGCAGAAAATGCCGGCATCAATGATCGACTCAGTGCCTTCGCCTTAATGTTCGCCAAAAGCAGTGAAAGCGCACTGCTTCCACTCTGCGGCGCACTGGCGGCGGAATTGCTGGCTTTGCCCGATAGCCTAAAGCAAATGACGAGAGAATTTTTCGAGATTCACCTCAACTGGCTTCAGGAGAATATCGTGAAGGGCCAAGAAGCCGGCGAACTCAAAGCAGATCTCGACTGCGTGAAGGTCGCCAGGCTCATCTTGAACACACTGGAAGGCGGCAGCTTTGTATCTTGGGCGTTGAACGACAACTACGAGCAGTTTTCTGGTTTTGAATTCATTTTGGATGGCCTTAGGGCTGCGGGGACGCGCCACTAAGGCTAACAGCTTCTTCCGCTTCCCAAGCCTTCGGCTCTGCTGTGACCAGCACGGCCTGGCCGCCTCCTCGTGATCGTTTCATCCCCCAGTCTCGACCTCTAAATTCTGCATTCGCGCGCTCTTTCTATCGGGAGCACATCGAGTCCTGCAATAGTCGCGGACACTTTTCCCCTTCTTTACCCTAACAAACCCGAGCCAATTTCTTCGAAAGCTGCGACACCTCTACGGTGATCGCAAGCGCGCTTATTCCAGAATATCTGTAGAGCACGTTTTTTTGCGACGATCAGCTATAAGAGAATAACCTATTGATGTCCAACCTACTAGTTGGTAGGCTTGTTTCTCTTCCGGGTCAAACGCCCGGTCCATCCGAAGAGGAACGAACACATGAGCAACAATCTGAATGGTATCGATGTCGCCGCACTCCAGCAGTTTGCCCAAGGCGTTGCTGAGGATGCGACCAAACGTCATGCAAGCTTTAACGTGAAGACCGAGTGGAAAGGTCAGACCCGTTCCGTCGCGAAGGTCAATCGCTACAGCCTGGCCGGGGAAGCCTACTCGCGCGATTTTGAAATTGTCGCCGATGAGCCAAATGAATTGCTGGGCCAAAACACCGCGCCTAACCCGCAGGAATTGCTGATGGCCGCGCTCAACGCTTGCATGTCGGTCGGCTATGCAGCGAATGCGGCAATGATGGGCATCAAGATTCACAGCCTTGAGATCGAGACTGACGGCACCCTCGACCTTCGCGGCTTCCTGGGCATCGACGAAACCGTCAACCCTGGCTACGACGAAGTGAGCGTCGTGATTCGCCTGCACACCGACGCCCCCCGCGAGCGCGTTGAAGAACTGCACAAGGTGGTGCTGAAAACATCGGTCAACTACGCCAACTTTTCGAAAGCCATCCGCATGGTGCCAACCCTCGAAGTCCTTGAAGGCTAAATCGTCTGCTTCATCGAGATAGACAACTTGTGAGCACCAGGCAGAAAGCTGGTTTGGTGCCCCCTTACTAAATCTGGATACCCGGAGTCTGAAATGAACGATTTTTTCAAAGGCAAGAAACTGTTGGTCGTCGGCGGCACTAGTGGCATGGGCTTGGAAACCGCACGCATGGTTCTCAAGGCAGGCGGTAGCGTTGTGCTCACCGGCAGCAAGCAAGACAAGGCTGACGCCGTTCGTAACGAGCTGAGCCCACTGGGTTCGGTCTCAGTGATCGTGGCCAACCTGATGACTGAAGAAGGCATGAACTTCGTCCGTGACGAAATCAACGCCAAACACAGCGACATCAGCCTTATGGTGAACTCGGCCGGGATCTTCATTCCAAAACCTTTCACCGAGCACGACGAAGCTGAGTACGACATGTACCTGTCGCTCAACCGCGCGACCTTCTTCATCACCCAGGCAGTGGTCAAAAACATGCTTGCAGCCAAGCGCGAGGGTTCGATCGTCAATGTCGGCTCCATCGGTGCACAGGCGGCACTGGCTGGTTCTCCTGCCTCCGCCTACTCGATGGCCAAAGCAGGTCTGCATGCGTTGACACGTAACTTGGCCATCGAGTTGGCTCATTCGGGTATTCGCGTCAACGCGGTATCGCCGGGCATTGTTCACACCTCGATCTACGAGGGTTTCATGGACAAGGAAGCGATTCCGGAAGCCATGAAGTCGCTGAACGATTTCCACCCGCTGGGTCGAGTCGGCGTTCCAGAAGACGTTGCCAATACCATCCTGTTCCTGCTGTCGGACAAGACATCGTGGGTGACAGGCGCAATCTGGGACGTGGACGCCGGGATCATGGCCGTACGTGCCTGACCCGAAAGTGCAGCGCAAATGGAATGTCCCTCCTCCGCGAGGGCGCTCACCGGATCGCTGCCTTGGCTAAAAACGGCTGAACGCTGGCCGGAGGAGTCTCCAATGTCTATCACGACAAAAGCCGCACTGTTGAATGTCGCGGAAACACAGATGCGCTCCAGAGGTTACTCAGCGTTCAGTTACGCCGACCTAGCAGCACAGATCGGCATCAGGAAAGCCAGTATTCATCATCACTTCCCGACCAAAGAATGTCTGGGCGCGGAATTGATCAAGGATTACATCCATCGATTCACAGAGACGCTTGGCTCGATAGAAATCAGGCATCCCGATCCGCTGTTGCGGCTACGTGAGTTTTCGCGGCTGTTCGTCGCCAGCGCCCATGACGGGCTGCTGCCGTTGTGTGGTGCATTGGCGGCAGAAATGGCCGCATTGCCCATCTCGCTGCAGGAGCTCACTCGGGAATTCTTTGAGTCTCAGCTCGACTGGCTGACGGCCACCCTCAATAACGCCGTCCAACTGCACCACTGGCTGCTGGATAAACCCGTTGAGGAATACGCCTTCATGCTGCTGAGCACGCTTGAGGGCTCAAGCCTCATCGATTGGGCATTGGGCCGATCAACCTACCCTTTAGCTGGCTTTGACCATTTGCTTGAGTCGCTGGCAATGCGGTCTTCATTTCTTCTCGCAGGATGACTTATGCAAACCACTTCGAAAAAATACGTAGTCGATATCTGGTCTGATTTTGTTTGCCCTTGGTGCTGGGTCGCAAAGCGTCGCTTTGAAAAAGCGCTGGATCGCTTTGACGAAAAAGACGCCGTTCAGATAAATATTCGTGCTTATCGCTTGGCGGCGAACCACACACCAGAACCTATGATTGCTGCTCTCAAGCGCAAACTCGGGAACGCAGACACCGCTGAAGCGATGATGAACACCGTAATTAAGTACGGCAACGATGCGGGTCTGGATTATCGCTTTGCCTCGATGCAGTTTGGGGATACCTCGGACGCCCATGTCCTGGTTAAAGCGGTTCAAGAGTCCGCGGTGAAAAAGCGCCTCGTGGAGGCCTTGTATGAACAAAGCACTACCCATGGCAAGTCACTGTTTGATCGCTCCAGTCTGGAGGCGATTGCACGGGATGTGGGCGTGTCGGAAGAGTCAATCCAGCTCGCGTGGTCATCCGTAGAACTACGCGTTGAGATGGAAGAGGACGAGCACTTCGCTGCGCAATTGGGATCGGGTGTGCCGATGTTCGTCTTCAACAACGAATTCTCGTTGTCCGGCGCTCAGCCTGAGGCTGTTTTTCTCGAAGCGCTGAATAAGATGCAGGCGAAAGTACAGGTCAAGGAAGAGGATTTTGCAGGACAAGTCTGCGGTATCGATGGCTGCAAAGTTTGATAGGCATTGGTTGTGCGGTACCTAGCAGGACCGCACCTCCCACAGTCTGGAGCAAGAAGATCTCATGAGCCGTATCGTTGAGTTAAGCGCTCCACAGTTCACCCGATTTATTGCCAAAGGCAGCAGCGTTGTGCTGTTTTCAGCATCCTGGTGTAAGCCTTGTCAGGAGATGAAGCCGATCTTTCATGCGCTGGAGGAAAAGCTTCACGCCTTGGCAGTATTTGGGAAGATAGACGTCGCGGTATCGCCGACGATTGCGCAAATGTATGGCATTCGCGCGGTGCCGTCTTTGGCGGTCTTCCATCAGGGCCGACTTTTGCGGGTCATGCCTGGGTCTCGGTCCGTCTCTGCCTTGAAGAAGGTAATACTGGCGGAGCTGGAAGAGGCTCGTTAGGCGAGCCTCAGCCCCAATGGCTTAGTCTGGTGCGTTCCTGCCCTTGATTGCAGGTAAAGTTTTTCCCGGCCCGTTATCGAACGGGTGAGCACGATCTTCATTGAATATTTCTGTCAGCAGCGCATTAGCGCGCTTGTAGGCGTCGTACTTAAACTCGGTGTCGTCTTCGGGTTGGGCTGCCATTTCTTCAAGCATCTCCAGATTCAATCGGCGGAATCTATCCGCGCGTTCTCGAGCCTCGTAGCGCCCGATCCCAAGCTGCTCCAGCGCTCTTCGTCCCAAGGACAATGCACTCTCGAAAGTTTCCCTCTCAACTGCCTCAATCCCCATCTGGCGGAGGGTGATGATGTGCCCCATATCGCGAGCACGTACCACCAGCTTCAGAGATGGAAAGTGCTCCTGAGCCAGTCTGGTCAATGCCAGGTTGTCTTCCTGATTGTCGATGGCGTTGATCAGCACCACTGCCTGCGCAGCGCCGGCAGCGTGGAGCAAATCGATGCGGGTCGCATCGCCGTAAAATACCTTGACCCCGAACTTGCGCAACGTCTCGATATGATCGGGATCGTGATCCAGTACTACGACTTCAAACCCACACGACATTAGTAGTCGGCCGGCGATTTGGCCGAATCGACCGAAGCCGGCGATGATCACCCGAGGATTGCTTTGTTCAATGGTGTCAGCTTGCTGATCCCCCCGTTTATTTGCGGATTCCAGTCGATTAAGCACCAAGATCAGCAGCGGTGTGACGCACATGGATAACGCCACCGCCAAAGTGAGGCTTTTGCCCCAAGGGTCGACCAGAATCCCGGCAACGGTTGCTGCGCCAAACACGACGAAAGCGAACTCACTGCCTTGACCCAGAAACACCGCCTGCCAAGAGCGTTGTTCAGTAGGGACACTCAAGAATCGACCAAGGAGTTTGATAACCACCAGCTTGATCAGGATAAAACCCAAGGTAAGCGTCAAGACTTTCAATGGTGCATCGATCAGCGTGCCGAAATCGATCGACATGCCCACGCCGATAAAAAACAGACCGAGCAGCAGCCCCTTGAATGGCTCGATGTCACTTTCCAACGCGTGCCGGTATTCCGAGCTCGCCAACAGAACACCGGCGAGAAAGGCGCCCATGGCCATGGACAATCCTGCCTCCTCCAGCAAGAAGCCGAATCCAAACACTAGAAACAGCGCAACGGCACTGAAGATTTCACGCAATCCTGAGCGCGCGACGAAGCGAAGGACTGGACGGGAAACGTACTGACCCAAGAGCACTACCGCGATAATCGCACCGACGATTTTTGCGATGGACAGCGCGAGTTCAGCACCGGAAGGCGTACCACCATTTGCGGCCAACAAAGGAATCATTGCCACCAGTGGAATCGCCGCGATGTCCTGAAACAACAGCACGGCAAAACTGCTGCGACCCACGGCAGTTGGGATCATGTTTCGTTCGTTCATGGCCTGCATGGCAATGGCGGTCGACGAGAGACTCAGTGTTAATCCCACCAACAGTGCGGCTGTCCAGTTCAAGCCCAGTGCCGCGCAAAACACGGCAATTGCTAGACCACACGCAAGCATTTGCAGCGCACCGCCACCGAACACCATACGGCGCATGGCCCAAAGTCGTTTCGGGTCAAGTTCAAGACCAATGATGAACAGCATCAAGACCACGCCGATTTCAGCAAAATGCAGGATGGACTCCACATCCGTCACTAGCTTCAGGCCCCATGGGCCTATCAGGCAGCCAGCTAGTAGATAACCCAGCACGGGGCCCAATCCTAACCGCACTGCGATGGGCACAATCAATGCTGCTGAGCCTAAGTAAATGAGCATTTCAATCAGGCTATGAGTGTCCATTCATTCATCCCTCCACGAGATGAGACGTGTGCTGTAATCACGCATCTGTGGGAGCAGCGCATTTGCATCAGCTCTGTAGGCTCCATGAACTGCAACTGGGCTTAGCCAGCGCATCCCGCAGTAACGGGCTGTTGCTTGAAGGGGTTGAGCGAGCACGGCGAACCCAGGGTTGTCGCCGATATTGAAGTGATCGTGCTCGCCTCCCGTGGTCACAGCCCATAGAAGGTGTTTGTTTTTGAGGGCAGTGGCTCCCTCGCCATAGGCCCAGCCCTGAGTGAACACCTTGTCGATCCACAGCTTTAGAAGGGGGGGGTAGCTGTACCAATAAAGCGGATGTTGCAAAACCAGCAGGTGTGCTTGTTCGACAGCCCTCTGTTCAGCTTCGACATCAATGTTGAAATCGGGATACAGGTCGTAAAGGGAGCGGATGACGACATCGGAATTATTAGCGGCAAGCCTGAGCATCAACTTATTGACGTTGGATTTCTCAGGGTAAGGATGGGCATAGATGATCAGAATCACAGATTAATCCCCAACAAACCTGGGCGTTCTTTCAGAATGCAAAAAGCTCCCCGGTCACTGAGCACGAATGCACTCAATGTCCGCGGAGCCAAAGACTTGAAGGTGAAGCCCTTATTTACCGGCTTGCAGCTTCAATACTTCCTGCGCCGTCACGGGATTGCCGGCAATGCCCCAATCTCCGCTCTTGACCTCTTCAAAGATGACCCAAGTGAGGGCGCGCATGTTTTCGCCTTCCACCGACACCATGGCGTCAGTCACTTTGCGAATGACCTCGGCTTTTTGTTCATCGGAGAAAACGCCTTCAATACCTTTGATCGTTACGAGTGGCATGGTGTGCTCCTGAATGCTGGAAAAAGAATGTCAGGCTTTAGCCGAGGCATATTCCGGATAGTCGGTATAACCCTTATCAATCGAACCGCTTACCCCGTAGTAGGTCGCACGATCACCCTCGGCCAATGGCCAATCGTTTTGCATGCGCTCTACGAGATCCGGGTTTGCAATGTAAGCCGTGCCGAAGGCGACCAGGTCCAGTTCACCCTGGGCTAGTTCCGACTCTGCGATCTCTTTGGTGAAGCCGCCGGCGGCCATCAAGGTGCCTTTGTAGGCCTCACGGAATGCGGCCCCGAAACCAGGTGGTGTGTGCGCGGCGAGGATGGTCGGCTGGTAGTTCAGGTGAACGAACGCCAATTCGCGATCGTTGAGCGCAGCCGCCATGCTCATCCAGGTTTCTTGCTCGCCTTCGTACACGCCGAAGTCATACAGGCGTCCGAATGGGGAGAAACGTACGCCGATCTTCGAACCGCCAATTTCAGCTGCAATTGCGTCGATGGTTTCCAGCAAGAAACGCTGACGATTAGCGATGGAGCCACCGTACTGATCGGTGCGAGTGTTCAGGGCGCTGCTCAGGAACTGATCGAACAGGAAGCCGTTGGCAGCCATGATTTCGATGCCGTCAAAACCGGCGTCCATCGCCATGCGCGCAGACTTCACAAAGTCCGCAATGACACGTTTTACTTCGTCAGTTTCCAGCGCGCGCGGTGCGCTAGGCTGAACCGGGCCTGATTTGCCAGGCTCGACCCAAGCATAAACAGTGGTATCCACCGCAGGCACAGTCCCCGAGGAGACGGGCGCAATGCCATGCACCGAGACATGGGACATTCGGCCTACGTGCCACAACTGCGCGAAAATCTTTCCGCCTTTGGCGTGCACCGCGTCAGTGACTTTGCGCCAGCCTGGCAAGTGCTCATCTGCGTAAATACCAGGCGTGTAAAGGTAGCCGCGTGCTTCGTCGGAAATCGGCAGGCCTTCGGTGATCAGAAGGCCGGCGGAAGCTCGTTGCGCGTAGTACAGCGCATTCGATTCGTTTGGAATGTTGTCTAGCGTTCGGGTCCGTGTCATGGGGGCCATGACCACGCGATTCTTCAGGGGAACACCAGACAGATCGTACGGAGTGAACAATTTATTCATGATTATCTCGACGTAACTAAAAGTGGAAGGTCGGTGATTCAGGATTTGTCGAACGCGTCGAGCACATGGGTGCTGTAGACCAGCGCAGCACCAGCGTTCATGTTGATGGCGACGCCCAGCGCTTCCGCGACCTCTTCGCTCGTGACACCGAGTTTCTTGGCTTCCGCCGCGTGAAAGGCGATGCATCCGTCGCAACGAGTTGTCACAGCCACGGCCAAAGAAATCAGCTCGCGGGTCTTGGCGTCCAGATGGTTGGTCTTGCCGCCAGCGGCGCCTAGCGCAGCCATGCCTTTCATGGTCTCGGGGGACAGGCCATTGAGTTCAACCAGCCGTGTGTTGATGTCTTTGCGGGTTTGCTTCCAATCTTGCATGGGGATTCTCACAGGTATGGAGGACGACGGTTTCTAAGCAGTCAGAAAACTTACCCATAAGCTACCATCTAGTAGGTAGGCATACAATGTGGTTTGGTTGATATTCAATATCGAGGATATTAAGCTGAATATAATTGATCTATCTTTTTGCCTACCTCTAGGATGGTATCCTTCGCAAAAAGTCCTGCGGCACTCACCCAGGCCAAATGAAATCAATCACATATCTTGATAGCGAGTGGCCATGAACTACCTAGCGCACCTTCATCTCGGGGGGCAGCACCCTGAACAGCTGCTGGGAAGCCTTTACGGAGATTTCGTAAAGGGAGCACTCTCTGGACGCTTTTCTGTAAAAACAGAAGAAGCGATCCACCTTCATCGCAAGATCGACGCGTTCACTGATTCTCACGCTGTGGTGAAACGAGCCTTAGATCGGTTCACGATCACGCGACGTAGATATGGTGGGATAGCCCTCGACATGTTTTTTGATCACTGCTTGGCTCGGGATTGGGATCAGTACTCAGAAACCACCCTGAAGGAATTTTCGGAAAAGGTTTACGCGCTTCTACAAAGCGAACCTTCCTTGCCGGAGCCATTAGCTCGGGTGGCGCCTTTGATCGTTACGGAGGATTGGCTGGGTGCGTATAGAGACTTCTCGATGATCGGCCATGGCTTGGACGTGATATCCAAACGGCTATCGGAGCCTGAAAACCTGCGTAGTGCATTTGAAGAGCTGACATCCCTCTATGAGCCGCTGAGTTCAGATTTTGCGGAGTTTTATCCACTGCTGGAACGATTCGCGAAGCTTGCGAAACACACTTAGGGCATGCGGAATGAACTGCCAAGCGACTGGGTAGGAGATCCGTTGACCAACGGTTGCATCAAACAGGTATAGAAAGCGCAGAATTCAAAGCACTGTTTTGACGCATCTGGTGGCAAATGGACCTTACACGGTTGGCAAAGCTTTTCGGCGGACAAGGTACGCCGATAGATGGCTGTAGCTTGTCCGCAAAGGAGGCTGCCCTTTCTGCACAAGAAAAATACGCTCCTCGTCCGTATTGCTTGGTCAGCGACTGGACAATTCTGGACCTTGAGGTAAACAGCGACGAACTCATGGCGCTACACACGCGAGGCTTGGAGCCGGTTTTGGTCTACGCGCCGTGCGTTGTACTCGATAGTCGTGGACGTTACCAACCCGGTGATTGGGTGCGTACATCCTTTCAGATCGGTTTTGAATCATCAGGTTTTTTCCTGACCAAGAACACGGTGTACGTTCTGCTTGGCAGGGGAAATCGGCAGTGGATCACTATTGATGATCTCGACGCCCTCGTGGGGCAGTGAGACCGCCCGTTATGCATACATACATCGCCATTAAAACGTTCAAGGTGGCCGAATATGAGTGGGAATGATGTGTGGACGATTCGATGCCAACAGACCAATGATGGTAGCGGCGATCTCATCATCAATCTGCCAAGTGACTTGTTGAACCAAATGTCTTTGACGATTGGAGATAAGCTTACGGTTGATGTTGTCGGACGCTCAATCATCCTGAAGCCCACTTCTGACTTCGCGATGAGACAGGCGAGGATCGCGGCCCCTGCGCGGCAAGACTTCTCCCGTACCTATCGCCACCGCTTGAGATATCTGCTCAACATCTCAACAGATGCAACCGATGAGCAGCTCCACGAGCTGGTGAAGACAGGGCTGACAGGGAGCAGCCTTCTGGCATTGCGGGCTATGGGAATCGTGAATATTGACGTACAGCCACTGCAATCGAGCGATGCACGGCTGAGTACCAGCGAAAGTGATTACCTCTATCGAATCGCACATATCTTGGCTCTCGCAGAATCTTTCTTTGGGGACGTCGAAAAAGCTAAACGCTGGCTCTCCAAACCCAAGTCCCAGTTGTCAGGTAGAACGCCTATCGAAATGCTTTCGACTACCCCCGGAACAAATCGGGTAGAGGAATTGCTCACACAAGCCAGGGAAGGAATGCTTCTGTGAGGGCGTAATGACCAAGAAAGCGACAGCTCGCTGGACGTCTTCAGCGTAGCCATCCCGTAACGGCTCAGATATCGTATCGCCACTACGGAATACCATATTGTTCGTCTAGCTAACCAGTGAACGAGCGCATCAACAGGGAAGTGTTATGGCGGCGATACCAGTGGAGTACCACGGTCGGGAACAGGCTTACGTAAAGCACATTATTCTAAAGACCTATCTCCAACGGCTTTTCATGATTATTGGCAGAAATGAAACAGTCATCAATTACGTAGACTGCTTCGCTGGGCCGTGGTCTGAAGAATCAGAGGATTTACGCGACACCTCTATTGGCATTTCACTGAAGCTGATGAAAGACTGCGCCAAGTCGCTCGAAGAGGTCCATGGCTGCAAAGTTAAATTCCGCGCCTTATACATCGAGAAAAATAAAGAGGCTTTCTCAAAACTGAAAAGCTTTCTCGACAACGATTCGAGTTCCTGCGTTGCAGCAGACTGCATCCAGGGCGATTACACCACCAAAATTCCCGAGATTGCCGCATGGGCATCGCATAACTTCACCTTCTTTTTTATCGACCCTAAAGGGTGGCGCAAGGTCATCAACGCTCCGGTGCTTGCTCCACTACTGGCGTTGAACAAAGCAGAGTTTCTCATCAACCTGATGTATGACTTCATCAACAGAGCGATGTCGATGAAAGCACAGCAGGCAAACGTGGAAGATCTGTTGGGCAAACCGATCAGCTTTTCGGGTAAAGAGTCGGCGACCGAGCGACAGCGCATTATCGTCGCGCAGTACCGCCAGGCCATTGGAAGCCTTTACGGTGGCAGGTCAGCACATGTGACGGTGGAACGCCCTGGCATGGATCGTGTGTTGTATTTCCTGATTTATCTCACCCGACATCCAAAAGGCCTGATTGTCTTCAAAGAAGCCGCTGAGCAAATGCACATGATTCAACGTGTCAGTCAGTTTGAGACAAAGTTGCGAAATCAATCGAGCAAGCGCGCGCCTATCGACGATCTGTTCGGCACCATAGAGGAGCCGCCTGAGACAACGGGTGCTCAAGACAACCGAACGCTTGCAAAGACCTACTTGCTCACAAAGCTCTCGACGAGCCCGATGCTCATAGACAATGAGTGCTGGGCGGGCTTTTTGGAAGAAACAGACCTATACCCTACGGACTTTCAGCTCGCTTTTAAAGAGCTCGTGAAGGATGGAAAAATATACAACTTGGATAATGACGTTAAAAGTCGGACAAAGAAACCTGTCAGACCTAATTGGCCAAGAGCAAGCGAGCGATGGGCACTTTGTGCAGAATGAATCTCATCAATTCATTGGTGATATGCATGAACAGCAACGAGCAATATTCGTCCCATCACCGCTGGTCTTATATATCAAAACAAACTGACTTTTATTTATGTCATCGGGCTATTTGCCTAGTTTTTTGAAAGCTTTGTGGTATGCTTGAAACTTGGCAGGAATTAGAATATATGCTCCATCACTTCGGTGACGAGTGTTATTTCAAACCCATGATTAAGACTTTCCTGCATGACGACAGGAGTGAAATTGCAATGAGTACCCAGACGAGCATTGAATGGACTGAAATGACTTGGAACCCCATTGTTGGGTGCACCAAGGTATCGCCGGGCTGCAAGCATTGTTATGCAGAAAATATGGCTCATCGTTTGCAAGCGATGGGTACGCCGGGTTACGAGAATGGATTTAAACTTAGCCTGCGCCCTGAAAAACTGCGAGAACCACTTCAGCGCAAAAAGCCGACCATTTATTTTGTAAATTCGATGTCTGACCTGTTTCATGAGAAAGTCCCTGATCATTATATCGATCAGGTCTTTGAGGTAATTCGCGAAGCAACGCAACATACCTTCCAAATTCTGACAAAACGGGCCGAAAGACTCGCTGACTACTTTAGCAAGCGCACACCACCGACCAATGCTTGGCTGGGCGTCTCGGTTGAGGACAAGGCATACGGTGTTCCTCGTATTGATTGCCTGCGCCGGGTAAATGCAACAATCAGATTTCTCTCAGCAGAACCTCTTCTGGAGGATTTAGGCGAGATTGATCTGACCGATATCCACTGGGTGATTGTCGGTGGCGAGTCTGGTAACAAAGCACGCCCAATGCAGCAGGAATGGGTCGATAACATTCATCGCCAGTGCGACGTATCGGGCTCGGCCTTCTTCTTCAAACAATGGGGAGGCTGGGGGGCAGATGGCGTTAAACGCTCGAAGAAAGCCAATGGGCGACTGTTGAACGGTCAAACCTGGGATGAGATACCTCTTTTGAATTTAGCCTGAGTTAGGGATTGACCGCATGGCCAGGGATGAAAAGTACAAATGGAATATTTCCACAGGAACGTATCCCCAGATTGACCCGCACAGCAAGATAAAGCACAAAATTATCGAGGACTATATTCGCACTTACATCACAGTCGTGATGAGCAATCAGCGAATTCCCAAGATCGGGATAAATATCATCGACGGCTTCTGCGGAGGTGGTGTTTACCAAGATGATGACGGAGTGGGCATCCACTACGGCTCGCCGATCATTGCCTTGGATACAGTTCGACAAACCGTTGCCGAGCTCAATATTTTAAGACGGCAAGATCGCGAGGTTGCAGCCAACTACTACTTCGTAGACATCAAGAAAGACAATATAGATTATTTACGTGGCGTGCTTTTTGAAAGGGGATACAGCCACCTCATTGATCAGAATGTATTTCTGCTCCAGTCGCGTTTTACCAATGCGCTTCCTGCTCTGATTAATCAAATCAAGAAATTCAAGCTTTCCGAACGAGCGCTGTTTCTGCTGGATCAATACGCGTATAAAGATGTGCCATTTTCGAGCATTCGAACCATTTTCAATGAAGTGGATAATGCTGAGGTCTTATTAACATTCAACGTAGACAGTTTGATTGACTATCTGTCGGAGCGAGATGAAAACCGCAAGGCACTGCAAAACATCGATCTTGAGAAATACATTCCTTGGGAAAAGCTTCCCTCATTCAAGGCCACGATGCGTCGGGAATGGCAGCACCTCATACAGAGATTTCTGGCAGAAGGTATTCTGAAAGAAAGCGGCGCGGAATTCATGACGGTCTTTTTCATTACACCCTTCGGTTCCAACCCAAGGACCTACTGGTTCATCCACCTCGCCAACAGCTATCGCGCCAATGCGGTAATGAAAGAAATCCATTGGAAGTATGGCAACCACTTTTCGCATTCCATGACGCCTGCACTGTTTGTTGGCTACGACACCAAGCGCGACATCCAGGTGACCGATCAGCGAAACCTGGGCTTCGGTGAGGAACACTTCTTCGATGGCGTGACCGGCAAGCGGATAGAGACGGAGCTATCTGAACTGCTGCCACGCAAGATCTATGACCGGCCAACGCAGTCGTTCGGAATGATGATGAGGAGCATGGCCAACGGAACTATGGCTAACGAGAGCATCGTTCGTGAAGCGCTTCACATGCCGATCCTGTGCAAGGACATCGAAGTCTTTGACAAGGATGGGCGAACCAAGCGCCGCAAAGGCAGCAGCATCAAGTCCACTGACATCCTGATGCCCGCCTCTCAACGCACCATGTTTTTCACTCCGTCGGTGACAATGCCTCGCAAGACACAGTCGGACGCAGACGATTGACGACCGCCTCGGCTGCTCCCTGAATCTATTTTTCGTTCATTATCGGGCTGCTTGCACGCAACGGTTCACTGATGTCTGGAGTTATTGATGGTAGGTAAAAAACTAATTTGCGCCGCCGCGGTGGTTCACGCCCTGATTTTTGCAGATTTGGCGCAGGCTCAGCAGCCGGCGGTAGTCGCTCAGCGACCCGTGAGCGTGCCGTATGAGGTAACTGAAGGGACGTTCCTCAATCTGACATTGGAGCGCGTAGACCCGAACTATGTTGCGGCGATGGTCTACGAGAATGTTTACGACGACTACGAGAACGTGGCAATCGCACGAGGTAGCCGCTTGTTTGGACGTCTGATCAACAAGGTCAACGACTCACACGATGTGTATTTCACACAGCTACAGCTCAGCACCGGGCAAACGCTTAGTCTTGATCCTCCACTGCAAGCCACTTCCCCACTGGGCTCTGCAGGCATCATCGACTTCAAGCCAGCTGCCATTGCTGGAACCATCTGGCGACGAGATCAGGTAATGCCCCATTAATGGCATTCCTCTCAAGAAGATCGGTGTTCACAACAGCTACTTTTGATGGACGAGGCTCTAGTTAGAGCCCGCTCCCCAAAGACGCGAATGACGTGACAACTGGCCCAGAGAGTTCACATCAGAGCGCTTGGTCCTTACACTGGATAGTGATATCAAATAAGCAGCACATCGGTGAGCCGATGAAGCGCGAAATGGATTGAGCTGAAAGCCAGGAGATAGTGGTCGGTGACTGAAGCAGTGACGCGTTGCAATTTTGCATACGGAAGGCCAGATCTCAGAAATCCTGATCCAAGAACTCAAGATTGGCCAGGCGACTACATTGTCTGGTGGTATGGACCTGCGATGCGCAATAACAGGGCGATGTCCATCCCCCTAGCGGTCGTGCTGTTCCGCAGACTCAAGGACAACGTCCCAGGCGACTTTAAGGTGGCCTACATTCCGTTCACGAGTCTTCCCCACTATAGGGTGGGTACCATTTGGCGCAATGGTCGCTGCATCTCAGACACCGAGCTCGACACCGAGAGGCTTGCGGTCAACTTCAATGCAGGGGAATCGCGGATTACCTCACGCAGAGCGCTGTTCGCTTCAGGTCAAGGGCACCTCTTTGCAGATGAGGAGTATCCGTTACTCTTGGGAAACGACGATCGCTGCAAACTTCTCAACTTCTCGCTCGACGATGGTTGCAATCTGCTGATCCCCTGCACCGAGTACTTTGTACGTGCCTATGCCAGAAACATGGAGATTTGCAGGGCTTTAGCCAATTTGCGCTGGAGCGATGTTTCTAACGTTCTTTTTCAGAACCCGGCAGCAGAACGTAATCTGCCAGTCTGGCTGGTTCGCCCCGGCCCGAGAATGCGTTTCTTCGACGCGGTGTTTTTGGCCCATATTCTTTACGACCCACGCACAACCAGCGCTGTAAAGAGAGTGAATTCGCAATTCATTTCCCATGCACCGGGCAAGGCCATACTTCTCGAATGCAAACCCTGGTTCGAAGGTCCAGGTGAAATCCTCGGCCGTGGCAAATGGCTGAATGGTGGGAAAACGTTTTTGTGCTTGGATCTCATGGGAACGAACATGCCCAGAGGTCCAGAAGTCGAATTTCAGAAGCTGAAGTTCGACAGCAGCGAAGGTGTGGATGGCTTGGGAAGGCTCGTGCTGCCACGCCCAATCAAAAGCGCCGCTCTCGAAGACTTTCTCCAGGAACGATCCACGATTGAGCCGGATCGACATGCCGAAATCTATGAGGCGAAAGCGGCGCCTTTTAAACTACTCGGCGCAAAGCGCCCAGTGAAGAAAACAAAATCCGTGGTAAAAGCTAACAAAAGCCGCCTTGGACCAGCTCCACCTGAGGCAGATGGAGTTTCCGCAGGAACCGGCACGGGAAGTGGAAAGCAAGTTGGCAAGCTTGAAACAGTGTCGGATGAAGAGCATGAGGCAGCGCCCGACGTGGTGCTGGAAACCCAAGGCTTTTTCATGGACATCTGGAAGGCTCTCAAATCGATCGCCGCAGAGTATCCGAAAAACATTCTGCGCGTTGACTGGTACACGCCCGTGGCGCGATTCAGCAGTAAGCCGCCACTCGGTGTCGTTGAACTCGTGGTCGAAAACGAAGAGGAGCTGCCACCAGATATGCGCTCTTGGCTGTATCTGGACCGGGGCGCCGGACTGCGTCGAGGAATATTGATCGTCCGCATCAAAACGACCAAGGGTAACTACTTTTGCTTCGAGGTTCAGCGAAAGGACGGAAAAACCGGTGAGATACCTCCCGGATCTGCCGGACTGTTGATGAAATTCAGCGAAAATGAAGAGGCGTTCAAACATCTCGTCAACGAGCTATGTCAAAGAATTCCTCGCTACAGAGGGGTTTTCAGCAAGCTCAAGAAGCTCTACCCAGAAGACTACGTCACGTTCAACCACGGCAAACACGATAAGGAGATTATTTACCGAAGCATCCTCATCAACAAGTTCAACGAACTCGGGCTAGCACTCATTCAGCCTGAATCGCTGCCTACCCAAAAAGAGGATGACTCTATGGTAGGCGAAGAGATGGGCTAGGCTTCAGGAAGCATTCCAAGGAAGACCGCCATGCCTGACAACCTAGATGCCAAGATCGCTACGGCCGATGCTCTAACACTGCTACTACACAATCAGCACGCCCTAGGCGCCGCGATTGAAGAAATTACCAAGTGGCTATCAGAGAGTGGCTTAGAGAATATTGCAGACAACGCTGTTGTAGCCATGGAGACCTTGGATGCGAATTCAAAAGCAATTGCAGATGCAATCATGCAACTACGACAGTGCTAAAGCCTTGAAACCGGGTCGAAAGAGAACATCTGGTCAAACTCCATGAATTGCCCGCTCATTCGTCCATTGCTCGCTCATAGGTGCTCGCTGACGGCACCCAGAGCACCTTTTGTGAGCATTCGATGTTGAATCCAGCAGTCCCCTGGTAGGTTGCCGGCGCATATACCAGCCCCTTGCGACTGACCCTGCCAATCCCATGGAAATAAGCCAAGGCTTTAACGATCCATCTTGACTCAAAATCGCTAGTCTCGTCGCGTTGTGACAGCAATTCGACAAGCTCACGTTCGCGCTTCGCCTGTTTCTGTTGCTTTGCCCACCTTGGATCCGGGCGAGAGTTCAGCCCTGCGCTGTAGACCTGATTCAAGTACCCGACGAACCCCGTGACACTTGCCACATGCCCCGGCGACTTACGCCAATAGCCGTCGAGTGCTTTCTGGTCAATCATGGCGGCAGCCTTCAGTCGCGAGTGATCCAGAAGGTCAGAAGCAGATCGCAAGGCGAGCCTGATGGACCGTAAACTGATGTCACCGGCCGCCAGCCGACTTTGCAGCATACGGTGGTAACCAGTGATCAACTGCTGAGGCCAAGACTCTCTGGGTTGCTCCATGATGCCCTGCACACGTCGGTGCTCCGAATCCTCCTCACGGGCTTGTTCGCACACCACTAATCCGTCGAACTCGCTCAGCCAGCCCATCGGCACACGAGAGCGGCGCAATCCTTCGGCCGAGAAATGCCGCAGCAACTGAGAGTACTGAGGCACACCCTGCCAGACGTTTTCGAGCTCTTTAAAGAACTTGTAATAGGCGTTGATTTTCAAGGCTGCAGCCTTGGGTCCGAGTTCAAGCAAAACCCAATTTCCGAATCGCTCAAACCGCTGCGCCATCGATAGCACGCTCAAACCGCTAGTGTTGATTGCCAAGCGCTTTTGGAAGGTTCGCTCCCAATAGCACTGCTCACATTCTTTGCCGCGCCCGGCTGGCGTGCTGACACCACAAGTCGCGCACGCATTCACACCCTGCTCAATGCAGACCTTGCAGCGCTTGCGACCATCAGGTTCCGATATCAGTACGCGATGGCGCCGGCAATCAGGACAGGTTTCGGCAGCAGGGCCGCTGCATTTTGGGCAGAGCAATCTGCCGGTCAGCGAGTTCCTCGCTGTTCGCTGAGATAGCGTTCCACACGCGTCACAGATTGCCGGTTCACGAAAGTGCACTGCGCAGGGTTTACACACAGGCCCATAGGGGGTGATCCGCCCTATCTTAAAATCGACTTTGTTGCATCGGGCACAATAACCGCGCCTTAAACAGGCACTGCAGCGAGCGGTCTTATCGAATGTCGGGAGTCTGGCGAAATTGCCACAGCCAGGACATAGTCGACGCTTGAACAGCCGCGGGTAACAGTTGCCGCAATAACGCTTATCTTGGTAAATCCTCTTGGGCTGTTCAATGGCACGACCGCAGCCGTCGCATTCACAACGAGCCAAATGTTCAACGGATACCACGTCGTCTGACCTTTCGTTTCAGTCGCAACCACATACGCAGCGTCTGCGCGGGGCTACTGGTTTGTTTACGGTCAACACAGCTCACCAAATGATGCCTAGGCGACTGCAATGCAGCGACCAAATCCAGCAAAACTGGAGGAGAACCACTGGAGGGTAAATGCAGCGTCGAGGCTGGAAGTGACTCATGCCGTGCCGCTTCGATAAATCTTTGTGGCCCGGCTGACATTATCACCCACACGATGCTGAGCAGGACAGAGCGCTCAGCGGGAGGAAGGTATTCAAGGGGCAACCCCACCGGAATCGGTTGAAGAGACTCAAGCGGTATACCCAGTGATTCAAAGAATCTTTCAGCCGCAGCGCTATGGCGACGCACTGCTGCCTGAGCAAAGCTCACCATTGTTCGTGCAACAGTTAACCAATCGCGAAAATCGAGTGGCGACGAGCCGTACAAGGGCCAACGGCCAATGCTTTCGTCCACGTATCTCTGGAAAGCCAGCGCAGCTACTGCCGCGTCGCACCGAGTGCCATCGTTTAGCGCAGCACCGCACCTGTGGCAGGTGCCGAGCGAGCCTCCGGCTCTCAGCAGCTCCGGTTGAAGCGGCGCCAGACAATGTCCGCACCGCTCAATCAGCTGCACGCCATGGATAGGGCAGCAGGTATGCCAAGCTAAACGCCACTGGATGAAAAACCGAGAATTAGATTGCGCAATGCAATCCGGGCAGCATTGCAGCCCTCCGCTATGATGACCGCCTCGAGAACCCAGTACCGTCAGCCAAGGCCAGCTTGCGCGCAGTAATCTGTGCGGCTGACGCACAATCGAAGTCATCACATGCTCGAGGGTGGCGGACTGCAAGCTTGCGCAGGGCACACCCGACTGCTTACTCAGAACCGCAAGCCTACTCACTGAAACAGATCGATCCAAATCACTTGCCCAAGCCCTAATGCCAGGCCATGCGATTACGGTCAACGCTGCTGGTGAGCAGCCGTGAGCTAGCGCCATCCTGATAATCCAGGAAGTTAGAAGCTCGTCCGTAAGCAGCGGTTTACTAAGAGGCCAGATCGGGTTTAAAGGGACTGCTCCCGGATGCCACGAGTAGGACGCAACCATGACATGCTCTCGATGAGTTCTATGTCAATGCATTCCTTGCCGGAGACTATGGCCTGCTTCGAGCACTCCATCAGAAGCCGGTGCACATTCCCAAGGTTACCGCCGGAAATCGCGTGTACACGCCGAGCCTTGTCTGGATGTGCCAGCCCAGAAGGCTTTTTCAAAGGCAGTATCGACTCAAAACCTTTGAGCATGCGCTGAAATTCGGGATCGAGCTTCCATTGATCGAGCTTGATAACATCGAAGCGGCTGGCATGTTGTGGATCATGATGGAGGATGCGAACAGCATCCGTGGTTCCAACACCAATGATTGGAATCACCAGCTCGTTACAGAGGGACTTCAAAGCGTTCATCACCTCACGCTGCTTAATTGCAGAGCCTGTGAGCAACGAATGGAACTCATCAATGATGAGCATTCTGACCTTAAGCTCGCGGAAGGAGTGAATAACCTGGTAGCGCAATGCCAACTTGGTATCCGTGATCCTGTAAGGCATCCATAACTGTTCCAAAAGAGCCACATACAGCGCCTTCTCGTCAGCAGTCGATGGGGCTTCTGCCAAAATCAGGGGTCGAACGGGATCGTCATTTTCGTCGACGTACCCTTCGCCATGCGTTTTCTGAAATCGCCTGATAACGGTCGTCTTACCATTGTTGGAATCGCCTACGATCAGCAGATTAGGCATGCGGGCTCGCTTGGGCATGACGATCAGGTCATTGAGCGTGTCCAGAATAGTGCGAGCCGATGCATACCCGATCCAACGTTCCTCTCCCATAAAGAGGATCCGTTCCCGGTCGCTCAACTGCAACACTGGTCGAAAATCAGGATGGATGTGTTCGTATGTGCTCATTCGACTTCACCTGTCGACTCGACTTCCGAAAGCATAAGCAAATCAGAATCCTCCTGGACGAGATCCAGTACCAGCTTGGCCACAGGCTTTGTAGGTTGGGCCGGTGTACCTTTCTTGCTGTGGGTACGACTCTTTTGAGCGTCTTTCCGGGCTCTCTTGCTGGTCGCGGATGCCTCCTCGACTAGCTTTCGGTTTTCGACGGCGTACTCGGCGATCAATGCGTCGTCAATGTTCTCCCGCCCTTCGCTGACAGCCTTATCCTTGGCAGCGTGATATTCCCAAAGCGTCACCGCAGGAAATGCCTGGTATGAGGCCGGCACGCGAAAGTACTGCTTCAGAACAGGATCGTAGAACCAAATGACGCTGACATCCCTCGGATCCCGCCTAAAAAGCAGTTTGATTGCCTTTCCAGTCGCGGGATCTTTTCGATTGATCCAATGGCGCAGCGCTTCGGAGTAGTAAAATAGATCCCATTGCACCCCGTACGTCTGCACGGTCCTGCGTTGCGATGGCAGGAAATCCAACTGGACCGCCAAAGGATCGGTCGGCCGCGCCGGCACACTGACCAAGGGATCGAACTCCCGATTGCCGAAAAACGCCAACTGCCACTTGCGAGCAGGGCTCATGTGGATCTTCTTATGATAGGTCTGGTGATACTTCAAAATTGACCGAACCAGCCATATCTCGAATTCCGCCATTGTGAGAACGGCTTTAGCATCCGAGTCATAGCCCTCGCGCTCCTGAGGGTTACTGAAGGTAGTGCCTGGCAGCTCGTGGACCATTCTCATGAAAGTGCCAAGCACCCGTTCAATTCGACCACCGTATTTTGGAACTTTGGATGGTCGGAAGACGCTGTCTATCCCGTAGTTCTTACAGGAATCCACGATATTCTGCGCCCGGAAGTCAGCACCGTTGTCAGTATGAATTGTTCGTGGAAACCCCCAAACAGGCCATTCACCACGAATGTCGTGAGCAGCCAGCCAAGCTTCCTTGGGAAGAATAGAGTGTGCGATGCACATCGCAACGGATGTCTCGGAAGGCGCCTCGAACGCCAGGTAGTAACCAACGATCATGCAGGAGTAGACGTCAATGGCGAGGGTGAGCCAAGGCCGACCAATTGGCTTGCGGTGTCGTTCGTCCACCACAATGAGGTTGACCGGGGTATGGTCGATCTGCACAACGGCCAGCGGATAGCCCTCATCCGGAAACTGGCCGACTGAAGGCGTGTGTCTGTTGTTCGCCTGATCGGCATAACCGCGCCGACGAAGCTTCACCACCTCCGGAATCTGCCTAATCCGCGCCCTGATAGCAGATGCGCCAGGAGGCTGGATATCGAGCGCTCGCGCTCTGCGCTCAATCTCCGAAATCGTGGACTGAACCGTGTACCTCTGCACCGTCAGGTAGTAATCATCCAGCACGTCCTGTACGAGCTTTTCTCCTTCGACAGAAAGACGTGTGCTGCCCTCGCGCCAACCGCGCTTGCGCGGAACAAGAGCCAGAACCTCATTCCATCGATTGTACCGATCCAGCCAACGATAAAGCGTTGCCGGGCTGATCCCGGTGGCCTTCGCTCGCGCTGCCACTGTCTCTTTGGACAACACCGTGTTGCCCAATAGAGGCAGAATCGCGGAATAGCGCTTTTGCGCTATAGCCCAGGCATCCGAACTGATGCTGCTGATATCGTGGTTAACGTACAGCCCGTCCAGTTTCTCCGGATCTACAGCTCTGAGGTCCATAATTTGAAGGGCCGTACTGCGGCCCGTCTCGACCTCGGTCCCGATCACCGTTTGTAGATCTAGGATTTGAACAATCCGGTAGACCTCTTTGTCCCGGCGCACCATCGCGCCGACTTCAATGGCAACGCGTGACCGAACAGGTTCAAACGGAACCAGGTGCTCGCTGGTGTCGTCTTCATACAGTTTCATTATCGGGGACCCAGAGTTCGAGATCGTGGTTAAGAGGTTCGGTGATGTCGCAGTCGACCTGACGCGTGGCAATCAAGTGCCAAAGCAGCGACACGCCCCGGTCACGGAAAATGCCATTGAAGTGCCGTGCCAGAAGGTAGTGCACTGGGGCGACTTCCATCTCACGCAGCGTCTTCAACACAGCATCGATGTCGCTTTGTTCAAAAATCATTCGCTCGAAACGCTCCAAGAACACAATGTTTTCGAGCGGGAGACCGCGAATGCGCGATTCATCATAAATGCGGAACTGCCACCCCTGGCTGCGCGCCAACCGGCGAGCCTCCTTCCATTTACCTGACCAGTCTCGCCAATTTTCTACCCATTGCTCCCTCGGCTTGACCTCCACCAGCAGCGGCGGCAGTGCGCCGAAGTAAGGCAGGTGCTGCTGGTGGTAGAAAACAAGGTAATCAGGCGTGTAGATCTGGGGACGGCCCAAGGAGTCGGTGAAAGGAACCTCAACCGGTTGGGAGATAACCGACTCGACCTGGTGAGAGAACCGCATCCGTTTCAAAAAATCCCTTTCCAACGACGATTCGAAAGCAACACCACCGAGCCCCTTGAAAGCCATCACTCCTGAAATGCTGCGGCGAGTCGGCTTGATCTTTCGGACCGATTTAATTTGGTCGCATTTATTTCCGATCATTTTCTATCTGGTCTCATTTATTACCGACATTCTTCTCAGTAATTTCAGAAGCGTTCTATGGCCAACAAAGGCCTCTAGCCTAGCCCTTTCTCAGTTATTTCGAAAGCCGACAGCAGCTCGAAACCGCAACCCGGCGAGATCACCCTCGCCCACCATGGCGTGCTGTTTCTCGATGAGTTGCCGGAGTTTGATCGCAAGGTGTTGGAAGTTTTACGCGAGCCTTTGGAGTCGGGACATATCGTCATCGCGCGGGCCAAGGATCGCGTACGTTTCCCCGCGCGATTTCAATTGGTTGCCGCGATGAATCCGTGTCCCTGTGGATATCTTGGCGAACCGAGCGGCAAATGCTCGTGCACACCGGACATGGTCCAGCGCTATCGCAACAAGCTGTCAGGGCCGCTGCTGGACCGGATCGATCTGCACCTGACCGTGGCGCGGGAGGCAACCGCGTTGAATCCGGCAGCCAAGCCCGGCGAAAACAGCGCCAGCGCTGCGGCTCTGGTGGCCGAGGCTCGCGAACGACAGCAGAAGCGTCAGGGCTGTGCCAATGCGTTTCTCGATCTGCCGGGGCTCAAGCGTCACTGCAAGTTATCCACAGCTGACGAGAAATGGCTGGAGGCGGCATGCGAGCGACTGATCCTGTCGCTGCGCTCGGCGCATCGCCTGCTCAAGGTCGCGCGCACACTGGCGGATCTTGAGCAGGCCGATGCGATTACCCGCGAGCATCTGGCCGAGGCACTGCAATACCGGCCGGCGACACCTTAATGCTCGGTCAGATCAACCAGCGGTGCCTGACGCACTTCGGTATCACGCCCGGCCTGAATATCGGTCACACGCTTCAAGGCGTTATCCACCGCAGCTTTATCCGCCAACAGGCTGTAGCTGATCTGGAACTGCTTGTGCTGTTTTGGGGCGATGGTCGGCACCAGATTCAACGGCCGCTGATAGCGACGGTTATAGGAAAAACTCGTCCCAGGCTCCAGCCCGGTGACGTAGCCCTGCCCCTGGGTGTCGGTGTTTTTCCACAGCGAGAACACCGGCAACTGCTCGGTGTTGAAGCCAACGGATACGCCGAGACTACCGGCCTTGTTGTGCAACACAGTCAAGGTGTCACCCTTGGCGTCCGCATACGGCACGACGTTGTAGACAGTTTCGTCGTAGTCCTTGGTTGGCGCGCGATAGGTCTGCCAGTCGGGCAGGTCACCCTTGGCCTTGTCGTTGAACGGCGATACCTGCTTCACCGGCGCAGCGAATTTTGCCCCTTGCTCAAGAAACGGCGTGCTGAAATTGCTGTGATACAGCGCCTGATATTCCTTCGCATAGTCGCCGTTGTTGGTCAGAGTGTCGTTAAGGGCGAAGCTTGCGCTGCCCGGTTCGGTGACCAGTTCGGTCGCTACCGAGAAATCGACTTTCTTGAATGCCTGCTCTTTCAGCTCGCCACGCAGCGTGATGGCATACGGCGGCTTCTCGTCGATGTGCAAAGTGACGGTGCTGGCCGGGATGTTGGCGGCGCGACCGTGCAGGGTCAGCAGTTCGCCGTTGTCCATGCCGGGATGGCCAACCCACTCGTAACCGCAACGGGTGACCAGCTCATTGAAGCCTTCCAGCCAGCCCAGACCACCGCGACCGTTGAGTTCGATGAACGCTGGGTTGACCACGTCCTTGACCGGCGAATCCCAGCCCATGCGCACGTCGCCCACCGAAGCCTGCAACACGTTCATGCCACGGGTTGGCACCACCGAGAGTTTCATCGTGCCGTTATCGATGTCGACGATGCTGACGCCCTCCTGACGACCGCCATGCAGAGTACGCAAGGTCACGGAAAACGGTTTGGCGGTTTTTACACCGAGTTGCTCACTGGTGATCGTCCGGTTTTTTGCCGGAGTGTTGGCGTCGATTAGGACATAGTCCCAAGCCATGGCATGAGAAGCGGCAGAGAATGCGCCGAGGGCGACGAGGAGTTTGAGCGGGGTCATGGCAGCAGCCTTTATTGGAGTTGTGCCATTTTTATAGCGCTGCGGAAACGTTTCAGCAAGTGCAAAGAAGCGGTGGGAGAAAAGCATTCGCGAGCAGGCTCGCTCCCACAGGGACATCGGGCCTTCACAATATTTGTGAATTACGCCGACTACTGTGGGAGCGAGCCTGCTCGCGATAGCTGTTTCAAAGATGCATCAACGGAAGCGGTCAACCTCGGAACGCAGATCCGCCGCCAGCTTCTCCAGCTCTTTCGCGGTGACAGCCAGGTTCGACACCACCTCACGCTGCTCACTGTTGGCCAGTGCGATGCTCTGCAAATTGCTGCTCAGCAACGTAGCAGTGCTGCTCTGCTCCTGAGTGGCGGTGGTGATCGCGGCGAACTGCTGGCCTGCCGAACGGCTCTGCTCGTCGATCCGCGCCAGCGCCGAGGCGACATTGGCGTTGCGCGACAGGCCTTCCTGCATCAGCACGTTGCCCTGTTCCATAGTGCTGATCGCGTTGCCGGTTTCCTGTTGGATGCTGTGGATCATGCTGGAGATTTCATCGGTCGCCTGACGGGTACGCGAGGCGAGGCTGCGCACTTCGTCCGCGACCACGGCAAAACCGCGACCTTGTTCACCGGCACGCGCGGCTTCGATGGCAGCGTTGAGTGCCAGCAGGTTGGTCTGCTCGGCGATCGAGGTGATCACACCGACAATTCCGCCGATTTCCTGAGAGCGCTGCCCCAGCGTGTTGATCACGCTGGCGGTGCTGTTCAGCGCACCGGCGATCTGCTCCAGCGACGACGACGCTTCTTCCATCGAGCTGCGGCCGATCTGCGTTTGCTGAGCGTTTTCCTGCGCCAGGCGCTGGGTCGCGCCCATGTTGTCGGCGATGTTCAACGACGTCGCGCTGAACTCTTCCACGGCGCCGGCCATGCTGGTGATTTCGCCCGACTGCTGCTCCATGCCCTCATACGCACCGCCGGACAAACCGGACAGCGCCTGCGCACGGCTATTGACCTCTTCCGAAGCGCGGCGGATGTGCTCGACCATGGTCGACAGCGCCTGGCTCATCTGGTTGAACGCGCGGGACAGCTGCCCGATTTCATCGTGGCTCGATACGTTCAGACGCACGCTCAGATCACCAGCACCCAAGGCCTCAGCCTGACGCACCAGATCGCCCAGCGGCGCGAGTTTGCTGCGCAGCAGCCAGACCACGGAACCGACCGCGAGCAACATCGCCAGCAGGCTGCCGATCGCCAGTTGCGTACCGACGCTCCAGGTCACCGCGCGGATCTCGGCTTTCGGCATGCTCGCCACCACCGACCAAGGGCCACCTTCGAACGGCACGGCGATGCTGTAGAAGTCCTCGCCCTTGTCGCTCCAGAACTCACCCTTGCCCGGGGTTTTGACCAGATTGTTGATGGTCGGGGCGGCTTGATCCAGGTTTTCGACACCGGCAATCGGCACCAGCCATTTGTTCTGCTCGTCGAGCAGGGCCAGCGAGCCGGTCTTGCCAATGCGGAAGCGCTTGAGATTGGCGAACTGCGCGTTCTGCGCGTCGGTGTAATCGAAACCTACATACAACACGGCGATGATCTTGCCGCCCGCATCGCGCACCGGTGTGTACTGCGACATGTAGTAGCGCTCGAACAGCAACGAGCGGCCGACATAACTCTGCCCTGCCATCAACTTCGCGTAGGCCGGGTTGGCATGATCGAGCACGGTGCCGATGGCACGGGTGCCGTCCTGCTTGCTGACGTTGGTGCTGACGCGAATGAAGTCTTCGCCGCTGCGCACGAATACCGTGGCCACACCGGCAGTCATCTGCTTGAACTCGTCAACTTCCTTGAAGTTGTTGTTCAGCACTTCGTTGCCCAGATGCAGACCCGGGGTCTGCACGCCGGCCACGGTCACTGGCTGATCGGGGTGCACACTCAGGCCACTGCCGAAGCGTTTTTCGAACAGACCGCTCAGGCGCAGGGTGCTTTCGCGCAGCGTACCGTGGAAGGTACTCAGTTGATCGGCCAGCAGCCGGGCCTCACTGGCCAGATGCTCTTCACGGGTGGCGAGGTTGGCGGAATCCAGCGAACGCAAGGCGAACACCGTACTGCCGCTGATGACTATCGCCAGTATCACAGCAAGGGCAAGGCCCAGCTGCGAGGCGATCCGAGCACGAGGTTGAGACATGAACAGCTCCTGGCCGAGCCACCGAATCCTCCTTGATCGCGGTAATTGCCCGGAAAATATTCTAATAGTGGGGTGTAACGCGGAACCGGCACGACGGTTCCACAAGCTCGTAGTCGGCGGTAAAACCGAATACTTGAGCGCATTGCGTGGGTATGGCGCAGTGGTGGCATTGTGCCGGCTCGAACGTTTCAGCTCAAGCGCTCTACCGCCGGCAATTGCATGGCGCGGACTTCGCCTTGGAGAAAATCGCTGAGGCGGCGCAAACGTTCACCTCCCGGGCGCGGCTTTGGCCAGACCAGGTAATAATTCAGGCCACTGGCGACGGCCGTAGGCCACGGCAGGCTCAAGCGCCCTTGCGCAACATCTTCGGCAACCATCAACAGATCCCCCATCGAAACGCCGTAGCCGCGCGCCGCCGCGATCATGCCCAGCTCCAGCGTATCGAACACTTGCCCGCCCTTAAGCGAAACTTGCTCGGACAGACCCATGCGCTCCAGCCAACTGCGCCAGTCACGGCGATCCGGGGTCGGGTGCAGCAGTTCGGCGGTCGCCAGACGCGCTACATCCCAAGGTTGATCATTGAGCAGGTTCGGCGCGCCGACCGGAATCAATTCCTCGGGAAACAGCAGGCTCGCTTCCCAGTCCGGCGGGAAATGCCCGTCACTGAGCAACACCGCGCAATCGAACGGTTCGTTGTTGAAGTCCACCGAATCAATGTCCATCCACGCGCTGGTCAGTTGCACCTCATTGCCCGGCTGCAAATGGCGGAAGCGACTCAACCGCGCCAGCAGCCAACGCATGGTCAGGGTCGATGGCGCTTTCATGCGCAGGATGTCGTCCTCGGCGCGCAAGGTATTGCAGGCGCGCTCGAGGGCAGCGAAGCCTTCGCGGATACCGGGTAGCAGCAGCCGTGCCGATTCGGTCAGTTGCAGGTTGCGCCCGCTGCGATGAAACAGCCGGCAGGCGAAGTGTTCTTCAAGGGTGCGCATGTGCCGACTGACCGCGCTCTGGGTGATCGACAATTCTTCCGCCGCGCGGGTGAACGAGCTGTGTCGCGCTGCCGCTTCGAATGCGCGCAGGGCATACAACGGCGGAAGGCGTCGGGACATACAAAAAGCTCCAGTAGCGGGGATATAGCCAATTCGGCGGGTACGTTTCAGGATGAGTATTAATCATGCCACCCATCCTTTTTATCCCTTTGTGCAAAGCCTGCCAAGCGCCGAGAATCGACGCTCTTCTGCTTCCTCTGATATTTGGGTGGTGATGACCATGCAGCATCCTGTGCGTACCGAACTCTGGGCCATTCTGCGGCTGGCGGGGCCGCTGATTGCTTCGCAGTTGGCGCACATGCTGATGGTGCTGACCGATACCCTGATGATGGCGCGCCTCAGTCCCGAAGCGCTGGCCGGTGGCGGCCTCGGTGCGGCGAGCTACTCGTTCGTGTCGATTTTCTGCATCGGCGTGATTGCAGCGGTCGGCACACTGGTGGCGATCCGTCAGGGTGCCGGCGACATCATCGGCGCGGCGCGGCTGACGCAGGCCGGGTTGTGGCTGGCGTGGCTGATGGCCCTAGGCGCCGGGCTGCTGATGTGGAACCTCAAACCTGTGTTGCTGCTGTTCGGCCAGACCGAAACCAACGTCAACGCCGCCGGGCAATTCCTCATCGCCCTGCCTTTCGCCCTGCCCGGTTATCTGAGCTTCATGGCTCTGCGCGGCTTTACCAGTGCAATCGGCCGGGCGACGCCAGTGATGGTCATCAGCCTCGCCGGCACGGTGGCCAACTTCCTGCTCAACTACGCGCTGATTACCGGCATGTTCGGCCTGCCGCAACTGGGTCTGACCGGCATCGGTCTGGTCACGGCGATTGTCGCCAACTGCATGGCACTGGCGCTGGCCTGGCATATCCGTCGGCATCCGGCTTATGACGCTTATCCGTTGCGCGCCGGTCTGTCGCGGCCGAACCGGAAATACCTGAAAGAACTCTGGCGCCTGGGCCTGCCGATTGGCGGCACCTATGCGGTGGAAGTCGGGCTGTTTGCCTTTGCCGCGTTGTGCATGGGCACCATGGGCAGTACGCAAATGGGTGCGCATCAGATCGCCCTGCAGATCGTGTCGGTGGCCTTCATGGTCCCGGCCGGGATGTCCTATGCCATCACCATGCGCGTCGGCCAACACTACGGCGCCGGGCAACTGGTCGATGCACGGATGTCCGGGCGTGTCGGTATCGCTTTCGGCGCCGTGGTGATGCTCGGCTTCGCCCTGGTGTTCTGGCTGTGGCCGAACCAGTTGGTCGGCCTGTTCCTGGACCATAATGACCCGGCGTTTGCCGAGGTGATCCGTCTGGCGGTGAGCCTGCTGGCCGTAGCGGCGTGGTTCGAGCTGTTCGACGGCACGCAGACGATTGCCATGGGCTGTATTCGTGGGCTCAAGGATGCCAAAACCACATTTCTGGTCGGACTGGCTTGCTATTGGCTGATTGGCGCACCGGCGGCGTGGTGGATGGCGTTCCACCTCAACTGGGGGCCGACGGGTGTCTGGTGGGGTCTGGCGTTGGGCCTGGCGTGCGCGGCGGTGAGCCTGACGCTGGCGTTCGAATGGAAGATGCAGCGGATGATTCGGCGCGAGCCGCAAGCTCAAGGTTTCAACATCCCCCAGGCCGAATGAGGTTTTCCTTTGTGGGAGCGAGCCTGCTCGCGAAGACCGAGTGTCAGGCCCAGATCATCCAGCTGACATAACGCCTTCGCGAGCAGGCTCGCTCCCACGGGGATTTGCGCCGGCCGCAACAATTGTGATCAACCGACGATTTCCAGGGCCGGCTGCTGGTTCGATCCAGACGTCAGATATTCCACCAGCTCATCCAGCGGCAACGGCCGGCTGATCAGATAACCCTGCACCTGATCGCAGCCGAACCCGCGCAACAACTCCAGTTGCTCCGGCGTCTCGACGCCCTCGGCGACCACTTCCAGATGCAGGTTGTGCGCGAGGTTGATCATCGCGTGCACCAGTTTGCGGTTCTCTTCGCGCTGTTCCATGCCGCCGACAAAACTCTTGTCGATCTTCAGCAATGTGATGGGCAGGCTGTTGAGGTGCACGAACGACGAAAACCCGGTGCCGAAATCGTCCAGGGAGAAGCGCACACCGAGGCGGCCGAGCGCATCCATGGTCTGTTTGACCAGATCGCTGCGCCGCATTACCGCGGTTTCGGTCAGTTCGAATTCCAGCCACTGCGCCTCGACGCCGCGCTCGGCAATCAGACGGCTGAGTGTCGGCAGCAACTGGCTGTCCTGAAACTGGCGGAACGACAGGTTGATCGCCATGTGCAGCGCCGGCAGCCCCTGCTCGCGCAAGGCCTGCATATCGCGCAAGGCGCGGGAAATCACCCAGTAACCCAATGGCACGATCAGACCGCTCTGCTCGGCCAGCGGGACGAACTCGCTCGGTGGCAACAGACCGCGCTCGCCATGACGCCAGCGCACCAGCGCTTCGAGGCCGACAATCTGGCCGTCCTCAAGATTCAGGCGTGGCTGGTAATGCAGTTCCAGCTCATCGCGGCGCAAGGCCCGGCGCAGCTCGCTTTCGAGGTCGGCCATGCTCCGCGCGTTGCGGTTGATGCGTTCGTTGAAGATATGAAAAGTGCAGCCCTGTGTGCTCTTGGCCTGCTGCATGGCGATATGGGCGTGCCACATCAGTGGATCGGCGCCGCCATTGGCGCGGGCATGGGCGATGCCAAGGCTGGAGCCGATCAGCAGGCTCTCGCCGTCGACCCAATAAGGTTCGGCCAACGCCTCAGTGATACGTTCGGCCATCCACTCGGCGCGTTGCGGCGCGCGGCGGGTATCGATCAGCAGAGCGAATTCATCGCTGCCCAGCCGTGCCAGTTGATCGCCGGCCTCCAGCTGACTTTTCAGCCGCGCGACCACTTGCAGGATCAAGCGATCGCCGGCCTGATGACCAAGGGCATCGTTGGCATGGCGGAAGTTGTCGAGATCGAGATGGCCGAGGGCGAGGCCGCGACCGTCGCCTTCGGCAAGACGCGCAGTAAGCAGGGTCTGAAAGCCCTGGCGATTGGCGATGCCAGTCAGCGGGTCCTGTTCGGCAAGGCGCTGGAGAGTGTTTTCCAGCACGCCGCGCTCGCGCACATGGCGCAGGCAACGCTGGAGCATGCCGGCATCGAGGGCGTCGAATACCAGCCAGTCGCTGACACCGACCGGCGCAGTGGCCGGTTCGTGCTCCAGCAGCAGAACGGTCGGCAGGCTGCAGCGACCGGGCGGCGGTTGCAACGCTGGCAGGGTCAGCAGTACCGCGTGGCGGTTGTCCTCGAACAGGCGGCTGACCGAATCCCAGTTCGGCGCACTGATCAGCACCGCCGCGCTCCCCATCGGAGCCAGACACTCACGCAACAACGCTGTCCACGCTGGCTCTTCGGCCAGTAGCAGCAAACGCAAGGGTTCGACAGGCGTAGACAAGCTGACTCCCTAGACTCTGCAATGATGTAGGCGGGGCATTATGCCGGTGTGCTGAACAATGACCAATGCGTTGTCTGATGACAACGGCCTCGAAACGTTATTTTGTGTCACGAATGAGAACATTAGCCGCAAAATCCCCGCGCATCCTGCGTGAAAGTAACAAAACCGGCAAATTTGAATCGCGTGTTGCGTCACAAGTCGGACAGAGCAGCACAAATCGCTGAGCCTGTTAAAATGCCGGCCCATTTCGTCAACGACTCCCGAATTTTCGTATGTCCCGACTCAATCCCCGGCAGCAAGAAGCCGTGAACTACGTCGGCGGCCCTCTATTGGTGCTCGCCGGTGCTGGCTCCGGCAAGACCAGCGTGATCACGCGCAAGATCGCGCACCTGATTCAGAACTGCGGCATCCGCGCCCAGTACATCGTCGCCATGACCTTTACCAACAAGGCCGCGCGCGAAATGAAAGAGCGGGTCGGCACCCTGTTGCGTGCCGGCGAAGGACGCGGCCTGACCGTCTGCACCTTCCACAACCTGGGCTTGAACATTATCCGCAAGGAGCATGCGCGGCTGGGCTACAAACCCGGTTTCTCGATCTTCGACGAGACCGACGTCAAAGCCCTGATGACCGACATCATGCAGAAGGAATACGCGGGCGACGACGGCGTCGACGAGATCAAGAACATGATCGGCGCCTGGAAAAACGACCTGATCCTGCCCGCCCAGGCCCTGGAAAACGCGCGCAACCCCAAGGAACAGACCGCCGCGATCGTCTACACCCACTACCAGCGCACGCTCAAGGCGTTCAACGCGGTGGACTTCGATGACCTGATCCTGCTGCCGGTAAAGCTCTTCGAAGAACACGCCGACATTCTCGAAAAGTGGCAGAACAAGGTGCGGTACCTGCTCGTCGACGAATACCAGGACACCAACGCCAGCCAGTATCTGTTGGTGAAGATGCTCATCGGCAAGCGCAACCAGTTCACCGTGGTCGGCGACGACGACCAGTCGATCTATGCCTGGCGTGGCGCGCGCCCGGAAAACCTGATGCTGCTCAAGGACGACTATCCGTCCTTGAAAGTGGTGATGCTGGAGCAGAACTACCGCTCCACCAGCCGCATCCTGCGCTGCGCCAACGTGCTGATCTCGAACAACCCGCACGAATTCGAAAAACAGCTGTGGAGCGAGATGGGCCACGGCGACGAGATCCGCGTGATCCGCTGCCGCAACGAGGACGCCGAAGCCGAGCGCGTGGCGATGGAAATCCTCAGCCTGCATTTGCGCACCGACCGCCCGTACAGCGATTTTGCGATTCTCTATCGCGGTAACTACCAGGCCAAGCTGATCGAATTGAAGCTGCAACACCACCAGGTGCCGTATCGCCTGAGCGGCGGCAACAGCTTCTTCGGTCGTCAGGAAGTGAAGGACCTGATGGCCTACTTCCGCCTGATCGTCAATCCGGATGACGACAACGCCTTCCTGCGCGTGATCAACGTGCCACGCCGCGAGATCGGCTCGACCACCCTGGAAAAGCTCGGTAACTACGCTACCGAACGCAAGATCTCGATGTACGCCGCCACCGACGAAATTGGCCTGGGCGAACATCTCGACAGCCGCTTCACCGATCGCCTGGCGCGCTTCAAGCGCTTCATGGACAAGGTCCGCGAGCAGTGCGCCGGCGAAGATCCGATCTCTGCGCTGCGCAGCATGGTCATGGACATCGATTACGAGAACTGGCTGCGCACCAACAGCTCCAGCGACAAGGCGGCGGACTACCGCATGGGCAACGTCTGGTTCCTGATCGAGGCGTTGAAAAACACCCTCGAGAAAGACGAAGACGGCGAAATGACCGTCGAGGACGCCATCGGCAAACTGGTGCTGCGTGACATGCTTGAGCGCCAGCAGGAAGAAGAGGACGGTGCCGAAGGTGTGCAGATGATGACGCTGCATGCGTCCAAAGGGCTGGAATTTCCTTACGTGTTCATCATGGGCATGGAAGAGGAAATCCTCCCGCACCGTTCCAGCATCGAAGCCGACACCATCGAAGAAGAGCGTCGCCTGGCCTACGTGGGCATCACCCGCGCCCGCCAGACCCTGGCCTTCACCTTCGCAGCCAAGCGCAAGCAGTACGGCGAAATCATCGACTGCGCGCCGAGCCGCTTCCTCGATGAACTGCCGCCGGACGATCTGGCCTGGGAAGGCAACGACGACACCCCGACTGAAGTCAAAGCCGTGCGTGGCAATAGCGCATTGGCCGATATACGCGCGATGTTAAAGCGCTAGAATCGACTACTTTTTAATCTACCTTCGGCGCCCATCGCGCCAACAGAGGAAGCTGTTGTGGAAGCACTGCACAAAAAAATCCGCGAAGAAGGCATCGTGCTTTCCGATCAGGTCCTGAAAGTCGACGCTTTTCTGAACCACCAGATCGACCCGGCCCTGATGAAGCTGATCGGTGACGAATTCGCCGCGCTGTTCAAGGACTCCGGGATCACCAAGATCGTCACCATCGAGGCCTCAGGCATCGCCCCGGCGATCATGACCGGTCTGAACCTCGGCGTGCCGGTGATCTTCGCCCGCAAGCAACAGTCGCTGACCCTGACTGAAAACCTGCTCTCGGCGACCGTCTACTCGTTCACCAAGAAGACCGAAAGCACCGTGGCCATTTCCCCGCGCCACCTGACCAGCAGCGACCGCGTGCTGATCATCGACGATTTCCTGGCCAACGGTAAGGCCTCGCAAGCGCTGATCTCGATCATCAAACAGGCCGGCGCCACCGTCGCCGGTCTGGGCATCGTCATCGAAAAGTCGTTCCAGGGCGGCCGCGCCGAACTGGACTCGCAGGGCTACCGCGTTGAGTCGCTGGCCCGGGTGCAATCGCTGAAGGATGGCGTCGTTACCTTCATCGAGTAACCAGCGGCACCGAGTTTCCCCTGTGGGAGCGAGCCTGCTCGCGAATGCATTGTGTCAGTCACCCTGTTGAGTGAATGACACACCGCTTTCGCGAGCAGGCTCGCTCCCACAGTGGGTTCTGGTGTGGGCAGTTATTGCGCGGTAGCTTTGAGGCCTGTGAGCAGCAGGCGTTGGAAAAGGTCCTCCTTCAGGCCCTCCGGATTGGTCAGCTGCATCCGCTCAAGGTGTTCCGGGAACGTTGAGGCCTCCGGCGCATCCAGCGCTGCCTTGCCCAATTCCAGAATCTCCGTCAGCTTGAACTTGCTCTTCAGCCAGTTCAGCGCCCGCAGCAGATCCCGTTCGATCACAGTGAAATCACAGCCCAGCGGATACTCCGGAAACAGGTTCGGATGTCGCGCGGCAATCGCCTGCAAGCGTTGCGGTGTGTTATCGGCAAACCGTGGATCGATACGGAAATCCTTTGGCAGCTTGCCGACTTTCTGCGCCTGTTCGATCAGCCCCGGCTGGAAGCGCGAATCGCTGATATTGAGCAGCGCTTCAATCACCGCCGCGTCGGACTTACCGCGCAGGTCGGCGATGCCGTACTCGGTGACGACGATGTCGCGCAGGTGCCGCGGGATCGTGCAGTGGCCGTAGTCCCAGACGATATTGGAATTGACCTCGCCGCCGGACTCGCGCCAGCTGCGCAGGATCAACATCGATCTCGCGCCTTCCAGTGCGTGGCCCTGAGCAACAAAGTTGTACTGCCCACCGACACCGCTGAGCACGCGTCCGTCTGCCAATTGATCAGCCACGCCGGCGCCGAGCAGAGTCATGGTGAACACGGTGTTGATGAAGCGCGCATCGATGCGCTGCAAGCGCTTGAGCTCTTCCTGGCCGTACAGCTCGTTGATGTAGCTGATACGGGTCATGTTGAATTCCAGCAGCTTGCTTTGCGGCAACTCGCGCAGCCGCTCATAGAAACTGCGCGGGCCAAGGAAGAAGCCGCCGTGCACCGAGATACCGTCAGGCTGTGCCGCTTCATCTAGGCTGCCGGCGTTGGCCTGCTCTTGGGTCGGCACATCCGGATAGACCTTGCGCCGGATGATCCCGGCATCCGCCAAAACCAGCAGCCCGTTGACGAACATCTCGCTGCAACCGTAGAGGCCTTTGGCAAATGGCGCGGTGCCGCCCTCGCGCTGAATCAATTGCGCCCATTGGCTGAGGTTGATGTCATCGAGCACCGCCTGATAGCCGGCGTTATCGGCCTGCCGCGCGAGTAGCGCAGCAGTCAACGCATCCCCCATCGAGCCGATACCAATTTGCAATGTACCGCCATCGCGCACCAGCGCACTGGCGTGCAAACCAATGAAATGATCCTGAAAGCCCACCGGCATGTTCGGCGTGGAAAACAGCGTGCTGCTGTCCTTCTCGTCGATCAGCAGGTCAAAGGTATCGATGTCGACTTCCGCATCGCCGGGCATGTACGGCAGATCCGTATGGACCTGGCCGACCAGCACAATGGTCTCCCCTGCCTCGCGGCGCTTGGCGATCATCGGCAGCAGATCGAGGGTAATGTCCGGGTTGCAACTCAGGCTCAGACGATCGGGATGCTCACTGTTGCTGGCCAGCAGTTGCGCCACAAGGTTCAGGCCCGCCGCATTGATGTCGCGGGCGGCATGGCTGTAATTACTGCTGACGTAATCCTGCTGCGCCGGCGCGCTGTTGAGCAGACTGCCGGGCTGCATGAAAAACTGCTGGATACGGATGTTGGCGGGCAGGCTGTCATGCTGGAGATCGGCGAGAAAATCAAACTCCGGATAATCACCAAACACGCGCTCGACGAAAGGCTCGATAAAGCGCTTCTGCAAGCCATCGCCCAGATTCGGCCGACCGAGGCACAGCGCGGTATAGATCGTCAGCTGCCGCTCGGGCAGGTCCTTGATGCGCCGGTATAGCGCGTTAACGAAGTGATTCGGCTTGCCCAACCCCAGCGGCAGGCCCATGTGGATGTGCGCAGGCAAACGCGCCAGCACGTCGTCCACCGCCTGTTCGATCGAACACAACTGCACCATCTGAAGCCTCCCGCCCGTTCTATTGATAGGGGTAGACCGAGATTGCCTTGAGTTTGCTGCAAAGGACAGTGTTTGGTTTGGAGGGATCAGGGCCTGAATGAATCGGAAACCAGAAACCACAGACACAAAAAAACCGTCCGAAGACGGTTTTTTTTCAAAGCCGGCGCTGATTACAGACCGGACATCTCTTTGATCGCGCCCTTGAGCTCTTCATCGGAGCAATCGGCGCAGGTGCCTTTTGGCGGCATGGCGTTGATGCCGGTGATGGCCTTGGCGAGGATGCCGTCCAGACCACCCTGATGATCGGCCCGCTCCTTCCAGGCTGCCTTGTCGCCGATCTTCGGCGCGCCGAGCAGGCCCGTGCCGTGACAAGCGTTGCAGTGCTTGGCGATCACGTCTTTAGGGGCCTTTGCTCCGCCGCCACCGCCAGCGGTAGCAGCCACTTCCATACCCTTGCATTCCTGCCCTTGAACACACACCTGGCCGACGGGCTCGAGGCGTTTGGCGATGTCGTCATTTGTCGCAGCTTGAGCGCTGACAGCCCAGAGGGCCAGTACGGTTGCTGGTGCAGCCAGCATTTTCATAATTAGGTTCACGCGTTCACCCTCAATGGTGGCTATTCACGCCTGCGGCCACGGTTCGCAGGCGGGCGCAAGTATAGCGGGTAGGCCGCTGTACTGAAACAACCCCATGGTTAGAGGGGTCTTGTTGCCCATCGGTAAAACGGTTCTGGGGCCTTTGCCGTATTGGCTTGGCGCCTTCTGCTTAGAAATTCGCCGGCGTGGCTGCGCTGATTAGTCGCGCCGGCACGTCGAACGGGTTACGGAAACGATGCGGCTTGGTACTTTCAAAATAGTAGCTGTCGCCGGCTTCGAGGATAAAAGTTTCCAGACCCACCACCAGTTCGAGGCGGCCTTCGACCAGAATTCCGGTTTCCTCGCCCTCGTGGGTGAGCATTTCTTCGCCAGTGTCGGCGCCCGGCGGATAGATTTCGTTGAGGAAGGCGATGGCGCGGCTCGGGTGGGCGCGGCCGACCAGTTTCATGGTCACGGCGCCGTCGGAGATGTCGATCAGCTCATTGGCCTTGTAGACGATCTGGGTCGGCTGGTCCTGCAGGATCTCTTCGGAAAAGAACTCGACCATCGACATGGGAATGCCGCCGAGCACCTTTCTCAGCGAACTGATCGATGGGCTGACGCTGTTCTTTTCGATCATCGAAATGGTGCTGTTGGTGACGCCCGCGCGTTTGGCGAGTTCACGCTGGGAAAGCCCTTTGAGCTTGCGGATCGATTGCAGTCGTTCACCGACGTCCAAGGCGGGAGCCTCCTGATGTTGTAAGAATATTGAGCGTTATCATGGCGACAGCGTTCAGTATTTACAACACTTGGCCCCCGCAGCGGCGTCAACCCTCGGAATAGAGCCTTGGCACACGTTTCAGGTTGCAGAAGATCTGATACGGGATGGTATCGGCCCACTTCGCCACATCGCTGGCGAGGATGTTTTTGCCCCACAGTTCGACGTTGGAACCGAGGCCCGCTTCCGGTATGTCGGTCAGGTCGATGCAGAGCATGTCCATCGACACACGCCCCAGCAGGCGGCTGAGTTTGCCGGCCACCAGCACCGGCGTGCCGGTCGGCGCCTGACGCGGGTAACCGTCGGCGTAACCCATGGCGACCACGCCGATGCGCATCGGCTTGTCGGTGATGAATCTGGCGCCATAACCGATCGGTTCGCCGGCCGGCAATTCACGCACGCTGATGACTTTCGATTCGAGGGTCATCACCGGTTGCAGGCGTTCGGCCACGGCGTTGACTTCTTCGAAGGGGGTCGCGCCGTAGAGCATGATGCCCGGGCGTACCCAGTCGCTTTGGATTTCTGGCCAACCGAGCACGGCTGGCGAGTTGCGCAGGCTGACTTCCGCCGCCAGACCCTGACGCGCCGCTTCGAACACCGCGACCTGCTCGGCGCTGCTTTGCGCATGCAGTTCATCGGCGCGGGCGAAGTGGCTCATAAGCACGATTTTCGCCACCTTGCCGCTGGCCAGCAGACGCTGATAGGCCGCTGGATAATCTTTCGGATGCAGGCCGACGCGATGCATGCCGGAATCGAGCTTGAGCCACACCGTGATCGGTTTGCTCAGGACTGCCTGTTCGATCGCTTCGAGCTGCCACAGCGAATGCACCACGCACCAGAAATCATGCTCGACGATCAACGCCAGCTCATCGGCTTCGAAGAAGCCTTCCAGCAGCAGTACCGGCGCGCGAATTCCGGCAGCACGCAGCTCCAATGCTTCTTCGATGCAGGCCACGGCAAAACCATCCGCTTCGGCTTCCAGCGCTTGGGCGCAACGTACCGCGCCATGGCCGTAGGCGTCCGCCTTGATCACGGCGAGCGCCTTGGCGCCGGTGACTTCGCGGGCAATTCGGTAGTTGTGGCGCAGGGCTTGGAGGTCGATCAGGGCACGGGCAGGACGCATGGCGGCAGACTTCTGGGCGGTCATGGGAAGAAAAACCGGCGCTGACTGACGACGTGAACCGCCAACAGCACCGGGAGAGGGATCTGTAAAACGTTATGGCAGCGCGGCGACGATGGATATCTCCACCAGAATGCTTGGCTTGGCCATCTTCGCTTCGACGGTGGCACGGGCCGGTGCGGCGCCTTTTGGCAGCCACTGGTCCCACACCGCGTTCATCCCGGCGAAGTGCGCTTCAATGTCGTTCAGGTAGATCGTCGCCGACAACAGATGCTGCTTGTCCGTCCCGGCCAGATCGAGCAGGCGCTCGATATTGGCGAGCACCTCGCGGGTCTGCTGTTCAATTCCGGCGTCAAAGTCGTCGCCGACCTGCCCGGCCAGATACACGGTGCCATTGTGGCTGACGATCTGACTCATGCGCTCATTGGTGAGCTGGCGCTGGATTGACATGTTTTGCGGACTCCTGGGTCTGGTTGCCGTAACGGGAAATATCGAGGCCTTCGGCGCTGATCTGCGGCTTTTTCTTCGCCATCAGGTCGGCGAGCAAACGGCCGGAACCGCAGGCCATGGTCCAGCCGAGCGTGCCGTGACCGGTGTTGAGGAACAGATTCTTGAACGGCGTGGCGCCAACGATCGGCGTACCGTCCGGCGTGGTCGGGCGCAGGCCGGTCCAGAAACTCGCCTCGGCCAGATTGCCGCCCTGAGGATAAAGGTCGTTGACGATCATCTCCAGGGTTTCGCGCCGACGCGGGTTCAGCGACAGGTCAAAACCGGCGATCTCGGCCATGCCGCCGACGCGGATGCGGTTGTCGAAACGGGTGATCGCGACCTTGTAGGTCTCGTCGAGAATGGTCGACGTTGGCGCCATGTCCGGGTTGGTGATCGGCACGGTCAGCGAGTAGCCCTTGAGCGGATACACCGGGGCCTTGATGCCCAACGGCTTGAGCAGTTGCGGCGAGTAGCTGCCGAGCGCCAGCACGTAGCGGTCAGCGGTTTCCAGCTTGCCGTCAATCCACACGCCGTTGATTCGATCACCGGCGTAGTCGAGTTTCTGGATGTCCTGGCCAAAACGGAATTCCACGCCGAGCTTGCGCGCCATTTCGGCGAGGCGCGTGGTGAACATCTGGCAGTCGCCGGTCTGGTCATTGGGCAGACGCAGCGCGCCAGCGAGAATGTCAGTCACGCCTGCCAGAGCCGGTTCGACGCGGGCGATGCCGGCGCGGTCGAGGACTTCAAAGGGCACGCCGGATTCTTTCAGCACGGCGATGTCTTTGGCGGCGTTATCCAGTTGCGCCTGAGTACGGAACAACTGCGTGGTGCCGAGGCTGCGGCCTTCGTAGGCGATACCGGTTTCGGCGCGCAATTCATCGAGGCAGTCGCGGCTGTACTCGGACAGACGCACCATGCGCTCCTTGTTCACCGCGTAACGGCTGGCGGTGCAGTTGCGCAGCATTTGCGCCATCCACAGGTATTGGTCGATGTCGGCAGTGGCTTTGATCGCCAGCGGCGCGTGGCGTTGCAGCAGCCACTTGATCGCTTTGAGCGGTACGCCCGGCGCAGCCCACGGCGAGGCGTAACCCGGCGAGACCTGGCCGGCGTTGGCGAAACTGGTCTCCATGGCCGCAGCAGGCTGCCGGTCGACCACCACCACTTCAAACCCGGCACGGGCCAGATAGTAAGCACTGGCGGTACCGATGACGCCGCTACCCAAGACCATGACGCGCATTTTCAATCCCTCATCGCGGCTTTTCGCCGAACTGTTTGTTAGAGCAATGATGGGCGCAGTGTAAAAAAGAAATGCCAGTGCTTTTCACTATATAAGCGCCTATATTTGGCGACAATTCTCGACAAAAACCCTTTTCACGGAGGCGCATCCCCTATGCGTACCAACACTCAGACCAAACGTGAGCTGGACAAGATCGACCGCAACATCCTGCGCATCCTCCAGGCGGACGGGCGGATTTCCTTTACCGAACTCGGGGAAAAGGTCGGTCTCTCGACCACGCCCTGCACCGAGCGCGTGCGGCGCCTGGAGCGCGAGGGGATCATCATGGGCTACAACGCCCGGCTCAATCCGCAGCACTTGAAGGGTAGCTTGCTGGTGTTTGTCGAGATCAGCCTCGACTACAAATCCGGCGACACATTCGAAGAATTCAGACGCGCGGTGCTGAAGCTGCCGCATGTGCTGGAGTGCCATTTGGTGTCAGGGGATTTCGACTATCTGGTGAAAGCGCGGATTTCCGAGATGGCCTCGTACCGCAAACTGCTCGGCGACATTCTGTTGAAGCTGCCGCATGTGCGTGAATCGAAGAGCTATATCGTCATGGAAGAGGTGAAAGAGAGCCTTTGCCTGCCGATTCCGGACTGATCACCGCAATGATCGTTCCCACGCTCTGCGTGGGAATGCAGCCCGGGACGCTCTGCGTCCCAAAGGCCGAACGCGGAGCGTCCGAAGAGGCGTTCCCACGCAGAGCGTGGGAACGATCACTTAAACCAACACCTGCCGATTCGCCGCCATGTACTCGAAAATCTGCTTCTCGACCCGTGGATGTATCAACTCCACCGGCCGCCGCTCGTTCGGGCACGGCAGGGTCTTGGTCGTACCAAACAATCGACAGATCAGCGGCCGCTCTTCATACACCGTGCAGCCATTCGGCCCCAGGTGCACACAGTTGAGTTCTTCCAGCGCGGCATCCTGCTCGGCCCGGGATTTGCGCGGCAGCCGGGCCATTTCCTCGGGCGACGTGGTCACCGGGCCGCAGCAGTCGTGGCAGCCCGGCACGCAGTCGAACGTGGGGATCTGCTGACGCAGGGTGCGGATTTTCTGACTGTTGCAGCTCATCGAAACGGTGACCAAAGTGGCGGGCTGATGATTGTGCCGCAAAAGTCCGGATCCAGACACCGCAGGCCGACCGATGTTGCCCACGTTCGGGCGCGCGGCTTATGCTCCGTCAAATTTTCTCGACACTCAGCCGTTGGATGATGCCCATGACCGCCCGCGCCCCGACCACCGCGAGCCAACCCCACGTTGCCTCTTATTACGCCGCCAGCAGCCTGCCGCAGCCTGACCATCCCGTGCTGCAAGGCGAGGTGGTGGCGGATGTCTGCGTGGTCGGCGGTGGCTTTTCCGGGTTGAACACGGCGCTGGAACTGGCCGAACGCGGTTTCAGCGTAGTGTTGCTGGAAGCGCACCGGATCGGCTGGGGCGCCAGCGGTCGCAACGGCGGGCAGTTGATTCGCGGTGTCGGTCACGGCCTTGACCAGTTCGCCAATGTCATCGGTGCCGAGGGCGTGCGCGAGATGAAACTCATGGGCCTGGAAGCGGTGGAGATTGTCCGTCGGCGCGTTGAGCGTTTCGGCATTGCCTGCGACCTGACCTGGGGCTACTGCGACCTCGCCAACAAGCCTTCCGATCTCGACGGTTTTGCCGAAGATGCCGAAGAACTCCGCAGCCTGGGTTATCGCTACGAAACCCGTCTGTTGCAGGCCAGTGAAATGCACACCGTGGTCGGTTCCAAGCGCTATGTCGGCGGTTTGATCGACATGGGTTCCGGGCATCTGCACCCGCTGAATCTGGCGCTGGGCGAAGCGGCAGCGGCGCAGCAACTGGGCGTGCAATTGTTCGAGCAATCGGCAGTGACGCGCATCGATTACGGCCCCGAAGTGAAGGTGCACACCGCGCTAGGCTCGGTGCGGGCGAAGACTCTGGTGCTGGGCTGCAATGCCTATCTCCATGACCTCAACCCGCAACTGAGCGGCAAGGTCCTGCCCGCCGGCAGCTACATCATCGCCACCGAACCGTTGAGCGCAGAGCAGGCGCACAACCTGCTGCCGCAGAACATGGCGGTCTGCGATCAGCGGGTGGCGCTGGATTACTACCGGCTCTCGGCGGATCGACGCTTGTTGTTTGGCGGCGCATGTCATTACTCGGGACGCGATCCGAAAGACATCGGCGCCTATATGCAACCGAAGATGCTTGAAGTGTTCCCGCAACTGGCCGGGGTGAAAATCGATTATCAGTGGGGCGGGATGATCGGCATCGGTGCCAACCGCTTGCCGCAGATTGGCCGGCTCGCCGACCAGCCGAACGTGTATTACGCCCAGGCCTATTCAGGGCATGGGGTGAATGCCACACACCTGGCCGGCAAGCTGCTGGCCGAGGCGATCAGCGGGCAGCATGGCGGCGGCTTTGATCTGTTCGCCAAGGTGCCGCACATCACCTTCCCCGGCGGTAAGCACTTGCGCTCGCCGTTGTTGGCGTTGGGGATGTTGTGGCATCGGCTGAAAGAGTTGGTCTGACGAATCAGGATCGTTCCCACGCAGAGCATGGGAACGCTCTGCGGTATTCATATCCGCCAGAACGGCTTCAACCCCTCCTCCCTTGCCTGCTCCCGCGTCAACCCGACATCCTTGAGCTGCTCCGGTGTCAGGCCGAGCAATGCCTTGCGCGTGTGCAGACGATGCCAGAACAGATCCCAGCGACTGAGGCCGGACGGCGCGTTACGCAGCAGATTGCGCGCGTTGTCCTTTTGCCCTGCCGCCAGTTCCTGACTGTGTAACGTCAGCCGCACATCGCTCAAGCCGTTCATTTTCGTTGCTCCTGTTTACTTGGGTAGCCAGAGATTCCATGATGCGCGGGCGAGCAAAACCATTACAGACTCAAAGAACCAGTATTAAATCCATACAGATTTGCCGATTCGCAGACTGAATGATTGATTTTTGCCGCATCTGTACTGGTTTTCACCAAGACGCACCAAGGCCACCATGACTCTGTATGTAAACCTCGCCGAATTGCTCGGCACCCGCATCGAACAAGGCTTCTATCGTCCCGGCGACCGCTTGCCGTCGGTGCGTGCCTTGAGCGTCGAACACGGAGTCAGTCTGAGCACGGTGCAGCAGGCGTATCGCGTGCTAGAAGACAGCGGTCTGGCCACGCCAAAACCCAAGTCCGGCTATTTTGTCCCCGTCGGACGCGAGTTGCCGGAGCTGCCCGCAGTAGGCCGCCCCGCGCAACGGCCGGTAGAGATTTCGCAATGGGATCAGGTGCTGGAATTGATCCGCGCCGTACCGCGCAAGGACGTCGTGCAATTGGGACGTGGCATGCCCGATGTTGGCTCACCTACCATGAAGCCGCTGCTGCGCGGGCTGGCGCGAATCAGCCGCCGGCAGGACATGCCTGGTCTGTATTACGACAACATCCACGGCAACCTCGAACTGCGCGAACAGATCGCACGGCTGATGCTCGATTCCGGCTGTCAGTTGAGCGCCAGCGATCTGGTGATCACCACTGGCTGCCACGAAGCGCTCTCCACCAGCATCCATGCGATCTGCGAGCCGGGCGACATCGTCGCGGTGGACTCGCCGAGTTTTCACGGCGCCATGCAGACCCTCAAAGGCCTGGGCATGAAAGCCCTGGAAATCCCCACCGACCCGCTCACCGGGATCAGCCTCGACGCCCTGGAACTGGCGCTGGAACAGTGGCCGATCAAGGCCATTCAGCTCACCCCAAACTGCAACAACCCGCTCGGCTACGTCATGCCCGAGTCGCGCAAACGCGCGTTGTTGACGCTCGCCCAGCGTTTCGACGTGGCGATCATCGAAGATGATGTGTATGGCGAGCTGGCCTATACCTACCCGCGCCCGCGTACGATCAAATCCTTCGACGAAGACGGCCGCGTGTTGCTCTGCAGCTCGTTCTCCAAGACCCTGGCGCCGGGGCTGCGCATCGGCTGGGTGGCGCCGGGCCGATATCTGGAGCGAGTGCTGCACATGAAATACATCAGCACCGGCTCCACCGCACCACAACCGCAGATCGCTATCGCCGAATTCATCAAGGCCGGCCATTTCGAGCCGCACTTGCGGCGTATGCGCATGCAGTACCAACGCAATCGTGACGCGATGATCGACTGGGTGACGCGCTATTTCCCGGCCGGCACCCGCGCCAGCCGCCCGCAAGGCAGCTTCATGCTCTGGGTGGAACTGCCGGAAGGTTTCGACACGCTGAAACTGAATCGCGCGCTGCACGATCAGGGCGTACAGATTGCCGTTGGCAGCATCTTTTCCGCCTCGGGCAAGTACCGCAATTGTTTGCGGATGAACTACGCTGCCAAACCAACAGCGCAAATCGAAGAAGCGGTGCGCAAGGTCGGTGCTGCGGCAATCAAATTACTCGCTGAGACCGACTGACCTTTTTTGCGCGCCCGGCGTCCAAATTGCCGACCTCAGCCGCCAACCGGAACGACCCTACGTGAGCTTCAGACAGCCCCTACTCGCTTTACTGATACTCGCCTCGTTCCTCAGCGGCTGCGCCAGCCTTGATGTGCCGCGCGAACCAAGCCAGGCCCTGCCGGCGTCGGACTCCAGCTTCGGCCGTTCGATTCAGGCTCAGGCCGCACCCTACAAAGGGCAATCGGGGTTTCGCCTGCTCTCGGACAGTGGCGAGGCCTTTACCGCACGCGCCGAGCTGATTCGCCATGCCCAGGTCAGCCTCGATTTGCAGTACTACATCGTCCACGACGGCATCAGCACGCGGATGCTGGTGGAGGAAGTGTTGAAGGCGGCCGACCGTGGCGTGCGCGTGCGCATCCTGCTCGACGACACCACCAGCGACGGCCTCGACCAGATCATCGCCACCCTTGCGGCACATCCGCAGATCCAGATTCGTTTGTTCAATCCGTTGCATCTCGGGCGCAGTACCGGCGTAACACGCGCGGCCGGGCGACTGTTCAATCTGTCCGTGCAGCACCGGCGCATGCACAACAAGTTGTGGCTGGCGGACAACAGCGCGGCCATCGTCGGCGGGCGCAATCTGGGCGATGAATATTTCGATGCCGAAGCCAACCTGAATTTCACCGACATCGACATGCTCAGCATCGGCCCGGTGGCCGAGCAGCTCGGACACAGTTTCGACCAGTACTGGAACAGTGCGCTGAGCAAGCCGATCGACGAATTTCTCTCCAGCCAACCGACCGCCGTCGACCTGCAAAACACGCGCACGCGCCTGGAAGAGTCGCTGGAAGAAACCCGCAAGCAGAACCACGCGCTGTATCAGCAGTTGATGAAGTTCACCACCGACCCGCGCATGGACATCTGGCGCAGAGAGCTGATCTGGGCCTGGAACCAGGCCTTGTGGGATGCGCCGAGCAAGGTCCTGTCCAAGGGCGAACCGGATCCGCATCTGCTGCTGACCACACAACTGGCGCCGGAACTGACCGGCGTCAGCAAAGAGCTGATCATGATTTCCGCCTACTTTGTGCCCGGCCAGCCGGGGCTGGTCTACCTGACAGGGCGCGCCGATGCCGGGGTCTCCGTAAGTCTGCTGACCAATTCGCTGGAGGCTACCGACGTACCGGCGGTGCATGGCGGTTACGCGCCCTATCGCAAGGCGTTGCTTGAACACGGAGTGAAACTCTATGAGTTGCGCCGCCAGCCTGGGGATAACTACGGCAGCGGGCCACGCGTGTTCTACAGCAAGTCGTTTCGCGGCTCGGATTCCAGCCTGCACAGCAAGGCGATGATCTTTGATCGACGCAAATCGTTTATCGGCTCGTTCAATTTCGACCCGCGCTCGGTGCTGTGGAACACCGAGGTCGGCGTCCTGGTGGACAGCCCGGAACTGGCCGAGCATGTGCGCGCACTGGCACTGCAAGGCATGGCGCCAACCTTGAGTTATCAGGCGAAACTCGAGGACGGCAAGGTCGTCTGGGTCACCGAGGACAACGGCCAGATGCATACCCTGACCAAGGAACCGGGGAGCTGGTGGCGGCGCTTCAACTCATGGTTCAGCACCAGCGTCGGCCTGGAGCGGATGCTGTAAAAAGCAAAGATCGCAGCCTTCGGCAGCTCCTACAGTTGGAAATGCGTTTGCCCTGTAGGAGCTGCCGAAGGCTGCGATCTTTTTATCTCAAGCAGTCTGGATTTTGCCGAAGGCGCCCTGGCGCAACAACAGGATAACCAACCCGAAAGCCCCAGCCGCCATCAACAGTGGCAACGCATGCCCGTTGATCCACTGACTCCCCGCCCCCGCCGCCAACGGCCCGACCAGACAACCGACACCCCACAACTGGGCAATATGCGCATTGGCGCGCACCAGCGCATCGTCACGATAACGCTCGCCAATCAGAATCAGCGACAGGGTAAACAAGCCGCCAGCACTGGCGCCGAACAGCACCCAAAGCGGCCAGATCAGCAGCGTGTCGAGCAGCATTGGAATGGCCAGACTCGACAGCATTAACACTACCGCGCACCCGGCAAACAGCGTGCGCCGCGACAGGTAATCGGCCAGGGCGCCAATCGGCAATTGCAGCAGCGCATCGCCGACCACCACGGTGCTGACCATGGCCAGCGCGATTTCGGCGGTGAACCCCTGTTGCAGGCAGTACACCGGCAGCAACGTCAGGATCATCGCTTCGAACGCGGCGAACAATGACACCGCCCAGGCAATCGCCGGCAGCTCACGGGCAAAGCCCCACAGATCGCCAAACGTGACGCTGTTGGCCTCGCTGCTCGGCGCGCCGCTGCGCCCCAGCAGCAGGAAAGGCGAGAGCGTCAGCAGACCGGCCCCGACCCAGAAACCGTAATCATGCTCGGTACCCAGCGCACCCAGCAGCAACGGACCGGACAGCTGGCTCAGCGCATAGCTGCTGCCATACAGCGCCACCAGACGCCCGCGCCACTGCTCGACCACCAGTTGATTGATCCAGCTCTCGCCAAGAATGAACACGATGGTCAGGATCACACCGATCAGCAACCGCAGCAGCAACCAGATCGGATAACTCGGCAGCAGCGCCAGCAGGCCGATCGACAATGCCCCGGCCCACAGGCACAGGCGCATCAGGTTCGCCGTGCCGAAATACGCAGCGAGATGGCTGGAAACCTTCGCCCCCAGCAATACGCCGATCGCCGGCATGGCTGCCATCACACCGATGGCGAACGAGCCGTAGCCCCAGCCCTCCAGACGCAACGACACCAGCGGCATGCTGACCCCCAGGGCCAGACCGACACTCAAGACAGACGCCAACACGGCGAAATACGTCGCCCACCGCATGTTCCACGCTCCTGTGGATATTTTTATATGCACCACAAAATCACTGTGGGAGCGAGCCCCTGTGGCGAGGGGATTTATCCCCGTTGGGTCGCGCAGCGGCCCCAAAACCTGCAACCACGATGTACCAGGTACACCGCGTGCAATGGTTTAGCGACTACTTCGCAGCCGAACGGGGATAAATCCCCTCACCACAGAGGCTCGCTCCCACAGCGGATCTCTGTTTGGTCAGGAAGCCCGGAGTGACCGGGCTCGCTAACGTCTTACAGCTTGATCCACGTCGCCTTCAGCTCGGTGTACTTGTCGAAGGCGTGCAGCGATTTGTCGCGACCGTTGCCCGACTGCTTGAAGCCACCGAACGGCGCGGTCATGTCGCCGCCATCGTACTGGTTGACCCACACGCTACCGGCGCGCAAAGCCTTGGCGGTCAGGTGCGCCTTGGAGATGTCCTGGGTCCACACCGCTGCGGCCAGACCGTATGGCGTGTCGTTGGCAATCTGGATGGCTTCTTCGGCGCTGTCGAAAGCGATCACCGACAACACTGGGCCGAAAATCTCTTCCTGAGCAATCTTCATCGCATTGCTCACACCATCGAAAATGGTTGGCTCGACGTAAGTGCCACCGGTCTCCTGGAGGATGCGCTTGCCGCCGGCGACCAGTTTGGCGCCATCGCTATGGCCGGATTCGATGTACGACAGCACGGTGTTCATCTGCTGGGTATCGACCAGCGCACCGACGTTGGTCGCCGGGTCCAGCGGATTGCCCGGCTTCCAGGTTTTCAGCGCCTCGATCACCATCGGCAGGAATTTGTCCTTGATCGAGCGCTCGACCAGCAGACGCGAACCGGCGGTGCAGACTTCGCCCTGGTTGAAGGCGATGGCGCTGGCGGCGGATTCAGCGGCGGCCTGCAGATCCGGCGCATCGGCGAAGACGATGTTCGGGCTCTTGCCGCCGGCCTCCAGCCAGACGCGCTTCATGTTCGATTCGCCGGCGTAGACCATCAGTTGCTTGGCGATCTTGGTCGAGCCGGTGAAGACCAGCGTGTCGACATCATTATGCAGACCCAGCGCCTTGCCGACGGTGTGGCCATAGCCCGGCAGCACATTGAGCACGCCTTTCGGAATCCCGGCTTCAATGGCCAGCGCAGCGATACGGATGGCGGTCAGCGGCGATTTTTCCGACGGCTTGAGGATCACCGAGTTGCCGGTCGACAGCGCCGGGCCGAGTTTCCAGCAAGCCATCATCAGCGGGAAGTTCCACGGCACGATAGCGCCGACCACGCCCACCGGCTCGCGAGTCACCAGGCCCAGTTGATCATGTGGGGTCGCGGCGACTTCGTCGTAGATCTTGTCGATCGCTTCACCGCTCCAGCTCAGCGCCTGCGCCGCACCCGGCACGTCGATGTACAGCGAATCGCTGATCGGCTTGCCCATGTCGAGGGTTTCCAGCAGCGCGAGTTCTTCGGCGTGCTGTTTCAGCAGGCTGGCGAAGCAGATCATGGTGGCTTTGCGTTTGGTCGGCGCCAGGCGCGACCAGACGCCGGAGTTGAAGGTGGCGCGGGCGTTTTCTACAGCACGGTCAGCATCGGCGGCGTCGCAGCTGGCGATCTTGCCGAGCAAGCGGCCATCGACCGGGCTGATGCATTCGAAGGTTTCGCCGGAAACGGCGTCGGTGTATTCGCCATTCAGGAAGGCGCGGCCTTCGATTTTCAGATCGCGGGCGCGTTGTTCCCAGTCGGCACGAGTCAGGGTGGTCATTCGGGTGTCCTCCTCTTATTGAATACGAGCACCGCAAGCGCTGCGGCGCTGTTCAAGAATTCTGCCCGGCCAGCCTGCACTTTCGGCCCGAGGCACCCGCCACCCTAAACCAGCGACCGGGTTTGTTTCAATATATTTGACATAAGCTGGCCATACGGCCTTGCGGTGTTCATTTTAATAAACATAGACTTTGGCTCATTCCAGCCAACGCGCCGTCATTAACGGAGAAAACAACAATGAACATCCAGAACGTCGTCGACATCAGCCTCGCCAGCAGCGAAGCCGAGCGTTATCGCCCGGACCCGGCGAAAGTGCTCAAGGGCGATCCTGAGCAGGCGGTGTTTCATCAATACGACAGCCCTTGTGGGCAAATGGGTGTTGGTGTGTGGGAAGGCGCGGTGGGCCAGTGGACGGTGAATTACACCGAGAATGAGTACTGCGAGATTCTGCAGGGGGTTTCGGTATTGCGTGACAGCGATGGCAATGCCAAGACCTTGCGCGTTGGCGATCGCTTCGTGATCCCGGCGGGTTTTCGCGGCACCTGGGAAGTGCTGGAGGCTTGCCGCAAGGTTTATGTGATCTTTGAACAGAAGGCTTGAGATGTTTGCTGGCTGATCGGCCCTCATCGCTGGCAAGCCAGCTCCCACAGGTTTTGTGCATGACACAGGTTCTGTGAAGACCGGCAATCAATGTGGGAGCTGGCTTGCCAGCGATAAGGCCTAACCGGTCACCGCAGAATCCAAGGCAAAAAAAAGGCCCGTATCTCACGATACGGGCCTTTTTCGCAGTCAGGAAAAATCAATTACTTGATTTTGCCTTCCTTGTACATCACGTGCTTGCGAACAACCGGATCATATTTCTTGATCTCGATTTTGTCCGGGGTAGTACGCTTGTTCTTGTCGGTAGTGTAGAAGTGACCAGTACCGGCGCTCGAGATCAAACGAATCAATTCACGCATGATTAGCTCCCTTAAATCTTGCCATCGCGGCGAAGTTCGGCGAGCACGACAGTGATGCCACGCTTGTCGATGATACGCATGCCTTTGGCAGATACGCGCAGACGCACAAAACGTTTCTCTTCTTCAACCCAGAAGCGGTGATGCTGCAGGTTCGGCAGGAAACGACGACGGGTTTTGTTGTTTGCGTGGGAAATGTTATTCCCAGTCACCGGACCCTTACCGGTAACTTGACATACTCTCGACATGCCTCAGCCCTCTAAAACCACATGCCCAACCCGGCATGGGTTGGCCGCTTAATCTCTCAGTCATTTGGCGCCAGGCGCCGCGTTTCTTTAGAGGTCTTACCGGCTACACCTACAGTGAAGGAACCGGGCCCCTAGAAAAGAGCGCTGCTTTATACCAGAAAGACCGGGGTGCAACAACAATCGGTGTGCAATCAATCGGCAAAAGGGCGATTTTTTCCGCCGCAGACGCCTTGGACAAAGGCTGCGGCCAGTTTTGACCACTCGTCGCAGAAATCCCGTCCTACAGGCGATTCAGACTTTTCATCGGGCGGCCCACGCTAGAAACCGCGCAAGAGTGCGCCTGAAAATGCAAAAAGGGGATAGTCATTTGCAATTCAGAGCTCTAGGGTAGGACTTTTCCAGACTGCACTTGCAGATGGGCCTTCGATCTGTAAAGGAAACCGACCATGCGCCTCGCTGCCCTACCCCTGTTGCTCGCCCCGCTCCTGCTGAGCCCCCTTGCCCAGGCCGCCGCGTTGAGCGTGTGCACCGAGGCCAGCCCTGAAGGGTTCGACGTGGTGCAGTACAACTCACTGACCACCACCAATGCTTCGGCTGACGTATTGATGAACCGCCTGGTGGATTTCGACACCGCCAGCGGCAAGGTCATTCCGAGCCTTGCCGACAGCTGGGAAGTCAGCACCGACGGCCTCACCTATGTGTTCAAACTGCACCCGCAGGTGAAATTTCACACAACCGATTACTTCAAGCCGAGCCGCGAGCTGAGTGCCGAAGACGTCAAATTCAGCTTCGACCGCATGCTCGACCCGGCCAACCCGTGGCACAAAGTCGCGCAGAGCGGCTTCCCGCATGCGCAGTCGATGCAGTTGCCAACCCTGATCAAAAAGATCGACGCCCTTGACCCGCTCACCGTGCGCTTCACGCTTGATCATCCGGATTCGACCTTCCTCGCGACCCTGAGCATGGGTTTCGCCTCGATCTATTCCGCCGAATACGCCGACAAACTGATGAAGGCCGGCGCCACCGACAAACTCAACAGCCAGCCGATCGGCACCGGTCCGTTCGTGTTCAATCGCTTCCAGAAAGACGCGGCGATTCGCTACAAGGCCAACCCGGATTATTTCCATGGCAAGCCTGCCGTCGACCCGTTGATCTTCGCCATCACGCCGGACGCCAACGTGCGTCTGCAAAAGCTGCGGCGCAATGAATGCCAGATCGCCCTGTCGCCAAAACCACTGGACGTACAGGCTGCGCTGAAGGAGCCGACGCTGAAAGTCGAAAAGACTGACGCGTTCATGACCGCTTTCGTGGGCATTAACAGCCAGCATCCGCCGCTGGACAAGCCGGAAGTGCGCCAGGCGATCAACCTCGCCTTCGACAAGGCCAACTACATCAAAGCCGTGTTCGAAGACACGGCCGAAGCGGCCAACGGCCCGTACCCGCCGAACACCTGGAGCTATGCCAAGAACCTGCCGGGCTATCCGCACGACGTGGCCAAAGCCAAGGCGCTGCTGGCCAAGGCCGGCTTGAAGGACGGCTTCCAGACCACGATCTGGACGCGGCCATCGGGCAGCCTGCTCAACCCGAACCCAAGCCTCGGCGCGCAGATGCTGCAGTCGGATCTGGCCGAGATCGGCATCCAGGCAGAAATTCGTGTGATCGAATGGGGCGAGCTGATTCGTCGCGCCAAGGCCGGCGAACATGATCTGCTGTTCATGGGCTGGGCCGGTGACAACGGCGACCCGGACAACTTCCTCACCCCGCAGTTTTCCTGCGCAGCAGTGAAGTCCGGGACCAACTTCGCCCGCTACTGCAACGCCGATCTGGACAAGCTGATCAGCGCCGGCAAGACCACTAGCGAGCAAGGCGTGCGCACCAAGCTGTATGAGCAGGCACAAGCGCAGATCCAGCAGCAGGCATTGTGGCTGCCACTGGCGCACCCGACGGCCTACGCTTTGACGCGCAAGGATGTTCAGGGTTATTCCGTCAGCCCGTTTGGCCGGCAGGATTATTCCAAGATCAGCCTCAAATAACCTGCCTGACACACCGGTGGATGGAAACAATCTGTGGGAGCGAGCCCGCTCGCGAAAGCGGTCTTTCAGCAAACAATGATGCTGACTGATAAAACGCCTTCGCGAGCAGGCTCGCTCCCACAAGGTCCAGAATCGGCGCCGAGAACTACATCCAACCACACTCCGCCATCGACAGCGGCTCGCCGTCGCCGACGATGAAGTGATCGAGCACTCGCACGTCAATCAGTTCCAGGGTTTTCTGCAGGCGCTTGGTCAGCAGCCGATCTGCCTGACTCGGATCGGTGTTGCCGGACGGATGGTTGTGACACAGAATCACCGCCGCCGCGTTATTGGCCAGCGCGCGCTTCACCACCTCCCGGGGGTGCACGCTGGTGTTGTCGATCGAGCCGCGAAACAGTGCCTCGAAATTAAGCACCTGATGCTTTGAATCGAGAAACAGGCAGCCGAACACCTCGTGCGGCTCATGCCGCAGCATCGCCTTGAGGTAATCGCGGACGACCTGAGGGTTTTCCAGTGCCGGTTTCTGTCGTGAACGCTCGGCCAGATGGCGCTTGCTCATTTCCTGCGCGGCTTGCAACTGCGCGAACTTGGCCGGGCCGAGGCCCAGTTGTTTGCTGAATGCGTCCTGATCGGCCTCGAGCAGCAAACGCAGGCCACCGAATTGCGTCAGCAGATGTCTGGCGAGGTCCACAGCGCTTTTTCCGGGCAATCCGGTCCGCAGAAAAATCGCCAACAACTCAGCGTCCGAAAGACTCCCTGCGCCGTGTTCCAACAGCCTTTCCCGCGGCCGTTCCGCCGCCGGCCAATCGCGAATACTCATAGCACCTCCTTGTCTGTGGGCGCCGCTGTTCCGTAGCGGTCGCTGTGATATCGTAGCCCATCTTTTTGGCGGTCGATTCAACCCTGGGGAGGGGTATCGCGCCGCCGTCATCAACGAAATGAAAGGCAGACCTATGCAGCGGCTGTATCGGAAACGCATCGTTCTGGGCGTCGGCGGCGGCATTGCGGCCTACAAGAGCGCCGATCTGGTTCGCCGCCTGATCGACCAGGGTGCCGAAGTGCGTGTGGTCATGACCCATGGCGGCGCCGAATTCATTACCCCGCTGACCATGCAGGCCCTGTCGGGCCACCCGGTTCACCTCGACTTGCTCGACCCTGCCGCCGAAGCCGCCATGGGTCATATCGAGCTGGCGAAATGGGCCGATCTGGTACTGATCGCCCCGGCCACCGCCGACCTGATCGCCCGTCTGGCCCAAGGCATCGCCAACGATCTGCTGACCACGCTGGTGCTGGCCACTGATGCCGTGGTTGCCGTCGCACCAGCGATGAATCAGGCGATGTGGCGCGACCCGGCGACCCAGGCCAACCTGCAACTGCTGGAAAGCCGTGGCCTGAAGACTTTCGGCCCGGCCTCGGGCAGCCAGGCCTGCGGCGACGTCGGCATGGGCCGCATGATGGAGGCCACCGATCTGGCCCTGCTCGCCGCCGATTGCTTCCAGCGCCAGGCCCTGACCGGCAAGCATGTGGTGATCACCGCCGGCCCGACTCAGGAAAACATCGATCCGGTGCGCTACATCACCAACCACAGCTCCGGCAAAATGGGTTTTGCCCTCGCCGAAGCAGCCGTGGAAGCCGGCGCCCGTGTCACTTTGATCAGCGGCCCGGTGCACTTGCCGACGCCTGATCGCGTGACGCGGATCGATGTCGTCAGCGCCCGCGACATGCTCGCCGCCTGCGAATCGGCCATGCCTTGCGACGTGTTCATCTCGTCGGCAGCGGTGGCGGACTACCGCCCTGAAGTCGTCGCCCCGCATAAACTCAAGAAAGATCCTACGAGCGGTGACGGCTTCGTCCTGCAAATGGTGCGCAACCCGGACATCCTTGCCACTATCGCGACCCGTCCCGACCGTCCGTTCAGTGTCGGCTTCGCCGCCGAAACCGAACACCTGCTCGACTACGCTGCACGCAAGCTGAAGGACAAGAATCTCGATCTGATCGTCGCCAACGACGTCGCCAACCCGAGCATCGGTTTCAACAGCGAAGAAAACGCCTGCAGCGTCATCGACCGTGAGCTGCACGCCACGGTTTTCGCCCAGACCAGCAAGAGCAAGATCGCTCGCCAACTGGTCACTTTTATCGCCGAACGTCTGAACCAGGTTTAATTTACATGCACGCTTTGCAAGCCAAGATCCTCGATCCACGCATCGGTAGCGAATTCCCGCTGCCGCAATACGCCACTCCGGGCTCCGCCGGCCTCGACCTGCGCGCCATGCTGGAACAGGACATCGTGATCAAACCGGGTGAAACCGTGCTGATTCCCACCGGCCTGTCGGTGTACATCGGCGACCCGAATCTCGCCGCGCTGATCCTGCCGCGCTCGGGCATGGGCCACAAACATGGCATCGTGCTGGGCAATCTGGTCGGCCTGATCGACTCCGATTACCAAGGCCCGCTGATGGTCTCCTGCTGGAACCGCGGCCAGAGCGACTTCACCATGACCGTGGGCGAACGCCTGGCGCAATTGGTGCTGGTGCCGGTGGTGCAGGCGCATTTCGAAATGGTTGAAGAGTTTGTCGAGACCGAGCGCGGTACCGGTGGTTTTGGCCATACCGGCACCAAATAACCGGATAGAAATTATTGTGGTGAGGGGATATATCCCCTCGCCACAAAAAATGCGCTACATCGGCAGCAGGTTTTAACACCGTAAATCAAGGTTTTGCCGGCCGAAAGCCACGCCAGCCGGGGCGTCATGGCCCTTTCATAGCACGAACTCTCTGTGGAAAACGCCGTCATACCCTTCAGTTTGAGCCTGCCGTCGAATCTTTCGCCGGTCTGTCCCGCCCTTTTCGAGATGGAGCATGTCCACAGATGAGCACCCCCGCCAAGATCGCCCCGAAGCTGCCTGACAGCATTTTCCGCGCCTACGACATTCGTGGCACCGTGCCAGAATACCTCAACGGTGAAACCGCCTACTGGATCGGTCGCGCCATCGGCTCGCAGAGCCTGGCTCAGGGCGAACCGAACGTGTCGGTCGGTCGTGACGGTCGCCTGTCCGGCCCGGAGCTGGTCGCGGAACTCATTCGCGGCATCGCCGAGAGCGGTTGCCACGTCAGCGATGTCGGCCTGGTGCCAACGCCGGCACTGTACTACGCCGCCAACGTGCTGGCCGGCAAGTCCGGGGTGATGCTCACCGGTAGCCACAATCCGTCGAACTACAACGGCTTCAAAATCGTCATCGCCGGCGACACCCTCGCCAACGAGCAGATTCAGGTGCTGCACGAACGCATCAAGAACAACGACCTGAGCACTGGCCAGGGCAGCGTCACTCAGGTCGAAATCCTCGACCGCTACAACACCGAAATCGTCCAGGACATCAAACTGGCCCGCCGCCTGAAAGTCGTGGTCGACTGCGGCAACGGCGCGGCCGGCGTGATCGCCCCGCAACTGATCGAAGCGCTGAACTGCGAAGTCATCCCGCTGTTCTGCGAAGTCGACGGCAACTTCCCGAACCATCACCCGGATCCGGGCAAACCGGAAAACCTCGTAGACCTGATTGCCAAAGTCAAAGAGACCAACGCCGATATCGGCCTGGCCTTCGACGGTGACGGCGACCGCGTTGGCGTGGTGACCAATACCGGCAGCATCGTCTACCCGGATCGCCTACTGATGCTGTTCGCTCGCGACGTAGTGGCGCGCAACCCGGACGCGGAAATCATCTTCGACGTCAAATGCACCCGTCGCCTGGTGCCATTGATCAAGGAATACGGTGGTCGGCCGCTAATGTGGAAGACCGGTCACTCGTTGATCAAAAAGAAAATGAAACAATCCGGCGCGCTGTTGGCCGGCGAAATGAGCGGGCACATCTTCTTCAAGGAGCGCTGGTTCGGTTTCGACGACGGCATTTACAGCGCCGCACGTCTGCTGGAGATCCTCAGCAAGGAAAAATCCACTGCTGAAGAGCTGTTTGCGACCTTTCCGAACGATATTTCCACGCCGGAAATCAATATCCATGTGACCGAAGAGAGCAAATTCAGCATCATTGATGCACTGCACGATGCTCAGTGGGGCGAAGGCGCCGACCTGACCACCATCGACGGCGTGCGTGTCGATTACGCCAAAGGCTGGGGCCTGGTGCGCGCGTCCAACACCACACCGGTGCTGGTGCTGCGCTTCGAGGCCGATGACGAGGCTGAATTGCAGCGCATCAAGGATGTGTTCCACGCCCAACTGAAACGCGTTGCACCTGATCTCCAACTACCGTTCTGATCCACCCGGAGCCCTGAATGACCCTCGAACGCGAAGCCGCCGCCAACACTGCCAAGGTCCTGTCCGAAGCGCTGCCTTACATCCGACGCTATGTCGGCAAGACCCTGGTGATCAAATACGGCGGCAACGCGATGGAAAGCGAGGAGCTGAAAACCGGCTTCGCCCGCGACATCGTGCTGATGAAAGCCGTGGGCATCAACCCGGTGGTCGTGCACGGTGGCGGCCCGCAGATCGGTGATCTGCTCAAGCGCCTGTCGATCGAAAGCCACTTCGTCGACGGCATGCGCGTTACCGACGCGGCGACCATGGACGTGGTGGAAATGGTCCTTGGCGGTCAGGTCAACAAGAGTATCGTCAACCTGATCAACCGCCATGGCGGCAGCGCCATCGGCCTGACCGGTAAGGATGCCGGGCTGATCCGGGCGAAGAAGCTCACCGTCTCCCGCCAGACCCCGGAGATGACCCAGCCGGAAATCATCGACATCGGCCATGTCGGCGAAGTCGTCGGCATCAATACCGAGCTGTTGAATCTGCTGGTCAAAGGCAACTTCATCCCGGTCATCGCGCCGATTGGCGTCGGTGAGAACGGCGAGTCGTACAACATCAACGCCGACCTGGTGGCGGGCAAGGTTGCCGAAGCACTGAAAGCTGAAAAGCTGATGCTGCTGACCAACATTGCCGGCCTGATGGACAAGTCGGGCACCGTGCTGACCGGCCTGAGCACGCAGCAGGTCGACGACCTGATCGCCGATGGCACGATCTACGGCGGCATGCTGCCGAAGATCCGCTGCGCACTGGAAGCGGTTCAGGGTGGCGTAGGTAGTTCGTTGATCATCGACGGTCGTGTGCCGAACGCGATTCTGCTGGAAATCTTCACTGATACTGGCGTGGGTACGCTGATCAGCAATCGCAAGCGTCCTTGATCGCTGATACACCGGAGATCGCAATCTGCGGCAGCGCCTGCAAATTTCGTTGATGCGAAATTTCTGTAGGAGCTGACGAAGGCTGCGATCTTTTTTGTGCGCGCAGGAAAAGCCTGACGCGACACAGCGAAACGTCCGACATCCCTCCAGAACAAATCTCCATAGGATCTTCCCCTCATCCAACGGAGATCTTCCCATGCAAAAAAACAGCGTTCCTTACGGCAGTGACATTTCGGCTGGCACTTACGCCTGCGTGGACTGCGGCCGAGAGTATTCAGCCCCTTCGCAGACTTCGATGCCGCCCTGCCCTGACTTCACCGAAGCCTCTCACCCACTCAAGGGCTGGAAAGTGCTCACCGGCCAAGGAGATGCGCCCCAGGATCCCTACCCAGCCGCCAGCGACAAATAACCGGAGCGGCGACTCATGCAGATCTCGTTCACGATCGACGCCGATGCTTTCGAGCAGGAACAAAAGGAACCGGTAAAAAAGACCTTGCGCATCGGCGACGCTGAAATCGCCCATGCGCTGGAGCGCATCGCCAAAGCCAGCCTGACCGAATACCTGAAAATGCTGGTTGAGGGCGGCATGCCCAGCCGGGCGGACGAAGCCAAACAGGATCGCCTGCTGTATCTGATTCAGAGTTACTTTGGGCAAACCCTGCCGACCGAATCGCAGATCTCGACGATCTTTCAACTGACCCAGAGCCAAAGCAAAACCCTGCTGAAGAACACCGTTTCGCGTTTTCGCAATCAGCTCGACGACATCCTGCAGCACAGCATGCGCGCCGTAATCCAGTCCGCCGAGCATGCGCAAAACGTGTTTCTGGTGGTGATCAGCTCGGACGTGATCCGCGATGAATTGAACATGCTCATCACCCAGAACGAGCCGACCTTCAAACCCATCACCAAACGCAAGGGCAGCGCCGGGCAATTCGAGATCAGCGAAGATTCCCACGCATTGCTGTGTGCAACGCTGGGTCTGAATGCCGTTCAGTGACATCGTCGCGGTCAGTGGCTTGCTGCTGACCCTGACCACGTTCATGTTCAATCTGGCGTGGCCGGCGCTCAATGAAGCGCTGGCTGAAGATGAATTTCAAAAAGGTTCGCAGGCCCGCAAGCGCAGTCGAGACAAGGTGATGGCAGCTTTCTACTGGCGAGCATTGCCATTGACGTGCGCGTTTGTGGCGCTGTTTTACGTCAACTTGCCGGCTGCGGTTAGCATCATCGACAGCAGCACGCTGGATTTGTGGGATTTCGATGTGGATCGCACGTTGTACGTGATGGTGGTTGTAGCGCTGCTGGTGTTTGCGCTGGTCAATGCGGGACTGGCGCTGAGACTGCTGATCAAATGGCAAAAACTGCGTAGACCACTGTAGGAGCTGCCGAAGGCTCGGGCCGCGATCGGACGATCTTTTGATCTTGATCCTGAAAAACAAGATCAAAAGATCGCAGCCTTCGGCAGCTCCTACAGGTGCGTATCACACGCCAAATTGGGCGCGGTACGCTTCCACGGCTGGGAGGTGTTGCTTGAGCTGCGGATCGTCGGCGAGGAACTCCAGCACCTGATTCAGCGAGACGATGCTGATCACCGGAATGCCGAAGTCACGCTCGACTTCCTGGATGGCCGACAATTCGCCGTTGCCACGCTCCTGACGGTTCAGTGCGATCAGCACACCGGCGGCTTTGGCGCCGTCTTGGGAAGCGATGATCTGCATCACTTCACGAATGGCGGTGCCGGCGGTGATCACGTCGTCGATGATCAAGACTTCGCCAGTCAGCGGCGCGCCAACCAGGCTGCCGCCCTCGCCGTGGGCCTTGGCTTCCTTACGGTTGAAGCACCACGGCAGGTCACGATCGTGATGCTCGGCCAGCGCAACGGCGGTCGTGGCCGCCAGCGGAATACCTTTATAAGCCGGGCCAAACAGAACGTCGAAGGGGATGCCGCTCTCGGTGATGGCCGCAGCGTAGAAACGTCCCAGCTGCGCCAGGGCCGAACCCGAGTTGAACAGGCCGGCGTTGAAGAAGTAGGGACTGGTGCGCCCGGACTTCAGGGTGAACTCACCGAAGCGCAAAACGCCGCGATCGATGGCAAAACGAATGAAATCGCGCTGATACGCTTGCATGAAAAAAACCCCAAATACCACGGATTTAGCTAATTAGCTTGACGCCGTGTATCATACACGCACGCGATTTTTGGGGCCATTTATGCGGATCATCAGTGTGAACGTCAATGGTATTCAGGCGGCAGTCGAGCGCGGTTTGCTCAGTTGGCTGCAAGCCCAGAATGCCGACGTCATCTGCCTGCAGGACACCCGTGCCTCCGCCTTTGAACTGGATGACCCAGCCTTCCAACTGGATGGCTACTTCCTTTATGCCTGCGATGCTGAAGTCCCTGCCCAAGGCGGCGTGGCTTTGTATTCGCGGTTGCAACCGAAGGCTGTCATCAGCGGTCTCGGTTTCGAGACGGCCGACCGCTACGGGCGCTACCTGCAAGCAGATTTCGACAAAGTCAGTATTGCCACCTTGCTGTTTCCTTCGGGGATGAACGGCGATGAGGACTTGAACCAGAAGTTCAAGCTCATGGACGATTTCGGCAAGTACCTGGACAAACAGCGACGCAAACGTCGCGAGTACATTTATTGTGGCTCGCTGTACGTTGCGCAGCAGAAACTCGACATCAAGAACTGGCGCGACAGCCAGCAATCTCCAGGCTTCCTGGCGCCGGAACGCGCCTGGATGGACGAGATTGTCGGCAACATGGGCTATGTCGATGCGCTGCGCGAAGTCAGCCGCGAAGGCGATCAGTACAGCTGGTGGCCGGATAACGAACAGGCCGAGATGCTCAATCTGGGCTGGCGTTTCGATTATCAGATCCTGACCCCGGGCCTGCGTCGCTCGGTGCGCAGTGCACGCCTGCCGCGTCAGCCACGGTTTTCGCAGCACGCGCCGTTGATCGTCGACTACGACTGGACGCTGACCATCTAAGCGTCGTATCGCAGCCAAAGAAAATGCCCGCATCGTGAGATGCGGGCATTTTTTATGAACTGTGCTTCCTAGACCGCAGCGAAAAATGGCAGGGCCAGGTACAGCTTGATCACGATGACGTTAACGATATCGATGAAGAACGCTCCTACCATCGGCACCACCAGAAACGCGATCTGCGAAGGCCCATAGCGCTGCGTCACCGCTTGCATGTTGGCAATGGCCGTAGGCGTGGCACCCAGCCCAAAGCCGCAATGTCCCGCAGCGAGCACGGCGGCATCATAGTTGCTGCCCATCACCCGGAACGTTACGAAAATCGCGAACAGCGCCATGACCAGCGCCTGCACGGCCAGAATGATGAAGATCGGCAATGCCAACGCCGCCAGATCCCAAAGCTTCAGCGACATCAGCGCGATCGCCAGAAACAGCGAGAGGCTGACATTGCCGAGCACGGAAACTTCACGTTCGAACACCTGATACAAGCCAAGTGCTGACAGACTGTTGCGCAACACCACACCTACAAACAGCACGCAAACAAACGTCGGCAGTTCGAACGCAGTGCCATGCAGAACGCCATTCAGAAGGTTGCCAGCGAGCAGGCTGACGGCAATCAGCGCCAGCGTTTCGACGAAAGAAAACGGCGTGATCGAGCGTTCCTTGTTCGGCTGTTCAAAACCTCTTGGCAGTCGCGGCGCTTGTTGCGTATTGCAACCCGGCACTTGCACGCGCTTGATCAGCAATCGGGCAACGGGCCCACCGATCAGACCACCCAGCACCAGACCGAACGTCGCTGAGGCCAGCGCCAGCTCCGAAGCCGAGGCCAGGCCATATTTCTCGCTGAACACCGCGCCCCATGCCGCGCCAGTGCCGTGGCCGCCGGCCAGCGTGATAGAGCCCGTCAGCAAGCCCATCAAAGGGTCGAGCCCGAGCAGGGTTGCCAACCCGATGCCCATGGCATTTTGCACCACCAGCAAGCCAATGACCGCCAGCAGGAAGATACCGACAATGCGGCCGCCCTTCTTCAGACTGGCAAGGTCGGCACTCAAGCCAATGGTGGCAAAGAAAGCCAACATTAAGGGTGTTTGCAATGATGTATCGAAGCGGACTTCAATATCGAACGTGCGCAATATCAACAGGAGCACGGCAACCACCAGGCCACCCGCTACCGGTTCAGGAATATTGTAACTTCGCAGAAAGCCGACACGCGTAACAAGTCCGCGTCCGAGCAGCAGTACTAAAGAAGCGGCCACGAGCGTGCCGTAGAAATCGAGCTCAATCATGTGGATTATTCTTGGCTAAGTATTCACGAGGCGAGCGTTTACCTGGGCTCTACTGGTGAACCGGCTGATTTTCTCAACACTGATTACTGGGGAATTCAAGTGCCATCGATGGCTTGAACATATCGGAATGTTTCAACCGAAACATAACATCGGGAAACTTTAACAATCAGCTCGCGCCAATAACAAGAACGGGAATAAGCACTGGACCGATCAGTTGTGACCAAAGATGTAATAGAGGAATATCAGCAAATAAATGCCAAACCGCACATCGTTAACAGACTAGTCCTACAACAAAAACCAATTATTAAGTTGCACAAATAAAAATACCCCGATAAGTCGGGGTATTTTCATATTGCGCTACAACAGACTTTCACTTGATCAATCGCCAGGTGAACGGATATCTGTATGGGAAACCTTCGTTGGCTTTGACCCCTGCAATGATCGTCAGGACCAGTGCGGCGATCGCCAACAAACCAAACAGGAAGAAACCAATGATCAGCAGCATGAGCAGGAAGCAGATCATTGAGGCTATCGCCACCGTGATCTGAAAATTCAACGCCTCTTTGCCCTGTGCATCGATAAAAGGGTCTTTCTCGCGCTTCATCTGCCATAGGATCAACGGCCCGATCAGATTGCCGAACGGAATCCAGATCCCCAGCAAGGCGGACAGGTGACAGAACATTGCCCACTGGCGAACCTCCTGGCTCGGTTTGGGCAGCAACTCTTGCTCGTCACTCATCATGTCCTCCTTGTGGTCGAAAACCTCAGTCGGCCAGTGCAGCCTTCTGCAGTTCGAAGATCTCGTTCATGCCTTTCTTCGCCAGTTCCAGCATGGCGTTCAAGTCTTCAGGCTGGAACGGCGCGCCTTCAGCAGTGCCCTGCACTTCGATGAAACCGCCGGTGCTGGTCATCACTACGTTCAGGTCGGTTTCAGCAGCGGAATCTTCAAGATAGTCCAGATCCAGCACCGGCTCGCCCTGGTACATGCCCACCGAGACTGCACCGATCATCTGCTTGAGCGGGTCACCGCCTTTCAGGCCGCCGCGCTTCTTGATCACTTTCAGGGCATCGACCAGCGCAACCATGGCGCCGGTGATGGACGCGGTGCGAGTACCGCCATCGGCCTGGATCACGTCGCAATCGACATACAGGGTCACGTCGCCAAGCTTGGACATATCCAGCGCCGCGCGCAGGGAGCGGCCGATCAGACGCTGGATTTCGAGAGTACGACCGCCCTGCTTGCCACGGCTGGCCTCACGCTGGTTACGCTCACCGGTGGCGCGCGGCAGCATGCCGTACTCGGCAGTCAACCAGCCCTGGCCCTGGCCTTTGAGGAAGCGCGGCACGCCATTTTCGACGCTGACGGTGCAGATGACTTTGGTATCACCGAATTCGACCAGTACAGATCCCTCGGCGTGTTTGGTGTAGTTGCGGGTGATGCGGATCGAGCGGAGCTGATCGGCAGCGCGACCACTTGGACGTTTCATAGGGATACCTGTACTGAGGACGGAAAACTGCCGAGCATTATAGAGCCCTGCACCGCGAGTGGGCACTGGTTAAAACCGCCGGCCGACGACCGAAGCCCCTCGAGCGCGCATAACCGACGGGCTGCAGCGCTTTGTCACACCGTGTGTTTGGGCGCATTCGCCGCACTGCGCTACAATCCTGCGCCTTTGCTGCCAGTCGGCTTAAATTCATTGAAATCGCGCCTGCGAAACAGCGTTTCGCGCCGATCTGCATTGCGAGGTCACCGCCATGGTGCACAGCATGACCGCCTTCGCCCGCGTCGAGAAAGCCGGCGTTCAGGGCACCCTGAGCTGGGAACTGCGCTCGGTCAACAGCCGCTATCTGGAACCGCACCTGCGCTTGCCCGAATCGTTTCGCGACCTCGAAGGCGCCGTGCGTGAAGCACTGCGTCAGGGCCTGTCGCGGGGCAAACTGGAATGCACGCTGCGCTTCACCGAAGAAAGCACCGGCAAACCGCTGCAAGTGGACCGCGAACGCGCCGCACAACTGGTGGCCGCTGCGGAAACCGTTGCCGGGCTGATCAAGAATCCTGCTGCGCTGAATCCGCTGGAAGTGCTGGCCTGGCCCGGCGTGCTGGTGGCCGATGCGACCGACCCGCAAGCGCTGAACGCCGAAGCGCTGGCGCTGTTCAATCAGGGCTTGAAGGATCTGAAGGCTGGTCGCGAGCGCGAAGGCGCGGAGCTGGCTCGCTTGATCAACGACCGCCTGACTTCCATCGAAGAAGACGTGGTGACCCTGCGTGAACTGGTGCCGCAGATGCTCGCCACCCAGCGCCAGAAGGTTCTCGACCGCTTCGCCGACATGAAGGCTGAGCTCGACCCGCAGCGCCTGGAACAGGAAATGGTCATCCTCGCGCAAAAAAGCGACGTGGCCGAAGAACTGGATCGCCTGAGCACTCACATCATCGAAGTCCGCCGGGTGCTCAAGTCCGGTGGTGCCGCCGGGCGGCGTCTGGACTTCCTGATGCAGGAGCTCAACCGCGAGGCCAACACATTGGGCTCCAAAGCCTTCGACCCGCGCAGCACCCAGGCCGCCGTCAACCTCAAGGTGTTGATCGAGCAGATGCGCGAACAAGTGCAGAATATTGAGTAAGGCTACCCTGACATGACCCAACACACCGGCACCCTGTACATCATTTCCGCGCCATCGGGCGCGGGCAAGAGCAGTCTGGTCAAGGCGTTGACCGACGCCGACCCGGAGATCCGCGTTTCGGTCTCGCACACCACCCGCGCCATGCGCCCGGGCGAAGTGGATGGCGTGAACTACCATTTCGTGACCCGCGAAGAGTTCGTGAAGATGGGCGAGCACGGCGACTTTCTTGAACGCGCCGAGGTCTTCGGCAACTTCTACGGCACCTCGCAAAGCCGCCTGCAGCAGACGCTGGACGAAGGTCACGACCTGATTCTGGAAATCGACTGGCAAGGCGCCGAGCAAGTGCGCAAGCTGATGCCGCAAGCACGCTCGATCTTCATCCTGCCGCCATCGCTGCAAGCCCTGCACCAGCGCCTGACCAACCGCGGCCAGGACAGCGACGAGATCATCGACGGCCGCATGCGCGAAGCGGTCAGCGAGATGAGCCATTACGTCGATTACGATTACCTGATCATCAACGACGATTTCGCCCACGCGCTGGACGATCTGAAAGCGATTTTCCGCGCCAATCAGCTGCAACAGAAACGCCAGCAAGTGCGTTTCGGCAAATTGCTGGCTGAGTTGCTCGGCTAAAACAGCACTTCCCAAAATGCCTGCAAGCGCTTTACATTGGTGCTTGCAGCGCGTTGAAGGGTCTGGTCAAAAAATCAGCGCTTCCCTAATCGCTGGTGATTTTTTAAACTGCTCAGTCCGCTCGCCCAACCGGGCAGCGCGCATATTGCATTCGCTCCGAGGAATACCATGGCCCGCGTAACCGTTGAAGACTGCCTAGAACACGTGGAAAACCGCTTTGAGCTGGTCATGCTCTCTACCAAGCGTGCCCGTCAACTGGCCACCGGCGGCAAAGAGCCATTGGTGCAGTGGGAAAACGACAAGCCGACCGTTGTCGCGCTGCGTGAAATTGCTGAAGGCCTGATGAGCTACGAGTTCATCGCCGAGCAGGAAATCGTCCAGGATGAACCGCTGTTCGCAGCGTTCGAGGACGAGTCGAACGAGGCCGTCTAAGCCTATGCCTGGTCGACGTAGCACGGCGCGGGGTCACAGCTTTCGGCAGGATTCATCATGCCGAGCATAGACGCCCTCGCCGATCGCTTATCGACCTACCTCGGCAATGACCAGGTCAACCTGGTCCGCCGAGCGTATTTCTACGCCGAACAAGCCCATGACGGTCAACGCCGTCGCAGTGGTGAGGCGTACGTCACGCATCCTCTTGCCGTGGCCAATATACTTGCCGACATGCACATGGACCATCAGAGCCTGATGGCCGCGATGCTGCATGACGTGATCGAAGACACCGGTATCGCCAAGGAAGCGCTGCAAGCGCAGTTTGGTGAAACCGTGGCCGAACTGGTCGACGGGGTCAGCAAACTGACCCAGATGAACTTCGAGACCAAGGCCGAAGCACAGGCTGAAAACTTCCAGAAAATGGCCATGGCCATGGCGCGCGACATCCGGGTGATCCTGGTCAAGCTCGCCGACCGTCTGCACAACATGCGCACGCTGGAAGTGCTGTCCGGCGAAAAACGCCGGCGTATCGCCAAGGAAACCCTCGAGATCTACGCACCCATCGCCAACCGGCTGGGCATGCACGCGATCCGCATCGAATTCGAAGACCTCGGCTTCAAGGCCATGCACCCGATGCGTTCCGCGCGGATCTACCAGGCGGTCAAGCGCGCCCGGGGCAACCGCAAGGAAATCGTCAACAAGATCGAAGAGTCCCTCGGCCATTGCCTCGCCATCGACGGCATCCAGGGCGAAGTCAGCGGTCGGCAGAAACACCTCTACGGCATCTACAAGAAAATGCGCGGCAAGCGTCGGGCCTTCAACGAAATCATGGACGTTTACGCGTTCCGGATCATCGTCGACAAGGTCGATACCTGCTACCGCGTATTGGGTGCTGTGCATAATTTGTACAAACCGTTGCCAGGGCGCTTCAAGGATTACATCGCGATCCCCAAGGCCAACGGCTATCAGTCGCTGCACACCACGTTGTTCGGCATGCACGGTGTACCGATCGAGATCCAGATCCGCACCCGCGAAATGGAAGAAATGGCCAACAACGGCATCGCCGCCCATTGGCTGTACAAATCCAGCGGTGACGAGCAACCGAAAGGCACGCACGCCCGCGCTCGCCAGTGGGTCAAAGGCGTGCTGGAAATGCAACAACGTGCCGGCAACTCGCTGGAATTCATCGAAAGCGTGAAGATCGACCTGTTCCCGGACGAGGTTTACGTGTTCACGCCCAAAGGCCGGATCATGGAGCTGCCAAAAGGCTCCACGGCGGTCGACTTTGCCTACGCAGTGCACACCGATGTCGGCAACAGCTGCATCGCCTGCCGCATCAATCGTCGTCTCGCGCCGCTGTCCGAACCGCTGCAAAGCGGCTCCACGGTCGAGATCGTCAGCGCTCCCGGCGCCCGGCCGAACCCGGCATGGCTCAACTTCGTCGTTACCGGCAAGGCGCGTACGCACATTCGTCATGCGCTGAAGCTACAACGCCGCTCCGAGTCCATCAGTCTTGGCGAACGCCTGCTGAACAAGGTCCTCAACGGTTTCGACAGCTCCCTGGAGAAGATTCCGGCAGAGCGCGTCAAAGCAATGCTTACCGAGTACCGCCTCGAACTGATCGAAGACCTGCTCGAAGACATCGGCTTGGGCAACCGCATGGCCTATGTCGTTGCCCGTCGCCTGCTTGGCGAAGGCGAGCAGCTGCCGAGCCCGGAAGGTCCGCTGGCGATTCGCGGCACCGAAGGCCTGGTGCTCAGCTACGCCAAGTGCTGTACACCGATCCCCGGCGACCCGATTGTCGGACATCTGTCGGCGGGCAAAGGCATGGTCGTGCACCTGGATAACTGCCGCAACATCAGCGAAATCAGGCACAACCCGGAAAAATGCATCCAGCTCTCGTGGGCCAAGGATGTCACCGGCGAATTCAACGTCGAGTTGCGCGTCGAGCTGGAACACCAGCGCGGCCTGATCGCCCTGCTGGCCAGCAGCGTCAACGCGGCCGACGGCAATATCGAGAAAATCAGCATGGACGAACGCGATGGTCGCATCAGCGTCGTGCAGTTGGTGGTCAGCGTCCACGACCGTGTGCACCTGGCCCGCGTGATCAAGAAACTGCGCGCCTTGACCGGGGTGATCCGCATCACCCGCATGCGCGCATAACCTGCCTATTACAAGGAGTCCTACATGACCAAAACCGTCATCACCAGCGACAAGGCCCCGGCCGCCATCGGTACTTACTCCCAGGCGATCAAGGCAGGCAACACCGTGTACATGTCGGGCCAGATTCCTCTGGACCCAAAAACCATGGAACTGGTTGAGGGCTTCGAAGCCCAGACCGTCCAGGTCTTCGAGAACCTCAAAGCCGTGGCCGAAGCTGCCGGCGGTTCGTTCAAGGACATCGTCAAACTGAACATCTTCCTCACCGACCTGAGCCACTTCGCCAAGGTCAACGAGATCATGGGCAAGTACTTCGACCAGCCATACCCTGCCCGCGCCGCCATTGGCGTGGCCGCCCTGCCGAAGGGTGCGCAGGTTGAAATGGATGCCATTCTGGTCATCGAGTGATGCGCACGGCGCGGCCTTCACGCCGCGCCGACTGCCGCAAGAAAAGGTTTTGAAAGGATTTCACCATGCGCAAAGCGCTAGCTCTCTCGCTGCTCGCCCTGTTTCTCGGCGGCTGCGCCAGCGACCCTGCCGACCGTGACATCAGCGGCACCTGGATCAACCAGGTGGCGATCGATGCCGCCGCCAAGGGCGGTCCCCTGCGTGAAGCGCTGCAGGCTTACGGCCCGAATCTGGAGTGGGACGTCAACACCAAGGCCGGTCAGGCCCGCTACACCAACGGTTTTGAGAACGTCGAAGGACGGCTGCTGGGCGGAGAGTCCGGCGCCTGGAAAGTCGATTTCTACGGCAGCTCCGCCAGCGAACTGAAACGCGATGGCGGGCGCCTGCAGCAAGCTGCCAGCGACAACGAACCCGAACAAGTCTTCGATCGCGCACAGATCCCCGTGCCGGAAGGCGCGCCAATCGGTGCCAGCTTCGAACGCGCGCTCTACTCAGCATACCTGGGCGGCAACTGGATCATCGCCAGTGGCCAGGGTGAAGGCGGCACCGTGCAGTTCCAGGCCGACGGCCAGGTGACCGGCCTGCCGGGCGTTGACCGTTATGCCTTGTGTCTGGCCGGCGATTGCGCGTCCATGAGCAATGGCAACGACAGCATGTGGCTGCAACTCAATGGCCAGGGCAATAACTGGATCTTTGTGCGCAAGGGCAAGGAGCTGGAGATTTTGCAAGCAGTCAACGCTGCGCTGGCGGATGAGCAACCGCAGTTTGCCGCGGGTGAGCGCAAGTGGTTGCTGGAAAAACAGTAACCTGCTTCCGAAACCTCAGAAGATCAAATGTGGGAGCGAGCCTGCTCGCGAACGCGGTGGGTCAGTCGAACTGATAATGACTGACATACCGCATTCGCGAGCAGGCTCGCTCCCACAGTGGTTTTTGTGTTGCTGAAAATTCAGCACTTACCTTTAAGAATCGCTGCATAGCCTTCGCGGTAACTTGGATACTTCGGCACCCACCCCAACGCTTTCGCCCGCGCATTGCTGCAACGCTTGCTGCCGGTGCGCCGCACACTGGCGTCGTCCGCCCATTCAGTCACACCCAGGTACTCGCGCAACCAGCCCACCACCTCGGCCAATGGCGCTGGCGCGTCATCCACACCGATATAGAGCTCGTCCAGCTTGACGCCCTCGCGGTCTTTTTCCAGCAAGAACGCCAGCAGCCCCGCTGCATCATCGGCATGAATACGATTGCCATACAGCGGTGGCTCCGTAGCCACGCGATAGCCGCGACGCACCTGAGTCAGCAGCCACTCGCGGCCCGGGCCGTAAATGCCGGTCAGCCGCAGCACACTTGCCGGGATGCCGCTATTGAGCGCGACCTGCTCGGCTTCGAGCATCAAGCGACCTGAATAACCGGCCGCGACCGTCTCGGAGGTCTCATCCACCCATGCTCCATCCTGCTGGCCGTACACGCTGCTGCTCGACACGAAGATCAGCCGCTCGGGCACTTGCCCATAGTCACCAAGCCAGCTCAGCACATTCTGCAAACCCTGCACGTAGGCCTTGCGATAGCCCTCTTCGTCGTGATCGGTGGCCGCAGCGCAATACACCAGATAATCGACAGCGCCTACCGGCCAGGTCGCCGGACACTCTTCGCTGAACAGGTCGCCGGCGACGCCGATGACACCCTCCGGCAGCTTGGAAACGTCGCGGCGCAGGCCATGAACTTGCCAGCCAGCCGCCAGCAATTGCGTGGCCAGACGACTGCCGACATCACCACAACCGGCAATCAAAACAGAAGGCGCGGACATCAGAAAACTCCCATCAGAAAGGCACAGACTAGCTCTGGCACAGGACGAACGGCTAGCAATGAAGGAAAAAAAGTTACTCTATTACTTTTGTTAACAAGAATTACTTGCAATAATGCACGCCACTTTTGTTCTCGGCCTCACGAGGCCTGGAAGAGCAACAACGTTTTTCTATCTCAGGTCCGGCCAGCATGACACGTAATCAAACTCCCGCTTCGCCAACCACTCGACCTCGTGCCTGGAGCGCTGTCGCGGCTCTGTTGCTCAGCCTGATGCTGGCACCGACCGCCGCCTTCGCCGACGCTCAAGCGCCCGCCACCCCAGCCGCCACCGAGCAGAGCGCACCCGCTGCCGCTCCGGCTGCACCAGCCGCCACCGATCCGGTGCAGGCTGTCGACGCGGCCGACGCACCTGAAGCCCTCGAAGCCGACAACACCTTGGGCATGGCCCACGACCTTTCGCCGTGGGGTATGTATCAGAACGCCGACATCATCGTGAAAATCGTGATGATCGGTCTGGCCATCGCTTCGATCATCACCTGGACTATCTGGATCGCCAAAGGCTTCGAGCTGATGGGCGCCAAGCGTCGTCTGCGTGGCGAAATCGCTGCACTGAAAAAAGCCACCACCCTCAAGGAAGCCAGCGCAACGGCTGGCAAGGAAGGCACCCTCGCCAACCTGCTGGTGCATGACGCGCTTGAAGAGATGCGCCTGTCGGTCAACAGCCGCGAGAAAGAAGGCATCAAGGAACGCGTCAGCTTCCGCCTCGAGCGCCTCGTTGCTGCCTGCGGTCGCAACATGAGCAGCGGCACCGGCGTCCTCGCCACCATCGGTTCCACCGCACCGTTCGTAGGTCTGTTCGGTACCGTGTGGGGCATCATGAACTCCTTCATCGGCATCGCCAAAACCCAGACGACCAACCTTGCAGTTGTCGCACCGGGCATCGCTGAAGCGCTGCTGGCCACTGCACTGGGTCTGGTTGCGGCGATCCCTGCGGTGGTGATCTACAACGTCTTCGCCCGTTCCATCGCCGGTTACAAGGCGCAGGTCTCCGATGCCTCGGCAGAAGTCCTGTTGCTGGTCAGCCGCGATCTCGACCACCAGCCTGAGCGCAGCTCGCAGCCGCACATGGTTAAAGTGGGGTAATCGGCCATGGGCCTGCATTTGAAAGAAGGCGCAGACGACGATCTGGCCGAGAACCACGAAATCAACGTCACGCCGTTCATCGACGTGATGCTGGTGCTGTTGATCATATTCATGGTGGCCGCGCCGTTGGCCACTGTGGACATCAAAGTCGACCTGCCGGCCTCGACCGCCAAACCGGCGCCGCGGCCAGAGAAACCGGTGTTCCTCAGTGTGAAAGCGGACCAGCGCCTGTTCCTCGGTGACGACGAAGTGAAAGCCGAAACCCTCGGCGCCACCCTCGACGCCAAGACCCAGGGCAAGAAAGACACCACCATCTTCTTCCAGGCCGACAAAGGCGTGGATTACGGCGACCTGATGAGCGTGATGGACAGCCTGCGCGCCGCCGGTTACCTGAAGGTCGGTCTGGTCGGACTTGAGACGGCAGCCAAGAAATGATCACGACGCGCCATAAGCTGACGCGTTACAGCGGTAGCCTGGCCGTGGTGCTGGGCGTGCACGCGCTGGCCATCGCGCTGGCGCTGAACTGGACCGCCCGCCCGCCCATCGAATTGCCGCCGCAGGCAATGATGGTCGAGCTGGCCCCGTTGCCTGCCCCGCCACCGCCGGCTCCGCCGAAAGTCGTCACACCGCCGCAGCCACCGGCTCCGGTTGAAGAGTTGCCGATCCCGAAACTGGCTGAAGCACCGAAAGCGGAAATCGCGGTACCCAAACCCAAGCCTAAGCCCAAGCCGAAACCGCCAAAGCCGGTGGAGAAGAAGCTGCCTGATCCGCCGAAGGAAAAACCTTCCGAGGAGAAACCGGCCGATACTCAACCGACTCAGGCGCCAACGGAGAAATCCGCCCAGCCCGCACCAGGTCCGTCGCCGGCTCAGTTGGCAGCCAAGGCCAGTTGGCAAGGTACCCTGCTCGCGCATTTGCAGAAGTACAAAAAGTACCCGCAGAGTGCGCAGTCGCGGGGCAAAGAAGGCTTGAATCGTCTGCGCTTCGTGGTTGATGGCGAAGGTAATGTGCTGTCGTTCGAACTGGTGGGCCGCTCTGGCAACGCTGATCTGGACCGGGCCACCCTGGACATGATCCGCCGCGCACAACCGCTGCCCAAGCCGCCGGCCGACATGCTCAACAACGGCTCGATCGAAATTGTTGCGCCGTTTGTTTATTCGCTCGAACGCCGCCGCTAAGCAACACCGCAATACCTGTGGGAGCTGGCTTGCCAGCTCCCACAAGGTTCTCCGCTAGCCGAGAGAACCAAGCCAAGAGGCACCGAAAGGTGCCTTTTGCATATCTGCCAGCGGCAAACCGACCTCGACCGGTGTCGCACTCAGCCCGCAGTCTGATAACGTGCGTCTATCGATTGCAGCCGGTATGCTTGGCGCGCATCTTCATGGACGCTTGCTATGACCCTCACAGAATTACGCTACATCGTTACCCTCGCCCAAGAGCAGCACTTCGGCCATGCCGCCGAGCGTTGCCACGTCAGTCAGCCGACGCTGTCGGTGGGCGTGAAAAAACTTGAAGACGAACTCGGTGTGCTGATTTTCGAGCGCAGCAAAAGCGCCGTGCGCCTGACCCCGGTCGGCGAAGGCATCGTCGCCCAGGCGCAGAAAGTCCTGGAACAAGCCCAAGGCATCCGCGAACTGGCCCAAGCCGGCAAGAACCAGCTGACCGCACCGCTGAAAGTCGGCGCCATCTACACCGTCGGCCCGTACCTGTTCCCGCATCTGATTCCACAACTGCACCGGGTCGCCCCGCAGATGCCGTTGTACATCGAAGAAAACTTTACCCACGTGCTGCGCGACAAACTGCGCAACGGCGAGCTCGACGCGATCATCATCGCCCTGCCGTTCAATGAAGCCGACGTGCTGACCCTGCCGCTTTACGACGAGCCGTTCTACGTGCTCATGCCGGCCCAGCATCCGTGGACCAAGAAAGAATCCATCGACGCCGGCCTGCTCAACGACAAGAGCCTGCTGCTGCTCGGTGAAGGTCACTGTTTCCGCGATCAGGTGCTCGAAGCCTGCCCGACCCTGACCAAGGGCAACGACGGCGCCAAGCACACCACGGTAGAATCCAGCTCGCTGGAAACCATTCGCCACATGGTCGCGTCCGGCCTGGGCATCTCGATCCTGCCGCTGTCGGCGGTGGACAGCCATCACTACGCCCCCGGCGTGATCGAAGTGCGTCCACTGACCGCGCCGGTGCCGTTCCGCACCGTGGCGATCGCCTGGCGCGCCAGCTTCCCACGGCCGAAAGCCATCGAGATCCTCGCCGACTCCATTCGCCTGTGCTCGGTGGCCAAGCCAGCGGCGCCGGTCACGGCCGGTTAAGCGAGCGTCATGACGGAGCTGTCGCAAGTGTCGGTGACGGCACTCAAGGGTGTCGGCGAAGCCATGGCCGAGAAACTGGCTAAGGTCGGCCTCGAGAATCTGCAGGACGTGCTCTTCCACTTGCCGCTGCGTTATCAGGATCGCACCCGCGTGGTGCCGATCGGCGCATTGCGACCGGGGCAGGACGCCGTGGTCGAAGGCACCGTCAGCGGTGCCGACGTGGTCATGGGTCGCCGCCGCAGTCTGGTCGTGCGCTTGCAGGACGGCACCGGCGGGCTGAGCCTGCGCTTCTACCATTTCAGCAATGCGCAGAAAGAAGGCCTCAAGCGTGGCACGCGGGTTCGCTGCTACGGTGAAGCCCGGCCCGGCGCCTCAGGCCTGGAAATCTACCACCCCGAATACCGCGCCATCACCGGCGACGAACCGCCGCCAGTGGATGAAACCCTGACCCCGGTCTACCCGCTCACCGAAGGGCTGACCCAGCAGCGCCTGCGCCAGTTGTGCATGCAGACCTTGACGCTGCTCAAGCCGAGCACCCTGCCGGACTGGCTGCCGACCGAACTGGCCCGCGACTACCAACTGGCGCCGCTGGCCGACGCGATCCGTTACCTGCACAACCCGCCCGCCGATGCCGACGTCGATGAACTCGCCCTTGGCCATCACTGGGCGCAGCATCGCCTGGCTTTCGAAGAACTGCTCACGCATCAACTGTCGCAACAGCGTCTGCGCGAAAGCATGCGTTCACTGCGCGCGCCGGCGATGCCGAAAGCCACAAAGCTGCCACCGAAATATCTGAAAAACCTCGGCTTCAACCCGACCGGCGCGCAACAGCGCGTCGGCAACGAAATCGCCTACGACCTCAGTCAGCACGAACCGATGTTGCGCCTGATTCAGGGTGACGTTGGCGCGGGGAAGACCGTGGTTGCCGCCCTCGCCGCACTGCAAGCGCTGGAGGCCGGTTACCAGGTTGCATTGATGGCGCCGACCGAGATCCTCGCCGAACAACACTTCATCACCTTCAAGCGCTGGCTCGAACCGCTTGGCATTGAAGTCGCGTGGCTGGCCGGCAAGCTCAAAGGCAAAAACCGCGTCGCCGCGCTGGAGCAGATCGCCAGCGGAACACCAATGGTGGTCGGCACCCACGCGCTGTTCCAGGACGAAGTGCAGTTCAAGAACCTCGCACTGGTGATCATCGACGAACAGCACCGCTTCGGCGTGCAACAGCGTCTGGCACTGCGGCAGAAAGGCGTCGGCGGGCGCATGTGCCCGCACCAACTGATCATGACCGCCACACCGATTCCACGGACGCTGGCGATGAGCGCCTACGCCGACCTCGACACCTCGATCCTCGATGAATTGCCGCCCGGGCGTACCCCGGTCAACACCGTGCTGGTCACCGACACCCGCCGCGTCGAAGTCATCGAACGGGTGCGCAGCGCCTGTGCCGAGGGGCGTCAGGCCTATTGGGTGTGCACGTTGATCGAGGAGTCCGAAGAGCTGACCTGCCAGGCCGCCGAAACCACGTTCGAAGACCTCACTGCCGCCCTCGGCGAATTGAAAGTCGGGCTGATTCACGGGCGCATGAAACCGGTAGAGAAAGCCGCCGTCATGGCCGAGTTCAAGGCCGGCAACCTGCAACTGCTGGTCGCGACCACGGTGATCGAAGTCGGCGTCGACGTGCCCAACGCCAGTCTGATGATCATCGAAAACCCTGAACGCCTTGGTCTCGCACAGTTGCACCAGTTGCGTGGTCGCGTCGGCCGGGGCAGCGCCGCCAGCCATTGCGTACTGCTCTACCATCCGCCGCTGTCGCAGATCGGTCGCCAGCGCCTGGGCATCATGCGCGAGACCAACGACGGTTTCGTTATCGCCGAAAAGGACCTCGAACTGCGCGGCCCCGGGGAAATGCTCGGCACCCGCCAGACCGGCCTGCTGCAATTCAAGGTCGCCGACCTGATGCGCGACGCCGATTTATTGCCCGCCGTGCGCGATGCCGCCCAGGCTTTGCTGGAGCGCTGGCCGACCCACGTCAGCCCATTGCTTGACCGTTGGCTGCGGCATGGGCAGCAATACGGCCAAGTGTGAGCACCGTCGCAGTTTGTGCAGGATCGTTCCTACAGAGCTGGTTATACTCCTGCCATTGTTTCAAAAACGGATACAGACCATGACCGAAGCTGCTCTCGTCCCCGAATCTCCGCAAGCTCCGTCTGTTATTCGGCTGCTGCTCAACAAGCTGGGCGTTGCCTACGAAGAAGTGCTCGACCACCACGGCCTCAATGCCTCGCGCAAAGTGCAGGCCGTGTTGCTGGACGACGCCGTGGGCGCGTTGATGGTGCTGTTTCCACAGAGCCAGTTGCTGGATCTCAATCGCCTCGCCGAACTCACTGGTCGCCGACTCACAGCGGTGTCCACCGAACGCCTGGAAAAGATGCTCGGCAAACACAATCTGAGCCTGCTCCCAGGCCTGCCGGCGCTAACCAGTTCGCCGTGCCTCTACGAAGAAAGCCTGCTGCGCGAGCCGAAGCTGCTGATCAACTCCGGCGAGCCGGGCCTGCTGCTGGAAATCAGCAGCGAAGACTTCAAATCGATGCTGACCAAGGCCAGCGCCGCCAACTTCGGCGAAGCCCTGAGCAGCATCCGCCCGAACCTCGACCGCCCGGACGATGACCGCGAGGAAATCACCCAGGCCGTGCAGGCGTTCACCGCACGCCGCATTCAGCAGCGTCTGGAAGCGACCATCGAGATTCCGCCGCTGGCCGAAACCGCGCAAAAAATCATCAAGCTGCGCGTTGACCCCAATGCCACCATCGACGACATCACCGGCGTGGTTGAAACCGACCCGGCGCTGGCCGCGCAAGTGGTGAGCTGGGCGGCGTCGCCGTACTACGCCTCGCCGGGCAAGATTCGTTCGGTGGAAGACGCGATCGTCCGCGTGCTGGGCTTCGATCTGGTGATCAACCTCGCGCTGGGCCTGGCCCTCGGCAAGACCCTGAGCCTGCCCAAAGACCACCCGCAACACACCACGCCGTACTGGCAGCAGTCGATCTACACCGCCGCCGTCATCGAAGGCCTGACCCGCGCCATGCCGCGCGCCCAGCGCCCGGAAGCAGGCCTGACGTATCTGGCCGGTCTGCTGCATAACTTCGGTTACCTGCTGCTGGCCCACGTGTTCCCGCCGCACTTCTCGCTGATCTGCCGCCACCTGGAGGTCAACCCGCACCTGTGCCACAGCTACATCGAGCAACACCTGCTCGGTATCAGCCGTGAACAGATCGGCTCGTGGCTGATGCGCTACTGGGACATGCCGGATGAACTGGCCACCGCCCTGCGCTTCCAGCACGACCCAAGCTACGACGGCGCCTACGCCGAATACCCGAACCTCGTCTGCCTGGCCGTACGCCTGCTACGCAGCCGCGGGATTGGCTCCGGGCCGGATGAAGATATTCCGGATGCCCTGCTTGAACGCGTCGGCCTGAGCCGTGACAAAGCCAACGATGTCGTCAGCAAAGTGCTTGAGGCTGAAGTGCTGCTGCGTGAACTGGCTTCGCAGTTCAGCCAGGCCTGAAAAGCTTCGCAGGCAAGCCCGCTCCCACAAGATCGATGCGATCTTCAGGAGCGGGTGCGTTGCGGCCAACTGTTGATTATTGGCGTAATCAACCGCGGTACCGAATCACCCAGCCCTGCGGGTTCGGGAAGCTTCCAATGAAATACCCTCCCACTACAATTCGGCCGTCCCCTAGTACCGTCATGTCATGAAGAGCCTCCAGGACCCCGGCCTCGTCGAAGATGCTGAACCCTGTGCCGTTGAATGACAGGTCCGGTGTTCCGTCCGCCAAAAACTTCGCCGTGATCGCACTCGGATCATCGTCGGTGACTCCGATTCCGGTGTCGCCGCTGACGACGATTGAACCGTCAGGTCGCGCTACACAGCGCAACCATCTCAAACCTTGCGGGACAAAGTCGGAGAACAACGGTTTACCGTTATTGAATACGAGATTGTAGGAGCCTTTGGACGTGAGGACCGCAATCACTCCACGCATGCCACCGTCCCTTACGGCAGCCCCTGCAAGAACAATCTTGCTATCCACAATTGAAATGGCGGACAGGTGGATCTCATCCTCACCAGAGATGATCACGACTCCGTTACCGCTCTCGCCAAACTCCCTGTCGATCTTGCCGTTAGCGTCGAATCGAATGACGTAAGCGCCCGAAGATGGCCCGCTATAGCTGCCACCAACCACCACAGCGCCGTCAGGTTGATGCGCGACCATCTGCGCAGAACTGTGTTGGTGTGCAATGCCAGCGAGCTCGACAGGCGCGAAACCCGTGCCATTGAACGTGGTGTCGTCGGAGCCATCCGCATTGAGCCGCATGACGACGCCGCTCACACGGCCAGCGTCGTCTTCGACGGATCCGACCAGCAGGATTTTCTCGTCTTGCCGCAAGACATTGTCGCCATGACCCGCGCTCCCCATCTGCGCATAAGGAAGGTAACGCACACCCTGTTCAGCAAAGTTGTGATCCAGCCGTCCATCTTTGTCTTGTTTCACGACAACCAGCCCGGCGGAAACATCAGGCCCATTGTTCTGGTACTCGGCACGAACGAGCCAACCGCCATCCGGGAACGGCGTCAACTCGAGCATCGAGTGCATATACAAACCGTCCTTGAGTGAAATCTCGACGAATCCGGTCTTTTCTTCACCAAAACCGAGGTCTAGTTGGCCGTCCTCCAGAAGCCGGGCGATCAGCGTTTCCAGGCCATCGTTGCGTCGACGAACAGCCACCAGCAACTTGTTGTCCGGCAGAGCCAATACCGCTCTTACGTCAAACTCAGACAATCCTCCAAGCGGAAATCTGACAATGCCGTTTTCGCCAAAAGACGGATCAAAATTCAGCGTGCCACTCGTCAGGTTTGCGCTTAGATAGCGAGTGATCCAACCATCCACCCGGGAAGGGTCAGAAAGGCTGGTGTGGGTCATGGACACCACTATCCGACCGTCCTCCATGATTGCCAGATCATGAGGAAACACTGGCCCCGCTACGTTATCGAAGAGCGTATAGCCAATACCGTTGAAGGCCGTGTCCAGCTTGCCGTCTGCGAGAAAGCGCGCGGTAATTACCGCGGAATCACCGGCTCCAACGACAATGATCGAGCCGTCGAGCTGTGATGTATGCCGCCACGTCAATCCGTCTGGCAGTAACGGGGAAAACAGAGGCTGGCCATTATTGAATACAAGATTGGATGCTCCACTGGCGTTCAGCACAACCACCAACCCGCCATGGACGTTCTTTTGCCAGGCGTCACCCACCGCAACGATCCTGCCATCACTTTCGCGCACCGAAACAGCGTTCAAAGAGCTCTCGCCATCCTCGTCGAAAATCAGCTTCGCCTGGCCGTTGTTGAAATCCTTATCCAGCTTCCCCGCTACGTCCAAACGTGCCAGAAAAACTCCGGAGGCTGTCTCACCACTCTGAAAAACGCCGCAAACCAATACTTTGCCATCGGCTTGAACAGCGATAGCGCCGGCGGTGTTCGAGGTGGCACCGACATCCACCAAGACGTACCCCGCGCCGTCAAATGATGGATCGAGCGAGCCGTTCGCCAAAAGACGCATCACGACGGGCGATGGCCATGGCTCATCGATCAGCAGGAAATGGAGCAGGACGATTTTGCCATCGGCCTGCTGAACTGCAGAGACGGTAGAGGCATTTGTAGCGGGGGACTTTTGGCTTGACTTCGCCCCTGCCGACGACGCAAGCGTGGAGCCCGGGATCTTGTAGAAAGAAAATAAACTCACGCCTTTATCGCCGAACGAATCGTCCAGCTCACCGTCGCCTTTCAAGCGGATCATTGCTTGGCCGGCATCGACGGCCTTCTGTGTGAAGTATTGAACGCGCACCAGCCAGCCGCCGTCCCGCAACGCATCGAGCCCAAACACGGTGCTGATGCTAGCGCCGTTCAAAGATATCTCGACGAAACCCGTCTCATGACTTCCGAAGGACTTGTCGAGCGTACCGTCTTCGTTCAATCGGGCGATGGCCAGCAGCGCGTCACTTCCTTCCAGAGGAAGAGCGACCAGCAACTTCCCGTCGGGAAGGGCCAAAACGGCCGCAGCCTCATGGCTCGCAATGCCCGGTATCGGTAATTTCAATAAACCATTCAGGGCAAAAGAGGGATCGGGGGTACCTGGCGTGGTCAAGTCCTGAGCCTGAGTCATGTTCTTGCTCCATCAAGTGCGTGGCGTCCTTTACGGGACCGGAGCTTGAGTAGAGCATCGCGAAGATGAGCAAAGCACCTGACAGAAATGACAGTTCGACCGTCTTTACAGGCCTGAATAAAGACTTTGCGAGCCAAAGAACGCACGATTCTTCATTGTGCTTCGCTTGAAGCCAACCCAAAAAAATCTCAAGCCTTGGCCTTTGCCTTCCTCGGCTTCAAATACTTCATCAACCCCTGAAACCACATCACCAGCGCCGGGTTGCCCTTGAGCTGGATCGACTTGTCCTGAATCCCCTGCATAAACGCCAACTGCTTGTTCTTCGCCTGCATCGTGGCAAAGCCATAACCCGCGTCTTTAAACGCAATCGCAAACGCCGGCTCCGGCACCACGCCAGACTTGCTGGTGATGCGCTGATCCTTGACCACGAAATGCCGCGCCACTTTCCCGTCCAGCGTCTGCAGCTGAAACACCAGATCCTTGTCACCCAACTGCTGCTGGAACGCAGGATTTGTCCGGCTGGCCTTACCCATCAACAAACCCATCATCCACAGGAGAAAACGAAATTTCATGCGCACAGCCTCAAAAGGAAAATGAACGGCCGGGGCAGTGTAAGGGATTCGGACGATAACGCCAGTATCTGAAGCTGTTGGAAGAGGATGCAGACCATTTCCCGCACGATGACCGCCAAGTCACGATTCCGCAAGCAACGTCCTACACCTGTTGAAACACATCCCTGTAGGAGCTGGCGAAGCCTGCGATCTTTTGATCTTCCGCCCCGCGAATCCATGGGAAGTTTCCTGCAAAGTGCGGGGCTGTCCGTGAACTAGGCGAGCTTGAAGATCACCGATAGGCTTCCTGCGTCATCGGGTATTCGGTGACCGGATGTGCAAGTCCGAATTCGGGAGCAATTTCTTCTTACTCCAAGGGATTTACACCGATGACCAATTCAAATACCAACACCGAGGACACCTCCCCCTACGAATCCTTCGATTCAAGAAAATTACATGAAGCCGCCGAACGCGCCCTCGATCACCACTTCGGCAAATCTGACCTCTCTCAGGCCCCACGCCCTGAAGGCCTGTTCAGCCTGAACCCGGACATCGATGCCGAAGCCCTCCTGGCCAACGCCTCGGAAGACCTGCTATCCATCAGCATCATCGCTGCGGACCTTGCGGACGACATAGATGGCTCACGCCGCTCGGTTGCATTGGCATTGAGTAGGATGGCGGACGGGGTCAGATTGATGGTGGAAGGGACGCTTGATCACATTGAAGTGCGAAGCGTGGCGGCCAAGCCGTAGCGAGATTGGTGAATGAAAAAAAAGGGGACGTTAAGTCCCCTTTTTGAATATTCCCTGCTTCACCACTGGCAACCTGTTTCAGGTTTCGCATCCACGTTGTAATCGTTTTCAAACGAATACTTCTTTGCAGACTTGTAATTCGTATACGTCATCGCATCAACCCGGCCACCCTGAGTGACCATCTGATACTCACCTGTCAGTGCGCCATCAACTACTTCAACCCAAGTTGTCGTGTACTGGTAGGGCCGGCCATACACGAGTTCTTCTTGTTCAGTACTGCGATGAACCAGCCCGATTGCCTTTTTCGACTTGCTGTACTTGACGCCAGCACCGCTCCATTTGGCGACAGAGTCGTAATAGGTTCGGAATTCAAAATTTATGGGTTTGCCTTCGTAGGAGCGAAAGCAAAAAACCCCGGTCGTGACCTCGCTATGAGCCGCCAGAGGAATGAAAACGAGCATCGCGGAAAACAATGCAGACGAAAATTTCAAACCAAACATTCCTTTAGCGGTTCATGGGTAATTGAAAGCGCATCCTCACCACGCAGTAGGCGACGTCTTCACGCAACAGACGGCTAGCCATCTGGCAGTGCCCTTCTGCGTACTTCTTCCAAAGCGGATCATCGAATTGATCCCCTCCCAGCCGCTCGATTGAGGCCGCTAAATTTCTCTCACGATCCTTCCCTGCAATCGCGGATGCCGCTTTGTAAAAACCATCCAGCAGTAAACCCGTCTGTAGAGCGATCAACTCTCCCAGCCGAGCATTGGTTGTCTGCACCAGACACCCAAGCCTCTCGATTGGCGCCTCAGCACCCGGCAACGCAGCTTGGTAAAGCTCTTCGCAAAACGACTCTTTGAAGCGCACCCAGTTCTTTTGCACATCTCTCAGGTGGCTTTGCTCCGCAGGAGCCAGAGTCGACAGCGCTTTTTTGTATTGCTCGTTCAAGACACCATCGACTTTCTTGAAGGTTTGCTGGCCGCAGGTGATCAAGTCCGGGTTGGACAAACTGTCTGGGTTGCACGCTTCTCCAGCAAACAATGCGGATGAAGCAGCAGAGAGCAAGCAACCGAGAAGAATCGAAAATACTTTCACGCTGTTACTCCTTCCTTTGACGGTCATGTCTGTACAGCCAAAACAGCGGCGGCAACAACACCAACAGAGCTAAACCATCCAGCCACACGTGCGACCAGACCTGCTGTTGCGCCGAGAGCCACATGTCCTGCGGCGCCCATAACAGGATGCCGGCGATCAACCAGCCCCAGATGGCCGGAGCTTTCAAGCGATTGCCCAAGTGCACCAGCGCGAACATGTACAGCGAATAACTTTGCAACGTCGCGCCGAACAGCGCGAGCCACCAGACTTGTTGTTCGCGGCCGGCGGTGGGAACCGCATCGGCACCCCAGAACGACAGTTCGAGGACTTGCAGGTAGCCATCGAGCAAGCCGGAGTCACCGGCCCAGGTCAGGGTAAGACCGGCGAGGATATGCGTGATCGCAGCGGCATATAGCCAAAGCACCAACGCTGGGCGAAGCGAGGAAGAAGGGGCTGGCATTCCGTGTCCTGAGCGCGTTCCTTGGGGGTGGGGAGTTTAAAGGAAAATCGGGGGAGTCAGATGCTCAAGCGTTAAACGTTTTAGCCTGAGGGATTCAGGCAAAACTTGTGCAAAACCGCCTCAAACAGGCCCTCGAAATTCAAATGCAGTGGCTGGATTTGATGGGCGCCGTGGCTGACGATCCCAATCGCCCCACGTTGAAGAGGCCCAGCTGATCACCTTTGTCAGCCGCCATTTGATAACAGGCTAACGCTCGAGACATATCCTTCGTTCCCCACTCGCCTGCTTCAAAGGTAGAAGCCAGATAATTCATCGCGTCTGTGGAGCCCATGGTAATCGCTCGAATAACCTGCTCTTCTGCCTGCTTGGGATGAAGGCAAGGGCCGTTATAGTCGGTGGAGTTTCCCGAACAAAGAAACGTCGCATAGCCCAGCGCACCCTTTGGTATTTTCGAGGCCGCTTTGAACAAAGCCTCAACCTTAGGGGTTTCCAACTGAGATGCCATTTGCGAAAGACTCAGGCTCGCCGCCGACAGGCTCGCCTGTGCATCGCCCGACTCTGCAGCACACACAAAATTTTCCAGCGACGCTTCAATCAGCTCCGCAGTCAGCCCGTATTGCTCAAGAGACCCCAGCCCACCCAACGCTTCTGCACGCTGATAACAAAAGTTTTCGGCGCGGCTCATTCCCGGGTTATCCGTTGCGACAAGATCCTTCTCGCTGACCGACCAATCCTCAATCCCCTCAAGCACCCAGCACGCCTGACGAGAGAAGTTGAAGATCTTGATATTGCTGTTGCCGGCCCGTTTATCCACCACGTTGACGTGACTGTCATCAACCTCTTCAATCTCGACCCCAGGTGTCTTGCCGGGCGTGATTGCAGCCATCAGCGGATAGGTGAAGGTTGTTCCACTGACACCCGAGGTCGAAGGCTCAAAGGTACGTCGATCCTTCCCAGCTACCGGTTTCAACACCAGCGACTTGACCGTCATTGCAGTCAGACGGCGTTGTGATTCGCTGTTGGCGGAAAACGCGGTCAGGAAAGGCGCGAACTCCTCCGAGGGGCAAGCGTCGCTGGTCGGTGCCGTCGAAGCGCTCTTATCGGATGCAAGCGCAGGGACAATCTTGTCCAGATACGCCGAGCGCTCGCGACTCATTCTGGCGATGCACAAGTTAACCGCGAACACATGCGCCGGCATCCCAGTCTCGATCTCGAATGCCTCCAAAGGGCAGTTAGCATCGCGCAATTTCAACCACGCACGTTGCGACTCTTTAACCTTCGCCGCGTACTCCGCACCCAACGCCGGATCTGCTCGATAGTCAGACTCAAGCCGCGACATCAACTGCTTGTAGCTGACGTTCAACTGCGCATCGGCAGCCTTCTTCGCCGCCTCCGAACAGGGCACCATTTCCAGGCTTGAGGTGACATGGCTGCAGTCATCCTGCGCATAGGCCGCTGAAACCGGCAGTAGCACGGCCAGCAGGGTAAAAACAAAACGTTTCACGGGGTTCTTCCTTGAGTCATTCAGGCTTTGCGTTTGGTGAGTCGGGTGATGCATTGATCTGGTCCGTTCATGCCCCAGTAAGTGCTGAGCAACGTCTTACGTTTTTTGTCGACGCGCAGGTTAACGAAGCCATCGCCGCAGTCCGGCTGCAACTCTTCAAACGTGCCGGATTTGGGGCTGATTTCGTGTCGACACCGTTGACGGGACTCAATGTGGTGGTTTCAGCTAACGCCGGCATCGTCCAAGTCAGACCGATTAGTGATGCCGCTAAAGGGTTGAACTGAATTTACCCGCCCTACTCCCACCTGCGCCCGGAATCCCAGGAGTGCAAACGGGTCGTTGCAACATCAGGGATAGTCGATGGCGACAACGCAGGAAATGAACACGCTGGAGAAAGGGGAGGTGCGGACTTAGCCAGAGGCACATCCGTCACCTTTCCCCTTGGAATAAACCAAATTTACTGATCGACAAGTTCGATCAGAGTGAGCTTCTTGCCATCGAACTCGTAGAAGCGCTGCCGGTTACCCTCCTCGAGATCGTTACCCTCTACATCCACTTCCGGATCGGCCGCTACACCCATAATTTCGAGCAATTTGCTGTCTGGCTTGTAGACGGCCGCGTAGGGTGCGGTACCGTCATTTCCGATGATGTAATAAGCATTAGGAAAGGACGTAACAACCTCCCCCGTTTTCACGTCAAGAATTTCGCCACAGATAGACCCGCCGCCACAGCCGTTTGCGTAAACAACATAATGGCCCGCAAAATTTACGGGTTGCTTGATGGCTTTCTTGCGCCCCTCAGCCCAGCTTTTATTTTCATCACTGGCAACAGCGTCGTGATGTTGGCCCTTAAAAATTTCGTCGACTTTATAGTTTTCGAACCGCGGCACATCGGCCTTGGCAAAACACGAGAAGAGAAAAAGCGCGCCCAGCCAAAACAAGCGGGACGCTGATAACTTACTTGCCATTGTTTTTTGACTCCTCGAGAACACGAACCATGTCAGCCGGCAAAATGTGAGCGGTATTGAGACCGTCGCCCGCATAATACGACTGTCCCTCAAAGCTTGCGACCCTCGCGAGCATCACCGGTTTGCCGTCTTTCATTTCGATGTTTCCGTGCTCATCTTTCTTCGGCACCGGGCTAATGGTCTTGCCCTTTCTTACACCTGCCGAGGCGAATTCCAAGGCCCAGGCATAGGCAGCTTTTTCGACGTCGCCATCGCCTTCCAGATACTGGATGAATGCCTTGCGCTTAACTTTTATCAAGTATTCCTCAAAAATCTTATCCTGAGTCTCTTCGTCAAATTTAAGCGTGGAAGCAAGTTCGAGCTTTTTCACAGCACCATTTATCGTGTCAGGAACCATTTGATAGCGACCCGCCGCAAAAATATCCCGGTCCTTCTGTTTCTGCTGTAGTTCAGCGATGGTCAACGTAGTCAAATCAGTTTTATAAAACGCTTTCAGTCCACCCTTGGTCCTATTGTAAGCAGTGTAATCATTATTCGACTCAACGCTCGCGAGCAAATTGGCAAACGCACTGTGCGCCCAACCTTTTCCAGGCACGGCAAACTTCATGAAATTATTGACGAACGCAATCGGGTGAAAATGATAGACCTGTTTCGGAAGAGGCATCTGTAACGCACCCGCCAGCTCATCCCAAAAAACAAGCTTGTCAATCCGCTCTTTTTCATGTTCCAGTAACTTTGGCGACTCAGCGAGCAATTGATCAAGGCGACTCCACTTGGGCTCGGAAGACTTCGCCTGCCACTCGGTGGGGTGGTAAGCAATCAACTTTGTCCATTTATCCCGGAACTCCACATTCTTCAATGCCGAGTTCAAGTCCGCGGAGGTAACTTCACCATCTTTGTCACCCAAAGCGTCGAGTTTCGCATGGAGCTCCTTGAAAAAAGGCGGCATCGAGTCCGGATCAAGAAAACCATCTGAATTCTCATCGCCCTCTTTGACAACTGCATATCCCAACTTTGCCCAATCATGTTGAGATATCAACTGAGCACCTGCAGACGTAAAGGTAACATCTGCCTTTTTGATCAGGCCCGTCAGCTTTTTATCTTTCTCTGTAACGGTCGGCTCATACCACTCAACCCCTTTTGAGTCCTTGAACACAGAGACCGATCCCATAGGAACTATATGTTTGGACTCAAGGGTCGCAGGCTGTCCCGTGGTCGCCTTACTGGCAAGTACCGTGCCCGCCGGCAGATTCAGGTAACTCATGCCAATTTTCAGGGCAGCTTCATTCTGCAAGAATTTATCGAGGCCGGTATCACTGGTGAATATCTCAATATGAGCGTGATATTTGCTAGAGATTGAACCCTCAACTTTCCCGAGGTTCTCCTGCAAGCCTAAAAACCCTATTGGATGGCCTGCTTTTATCGCTGCTTCGCAAGCAATTACCTTATCGAATTCGGCAGGTGTGACTTCGGCCCACGTGACCATCCGACCGTTACCGATATCTTCGACGCTCGCCCAGAATGTTGACGGAACCGTTCCTGCGCCTCTCAAACCGCCAGACAGGCAGGTGCACTCAGCCATCCGAACCAGAGAACTTCCAACCTTCAGATTAAATACTTTGGTGCCGTCGAATTTAATTTCACTGTTCAAACAAAGGGCCATTTCTCCCAGCGGTTCACCAGCACTTTCACCGTTAGCAACAGCTTTGGGCGCTGCGAACAACGGCAATCCGTTCGGGGCGCTGACACGAGCCTTAACCAGCCCCTTCCAATAGCCTGGCCGGGTTCGTTCCGGCGGTAATATTGCGCTCCAGATCGCGGTGTCTTTTTTATTCTTGACTGCCACACCATCTTTCTTATAAGCAAACCAGGATTCTTCCCCTAATTTCCTGTTAGGCACCTTGCCACTTAACAACTTACCTCGGGCGTAAGTGATACCGTTGCTGGCAAGCTTTTCTTCTAGAACTTCAAAGACAGAGCCCGCAGAAATCAGCCCATACTTCACGCATTCCGGACCTTCCTCAGAATCACTGCGGGCAGTAAAATCTCCCACCGTGAACTTTATCTTCGGCTTACCCAACTCCTCCTCTGTAGGCAAGTAGCCTTTATAGGGCATCAAGTGCATATAAAGACTGAAAAATACCAGCTTATTTTGTTTCCCTTTGTTCGGGCCTTCTTCCGGGTTAGCGGGCGACTTGTAGTCATGCCGAACCAGGCAGAAAGAATTAGAGTATTTAAGCTTGGCCGGTTTATCTCCAGCGTACTCCGACTGTAAATAATCTTCGTTGAGGCGATAGGCTACAACCACACCATCCGCCATGCATCGTACGGGCTCGTCTTTCACACAGTAGGATGCACTGGCATTGCTAATATGAATGCCACCGTGCCAAAAGTTATAGCTACCCAAAAGGTATTGACCTGAGGTCTCATTTTCGATGGCGGTATACAGTTCATTGGCACTGTCGAACTGTTTCCCATCAGCCTTTCTTATGGGGAATTGAAAGTTTAGAACAGGCTCCGGTCCAGCAGGCGTTGGTGCAGGAGCGGGGGCAGGGGCCGGTTGTTCCGCTGCGCCGGTTCTATACTCTTCTTTAGCCCTGAGAAATTTTGTAGGAATGGGCCAGTAGAAGGCCGGATCTTTAGTGCCAAAGTAAGTAAATGACGGCCCTTTCCTCGTCTGCGCGCCGAAGAACTTGCCTGCAGTACCGGTAGGATTAACGTCAACAACAATACCGGTATGAAATAACTTATCTCCACCACCCAGCGGATCTTCATTAATCCAAAGAGCGATATCGCCTTTCTTGACGTCGGGTGGCACCACGGTTGTGTAGTAAGTGGAGTCCACCATTACACGTGTGTCTTGATACGGGATTTTATAGCCAGCCCCCGTTAGCAACAAATTAACCATGTGCGAGCAGTCGATTAACTTATTACCGGCCGCATTTGTTTTTATGCCATCGCCGCCCATCTTGTACACGTAGCCACGGTTTTCGTAATTACCCGTTAAATCTAATGGTTCTGTCATTTCTGCATCCTGCAAATCAATAGCAATGGCTGGATTCTGTGGCGTCAGCGGTTTGCGATTTCAATCTGGTTAAATTACTCAGGGCGGTGGCATTTCCTTTACTGGCGGCCAAGCGATAGCAATCCAGTGCTCTGGAGGCATCCTTGGTTACCAATCTACCGGTCTCGAATGTATCACCCAGTTTATTTTGAGCATCGGAAGAGCCCATCGATGCGGCGCGAATCAATTCCCTTTCTGCTTCTTCAGGATGCTGACAAGGGCCCTCGGGGTCTGTGTCATTGCCATAACAATAGAATGTGGACAATGCAGAAGCTCCGCTTGCCAGAGTAGTAGCGGCGGCCTTGAACAGGGCTTCGACCTTCTCTGTTTCCAATTGCGATGCCATTCCGGAAAGGCTCAGACTGGCAGCACTGAGACTTGCCTGAGGATCGCCGGAAGCTGCTGCACACAGGTAGTTTTCCAATGCTGCTTCAAAGAGTTCTCCCGTCAGGGAGTATTTGTCCAGGCCACCAAGGCGTCCGTAAGTTCGCGCACGCTGATAGCAAAAGTTCTCGGCGGTACTCAGGGTCGGCGTGGTCCCTTCAACAAGGTCTTTATCATTGATCGACCAGTTCTCGACGCCCTCGAGTACCCAGCATGCCTGACGAGAAAAATTGAAAATCTTGATGTTGCTGTTACCCGCTCGCTTGTCCACAACGTTGACGTGACTGTCGTCGATTATTTCGACTTCAACCCCGTCTGTCTTGTCTGTGGCTAAAGGTGCCATCAGCGGAAACGCCAATGTGGAGCTGTTGATCTCCGCCGTTTGCGGCTCAAGAGTCCGCCCCTCTCCTTCGGGTTTCAACACCAGCGACTTCACCGTCATCGCAGTCAAACGCTGCTGGGTTTCAGCATTCGCAGAAAACGCCGGCAGAAACTGGGAAAAATCCTCGGACGGGCATTCATCCGCATAAGCGCTGCCATGAAACAGGCTCAACAGCGACGCGGTGAAAACCGCTATCGCGATGCCATTGCTCTTCTTCAAAACACGATTCATGTCGATCACTCGGAAAACACAAAAAAAGCCTTCGGTTTAACTTTCTCAGGCGGTGCATTCAACAACGCCTGATCCATCAAACTCCCCGCCTTATCCTTATCCGCCGCCCCCGGCAGCACCGGCGGTTTAATCCCGATGCCAGTCCCCGATCCCGCAGAACCACCCGCATTGATCTTGATCACCGGCCCAACCACCGTGACCCCACCGCCATCCAGCTTGATAAAGCTCCCACCCCCAAGAATGGTCAGCTCTGTCCCCGCCTCAATAACGATCTTGTCCCCAGCCTTGAGGTGAATCTCTTTCCCCACGCTGGTCAGCTGCGCCGTGCCCAACTTCACATGCTGGTTCCGCCCAACCGTCAGGTGATCATCCAGCTTCGCTTCAATCTTGCGGTCAGAGATCGTGGTGCGGTGCTCTTCAGCCTTCAGCTCGGTGTAGGTGTTCTTAACCACCGTGTCATGACGTTCATTACCGACGCGAATCTTCTGGTCATGCTCAACGTTCTCATCCCAATCGCGCTGGGCGTGGATGTAGATCTGCTCGGCACCTTTCTTGTCTTCGATGCGCAGTTCGTTGTACCCACCACCACCCGGCGAGCTAAGCGTTTTGAACACGCTGCGAGTCTTGTTCGCCGGCAGTGCATACGGCACCGGGTTTTCCTTGTGGTACAGGCAGCCGGTCACCAGCGGTTGGTCGGGGTCGCCTTCGAGGAAGGTGACGAGGACTTCCATGCCGATGCGCGGGATGCTGATGGCGCCGTAGCGGTCGCCGGCCCAGGAGCTGGAGACGCGTAGCCAGCAGCTGGTTTTGTCGTCGGCCAAGCCTTCGCGGTCCCAGTGGAATTGCACTTTGATGCGGCCGTATTGGTCGCAGTGGATTTCTTCGCCTTTTGGGCCGGTGACCATGGCGGTCTGGCTGCCGAGCACGCGCGGTTTCGGGTGTTCGAGGGCCGGGCGGTAGAACACGTCCCACGGGGTGGCGAGGAATCGGTTGCGGTAGCCCTGGTGGAAGTCATCTTTTTCGTCGGTGGTGTCGCTGGTCACGCCTTCTTCGAGGACTTGCGGTTGTTTGCCTTCGTGGAAGATTTCGGTGAGCAGCCAGAGGTCGTTCCACTCGCTGCGCGGGTGGTCGGACATTTCCATGAAGTGGCCGCTGACCAGTTTGGTCTGGTCGCCGCGACCTTCGGCCTGGCGGTAGTCGGCGCGGTGGCGTTCGAGGGCGCGCTGGCTGAGGAACTTGCCTCGGGCGCGGTCGATGAAGCGGCCGGGGTAGTCGTAGTCTTCGAGATCCGGTTCAGTGCTGTCGCCGTCCGGTTTGTAGGCCGCTTCCATTCGCAGGCGCGGTTTTTCGAAGTCGTAGTCGCGGCGCGTGGTGCGGGTGGTGCGGGTTTCCAGGCGCAGTTTGAAGGCTTTGATCACCGGCTCGTCGGCGACCATACCGCTGCCCTGCACATAAGCAGTTGGCTGCCCAAGGTTCTGGAACACGGTCTGGTCGTCGCCGAACACCAGCAGGTGGGCCTTTTCGCTGTGCTGGAAGTGGTAGTGAATGCCTTCCTCTTCGCACAGGCGCTGAACGAAATGCAGGTCGGTTTCGTCGTACTGCACGCAGTAGTCGCGATCCGGGCACGGCTGGCTGAGCTGGAAGCTGTAGGCGTTGCTCTTGATGCCGTGCTCTTCGAGGATCAGCGCGATGATTTTCGGCGCCGACATCTGCTGGTAGATACGCTGGTTGGTGCGGTGATGCAGGTATTGCAGTTGCGGCACGATCGAGACTTTGTAGCGGGTCAGGCGCTTGCCGGCATCGCCCTGGGCGACGCGGTAGATCTGCCCGTGAATGCCCGAGCCCTGTGGATCGAACGCGAGAAACGCCTGCTTGTGCAGCAGTTGTTCGAGATCCAGGTCGGGGTTTTCGCTGACCAGTTCGAGGTCGAAGCGATACGCCTGGCTGATGCCTTCGGTGCCGGTGAACGACAGCACTTGCAGGTCGCCGACGTAGTCTTCGACCTTGAGGCTGAAGTGGGTTTCGTTAGCTGAGTTGAACATCGTGTGCTCCCTGTTCGAATGTCATCCGTTACGCCCGAAGTCGCAGACGTTGCAGCCAGGACGAAGTGGCGCCCAAGGCGTCACGCAATTGTCGGGCAGTGATGGTGCGTTCTGCCGGGTTGAAGCTCAGCGCGGTTCGCAGCGCGTGCCAGCCGTGCTGGGGTAGATTCGCTGGGGCGCGCAGTTCGCGCTCCAGATGCTCGTCGCGGGCCTGGGTCGAGGGTAAGCGGCGGAACGGGTGTTTGCCGCCCGCCAGTTCATAGATCACGCAGGCCACGCCGTACACGTCCGCGCTGGCCGACAACGGTTGGCCCTCAAGCAGTTCGGGGGCGGCGTAGCCTGGGGTCCAGGCGTTGAAGCGCTCGCGGCTCAGGTGCGGCAGACCGGGCAAGGTGCCCTCCTCTGCCTGTCCCAGACCGAAGTCGAACAGGCGCAGGCCGTCTTCGCTGAGCATGACGTTGCTCGGTTTCAGATCACCGTGCAGCACGCCGCGACGGTGGGCGTAGGCCAGCGTGTCGAGCAGCGGCAGGACGATGTCGCGCAATTCTTGCCACGGCAGGCCGAGGGGCCGCTCGCAGAGCAATTTGTCCAGGGTCAGGCCACGCATGTATTCCATGGTGATGAAGGCCCGTTGGCAGTCGGTGTCGACTTCAAAGGTGTGCGCACGTACGACGTTGTCGTGGCGCAGACGCCGGGTCAGGGCGAACTCGCTGTAGAGCAAGGCACTGGCATCCGGCGATTCGGCAAATTCTTCGCTGAGGATTTTCAGCGCGATGTAAGGATCGGGATCGCCGAACTGTTCGTGCAGCAGATCCCGCGCCCGGTAAACGGCGCCCATGCCACCGGCCCCGAGCAGACGCTCGAGGTGGTAGCGACCGGCGAGTACATCCGGCAGTGCTCCGATGCTGGCCTTGGTCGGCGCCAGCAAAGGCTCTGCCTTGTTCTCCTTGGCGAAGGCGAAGTAGGTCAGGTTGTTGGCCTGTTCTTCGCTCATCAGCAAGTCATCGATGGGTGATTCGATTTTGGTCATTGGCGGATCACCACGGCTGTCAGGTTGTCCCGCGCAGCGCCACGCAGAGCGCCGTCGAACAAACGTTCCAGCGCCACGTGCGGCGCGCTGAGGCTGAGGGCGTTGCCGAGGGCATCGCTGCTCAGACCCTGATACAAACCATCGCTGCAGAGCAAAAACACATCGCCCGGATAGACCTCGAGTTCAAGCACATCCAGGGTCAGTGTGTCGGCGGCGCCGACGGCTCGGGTGAGTGCCTGAGCCGCCGGGTGCGCTGCCGCCTGTTCGACGCTCATTTGCTGCTCGTCGATCAATTGCTGTTGCAGCGAATGGTCCTTGGACAGCTGATACAGCCGCTGCCCGCGCCACATATAGCAACGGCTGTCGCCGGCCCAGATGCAGGCCGCGCGATTGCCTTCCACCAGCAGCGCGACGACGGTGCTGCCCATGATGCTGTCGTGACGCCCGGCAGTGACCGTCAACTCCTGCCCCAAGCGCCGGTTCAGCCAGTGCAGGCACTGGCGGATGGCTTTGAGGCGTTCGTCGAAGTCCTCGTGTTGCGGCAGCTCAGCCAGGCTGGCGACGATCAACTGGCTGGCGATGTCGCCCCCCTGATGACCGCCCATGCCGTCCGCGACCACCCACAGCCCATGCTGCGGCGAGTCGAGGAAGGCATCTTCGTTGCGCGCCCGCACCTTGCCCGGGTCGGTACGCGCCGCGCTGCGCCAGGGACTGGCCACCAGCATCAGAGCTGCACCGGCATACGGAAGGTGCGCAGCACGCCCATGTCGAACGGGTTCGGCGTGCGCTGGCTGGTCAGCAGGTAGTTGGCGCGCAGGCCGCCCACGTCGGCTTTCAGTACCAGCACGTCGCGACCGTTCAGGTACTCGGTCTGCATCAGGTCGAACAGACGGAACAGCGACCATGGGCCGGAGTTCTTCTCGATCCCGATCGGACGCCCGGCCATCTTGTCCATGACCAGGCTGGTGCGACCGTCTTCAGCATCGGTCGGCCACTTGAAGGTCATTGGCAGGATCGGGCCGTGACGGTATTCCATGGTCTTGTCACCGAACTTGAATTCGGAGCGGCTGACCGCCGGATCGAGGGTGTAGGGCTCAAGCTTGAACTGCACGGTCGGCTCGGCCGGGTTGATCGAGAAGAAGCTCTGGCGAATGGTCTGCGCCGCCGCCATCTGATCGAGGTAGACCTTCGATACCGGCAGGCTGTGACCGTCGACGCTGCGCATGCGGTAGTTGCCCGGATCGCCGCTGACGAATGGACGCATGTAGCTGTCGAAGAAACGGTCGACGGTACCCTGAGCGCGGAAGAACTCGCGGAAGTCGCTGATCGCCACGTCGCTGGTGCTGCTGGCGCTGAACGGATAACGCTTGCTGATGGTTTTGCCATACACGCTGTACAGCTCGTTCTGATAACGGCCGTTCAGGTATTGATAGGCATCGTTGAGCACCAGACGCCACGAGTCCTCGGCCAGCACGTTGAACCACACGCTCAGCGGACGCGGCAGACGACCGGAGGCATTGCGCAGGTTGGTCAGCGCATCACGCTGGCCGCTCATGCGCGTCTTGGCCATCTCGAACGCGGCTTGCTCCGGCGTGCTGGAACGGGCCAGACCGGCCAGTTGCAGTTGCAGGTCGTTGAGCGCGCTGAACGCTGGCGTCAGGTCAGCGCCCGGGCCGTTGTTGTCGTCGAGCAGACGATGCAGCGGTTCGAAGCGGCGTTGCAGGGATTTCTTCGCGGTGTCCGGCAGGTTCTTCGCCACGTTCAGCGCCGAAGCCTTGTCGGCGGCAGCGGCGGCGAGTTTGCCGACCTTGCCCAGTTTGCCTTTCTGTCCGGCCAGCGCATCGGCAGCTTCGCCGGCTTCATCGACCGGATCAGCCGCGGCTTCGAAGCGGGTGTTTTCACGCACTTCGGTGAGCAGCGCGAGGACCGGCGAGTTGGCCGAAGTCAGGCCCGCCAGTTGCTCGGCGCCTTCGCCAGCGTCGCTGATCGGTGGCAGTGCGACCTGGCCGACGGCTTCGCTCCAGTAGTTGGCGTAGTCGCGGAAGTACAGCTGCTCAAGCTCGACCATCAGGCGACGCAAATCCATGTCGCTGATGCCCGCGCCTTCGCCCAGCACCCAGTTGTCACGCAGGATGTCGGTGACCAGCGCCGCGCCCTGCACCGAGAAATACTGCTGATAACCCTGCTGGGTGTAGAAACCCGGGATCACGTATTCAGTGCCGATGAACAACGAACCTTGCGGGCCGAGGTGCTGGCTGAAGCGGTAGTCCGGCAGGTTGCGCGCCTGCTCGCGGAGCATGCGGTAAACCACGTTGGCCAACGATTCGCTGCGCAGGACCTGACGCGCCTGCGTCACCAGTTGATCGTTCAGCGGGTAGATGAACGGCTGCTTGAGCAAGCGCTCAAGGTGCGTGTTCAGACCATTCTGCACCGCAGTGTTACCGGTGTAGCGCTGCGACCAGTCAGTGGCGACCCAGTCCTTGAGCCACGCCGCGTCGCGACGATCCTTCATGTTCAGCATCAGGTACGCGCGCAGGCTGTTGAGCAGGCGATCGCGGTCCTTCATGTTGGCGCGGATCTGCCCCTCGAGCATGGTCGCCACCCGTGGCAGCAACTGCGCTTCCAGCTCACGCTCGTAGGCGGTTTTCACCACCGGGTTGATCTCTTCGCCCTGATACAGGCCGCCACGCTCGTGGTACGACACGTCGCTCTTGTTCGGGAACACCTGGGTCGCGGCGTAGCTGGTGTCGAGGACTTTCAGCACGCCCATGGCGTCATCGCGCGGCGTCACGGCCGAGCGTTGCTGGGTCCAGTTCTGCGCCAGCGTGCGCAGGTTTTCCAGACGCTCGTAGTTGGCCGAGAAACCACCGGCCCAGAGCATGCCGAACAGTGCCAGTGCCGCCAGAGCGCCGACGTACAGCGCACGCTGGCCCCAATGAATGCGGCTGCGCTCGCGCTTGTCCAGACCGGCCAGATCGGCCTCGGGGAAAATCACTTGGCTGAGCAAGTGGTGGATGAATCGCGAACGACCGCTGCGCAGAGTCGGCAGCACGCCGGCGTTCATGCCCAGGCTGGCGCCGATGCCGGCGGTGGTCGTATCCATTTCCTGGGTCAGGTGCGGCGCGCTGGTCAGGTAGAAACCGCGCAGTTGCGTGGCGCGCTGATAGCGGTTGCCGGTGAACGCCATGTCGACGAACAGGCACAGGCGCTCGCCGATCTGCCCGAGCTGATGCGGGAAGTCGAGGATGCGGCCACGGCGCTGAGTGTCGCGCTCGGAGTGCATGCGCATGATCACTTGGCTGTTCAGGCGGCGCAGCAGCTCTTCGAACTCGTTGCGCAGGACCGTGACGTCGGTGCCGACCTGATCCTTGCGGAAACTGGTGCCGAGCACCTGATCGCTTTCTTCGCGGGTCAGTTGATCGAAGAACTCGTCGAAGCCGAGCAGCTTGTCAGCCTTGCTCAGGACCAAATACACCGGCACGTCGACGTGCAGTTTCTGATGCACATCCTGCAGACGGCTGCGCACCTGGCGTGCGAGGGTTTCGATGTCCTGCTCGCTGCCGCCGGTCAGGGTTTCCACCGGAATGGTCACCAGCACGCCGTTCAACGGACGACCGCGACGACGCTTGCGCAGCAGCTCCAGCAGTGTTGTCCAGGCGTTGCCGTCGACTTCGGCGTCCGGTTGAGTGGTGTAACGCCCGGCGGTGTCGATCAGTACACCGTGATCCGCGAAATACCAGTCGCAATGACGGGTGCCGAGGGTGTCGCGGGTCAGCTTGCGGTCGATCTTGTTGATCGGGAATTCCAGACCGGAAAAATCCAGCAGGCTGGTCTTGCCGGAGGCCTGCGGACCGATCAGCAGGTACCACGGCAAGTCACTGCGCCAGCGCTCGCTGCGACCGCGATACAGGCTCGACGTCTTCAGGGTTTTCAGCGCGTCCTTGAAACGCGCCTTCAACTCTTTCTGTTCTTCGTCGATCAGCTCTTCGCGGCGGATACGGTCCTGACCGTCCTCGCTTTCTTCCTCGGCTTTCTTGCGGATACCCGCGCGCCAGCTGACGAAGACCATGGTCAGGCCCCAGATCAGGAACAGCACGCTGATGGTCAGCAGGCGCGAGGTCGCGCTTTCCCAGAACTTGTAATCATCGACCGCCAACAACGGGCCGACGAACCACACCAGCAGCGCCACGAACAGCACCAGCAGCAGAGTCCAGACCCAGGTCTGGCGCAGGAAGGCGCCGACTTTCTTGAAAAACTTTTTCATCACACGTCCCTGTTTTACGGCTGCGCCTGCGGTTGCACCGCGGCTGGATCAAGCGGCTGATAAGGATGCAGAACGGTGTCGCGTTGTTCGCTCAGGACCCAGGCGAAGCCCGAATACATCACCACCAGACAGACCAGAGTAAAGAGCACCACCATCCACGCCGGCACGATGCGCACCAGGTTGCGGCGCTGATCGTTGAGGCCTTCCCAGTGCGGCGACAACTCGCGCGGCACGTCGCCACGCAACTGACGGATCTGCCGGTACAAGGCGTCGCGGATGCCTTCAAGCTCAAGCATGCCGCGCGCCTGCACGCGGTACTTGCCCTCGAAACCGAGGGACAGGCACAGGTACATCAGTTCGAGCATCGGCAGGTGCTTGACCGGGTTTTTCGACAGCCGATCGAGCAGCTGGAAAAACTTCTCGCCGCCGAAGGTTTCGTTGTGGAAGCTGCTCAGCAGGCTCATCTGCGACCACTCGCTTTCGTTGCCCCACGGCGTGGTCACGACGGCTTCGTCGACCACGGTGCAGAGCACGTAACGCGCGGCCATTACCTGGCTGCTTTCGGCGCCGTTGTGCAGGGCGCGTACTTCAAACAATTTCAGCCCGGCGGTCAGCCGCTCATTCAGCGCGTACAGGTCTTCGCGGGTCTCGCTGTGCTTGAGACGCACCACTTCCGAGAGCAGGTCGGACGAGGCCGCGACCAGCGAGTTGAGGCTGATGTTGAACGCCTCGGCCGGACGCAGGCGCGCGGCGTAGATCATGCGTTCTTCCAGTTGCTCGAAACGCGGCGGCGCGGCGAAGTCGGTCAGCGGACTCGATGCCGGTCCGTGGCCCTGACGGTCGAGCAGGACGGTTTTGTCGTCCTGGTTGTAATCCGTTTCCTTGATCATGTCGGTCAGTTCCTGATGGCCCAGAATTTCAGTTCAAGCTCGGCGAATTCGCCGGACACGTGGAACGCGAAACCGCCGGAGCGCTCGAGTTGTGCCAGGTCTTCGGAACTGAGTTCGAGGATGAAATAGGTTTTGTTCGAATGGAACGCGATCTGCCGTGGGGCCACCGGCAACGGTTTGACCTTGATCCCCGGCAAGTGCAGGTTGACCAGTTGGCGGATGCGCTCCACCGGGCCGACCTTGAGGTGCTGCGGCAAGCGCTGACGCAGTTCTTCGGAGTCGCAGTTGGCACTGGCTGCCAGCACGAACGAGGCCGAGCCGAGCAGTTTGTGGTCGTGCAACGGCGAGACGATGATGCCGTACTGACGCGCCTGCAGGATCAGTTCGATGGCGTGCTGTTCGAGCACCATCGACAGCACCTGACGGATCGCTTCCATCAGTTTGCGAAAGCTCGCGCCCTGATCGGCGTGGGAGTAGCGGCTGTCCAGACGCGGGCGTTTGCTCTCGCCGGAGAAGGTCGCCAGATCGCCGAGCATGGTCAGCAGCGTGCGATACAACTCTTCCGGGTGAACCTGCTCAAGACCGAGGTAATGGCGCAGCAGCAGTTCGGTACGGTTGATCAGTTGCAGCATCATGAAGTCGCCGACTTCAGCGCCGCCGACCTTGCCGTTGGAGCGAATCCGCTCGGCGATGGTGTCGCCACGGTGGCTGAGCATGCTGATGACTTCTTTCAGGCACGACAGCAGATAGCTGGAGGCGTGGGCCTGAATGTAGGTCGGGACGAAATCCGGGTCGAGGCTGATGACGCCGTCGGGCGTGGTGTCGAGCACGTCGCAGATTTTCAGCTTCACGTAGGCCTGATCGCTCTGCTGCTCGCCGAGCAACAGTTTGAAATCCGGGCGACCGCAGCTGACCTGACTGGCGGAATCGTCGCCGGCATTGGAGTCGGCGACTTCGGCGTCATACGCGGTGTAGCGCGCGAGCACGTCGGATTGCTCCGGGCGCCGGGCCTCGATGTGGTTGCCAGTGACCAGCGGCAGCGCCAGATAGATCGGCGTGTTGCCGGTGTTCGGCGGCACGTCCAGCGCCAGCGGCTCAGTGTTGCCACCAAGTTCGAACAGGCTGCCGTCCGGCAGAATCCCCGAGGCTTCACTGATCACCAGTTTGCCCATGTTGAGGAACTGCAAGTCGATTTCCAGATTGAGAAAACCCCAGGTGTAGCCACCGAGCAATTGCGTGCGGGTTTTCATCTGGTGATCGTAATAACGATCGTTGTGCTGGAAGTGCTGCGGTCGCAGCAGCATGCCTTCCTGCCAAATGACTTTATGGGTGTTCATGATCAGTCATCCGCCTTGGCGAGCACTTGTTGGGTGTTGCGGATACCGGCCTGATCGAGGGTCAGATCAGCCTCGGTGAGTTCCAGCGGAGTGATCTGCACGGTGTGCCGCCATTGCGTATCCGGCAGGTCGCGATAGGCAGCAAGGATGCCCACGTAACGGCTGCCCTCCTCCACGCTGAGTTTCAGTTCCACGGTTTCACCCGGGCGCAGTTCGAGTTCTTCGCTGGCCACCAGGTCCGGGTTGAGGGATTCCTTGGCGCGCTCGTAGAGGCTGAAGAAATCAGCGTTCTCGAAGGTCACCGGGTGCTTGAGTTCGAACAGGCGTACGACGATCGGCGACGGCCGCCCGTTGAGGTCCGGGTTGAGCTGATCGCTGCCGGTCAGTTTCAGATTGATCTTGGTCACTTTCGAGTACGGCGACAGCGACGAGCAACCGGCAAGCAGCACCAGCACGGTGAGCGCAGTCAGCGTCTTGAAAAAAGCGGTCGAGCGGCGAGACATGCGCATCATCCTTGGTGGTCGGTGTGGAGGGTGGAGATCAGGCGGATCTGTTCTTCGTAGGCCTGGGCGAAGTCGCGGGCCAGCAGACGCTCGCTCCAGTCATCGTCCTGACGCAGGGCCTGGTGATAGCGGCCGAACGCTCTCCAGCGCCCGCCCGACGTGGCGATCAACGGCTTGCTGTCGCGCTCGAAACGCAGGGTCAGTTGCTCCGGCGAGAAGTGCTCCAGGGTGCCACGCACAGCGGCGCGACTGGCGGTTAGCAGAGCCACTTGGTGCGCCTGCAAATCACGGAATGCGCGGGAGATCGCCTGCTCGGCCGGCAGATGGCCGGGCTTGCTTGGCTGCAACAGAATTTGCAGTGCTTCGCTCGGATCGACGGCGAATTTCAGCGGGTTCTTGTTGGTGCCCTGCACGGTGGTCTGGGCCAGACGCAGCTCGTTTTTCAGCTCGGAGCGGGTGCGCAGGCTCTGCTGCAAACCGCCGATGCTCTGGCGCAGCAGGCGCGCAGCGTTCAGCGCCAACGCTTCGCGTTCGTCGTGGCTGAGGCCTTTGACGTCGACGCCCAGCGCCGCGCCGAAGTGCTCCCAGAATCCTTCGCTCTGACGCTCGACGGCTTTCGGTGCAGGCGCCGGCTCAGGTTCGACCGGGGCGGCAATCAGCTCCGGGACCATCAGGCTTTCCATGTCGATGCGCGCGTAGTCGGCACGCTGACGGGAATCTTCCGGCTTGGCGGTAGGCGACAGCAGTTCGTCGATTTCCGAGTAGACGCGCTCTTGCTGTTCGAGGGCGTTGAGCGGGTCGAGGTCGAGGAACGCGTCGTCCGGAATGATGCTGCCAGCGGCGCGCGGGCGGCCGACTTCGCCGTCGAAGGTCGCCGGGTCACGGACCAGCCGCGCACGGATCTCGAAGTCGCCGAGAATGTAGGTGCTGCCGTGCTCGATGCGCACCGGCTCGCCCTTGTGCAGGCGCGCGCCGCTGCTGCCGTCCTGGACACCGTTGCTGCTGGTGTCGGTGAGGAAGAACGAGCCCTCGCGGTAGCTGACAATCGCGTGATGATTGGACAGGTGCCGCTTGCGGTCAGGGATGATCCAGTCGCAGTCCTCGCCGCGCCCGATCACGCCGCCGGCCTGCTTGAAGGTCCGCTGGCACAGCTCGGTGGGCACGAACTGCTTGGTGTTCAGCATTTCGAAAACCAATTCCATGTTTGATGCTCCTTGCGGTCACTTGCCGCGATTGACCGCTTGCGGATCACCCAACGGGCGATAGTCGTTGTCGTTGAATTTGTAATTGCCGCTACAGCCGCCAAGGCCGCATAGAACGACGAGGGTCAGCAGGACAGCGTGCCAGTGACGAACAGACATCAGAGGGTCTCCAGGTGTAGACAAAGCACAAAGCGCCGACCCTTGCGGGCGGCGCTGAAATAAGTTTTTGAGGTGGGCTCGAAGCCTCTAGATCGGGGCCTTGAGCCATAGCCTGGAGGTACGGCGACCTCCCGTGGCGAGGGGACTTGTCCCCGTTGGGGTGCGCAGCGCCCCCATAACCTGCCAGCGCGATTTCTCAGTGAAACCGTATGTACCGGACTGCGACTGCTGCGCAGCCGAACGGGGATAAATCCCCTCGCCACAGGGTATGTGTTGGGTTCGAAGAAGTGCTGTAGCTCAACCATCAAAGTCACCCAAATTGATATTCAGGCGCCCGAGGCGGTACAGCAACGTGCGCCGCGGCAGGCCCAGTTCGCGGGCGGCGAGGGTCTGGTTGCCGTCGTTCTTGCGCAGACAATCGAGGAGCAAAGTGCGCTCGACTTGCTCCAGGCGTTCGCGCAGATTCAGGCCGCTGTTGTCTTCGGGCATCGGTTCCAGACGCAGGGAAAAATGCTCGGCGAGCAACTCGCCGCCTTCGCACAGGAGCACCGCGCGCTCGACCAGTGCCTTGAGTTCGCGAACGTTGCCGGGGAAGGTGTAACCGCACAGATGCTCCAGCGCCGAGTCCGACCAGCGCACCGGATCACGCTGCAAAAACGTGCAGGTCTTCTCGGCGAAATGCCGGGCCAGATCGAGGATGTCGCCTTCGCGCTGACGCAGGGCCGGCAGCTCGATCGGGAATTGTGCGAGGCGGTAGTACAAGTCCTCGCGGAACTTGCCTTCGCTGACCAGTGCCGCCAGATCACGGTGCGTTGCGGCGATGATGCGCACGTCGATCTTGTGCGTGTCGTTGGAACCCAGCGGACGGATCTCGCCTTCCTGCAACACACGCAGAATCTTCGCTTGCAGCGACAACGGCATGTCGCCGATTTCATCGAGCAGCAACGTGCCGCCATTGGCCGCGTCGAACAGCCCTGCGCGATCTCGATCGGCGCCGGTGAAGGCGCCTTTGCGGTAGCCGAACAGTTCGCTTTCCAGCAGGTTTTCCGGGAACGCCGCGCAGTTCTGCACGATGAACGCCTGGGAGCGACGCGGGCCGCAATCGTGGATCGCCCGCGCCACCACCTCCTTGCCGGTGCCGGTCTCGCCACGCAACAGCACAGTGTACGGGCTGTGAAGAATCTTGCTGATCAGCGAATAGGTCTGGCGCATCGCCGCGCTTTTGCCGATCAGGCCGTAGCCGCTGATGCTCGGCACGCTGCGTGTGGCGGTGGCCGATTCGGCGGCTGGCTGACGCAGGCGTTGCAGCAGATGCAGTTGGCCGAGCACGAACGAGCCGAGCTGGCCGAGGGAATCGGCAAAACCCTGAAGGTCAGTACGCCGACGGCTGGCGCAGAGCAGCAAGCCCTCGACCGACTTGTGCTGATTGACCAGCGGCACGCACAACAGCGACTGCCACGGCGTGCTCGCCGCCGGTAGAAAACTGGTTTCGTGCAGGCTGCCGGTCAGGTCGTCGAGGCACACCACGCGGTTCTGGCACAGGGCGAATTGCAGCAGTTGCTCGCCGTTGTAATCCGCTGGCATGCTCGCCGCCTGACGCGGTTGCAGCGCACCGTCGAGGCACTCGGCGTTCATCCCCAGGCAAGTGTGGGTGGCATCGAGCAGATACAGCTGCGTCAATTCACAGCCGCTCAGCTCGGCCAACCCACGGACGAATTCACCCAGCAGCGCAGCACTGTCCGCCGCCCGCGACAGACTGGCGAACTGCGCCAGCAACGCTTCGGCATAGACCAGTGGCTGCGGCACCTGAGTGAACATCACGCCCACCTCAGACGAACTCGCAGGTCACGCTGGAGTTGCCGTCGAGCGTGGCATGCACACGCTTGAGGCTCTCGCCGGTCGCCATCGCATCAAGCAGACGATCGGCCACCAGCGGCAGCACGTGTTGATCGAGCAGATGATCGATCAGGCGCGCGCCGCTTTCGCTTTGCGTGCAGCGCTCGGACAGGTGATCGACGAGGTTCTGGCACCAGCTGAACTCCAGCTGACGGCGGTTCAGGCGCTCGCCGAGACGGCCGAGTTTGATCTCGATCAGCTCGCGCAGCACCGGGCCGCCCACCGGGTAGTACGGCACCACTTTCATCCGCGCCAGCAGCGCCGGTTTGAAGTGTTTGCTGAGTACCGGGCGAATGGTTTCTTCGAGCACTTCGGCGGTCGGCCGCGCGCCGTATTCGCAGAGTTCGCTGATCTTGTCGCTACCGAGGTTGGAGGTCATCAGGATCAACGTGTTGCGGAAGTCGATCTCGCGACCTTCGCCGTCGTTGGCCACGCCTTTGTCGAAGATTTGGTAGAACAGGTTGAGCACGTCCGGATCAGCCTTCTCGACTTCATCGAGCAACACCACCGAATACGGCTTCTGGCGCACGGCTTCGGTGAGCATGCCGCCCTCGCCGTAACCGACGTAGCCCGGTGGCGCACCAATCAGACGCGAGACGGTGTGCTTTTCCTGGAACTCGGACATGTTGATGGTGGTGATGAAGCGGTCGCCGCCGTACAGCAGGTCAGCCAGGGCCAGCGCGGTTTCAGTCTTGCCGACGCCGCTCGGGCCGACCAGCAGGAACACACCGACCGGTGCATCAGGCTTGTTCAGACCGGCAGCGGTTGCGCGCATCGAACGATCCAGCGCGTGCACGGCTTGCTCCTGACCACGGATGCGTGTGCGCAGGTCGGTGGCGAAACTGGCGACCTTGGCGTTGTGCTCGCGGGCCAGTTGCGCCAACGGCACGCCGGTCCAGGCGCTGATCACTTCGGCAACCAGACGCGGGCAGACTTCGAAGCTGACCAGGCGTTCTTTGACTTGCGCGGCAGTCAACGCGGCGTGGGTTTCATGCAGCTGAGCTTCCAGAGCTTCGACGCTCTGGCCTTCTTCGACTTCGGCGACCACAGTTTCAATCACGGTGCCTTCGGCGTCTTCTTCCACGCTGACGGTCGGCTCAACAGCTGCAGCCTCGCGGGCCTTGGCCAGTTGCTGACGCAGTTCCAGCAGACGCTCGGCGAGCTCTTTCTGCTCAGTCCACAGGGTCTCGAGCGCAACCATCTCGCTTTCGGCTTCGTCCAGCCGCGCTTCCAGCGCCTCCAGCGCTTCGTGGTCGATCAGCAGACCGGCCTCGGCATCGCGGCGCAGGGCCTGACGCTGGCGGCCGCCTTCAGCCAGTTCGCCACGCAGGCGCTCGAGGCTTTCCGGGGCCGCAGCGAGGCTGATGCGCACGCGGGCGCACGCGGTGTCGAGGACGTCTACAGCCTTGTCCGGCAGTTGCCGACCGGCCAGGTAACGCGCGGACAATTCAGCAGCGGACACCACCGCGTCATCGCGCAGGTAGATGCCGTGGCTCTTCTCGTAGACCTGAGCCAGACCACGCAGAATGGTCACCGCTTCGCTGACGGTCGGTTCGTGCAGTTGCACGGGCTGGAAGCGACGCGCCAGCGCCGGGTCTTTCTCGAAGTATTTCTTGTACTCGGCCCAGGTGGTGGCAGCGATGGTGCGCAGTTCGCCACGGGCCAGTGCCGGTTTCAGCAGGTTGGCCGCGTCGGAACCGCCGGCATTGCCGCCCGCGCCGATCAGGGTGTGAGCTTCGTCGATGAACAGAATGATCGGTTTTGGCGAGGCTTTGACCTCATCAATCACGCCTTTCAAACGACGCTCGAATTCACCTTTGACGCTGGCGCCGGCCTGCAACAGGCCCATGTCCAGCGAGAGTAATTCAACGCCTTTGAGCACCTGCGGCACTTCACCAGCAGCGATGCGCGAGGCGAGGCCTTCGACGATGGCGGTCTTACCGACACCGGCCTCACCGACGACGATCGGGTTGTTCTTGCGCCGACGGGCAAGGATGTCGACCATCTGGCGGATCGCGCCATCGCGGCAGAGCACCGGGTCGAGTTTGCCGTCGCGGGCCTGTTGGGTCAGGTTGTGGGTGAAGCGCTGCAACAGCGATTCGCCCTGTGCGGCCGGTTTGCCGTTGGCCGCCGGTTGCTCCTGTTGCGACAGGGCAAATTCTTTCAGGCGATCAATGTTCAGTTTGGCAAGCAGCGGTTGATAGCGGCTGCCGGCATAACGCATCGGGTTGCGCAGCAACGCCAGGATCAGCGCCGCGTCTTCGACCTGGGTCTGGCCCAGTTCGAGGTTGGCCACCAGCAGTGCGTCTTGCAGCCATTGCACCAGTTCCGGGGCGAACACCGGGTTGCGCGAAGCACTGTGCTCGACCCGCGACTGCAATGCAGCGGTCAGTTCACCGGCGTCGACGTCAGCATCTTGCAGCGCGCGCGACAGCAAGCCGTTCGGGCGCTCGAGCAAGCCCAGCAGCAAGTCTTCGACGAGGATCTTGCTGCCGCCACGGGCGACGCAACGCTCGGCCGAACGTTCCAGATCACGACGGGTTTCGGCGTCCAGCGCCTGGATGAGTTGTTGCAGGTCTACGTTGATCATGGCTCACGTCCTTAATGAATTTTGCTGCCCAGGGTTACCACGCCGTCCGCTTTCTCGCGTCCCAGCCAACTGGTCCAACCGAGGCGACAGGCGTTCTGCTCACCGATGCGCAGTTCGCGGATTTCTTCCTGGCGCAGGACCAGGCGAATGTCGTAATCGAGCGGGTCACGCAAGGTGAACCGCACCAGCGCGCAGAGCGGCTGGTAGCCGAACCCGATCGGCAGGAATTCATGGAATCGCTGCCAGTCGAGTTCGGTGATGTGAATGCGGAATTTGCCGCTGCGGTCGCGCACGTGCTCGCCCAGCACCAGGTCTTCCCCGAGTACGCTGTTGGCGCGGCCCAAACGATTGCGCTGCTCGTCGAGAATTTCCACGCGGCGCTCGATGCACTGCTCGATGACCAGGTCTTCGTGCTTGAAGTAGTAACGCAGCACGGCTTCGATCAACGCCGCCGAGTGCGCCCGCAAGCTGAGCAAACCGAGGTACGGCAGCAGGCGTTTCCAGTTGAGTTCCTTGGCCTTGCGGATCTCGTCGCCGCCCAGGCCGATCAGCGCAAAGAGTTGCGCCGAGAACGGGTCGATCGCGCCGCTCTGGAAGCTCGCGCGGTAGCGGTACTTGCGCCAGATCGGCAGCATCAGTCGTTGCAGGCGATGGTGGAACAGGTCGAGGAAATTGCGCGTCGGGTTGCCGTCCTCGCTGTCGCCCAGGGCTTGTTCGCCATAGAAAGCTGGCAGCGGCGAACCGGAGCCGACCAGGCCGATCAGGTTGAAGCGCATGCGCGCGCGCATCTTGCCGTGCTCTTCGAAAAACTCGACGCGATCGACGTCGCTGCGCGGAAAGCCCAGGCTCGGGTTGGCCTGGAACTCGACCTGGTCGTACAGATCGTCTTCGCTCAGATGCGGGTGTGCCTCGCGCAGCCGGTCGATCACCAGCAGCACGGCCTGAAACAGCGAGTACTCGCGTATTACCTTGGTCAGCCCGCTTAAAGCAGGGGCTGCAGGCCCATACGTGGTGTCCATTGGTACACCTCTCCCTGTGTGCTTTTTACCCGCAGTTCATGGAATGAATTGAGACTGGCGTAAAGCGCGAAAAACTCGTTGAGAACCGAAGCGAAGACGAACAGGTCGCCTTCGCCGATATAGCCTTCCGGGTCGATGGTCAGTTCGGTGCGCAAACCGCGCACCGGCAGACCGCGATGCAGGCGGTCGACGTGGTGATGCTTGATGTGCTTGAGGCCGCCGAGCAGGCGCTTGCTGACCTTTTCCGCGTGCTGGTCGTAGTAGCGAGGCAGGTCGTAGGTTTCCAGAATCACCTTCAACGCATTGACGTCCGCCAGCGACAGATAGTTAAGCGACATGTTGCTGATCAGCTTCCACAGGAAGTCACGGTTCAGCGGCGGCGCGAAACTCGGAGTGGCCGGGGTGATGTTGCGGAAACTGAGGAATTCCGGGGTCTGCTCGCTGGCCATGCAGATGTCGCCGAGCTTGAGCTTTTTCGGCAGGTTCTGGTTGGTGCACATCAGCTCGATCGACAGGGTTTCGTGGGCTTCGGTGTGGCGGATGCCGAAGCTCAGGTAAGTGTCGAGGCCGTCATGCAATAAGGACGAACGCTGGCGAATGCTGTAATGCGGACGGCTGTTGGGCACGTCGAAACTCGGGTCGTGCTCGAAGGACTCGAACGGCACGTATTCCTGATAACCGAGACCGCCGGGCTTCCAGCCAGTGACGGTTTCCACCGAGAACACACCGCAGTTTTCCAGGTCGTATTCCGCTGGTAGCAACAGGTACTCGTCCTGCTTGCCATCGAGACGGATCGGCAGCGCGTCGTGCTCGAACAGATTGACGATCGGCGTGCAGAACAGCTTCACGTTATCGAGGGTCGGGCGCATGCGCATGATGCCGCTCTTGCGGATGTCGAAGCGCAGTTCGAGACCACGCATCTGCTTGAGCGTGTCTTCCGGCAGCGCCTTGAGAATGTCCAGACCGTTGACGTCGACGAACAGGAACTTGTCCTGGAAGGCGAAATATTCCTGCAGGTAGCGATAGCCACGGAAGGTGTTCAGCGGATACGGAATCAACGCTTCTTCTTCGGCAAAGCCCACTGGTTTGACCCGATCACCGGGAATCTTGAACGCCATCGGCTTGCCGCTGACGCCATCAATCGGCTTGCCGGCGGCGTCGAGCGGGATCAGCTCGATGCCGTCGAGGTTGCGCAGCAGGCTCAGGTAGAGCATCTGGCTGATGTAGCGCTCACCGGCAAAGTGCAGGCGCAACTTGCTCAGCTCCAGTTCCCCGAGGTGGCCGTCAGCGCTCATCTCCAGGCGCAGGCTGAGCAGCGAGCCATCGCCCTTGACCGAGTAATTCAGCGCGGCCAGATCCAGCGGCAACACTTCGGTCGGGTAGCACGTACGGAAGCGGCAGCGCACGTCTTCGATCGGCTTGCTTTCGATCGGCGTATCGCGCTCAACCAGCAGCGCCGGCCCGGAACGCTTGAGCGGATCAAACTGCAGAATGCTGAACGCCGGCAGCGGGCGCATGTAGTTCGGCCACAGCAGCTGCATCAGCGAATGGCTGAGCTCCGGCAGTTCGTCATCGAGCTTCTGGCGCAAACGCCCGGTCAGGAACGCAAAGCCTTCGAGCAACCGCTCCACATCCGGGTCCCGCCCGGCCTGCCCCAGATACGGCGCCAGCGCCGGACTACGCTCGGCGAAACGGCGACCGAGCTGGCGCAGTGCGGTGAGTTCGCTTTGGTAGTAGTGGTTAAAGGACACGGGGTACCTGCCTGGTAATGGAGCTCATGGAATTACCGACCTGTGAATTACGTTCAACGCCCGACTTGGTCATTGGATTGCACCTGCAGGCCGACTTGGCTGAATGCGACCTGTGATGTTTCGCAAAGCCCAGCGCAACTCGATGACTTGAGTGGTGAGGATCGCCAGCAACGTGACGCAACCTTGGGCCACGCCGTAGAACAGGGCTCTGAACGGGTTGTCGGGTAGCATCCAGAGCAGGATGAAGCCCACCATCAGAAAAAGGATGACCAGCTTGGCAACCAGATTTGGAGTCAGCGCAACGATCAGATTGACGCCCAGAAAAATGTAAAACAGTGAGTAAGTCGCAATTCCGATGGCGACGCCATGGGAGGTAAATCCGCCGTTAAAAAGCTTGTAAGCATGCACAACCGCGTAATTCAAGAATGCATAAGCCACGCATCCGAGGGCGTGGGTTAATAAACATAGGTCGAGACGGACGTAGCTATTCATACTGCTATCAGTTTTCCAGAATCTCGTAGGGTGTATTACTGATGAAAATATTCAGCCAGCTTTCTTCCCATTGCGGCATGGAAATTACAAAAGCCTTATCTTTCTTTTCGAAGGAGATCCAAGTAATTCCAACCTCAGCATCATCTTCAAATGTACGCATATCCAATGACTGAGTATCATACAACGGGGTTCGATATACCTTTTCTGGCTCTTTTGAATCGATAACTCTTAAATACGCCATGCCACCAAGCATGAAGATCCTGCCGACACGTACATTCTCAATTGTGTAGCGGCCCGAGGGACTAGCTGTAGTTGTACTTGCAGGATAATCCAGCATTGCGTTCAAGCAATAAACGAGCAACGCAATAAACACCAAGAGCAAACTGATAGGCACTAGCCATTTCTTTTTAAGCGTAGTCATTTTTTCGCCACACCCAGTTCGACAGCGGATTGTACACGAGTAAAAATGCGCATCATTTATTCCAAACATTAATAACTGTCGCGGGAACGTTTTGATATTGAACATCAGACAAAACCTGGAAATCACCGCCTTTTTTAAATTCCATCCGATATTTTACAAAGTGAGAATTTGTAATATAGAAATAACGCGAGCTCTCTATTTCCCTAAACATCGCCTGAGAATCTTCCGCACTGATATAGGGGTTTGAAGCGATGTCTGACTTCATCTGCGCTGCACCGGTATTTGCGGTGGCCGCATAGGCAGGGTTGGCTATACCATCAAAGTTCCAGAACCCCAATGGCTGACTGAAATTGTCATCCGGTGAGTCATTGAAGTCATACGCGTCCTCAGCATAAAACCCAATTCGCTCCACAAACAGCTGAATGCTATCTACGGAAATCACCAGTTTTCCTTCTGGAAATACGCGGACATTAAAGTTTGCCAGCGCAGCTCGCAACTCATCAGTCTTGTCTATCAGGCCAAATTTAACTGCTCGACTATTGCTGTATCCAAACTCTTCAACCTTCCTGGCGCTCGCAAACTTAAAAGGATAGACACCCGGCGCCGAGCCAAGATACTTATCTTTAATCTTCTTGCTTATATTATTACGACCTGCAGTATTATCCCAAGCAGACTTAAGCTCTTCAATGACAGCTTTCGCAGGTTCAAACTGCATCAGCCAGTCCATTTTTACGATAGTGTCATTCACGTAGGCGATGTCAGCAAGAGCAATATGGTCTTTGACCTCTTTACTCATCGCACCATCGGCGGTTGGCCATGGCGCGCCATCAAACCAGTGGCGCATAAGCTTCGCAGCAACTGGCCATTTCATCTTATCCATCGCATCAGGTATATCTGTGATTTTGAATTGACGGACAGCTGCAGACTTACCAGTTTGGTTACTGGCCGGCGTCAGACTTGATGCTATTTTCGTATCCGCCATAACAAAATCCTTTTATCCAATTACGACTTCAGATTGCTGTTCAATAGTCAACTCATAGGACTCCGCTATAGAGGACGAGATTTTTTGCGTCTTCCCGTCGGCTCCCGTGACCCCACTGATAACTTTCCCCGAGGCTGTTTTGAAGCTGTATGCCACTCCCGCCAGTGGCTTCCCAGAGTCCTGACAATTGATCACGTAGTGCTCGTTGAACGGCCATTTGATCTCCACCGGCAACGGCGGCACAAACGGTGCCGGCGTATGCGAATTGCCAATAATCACCGTGCCGGATCCAGCCGTAACCTTGTTGCCATGGGTCCCCACCGAATCAACCGTCGCGGCAGGCTTGCCGTTGATCAACACAGTGGTCGCCAAACCGCCCGACATCGCACCACCACACGCCGACGCATCGCCTTGGCGGGCGGCCGCGAGGCCGTCGAAGAATACGTCGCCGGAACCGGCGGCGATCGGGTTGGTGCCGTGGCCGGGGAGCGGGCAAGCGGTGGGGTCGGATACGCGTGCTGCGGGTTTGCCAGACATCGGGGATCTCCTTAGGTGACCTTGACTTGACCGCTGCCATCCAGGCGCGCGGAAAAACTGACCTGACGCTTGAACCCCTCGACTTCCAGCAGGCCTTCGATACTGAAGGCCAGGCGAAGTTGATCGTGGTCACGCGGCAGGGAAATGACACGCACATTGCTCAGGCGTGGCTCGTAGGCTTCGATGAAGTTTTCGATAGCCAGACGTGCCTGACTCAGGGAGTCGTGCAGGCTCAGACGCATGTCATTGAGATCGGGCAACCCGTAGTCGGCCAGCGTTTGCACGCTGCCGGCCCGGGTGCTGAGCATTTTGGCCAGATGGGCAGCCACTGACGCCATGGCACAAGCCTCAAGGCTGTTGCCCTTGCGTAGTTGTGCGTCGCCGTTGAGGCGTTCGAACAGGCTGCCGTATCCGTCCATGAGTCGCTCTTACTCTTTGTCCAGCTTGCCAACCAGCGACAGGGTGAAATCGGCACCCATGTACTTGAAGTGCGGACGCACGTTCAAGCTCACGCGGTACCAGCCCGGCTCGCCTTCAACGTCGCTGACGATCACTTGCGCAGCGCGCAGCGGACGACGGCCACGCACTTCGGCGCTCGGGTTTTCCTGGTCGGCAACGTACTGACGGATCCACTTGTTCAGTTCCAGCTCGAGGTCGGTACGCTCTTTCCACGAACCGAGTTGCTCGCGCTGCAGCACTTTCAAGTAGTGAGCCAGGCGGTTGACGATCATCATGTACGGCAGTTGGGTGCCGAGCTTGTAGTTCAGCTCTGCCGCCTTGCCTTCTGCGCTGATGCCGAAGAACTTCGGCTTCTGCACCGAGCTTGCGGAGAAGAACGCCGCGTTGTCGGAGCCTTTGCGCATGGTCAGGGAGATGAAGCCTTCCTCGGCCAGTTCGTATTCACGACGGTCGGAAACCAATACTTCGGTTGGGATCTTGGTTTCGATTTCGCCCATGCTTTCGAAGTGGTGCAACGGCAGGTCTTCAACCGCGCCACCGCTCTGCGGGCCGATGATGTTCGGGCACCAGCGGAATTTGGCGAAGCTGTCGGTCAGCTTGGTGCCGAAGGCGTAAGCGGTGTTGCCCCACAGGTAGTGCTCGTGGCTGTTGGCAACGGTTTCCTTGTACACGAACGATTTCACCGGGTTTTCTTCCGGATCGTACGGGTTACGCAGCAGGAAACGCGGCACGGTCAGACCAACGTAGCGCGAGTCTTCCGAAGTACGGAAGCTCTGCCATTTGGCGAATTGCGGGCCTTCGAAGTGGTCTTTCAGATCTTTCAGATCCGGCAGGCCGGTGAAGCTTTCCAGACCGAAGAATTTCGGCCCGGCGGCAGCGATGAACGGCGCGTGGGACATGCACGAAACGCTGGCCACGTACTGCATCAGCTTGACGTCTGGCGAGCTTGGCGACATGTAGTAGTTGGCGATGATCGCGCCCACCGGCTGACCACCGAACTGGCCGTATTCAGCGGTGTAGATGTGCTTGTACAGGCCCGACTGCATGACTTCCGGCGAATCTTCGAAATCGTCCAGCAGGTCTTCTTTGGAGACGTTGAGGATTTCGATCTTGATGTTTTCGCGGAAGTTGGTGCGGTCGACCAGCAACTGCAGACCACGCCACGACGATTCCAGCGCCTGGAAATCCGGGTGGTGCAGGATCTCGTCCATCTGACGGCTGAGCTTGGCATCGATCTCGGCGATCATGCGGTCAACCATGGCTTTCTTGACCGGCTCACCGTTGTTCTGCGGCTTGAGCAGCTCTTCGATGAACGCCGACACGCCACGCTTGGCGATGTCGTAGGCTTCGTCGTCCGGAGTCAGACGGGTTTCGGCGATGATGCTGTCGAGAATGCTGTATTCGCCGCTGGCGGCGCTCTTCTCTTGTGCTGCGCTAGTGCTCATTGTGTTGGCTTCCTTGGCTACTGGAGTCTCAGGCGTCCGGGGCTGCGGCGTTCAGGCCCAGCTCACCGAGTACGCGACCGCGGGATTCGTCGTCGGCGAGCACGCCTTCGATCGCTTTACGGAACGCAGGTGCGTTACCCAGCGGGCCTTTGAGGGCCACCAGCGCATCGCGCAGTTCCATCAGTTTTTTCAGCTCAGGCACTTGCTCGACCAGGCTGGCCGGGTTGAAGTCCTTCATCGAATTGACGCGCAATTGCACGGCCAGCTCTTCAGCCTCGCCATCTTCCTGAAGACGGTTCGGCACGCTCAGCGTCAGACCCAGCTCTTGCTTGGCCAACACTTCGTCGAAGGTCATCTTGTCGATGCTGATCGGCTTGCGATCTTCGATTTTGCGATCGTCCTTGCGGTGGGTGTAGTCACCGATTGCCAGCAGCTTCAGCGGCAGTTCAATCTCTTCCTGAGCTCCGCCGGTGGCGGGTTTGAAGGTGACGTTGATGCGTTCCTTGGGGGCTACCGAGCCTTCTTTGGCCATGGCTTTTCTCCTTGCGGTTGTGGCCCTGGGGCCTATTCGAGTACCACTTCGAGGTCGAGGTGGCACAGCCTGCGATAAATCTCTTCCTTGCTTTCACGTACGGCGTGGTTCTGCGGCAACAACTCGCAGCAACTGTGCAGCAGGTGCAGCACTTGCAATGCAAGATCGGGCTCCCAGGCGTGCAGGCCTGAGTCCTGTAATGTCTGATCGAGGGTTTCGAGCTGGTTCTTGGCCAGTTCGTATTTCTTGGCCAGGAAACACAGCCGCGCGAGGGTGAACTGCCAGAAGAAGCGTTCGCGGCCACCGTGGGCCGATTGCAGACCCTGCTTGAGAATCTGCACGGCCGGCTTCAAGCCTTCCTTGCGCAGAATCGGCTGGACTTCCTCGAGGGCTTTTTCCCAGGCCGGCTGGGTTTCGACGTTCTCGCTTTCGACCTTGCGCGGCGCGCTGGCGCTTTGCAGGTGCGGCATGACATTGGCGGCGATCCACGCCCGGGTGGACGGATCGGCAAACGGCGCGCCGTCATGGAAGCGCAACTCGATGATGCCCGGCAGGCGCTGAATCAAAAGCGCGAAGTGGATTTCCACTTCGCGCATGGCCAGCTCGGCGTTGAGGTTCTGGAGACATTCCCAGACCATCCTCTGGCCATCGAACCAGAACGGCGCCTTCGCCAGGCTCGCCTCCAGTTCCACCAGCAGGTCGGCGTATTTGCCCTGATCGAAACGGTCCTGATAGAGCTTGAGCTTTTCCAGCGGCAGACCGCGCAGCACGGTGATCTGCTCGGCGTTGCGCTCGGGCACTGCGTCGATGGTCATCCACAACAGCGTGCGATTGAGGCGCAGGGCACGCAGATCGGTAGCCTTCTGCTTGAGCCACCAGGCACACAACGGCCGGGCGCTGTCCTGCTGGGCGCGCAGGGCTTTGTGCGCATCCCGCTCGTTGTCGATCGGTGCGCCAGGAGTGAGCAGCTGGGTCGCGGCCTGCTTGACCTGCGCCACCGCCGCGCCCACCACGCCGGGCGCCGGCTGGTTGTCGGCGGCACGCTGGATCATGGTTTTCAGGCGGCGGGAGATCGGCAGCAGCAGTGGCGCGTCATCGCCCAGATGTTCAGTGCACGCGGCCTCAAGACCGGCCAGGTGCTCAGAGAGCTGCCGGAACATCGGCAACTGCTCTTTGATCGCAATGTTTTCGGTGATGACCTGCTCGAGACGCGGCACCAGCCAGCCGATCGCGGCGGCACGGGTGCGGGGTTTGAGCGGGTGGACGTCGGCCCAGTTGTTTTCCGACAGATGGTGCAGCAGACCGAGGCCGGCAAGCAGCCCGGGGAAGGATTCGCGCTGGTACAGCGACCACGTCAGCCAGGCGCCGACACGCAGATCCTTGGATTGGGTACGCAGCAGATTTTCACTGTTTTCGCGGATTTTCAGCCAGTCGATCTGCCCGCTTTCGTGCATCGACGAAGCCTTGGCCAGCTCACTTTCCAGCGCCTCGAACTCGCTCGAAAAACGAACGTCTTCGCCCGCGAAATTCTCTTTGGAAACAGAGACTTTTGCGAGTTCGAGGTAATGGGCGGAAAGTTTGCTTGAGTAGGACATCCATGGCCTTTATTAAGGATTACAGTCATGCGCGCGAATGGAGTTTCAGCAACGCGGGACAGTATCGAAGAGCAGTTCAGCGACTCATCCAATTGAGATGTGCTCTTTCAAGTGGGCGCATCGTAATCACTATGATGGCCACTAGCAAGCATCTGATTAAACAACAAGACGAACTGTTCATTGCGATCTGTAGGAGATCGCCCTATATGTCGCAGGGGTTTCCCTGATGCCGTTTATAAATCAGCGCATTTTCCCGGCTCCCGCCAAACCATTGTCCCAGAGCCTCGGCCGCAGCCGGGCGAGTTTACCTGACGCCCGCACCCTCGAGCGGCGTGCAGCATGCCAAATTCAAAAAAAAATAGAAGTAGGACACTTCCTAAAATGACCGGGTTCCATCGAGAAGTTTGCAGCGACAACGATCAATGCAAAAAGTGCCACTATAATGATGGCATTTCATTATTCTGAAACTTTACTCCCCCGGCAAATACTGGCACTTCGATAGTTATCCGAGCCGCGTCCTACAGACACTTCTCGCATCCCAACCAAGACTTCCACACCGGAATACTCTGACAAATTTCAGGGATACTTCTTACATCAATTAGTTTGCCGCGCCGCTAGCTTGCCTTGGCAACTTTTCATGCGCGGCGATCAGGGAGGACGGTATCGCGCGTTGACTCACTTTGCTTAAGGACAAGCCCATGTTCGGCAAAGGCCACTGCGCGCCATTCTCACTGCATATCCCGGCCATTCGTCACGACTTCAAGGTGCTCGCGTTCACTGGCACCGAAGCGATCAGTCAGCTGTACGCATTTCGCATCGAGCTGGTGAGCGAGTACGCGGATTTCGATCTGGAAAGCCTGCTCAGCCAGCCTGCTTTTCTGCAATTCGGGTTAGCGGGCGAAGGCATTCACGGGCGGATCGAAAATGTCATGCTCGGCGAATCGGGAAAGCGCCTGACCCGCTATGAGCTGTCACTGGTACCGGCGCTGCATTATCTGCAAATGAGCCACGACCAGCGGATTTTTCAGCAACTGACAGTGCCGCAGATCATCGCGCAAGTCCTCAAAGGCCATGGCATCCAGGCCGATGACTTCACGTTCAATGTCGCCGCCGGTGAGCCTCGTGAGTACTGCACGCAATACGGCGAAAGCGACTTCCTGTTCATTCAGCGCCTGTGCGCCGAAGAGGGTATTGCCTGGCACCACCAGCATTCGCTCGACAGGCACTTGCTGGTGTTCAGCGACAGCCCGGTGTTCGCGCGCAAATTGGGTACGACAGCCTTTCGGGTGGATAGCGGCATGGTCGCCGAACACCCGGTGGTCAACCACCTGAGCATGGGCTTCAACACCCGTACCAGCACGGTCACCCGCCGCGACTATGACCTCATGCGCCCAAGCCTGCTGCTGGAAAGCCGCTTCACCGCCGAGTTCACGCCGGCTCTGGAGGACTATCGCTATCCACTGCTGATCAAGTCCGAGAAGCACGGCAAACAGCTGGCGCGTCAGGCCTTGGAGCGCCATCGCAGCGACTATCAATGGATTGAAGGCAAAAGCAATCAGCCGATTTTGCGCAGCGGTCACCTGTTCAAGCTGAGCGAACATCCCAGGGCCGACTGCAACGAGTTGTGGCTGTTGGTCAGTCTCAGTCACGAAGGCAAGCAACCGGCAGTACTCGAAGAGGCTTTCAGCAGCGAGGCGAATCCTGCCGATGGTTTTTCCCAGGGCTACCGCAATACCTTCAGGGCCATTCCCGCAGAGGTGGTTTACCGTCCGCCTTTGCCCGCGCCAAGACCCTTGCTGGTCTGCCAGACCGCGCGCGTTACCGGGCCTCCCGGAGAGGAGATCTTCTGTGATGAATACGGCAGGGTTCGTGTCGAGTTTCCCTGGGATCGCGCTGAACGCAACAGCGAAAAAAGCAGCTGCTGGTTACGCGTAGCGTCCAGTTGGGCAGGTGACGGATTCGGTGCGGTGACCATTCCCCGGGTCGACATGGAAGTGGTCGTGACCTTCCAGGAAGGCGACCCGGACCAACCGCTGATTACCGGCTGCGTCGCCAACAAGGTCAATGCCGTCGCCCATCCCTTGTCGGCGAGTAAAACCCGCACGGTATTACGCAGCCAGAGCTCACCGCGCAATGGCGGCTACAACGAACTGTCGATCGAGGATCGCGCCGGGCAGGAGAAAATCTGCCTGCGCGCGCAGCGCGACCTCGAGCAACTGATCCTCAACGACAGCCGCAGCCTGATCACTCGCGACCGCTATGAGCATGTCGGCAATGACAGCACCAGTCTCATCGAGGGCAGGGATTCGCGCACCCATCAAGGACTGCGCAGCACCGTGATCAACGCCGATGACTTGTTGCAGGTCAGCGGTACCAGCAGCCAGACCCTGGGCGCTCTGGTGATCCAGGCCGGCCAGCAGGCGCATGTCACGGCAAGCAACGTGGTGATCGATGCCGGCATGAGCCTGACGCTGTCAGCGGGCGGTCATCACATCGTGATCAATGCCGGCGGGATTTTCAGCAGCGTGCCCATCGTTCAGGGCGGCGCGCCACTGCCGGCTCTCGCACCGCTACAACCGCTGCAAGTTGAGGCCGGCCTGCCAGCTGCGATCAACGCCACGCCGCTGTCGATCGTCAACAGCGCCCGCCAGCAGGCAGCGGATTTTTGCCCGCTGTGCGAAGCCTGCGCAGCGGGTCTGTGCGAGCTGGGAGAAGTCGCATGAGCCCGGTCGAACAATGGTTGCACGCTCAGTCCCGCGCCGGCTGCGATCTGTATCTGATGCTCGACACCGACGGCCACAGCGCAGAGCACGCTGCGTTGACCCGCGACCTCGGCACCGAGCGGTTTCGTCCGCTCTACACCGGCACGCCGGCCGAGTCGCTGGTGCCGACCGGCCCGCTGCTGTTGCAGATCGATACGGCGCAGCATCCCGCGATCCAGACCTTGCTCGCCACGCCCGAGCGCAATTGGGGCTGGCTGGCCAGTGCCCGTCACGTCGAACTTGATCTGCTGGCGGCGCATTGGCGCGATCGCCTGATAACCGGCGAACGTCCGAATCAGGCGGTGTACCGCGTGCATGACAACCGGGTTCTGGGACGTGCGCTGGCGCACCTGCAACCCGAGCACCGCGCGGCGTTTCTCGGGCCATTCAACAGCGTTTGCTATTGGCACGCAGAACGATGGAACGCCATCGACAACCCGGACCCCGGCCACCACCCGCTGCCGATGGATCCGCCGTGGCTGCACACGCCGACCCCGGAACTGATCTACGCCAACGTGCTGTTCGACAACACCCGCCGTTACCTGGTCGGCGAACACACCGAAGCCATGGCCGAGCTGGCCGAACAACTGGACGTCGATGAATGGTTGTGGGGCCTGATTCAACTGACGCACCTGTGGGGCTGGCAACAACCGGAGCACGTGCATTTCTTGCTGACCCGCAGTTTGCAGTTACCGGGATATCGGCCAGGCAAATCATGGCTGCCCAAACCCGGTGAAGATCCGGCGATGCATTTTGAGCGGGTATATCAGGAAGCGTTGTATTGGCAGGGAGAGGTAGGTCGATGAGGAACTTGAAACGAGGGTTGCTGCTGAGTGGTTGCCTGGGATTGCTGGTGGGTTGTACGACGGTGAAGACCCCGAACACCTTTATGTTTGTTCCGGATTTTCCACCTGGATTCAAGTACGACCTGACGGCCACCTATGTTCCGGCCAAGGGCCAAACATGCACCGTGCCTGGCGGGAGAAACACTCAGCTGGGATACAACAAAACCAATATGAAGTACCAAGGGACTTCCGAGATCCCGCTGTACAGAACCGTAAGCGAATGTCCGCTGGCGCTGAATTACATCGAGATCAAGGTCATCGGTATTTATGGTTCAGGGCGAAGCAACTTCAGCTATGACTACGCCTCGATTGCTGTACGTCCGGAGTTGCTGGAACGACAGATGGGTAGTTTCAGAGATGACGAGACAGCTGAGTTCTTTGGTGAGTGCATGTGGTCTTTTCGCACGGTGGGCCCGAAGCGTTATCTGATCAAACTGCTGACCTGCAAAAAAATGGATGCACAGGGCAATGTCGGGCGGAGCCGTCCTTTCACGGCGTACACGCTGACTCAGCTTTCTGGAAAAACGGTGACTCTGAAAATCCAATTATCTGAGCGGGAAAAGCCCGCTTTTGGTGACACGTGGGTAAAAGTGCCCGGCGGATGGAAGCGCTGCATGGGGAAAGCCTTTGAGGATCAGGATGCGTTCTGTTTCGGCAATTACAAAGACTTCAGCACATTCAGGATGGTAGACGAGCGCATCTGCACTATTTACCCCGATTGCACTGAAAACAAGGATCAGACCCCATGAGCATTGAGCCGACAGATTCCGGCATTGCGGCCTTTATGCAAGGCAACATCCACGCCTGCCCAAGACGCGGACAAGCCACAAGTTTTCAATTGGTGGACGAGTTCGGTGATGGCAAACCCTACGCCGGTTTGACCTACGAAGCCGTCGATTACGAAGATATTGTTTATACCGGCAAACTGGATTCCTCGGGCTCCGGAAAAGTTCTTGATCATTACTGCGGTCCCGTAACCCTGAAGCTCAGTCAGTTTTATCAGGGTAAAGAGGAAGTATATGCGCGACTGAAGGAACGACCGCACTACCCTCTCCCCATCACCGAACTCCAAGTCCGCGCCGAAAAAACCCGCTTCTTCCACAAAACAGGCACTCGCACCCAGGCCAACCCCGCCAAGGACCTGTCCGAAACCGATGCGTACTGCCAGGTCGAAGTCAGTGAACTGGTAAAATACATCGCCCACTTGCCGCCGCTGGCTGCTCGTCGCGACGCTCCGAAGAGGGCGGCGCACAAGCTCATGCGCCCCGCTGCGAAGTCCAGAGACTTCACGGTCGTCGATAAAACTTCTGCGGATGGCGGACTGCACACCATCTTGAGTGCGGCGGAGATGGCCACCGTCGAGTTGGGGTTTTCCCCGCCGCCGCCCAAGGGCGTCGCACTGCTGCCGAACAAACACCATGTGCTGGAAGTACGGCCGATGAGAGCGCTACGGCCAATGCTGTCGACAGGCGACGCGTTCTGCGCGCTCAACCTTTATCAGCTGTCGGTGATGGCGACGCTGAGCTACACCGATTTCGGACAGGAACCCAACACTCAACCGGTGCAGACCGACACGGTAAGCTTTCCGCTACAGCCCAGCAGCGGCAACTGGTTCGGCCACGCGCTGCCGCAGTTCGATGAGTTGTGGAAGGTCGATGACTCACAATCGCAGAAATACTATCCACTGTATGAAGACGTGCCGTATTCGAAACGCCTGGAAGTGGTGCCGTTTGACCCGAATCTTTACCCCGAAGTGAATGACCCCGCGTTAGGGAATCAACAAGAACACCCCGCCAGACTGCATTTTTTCGATGATCGCAAACAGGTCGAAAGCACGGACACTCAGGCTTTCATCTGCCACCACGACGAACTGATCCTGATCAGCGTACGCGGTACCAGTGAGATCTGGCCCGACGGCCGGCGTGACGGCGATGCCTATCAGGTTCCCTTTGCCGAAGGCGAAGGCAAAGTGCACCGCGGTTTCTACGGTGGCGCTTTGGCGGCTTATCCATTTATCGTGACTTATCTGGAAAAATTCTACAGCGGGCAAAAGCTGCTGATCACGGGTCACAGTCTGGGCGGTGCAGTTGCACTGATCCTGTCCGAGATGCTGAGACGCAACCTGGAGTTCTCCCCGCAAATCGTGCTCTACACCTACGGCGCCCCCCGTGCCGGCGACACCACCTTCATCGAAAGCGCCAGATCGCTGGTGCATCACCGCATCGTCAATCAGAACGATCCGGTACCGAGCGTGCCGGCGACCTGGATGAACACCTTTGCCAAGCCTGGGCCGATGTACGCAACCAACGCCGTGGTGCTGGGCTTCAACCCGGTCGCCGGCCTCGGCCTGCTGATCTGGGGAATCATCAATTTCTTTGGCGACGACTATGGGCATCACGGTGCTTTGCGCCATTTCATGCCCGTTGAGTTCGACAAGGACCACCGATCCTCCCTTCTCTGGGAGCCGGGTTGCAGCACGATCGTCGATCACGGCTGCGCCAAGGCCCTGCGCGCTACCAACGGCTTGCCCGAACGCGGATCGTTTCTGCGGCAGTTGTTCGACCGGGGTCACCACTCAATGGTCGGCAGCTACATCCCCGGCTGCTGGGCCAGCTTGCGCCGTTGGCAGGAAGCACTGCAGCTCAAGCGTTCGCTGGTGACCAATCGCGAATTCGAGTGGATCAGCAGCGCGCTGGAGAATATTCAGCAACAGCTGCGGGCCGTTAAGCGCGATCTGCAAAACAACCACCGTTCTTACGTGCGAGAGCAGGAGCGCGCGCACAAGACGCTGATGCTCAATCAGGAAATAGACAAGATCAGCATGACCAAAGCCCGCCTGACAGCGCTGCGCAGTCAACGGGTCACTGAGACCGACGTTTACGGCAGCTATGCCGACCAGCCCGAATGGGTCGAGGAAGGTCTGCTGCGCTGGAACGCCCACCCTGAAAACCTGGTTCAGGAGCAACTGGCGATGATCCCGCCAGCCGCTGAAGACCACGACGCCGCTATCGCCGCGATGACCGGTGGGCATGCAGTTGGCGCGCCGTTTCAGCTGGATATTGATTCGATTGTGTAGCGCCTGAACAACGGGCGGGCAAAACATGGCTGTGCCAGAATCCAACGCTCGAAAATGCGCTCCCTCTACTACAACTGCCAAGGAGCTTCATTTCATGGAACTGAAACCACTGTTTTTCGCCGCACTGATGTGGCTGCCCGCCTCCCAAGCGTCAGCGGACACCCCACAGCTGGAAGGCCATTACTACCTGACCGGCGCAATGGAAATGGGCGCCGAGTTGCTGTTGCGAAACGACGGCACCTTTGATGCCGGTGTGGCGTATGGCAGCGCCGATGGCTTTGCCAAAGGCACCTGGAAAGTCGAGAACCAGACAGTACTGCTGGAAAGCAAAACCAAGCCTGCCTCCAACAGCGATCTGGGCGGACTGTTCCAGGACCTGCAACTGGCGATCGAGCCAAACTGCCTGGCCGTGGATTTCGGCAACGGCAAGGCCTGCTTCCGACGCCAGTAAGCCAACAGACAGCCACAAAAAATGGGCACCCGACCGCAATCGGTGTGCCCATTTTTCATTTGCGGTTCTCCCCGTCATTCAGGGGAGCACGCCGCCATCAAGGATTGACGCTGTCTTTCAACGATTTGCCTGGCTTGAACGCCACGGTGTTGCTGGCCTTGATCTTGACCGGTTCGCCGGTCTGCGGGTTTTTGCCGGTGCGGGCGCCGCGGTGGCGTTGCAGGAAGGTGCCGAAGCCGACCAGCGTCACGCTGTCCTTGCGGTGCAGGGCGCCGGTGATTTCTTCGAGGACGGCGTTGAGGACGCGATTGGCCTGTTCTTTGGTCAGGTCTGCCTTTTCGGCGATTGCAGCGGCGAGTTCTGGTTTACGCATTAGTGAAGCCCCTTTGACGGTTTTTTGTTGTTATGTCCGTGCTGTTCTCGTTGGAACAGCGCCCAAGGCGCCGCAGGCTCTACTCTGCGGCAGACGGGAGTGAGAATGGCACGCCGCCAACGGCGGCGCCAGTCTCCCCAAGACCTTTGTCGGGGCAAAAGAGCGGTGTTTGCGACAGAACGACCGGCATTTACGCCAGCAACGGCGGCAGTTGTTTGTTGAGGGCCAGTTTTTCCATGACTGCCCCGCCGGTCAGGGCGTATCCGAGTAACTGACCGTCGGCACTGTGGCACAGCGCTTTGATGTCGGCGCCCTGCCCTTCGACGCTCCAAATGCCTTCGCTGCCCCGTGGCGGCGGCGAAACCACCAGCGGGCACACCGGGGTTTTCACGGTGATCGGCATCGGCCCATAGCTGACCGCGGTCGGGTTTCCGGCGAGGGTTTGCGCCAACGCGCGCGCGCAACTCATTAGCGGCATCACGTAAAGCAGGTTGAGCCCGTCGACTTCGGCGCAATCGCCCAAGGCGTAAATGTTGGCGTGAGAGGTCTTCAGGTAACGATCGACCATCACGCCGCGATTGATCTGCACGCCGGCAGCCGCTGCCAGATCGATGCGCGGGCGCAGACCGATCGCCGAGACCACCACATCGCACGGGATGATCTGACCGTCGGACAGGTGCGCTTCCAGGCCATCGACTACTTGCTCAAGGCGGGTCAGCACCGGGCCGAGGTGAAACTTCGCCCCGATACTTTCCAGCCCGGCCTGCACGGCCGCCGCAGCGGCAGGATGCAAAAGCATTGGCATGACTTGTTCGCACGGCGCGACCAGTTGCACTTCGTAGCCGCCGAGAATCAGGTCATTGGCAAATTCACAGCCGATCAGCCCGGCGCCGAGCAACAACACCCGACGCTTGCCCGCGGCTGCGGCACGAAAGCGCGCGTAGTCTTCCAGATCGTTGATCGGAAATACCAGTTCCGCGCCGTCGCCTTCGATCGGCACGCGCACGGTTTCCGCGCCCCAGGCCAGGATCAGATCACGATAAGGCACGGCTTCTTCACCGATCCACAAGCGTTTGTGGCCGGCGTCGATGCCGCTGATGCGCGTGTGGGTGCGCACTTCGGCCTTCAACTGCTCGGCCATGGCGCCGGGTTCGGCCATGCTCAGGCCGTCGGCGTCCTTGTTCTTGCCGAAGCCGGTGGAGAGCATCGGCTTGGAGTAAGAGCGGCCGTCATCGGCGGTGATCAGCAGCAGCGGGGTTTCGCTGTCGAGCTTGCGAAACTCGCGGGCCAGGTTGTAGCCCGCAAGCCCGGTGCCGATGATGACGACTGGTGCGCTCATGCCTTACTCCTCTATTTGCTTAGTTGATTTCAATCATTTCGAAGTCCATTTTGCCGACGCCGCAGTCGGGACACAGCCAGTCTGCCGGTACGTCTTCCCAGCGGGTGCCCGGCGCGATGTCGTCATCCGGCCAACCCTCGGCTTCGTTATAGATCAGGCCACAGACGATACATTGCCACTTCTTCATTCAGGTACTTCCTCAGGGTTCAGGCGTAGTGCCGGCGCGGACGGTCGATGGGTGTTGCGCTGCCATCCTGCTCAGGGCGTTTTGTACTGAGGGTGCCGCGCAGATGCAAGCCTGTTCGGCGCAACGGCGGCCGGCGCCGCTCAATCCTGTCGCCTGCCATGGTAAGCTCGCCGCCTCATTTGCGGCCAATAATGACTCATTGTGCAACATTCAAATGCCTGCCCCGCCCCGCTCTGGCTGACCCAAGACCGCCTGACGCCCCGCCCCGATCCGTTGACCCTGGACTGGTTGTTCGACGAAGGTTCGCTGACCCGCCGTTTGACCCGTTTGTCCGAGGATGGCTTCAGCGTGTCGCCGTTGTTCGAAGGCTGGGACACCCTGCGCGCTGATGAATGCGCGGCGCTGGATCTGGCCGAGGGCAGCGAAGGCTGGGTGCGTGAGGTGTATTTGCGTGGTCATGGCGAAGCCTGGGTGTTTGCCCGCAGCGTCGCCTCGCGCGCCGCCCTGCAAGGTGATGGTTTACACATGGATGAACTGGGCAGCCGCTCGCTGGGCGAATTGCTGTTTTGCGATCGCGCATTTCAGCGCCGCGCGATTGAAGTCTGTCACTACCCTGAACAATGGTTGCCGCCAGCGGTGCAAGCTCCTGAGCTGTGGGGCCGGCGTTCGCGTTTCGACCGTGGCGCGCTGAGCGTGCTGGTCGCGGAAATCTTCCTGCCGAGCCTGTGGGACGCCGCCCGCGCCCATCCGGAGAACTGCTGATGTATCAGAGCCTGCTCAAGTCCCTCAACCGTCTGAACCCGCGCGCCTGGGATTTCGTTCAGTTGACGCGCATGGACAAGCCGATCGGCATTTACCTGCTGCTGTGGCCGACATTGTGGGCATTGTGGATTGCCGGCAAGGGCTCGCCGTCGCTGGCCAACGTGGTGATTTTTGTTCTTGGCGTAGTGCTGACCCGTGCCGGCGGCTGCGTGATCAACGACTGGGCCGACCGCAAGGTCGACGGCCACGTCAAACGCACCGCGCAACGGCCGCTCGCCGCTGGCCGGATCAGCTCGAAGGAAGCGCTGGTGTTCTTTGCCGTGCTGATGGGCATCAGTTTTCTGCTGGTGCTGTGCACCAATGCGCCGACGATCTGGCTGTCGCTCGGCGGTCTAGCGCTGGCATTCACTTATCCGTTCATGAAGCGCTACACCTATTACCCGCAAGTGGTGCTGGGTGCGGCGTTCTCCTGGGGCATGCCGATGGCCTTTACCGCCGAGACCGGCGAGTTGCCAGCGGCGGCGTGGCTGCTGTGGATTGCCAACCTGCTGTGGACGGTGGGCTACGACACTTACTACGCGATGACCGATCGTGATGACGATCTGAAGATCGGCGTGAAATCCACGGCGATTCTGTTTGGCGAGGCGGATCGGGTGATCATCCTCAGCTTGCAGGCGCTGTCATTGGGCTGCCTGATCCTGGCCGGATCGAAGTTCGAGCTGGGGATCTGGTTCCACCTCGGTTTGCTGGTGGCTGCGGGGTGTTATGCGTGGGAGTTCTGGTACACACGCAGCAAGGACCGCATGCGTTGCTTCCAGGCCTTCTTGCACAACCACTGGGCAGGGTTGGCGATATTTGTCGGGATCGTGCTGGATTACGCACTGCGCTAATGCATGACACCTGTGGGAGCGAGCCTGCTCGCGAAGGCGTCATGTCAGTCACCTCTGCGATAACTGACACTTTTCGCGAGCAGGCTCGCTCCCACAGCGTCTGGGTTGCATCTATTTGGCCTTGGCGACTTTCCAGGCGCCGTCCATTTTGCCGTCGCCGGTCATGTCGCCGGCCTTCTTGTCCATCACGAAGGTGTACAACGGCATGCCCTGGTAGGCCCACTGCATCGTGCCGTCGTCACGCTTGATCACCGTCCAGTCGCCCATGGATTTGTCACCCGCCTGCGCCATCAACGGCGGCCAGTTTGCCGCGCACTTGTCATTGCACGCGGACTTGCCAGCGGAGTCCTTGGCGAAGGTGTACAGGGTCATGCCCTTGTGGTCGGTGTACATGCCGTCCTTTTCCATCGCCGGATCGGCCGCCATGGCCAGCCCCGGTATTGTCAGGGCGGCGGCCAGCAGCAGGGCTTTGAACGAAGCAGTCATCTGAGTCATGGAAACCTTCTTTTGTGGTTGTCAGGATTCGGACTTAGAGCTTAGTCGAGGATGGGTGCAAATGTTGCGGGCCTGAAATACTGTCACACGACTGCAATAATTCCGTTATCTAATGCGGCGCAAGACAGTTAAATGACAAGAGGATTAAGGCATGGTTGGCAGGAGCATTCTGATCGTCGACGACGAAGCGCCCATTCGCGAGATGATCGCCGTGGCGTTGGAAATGGCCGGCTATGACTGCCTCGAGGCAGAGAACTCGCAGCAGGCCCACGCCATCATCGTCGACCGCAAGCCGGACCTGATCCTGCTCGACTGGATGCTGCCCGGCACCTCCGGTATCGAACTGGCCCGTCGCCTGAAGCGCGATGAACTGACCGGGGACATCCCGATCATCATGCTCACCGCCAAGGGCGAAGAGGACAACAAGATCCAGGGCCTGGAAGTCGGCGCCGACGATTACATCACCAAACCGTTTTCCCCGCGTGAACTGGTCGCCCGCCTCAAGGCTGTGCTGCGCCGCGCCGGACCGACCGATGGCGAAGCGCCGATCGAAGTCGGCGGCCTGCTGCTCGACCCGATCAGCCACCGCGTGACCATCGACGGCAAACCCGCCGAGATGGGCCCGACCGAATACCGCCTGCTGCAATTTTTCATGACCCATCAGGAACGCGCCTACACCCGTGGCCAGTTGCTTGACCAGGTCTGGGGTGGCAACGTCTACGTCGAAGAGCGCACCGTCGACGTGCACATCCGGCGCCTGCGCAAGGCCCTCGGCGACGCTTACGAAAATCTGGTACAAACCGTGCGCGGCACCGGCTACCGGTTCTCCACAAAAGCATGAAAGCAGCTGCAAGCTTTCAGCTACAAGCGGCAAGAAACAGCGAGCCGCTCTGACTTGCAGCTTGTAGCTTGAAACTTGACGCTGCGGCTAAGGACGCCTCTGTGAATCAAAACTGGCATGGCACCCTGATTCGCCACATGTTGCTGCTGGTCACAGCGTGTCTGGTGATCGGGTTGATCACCGGCTATTACGGCTGGAGCCTCGCGGCGGGTCTGGGCCTATATCTGGCCTGGACGCTCAAGCAATTGCTGCGTCTGCACGAATGGCTGCGCCAGCACCAACCCGACGAAGCGCCGCCCGATGGCTATGGTCTGTGGGGCGAGGTGTTCGACAGCATCTATCACCTGCAACGCCGCGACCAACGGGTGCGCGGGCGTCTGCAAGCGGTGATCGACCGGGTGCAGGAATCCACCGCCGCGCTGAAAGATGCAGTCATCATGCTCGACAGCGACGGCAATCTCGAATGGTGGAACCGCGCCGCTGAAACCCTGCTCGGCCTGAAGACTCCGCAGGACAGCGGCCAACCGGTGACCAACCTGGTGCGCCATCCGCGCTTCAAGGAATACTTCGAGCAGGACAGCTTTGCCGAGCCACTGGAAATCCCTTCGCCGACCAACGATCGCGTGCGCATTCAGCTGTACCTGACCCGCTACGGCAACAATGAACACCTGATGCTGGTCCGCGACGTGACGCGCATCCATCAGCTGGAACAGATGCGCAAGGATTTCATCGCCAACGTCTCCCACGAGCTGCGCACACCGCTCACGGTGATCTGCGGCTATCTGGAAACCCTGCTGGACAATGTCGAAGAAGTGAACCCGCGCTGGAGCCGAGCCCTGCAACAGATGCAACAACAGGGCGGGCGCATGCAGACGCTGCTCAACGATCTGTTGCTGCTGGCCAAGCTGGAAGCCACCGACTATCCGTCGGACAACCAGCCAGTGCAGATCGACACCTTGCTGCAATCGATCACCAGCGATGCGCAGCAGTTGTCCGGGGCGAAGAACCAGCGCATCAGCCTCGAGGCCAATGCCGGAGTGCTGCTCAAGGGCAGCGAAGCGGAGTTGCGCAGCGCGTTCTCCAATCTGGTGTTCAACGCGGTCAAGTACACCCCCGCCGAGGGCAACATCCGCATTCGCTGGTGGGGCGACGATCAGGGCGCGCACCTGAGCGTGCAGGATTCCGGCATCGGTATCGACAGCAAACACCTGCCGCGCCTGACCGAGCGTTTCTACCGCGTCGATTCCAGCCGCAACTCCAACACGGGCGGCACCGGCCTCGGCCTGGCCATCGTCAAGCACGTGCTGCTGCGCCACCGCGCGCGCATGGAGATCAGCAGCGTGCCCGGCCACGGCAGCACGTTCACCTGCCATTTCGCCCCGGCTCAGGTGGCCAGCGCACGGGCGATCAGCGCCGCCGAGTGATGCCGCCCGGCACACGCCACTAGGCAATCGCACGGTCAGCCGCTACATTGGCTGACTTGTGCCTGCCTTTCAGGCGCTGTTTCTCCCTACTTTCGAATCACACGGAACCCGCAAAACTCCATCATGGACCCTTCCCCTGGCTTGTCCCTCGCAACCATTTTTGCCGACTTCGGCATGATTCTTTTTGCTCTGATCCTGGTTTTGCTCAACGGTTTTTTCGTTGCAGCGGAATTCGCCATGGTCAAATTGCGCTCGACCCGGGTCGAGGCCATCGCTGAACAACATGGCTGGCGCGGACATATCCTGCGCACCGTGCACAGTCAGCTCGATGCCTACCTGTCGGCGTGCCAGCTCGGCATCACCCTCGCCTCTCTCGGTCTGGGCTGGGTCGGTGAACCGGCGTTCGCGCATATTCTCGAGCCGCTGCTGAGCGCAGTCGGCGTCGACTCGCCCGAGATCATCAAAGGCGTGTCGTTCTTCACCGCGTTCTTCATCATTTCGTACCTGCACATCGTGGTCGGCGAGCTGGCGCCCAAGTCATGGGCGATCCGCAAACCCGAGCTTTTGTCGCTGTGGACCGCGGTGCCGCTGTACCTGTTCTACTGGGCGATGTACCCGGCGATCTACCTGCTCAACGCCAGCGCCAACGCGATTTTGCGTATCGCCGGGCAAGGTGAACCCGGCCCGCACCATGAACACCATTACAGCCGCGAAGAACTGAAATTGATCCTGCACTCCAGCCGTGGCCAGGATCCGAGCGATCAGGGCATGCGCGTGTTGGCTTCGGCGGTGGAAATGGGCGAGCTGGAAGTGGTCGACTGGGCCAACTCCCGCGAAGACCTGATCACCCTGGAGTTCAACGCGCCGCTGAAGGAAATCCTGGCGATGTTCCGTCGCCACAAGTTCAGCCGTTATCCGGTGTACGACAGCGAGCGCCAGGAGTTCGTCGGCCTGCTGCACATCAAGGATCTGCTGCTGGAACTGGCCGCGCTGGACCACATTCCAGAGTCGTTCAACCTGGCCGAGCTGACCCGCCCGCTGGAGCGCGTGTCGCGGCACATGCCGCTTTCGCAGCTGCTGGAGCAGTTCCGCAAGGGTGGCTCGCACTTCGCCGTGGTCGAAGAGGCTGACGGCAACATCATCGGCTACCTGACCATGGAAGACGTGCTGGAAGTGCTGGTCGGCGACATTCAGGACGAACACCGCAAGGCAGAGCGCGGCATTCTCGCCTATCAGCCAGGCAAGCTGCTGGTGCGTGGCGATACGCCGTTGTTCAAGGTCGAACGTCTGCTGGGCATCGATCTCGATCACATCGAAGCGGAAACCCTTGCCGGGCTGGTTTACGAAACCCTGAAACGGGTGCCGGAAGAGGAAGAAGTGCTGGAAGTCGAAGGCTTGCGGATCATCATCAAGAAGATGAAAGGGCCGAAGATTGTTCTGGCCAAGGTGTTGATGCTCGATTGATGGGAGTTTGGGGGGCTCTTGTGGCGAGGGGATTTATCCCCGTTGGACGGCGCAGCCGTCCCAAAACCATTGAATGCAGTCAGTTAGTACAGAGTTGCAATATTTGGGGCCGCTTCGCGGCCCAACGGGGATAAATCCCCTCGCCACAAAAACCCTCAACACCCTATCGCGCCTACTGTTTGCCCAACGCAAAGTTGGGCAACGCCCCCAGCGGCTGGTTGAACTGATAGGGAATCGACACCAGCCCTTCTCCGGTATTGCGCTGCACCACGAAGTGCAGGTGCGGGCCGCTGCTGTTGCCGGTGTTGCCCGACAGCGCCAGCGGGCTGCCGACCTTGACCCGCTGGCCTTCGCGCACACTCACCGAACCCTGTTTCAGATGCAGGTACACGCCCATGGTGCCGTCGTCGTGCAGCACCCGGACGAAATTGCCGGAGGCATCGGTACCGCGCCCGCTCTGGGAATTCTCGGTTTTCACCACTACTCCCGCTCGCGCGGCGATGATCGGCGTGCCCACCGGCATGGCGATGTCCATGGCGTAGCGGTTCTTCGGCCCGTAGTGGCTGTATTGGCCGTTGGCGCCCTGACTCAGGCGAAACGGCCCGCCACGCCAGGGCAGCGGATAGCGATAGCTCTGTGCGGTGCCTGCGGGGTCGCCCAGCGAATACTGGAACTGCGGCGAATACACCAGCGGCTGGTCACGGCTGATCGCCGTCAGCAGCGCCAGCCGTGTGTTGCTGCGCGGCGGCAGCACGCGACGGATCGCCCGCGCGGGCACGCCGCGCACATTGCTCGTGCCAATGAAGGCCAGGGCAACCTCGACCGGCGCGTACAAATCGTTGCGCGCAAACACCACGTCGACGCCTTTCTGCTTCTTGATGTCCAGGTACACCTGGCGGTCGAGGCGCTCGACCATACGGTCCTGAAACACGAACACCTTTGCGCCTTTGCTCGGGCGGTCGCTGTACGAGACCACGCCGTTGGCATCGGTGGATTTGTAGATGGTCATGGCCATCGCCAGCTGGGAGGCCAGGCAGAGACCGCAGAAAAACAGCAGGCGCGCGAGCATGGGCAGAAGTCTGTCGAGGGAAGGCCTGGGAATCAGCCTAGCAGCTGAGACAGACCAGGCTAGTCGACAGATGTTTCAAATGATCGTCCCCACGCTCTGCGTGGGGATGCAGCCCGGGACGCTCTGCGTCCCCTGCACAGAGGACACGGAGCGTCCGGTTGAGGCATTCCTTTGCTGCGCGTGGGAACGATCAGAGCACGGGAGACAAGTGGTGTTTTGGCTGGCCCCTTCGCGAGCAGGCTCGCTCCCACATTTGGAATGCGTTCCAGGGTGGGAGCGAGCCTGCTCGCGAAGGCGGCCTATCGGGCGACGAAGCTTACGCGCCGGGTACGAAATGCTTCTGCGCCGTGCCCCGGGCGATCAGGCGCGAGATGTAGTCGAGCTTCTGCGCATCCTGGTCGACAAAGCGGAAGGTCAGTTGCAGCCAGTCGCTGTCGGCTTTCTGCTCGTGGGCGACGATGGCGTGCAGGTAACCATTGAGCCGCGCGATCTCGGCGTTGTCGCCCTGCTCCAGATCGAGCACGGCGCTGTCGAGGATCTGCGGCAGGGTTTCGGTGCGCTTCACCACCAGCAGGGCTTCCTTGATGCTCAAGGCCTTGATCACGCATTGCTGAGTACCGCTCGGCAGGCGCAACTGGCCCTGACCACGACCGCCCACCGGCGCCTTGGATGCACCGGGCGCCTGAACTGGCGGGCTGTTGAGCAAACCGCGCGACGGCGCAGCGGCTGGAGCGGGTGCAGCAGCGGCAGGCCTGGCCGCAGCGCCGCCGACCACGGCAGGCTTGCCGCCGGTCAGTGCGCTCAGGGAATCGTTGCCGAATGCCGAATTCATCTTGGTCGGCGCGCTGTTCATCAAGGTGTCGAGCTTGCCGACCTTGTTCAGTGCCTGCTTGACCTTGGTCAGCAGCTGCTCGTTGGTGAACGGCTTGCTGACGTAACCGGATACGCCGGCCTGAATCGCCTGCACGACGTTTTCCTTGTCACCACGGCTGGTGACCATGACGAACGGCATGGTCTTGAGGTTGTCCTGCTCGCGGCACCAGGTCAGCAGTTCGAGGCCGGACATTTCCGGCATTTCCCAGTCGCACAGCACCAGGTCGAAAGCCTCTTTGGCCAGCATCGCCTGGGCCTTTTTGCCGTTGATGGCGTCCTCGGTGCGGATCCCCGGGAAGTAATTACGCAGGCACTTTTTCACCAGGTCACGAATGAACGAAGCATCGTCCACGACCAACACACTGATCTTGCTCATCCAACACCCCTATTAAAATCCCGGCAAGCATAACGCTGGCTGATGGCACATTGCCAAAACTCTTCAGTCACGCCGGGACTTTTCGTTCGCGGGTGCTGCTTTTAATACGAATCCGCTTCTGAAAAGCAGAAACAAAAACGCCCGGCCAGAGGGCCGGGCGCTTTTCTCAGGCAATCTTACTTATCGTCAGCTTCGCCCGGAACATTAGCGGTTTCAGCGCTTGTGCCTTCAACTTCTTCCTTCATGCGCTTGAGGCCCATGTGGCGCACGTCGGTGCCGCGCACCAGGTAGATCACCAGTTCGGAGATGTTGCGCGCATGATCGCCGATGCGCTCCAGTGAACGCAGGACCCAGATGATGCTCAGCACCCGCGAGATAGAGCGCGGGTCTTCCATCATGTAGGTGGCCAGCTCACGCAAAGCGGTTTTGTATTCGCGATCGATGATCTTGTCGTACTGCGCCACCGACAAGGCCAGATCGGCGTCAAAACGCGCGAAGGCGTCCAGCGCATCACGAACCATGTTGCGCACCTGGTCGCCAATGTGACGAACCTCGACGTAACCGCGCGGCGCTTCACCTTCTTCGCACAACTGGATGGCGCGGCGGGCGATCTTGGTGGCTTCGTCGCCGATACGCTCGAGGTCGATCACCGATTTGGAAATGCTGATGATCAAACGCAGGTCAGAGGCTGCCGGCTGACGACGGGCAAGAATGCGCAGGCATTCTTCGTCGATGTTGCGTTCCATCTGGTTGATCTGGTCGTCGATCTCACGGACCTGCTGAGCCAGGCCGGAGTCGGCCTCGATCAGCGCCGTGACCGCGTCGTTGACCTGCTTCTCGACCAGCCCGCCCATGGCAAGGAGGTGACTGCGCACTTCCTCCAGTTCAGCGTTGAACTGCGCGGAAATGTGATGGGTAAGGCCTTCTTTGGAAATCATTGTTCGCTCCGCGAAAGTTGCAAGCTTCAAGCTGCAAGCTTCAAGCAGTTATGTATAAGTCCTGATATCGCACCAATTATTTCTTGCCGCTTGAAGCTTGCGGCGTGCAGCTGCTCCAATCAGCCATAGCGACCGGTGATGTAGTCTTCGGTCTGCTTCTTCGCCGGATTGGTGAACAGAGTATCGGTGTCGCCGAATTCCACCAGTTTGCCCATGTACATGAACGCGGTGTAGTCGGACACCCGTGCCGCCTGTTGCATGTTGTGGGTAACGATGACGATGGTGAACTTGGACTTCAGCTCGTAGATCAGCTCTTCGACTTTCAGCGTCGAGATCGGGTCGAGAGCGGAGCAAGGTTCGTCGAGCAGCAGCACTTCCGGCTCAACCGCGATGGTACGGGCGATCACCAGACGCTGTTGCTGACCACCGGACAGGCCGAGGGCCGAGTCGTGCAGACGGTCTTTGACCTCGTCCCACAATGCCGCGCCTTTCAACGCCCACTCAACGGCTTCGTCGAGGATGCGCTTCTTGTTGATGCCCTGGATGCGCAGGCCATAGACCACGTTTTCGTAGATGGTCTTCGGGAACGGGTTGGGCTTCTGGAACACCATGCCGACGCGACGACGCAGTTCGGCAACGTCTTCGCCCTTGCGATAGATGTTGTTGCCGTACAGGTTGATCGCGCCCTCGACACGGCAGCCGTCGACCAGATCGTTCATCCGGTTGAAGGTACGCAGCAGCGTCGACTTACCGCAGCCGGACGGGCCGATGAACGCGGTCACACGCTGCTTCGGGATGTTCATGCTGACGTCGAACAGTGCCTGTTTGTCGCCGTAGTACAGGCTCAGGCCCGGCACTTCGATGGCGACGGTTTCCTGCGCCAGGTTGAGGCTCTGCTTGTCGCGGCCCAGGGCAGACATGTTGATGCCGTGGCTGTGTGTTTCGTGCTGCATGGGAGGCTCCCTGTGCTAACAAATTCGGTTCGGTTTTGTAGGAGTGAGTCTGCTCGCGATTCAGGCGCTGCGGTTTGTCTATGAAACCGCGGTGATGCCTTCGCGAGCAGGCTCGCTCCCACATAAAAATCAGTGCTGCAAAATCAGCTATCCAGTGCTTTGTATTTTTCGCGCAGGTGGTTGCGGATATACACCGCCGACAGGTTCAGCGTCGCGATCACCAGCACCAGCAGCAGCGCGGTGGCGTACACCAGCGGGCGGGCTGCTTCGACGTTGGGGCTCTGGAAGCCGACGTCATAAATGTGGAAGCCCAGGTGCATGATCTTCTGGTCCAGGTGCAGGTACGGGTAGTTGCCGTCAACCGGCAGCGACGGCGCCAGTTTCACCACACCCACCAGCATCAGCGGCGCCACTTCACCGGCGGCACGGGCCACGGCGAGGATCATGCCGGTCATCATGGCCGGGCTGGCCATCGGGATAACGATTTTCCACAGCGTTTCCGCTTTGGTCGCGCCGAGGGCCAACGAGCCTTCACGCACGGTACGAGGAATCCGCGCCAGACCTTCTTCGGTCGCCACAATCACCACCGGCACTGCCAGCAGCGCGAGGGTCAGCGAAGCCCAGAGCAGGCCCGGCGTACCGAACGTCGGCGCCGGCAGAGCTTCAGGGAAGAACAAGCGGTCGACCGAACCACCCAGCACGTAGACGAAGAAGCCCAGACCGAACACGCCGTAAACGATCGCCGGTACGCCGGCGAGGTTGTTCACCGCGATACGAATGACGCGAGTCAGGGTGTTCTGCTTGGCATATTCGCGCAGGTACACCGCTGCCAGCACGCCGAACGGTGTAACGATCATCGCCATGATCAGGGTCATCATCACAGTGCCGAAGATCGCCGGGAAGATCCCGCCTTCGGTGTTCGCTTCACGCGGGTCGTCGGAGAGGAATTCCCAGATCTTGCTGAAGTAGAAGCCGACCTTGGTCAAGGTACTCATGCCGTTCGGCTGGTAAGCGTGAACCACTTTGCCCAGACCGATTTCGATTTCCTTGCCGTTGGCGTCACGGGCGGTCAAGGCGTCGCGGTTGAACTGTGCATGCAAATCAGACAGACGTGCTTCGATGTCTTTGTAGCGCGCGTCCAGCTCGGCGCGCTCGGACTCCATGTCCGCTTGTGCGGTGGCGTCGAGTTTGCCTTCCAGCTCCAGTTTGCGGCCATGAAGTCGGATGCGTTCGAGGCCGGCATTGATTGCGCCGATGTCGGTTTTTTCCAGCGTTTTCAGTTGAGCCGCAAGATCGTTCACCCGATCGATGCGCGCTTGCAGTTCAGGCCAAGCGGCCTCGCCTTCGGCGATGACCTTGCCATCCTGTTTGACGTTGACCAGGTAGCCGTAGAAGTTGCCCCACTCGCGACGCTCGATCGCCATCAGCTCGGGCGGCGTGGTCTGCTTGGTCAGCCACTCGCCGACGATCCAGGTGAAGTCGTTACCGTTCAAGTCACGGTTGCCGACCTTGATCAGCTCGCGGGTCATGAATTCCGGACCTTCGTCCGGCACCGGCAGACCGGCGCTCTTCAGACGTGCGCGCGGCACTTCTTCTTTCTGCACCACTTCGCCGATCACCAGGTGATTGGCCTGGCCCGGTACGTCGTAATGCGCGTGGATCAGGTCCGCCGGCCAGAAGTGACCGAGACCGCGCACGGCAATCACCGCCAACAGGCCAATGGTCATGATGACCGCGATGGACACCGCGCCACCGCTGATCCAGACGCCCGGGGCGCCGCTCTTGAACCATCCTTTCAGGGAGTTCTGTTTCACAGACTTCTACCTTTGCTTAAAGCGACGAGTATTTCTTGCGCAGACGCTGACGAATCAGTTCTGCCAGGGTGTTCATGACGAAGGTGAACAACAGCAGCACCAGCGCCGAGAGGAACAGCACGCGGTAGTGGCTGCCGCCGACTTCCGACTCGGGCATTTCCACCGCGACGTTGGCGGCCAGGGTGCGCAGGCCTTCGAACAGGTTCATCTCCATCACCGGGGTGTTGCCGGTGGCCATCAGCACGATCATGGTTTCGCCGACCGCACGGCCCATGCCGATCATCAGCGCCGAGAAGATGCCCGGGCTGGCGGTCAGGATCACCACGCGGGTCATGGTCTGCCATGGCGTCGCACCCAGGGCCAGCGAACCCAGGGTCAGGCCGCGCGGCACACTGAACACGGCGTCTTCGGCGATCGAGTAGATGTTCGGGATCACCGCGAAACCCATGGCCAGACCGACCACCAGGGCGTTGCGCTGGTCGTAGGTGATGCCCAGGTCATGGGAGATCCACATGCGCATGTCGCCGCCGAAGAACCAGTTCTCCATGAACGGGCTCATGTACAGCGAGAGCCAGCCCACAAACAGGATCACCGGAATCAGCAGCGCACTTTCCCAGCCGTCCGGGACTTTCAGGCGGATCGACTCGGGCAGGCGGCTGAAGGTGAAACCGGCGACCAGAATGCCGATCGGCAGCAACATCAGCAGGCTGAAGATGCCCGGCAGATGGCCTTCTACGTACGGCGCGAGGAACAGGCCGGCAAAGAAACCGAGGATCACCGTCGGCATCGCTTCCATCAGCTCGATCACCGGTTTGACCTTGCGGCGCATGCCCGGCGCCATGAAGTACGCGGTGTAGATCGCCGCAGCGACGGCCAGTGGCGCGGCCAGCAGCATGGCGTAGAACGCGGCTTTCAGGGTGCCGAAGGTCAGCGGCGACAGGCTCAGTTTCGGTTCGAAATCGGTGTTGGCGGCGGTCGATTGCCAGACGTATTTAGGCTCGTCGTAGTTCTCGTACCAGACCTTGCTCCACAGCGCGCTCCACGATACTTCCGGGTGCGGGTTGTCGAGCAGCAGCGGTTGCAGCTTGCCGCCGGCTTCGACGATCACCCGGTTGGCGCGCGGCGACAGACCAAACAGGCCCTGGCCTTCAACCACCTGATCGACCAGCAACGTGCGGTGTGCGGTGCTGTGGAACACGCCGAGCTTGCCGCTGGCATCAAGGGCGAGGAAGCCTTTGCGGCGTTCTTCGGCAGCGATTTCAACGATCGGCGTGGTGCCCATCTGGAAGGTGCGGATCTGCTTCAGACGCTGCTCGCCATCGGTATCGCGAGCCATGAACCACTGGGCCAGACCGCCCTTGGAATCGCCGACGATCAGCGAGATACCGCCGACCAGCTGCGCGGTGGCAGTGACTTGGGCGTCAGCGTTTTCCAGCAGTTTGTAGCGCCCGTTGAGGCTCTTGTCGCGCAGGCTGAACACGTCGGCCTGAGCACGACCGTTGACCACGTACAGCCACTGCTGGCGCGGGTCGACGAAGATGTTTTTCACCGGCTCGGTCATCTGCGGCAGATCGATGCGCGTCTGCTCGTTGGTGACTTCGCCGGTCATCATGTTTTCTTCGCTGGTCAGCGACAGCACATTGAGTTGCGAGCCAGTGGAGCCGACCAGCATCAGCGTCGAGTCGGTGGCGTTGAGGCTGACATGCTCCAGCGCGCCGCCGCTTTCGTTCAGCGCAATTGGCGCCTCGCCATAGGGATATTCGATGGCCGGGCTGATGGTTTTCTTGCCATCGGGATAGCTGACTTTATAGGTATGACGGAACACCAGCGCCTGACCGTTGGACAGACCCACGGCCACCAGCGGATGACCCGGCTGGTCTTCGCCAATAGACGTCACAGTGGCGCCCGCAGGCAGCGGCAGATCGACACGCCTCAATTCAGCGCCACTGTCGAGATCGAAGAACAGCGCCTGGCCCTTGTCGGATACACGCATGGCCACCTGATTCTGCTCCTCGAGCGAGATCATCAGCGGCTTGCCCGCGTCCTGCATCCAGGCCGGGGTGATCGAGTCTTTCGCGGTCAGGTCGGCGCCTTGAAACAGTGGCGCAACGACGTAGGCGAGGAAGAAGAAGATCAGGGTGATGGCCGCCAGCACCGCCAGGCCGCCGACGAGGACGTACCAACGGGTGAAGCGATCCTTGAGCGCGCGGATGCGGCGCTTGCGTTGCAGCTCAGGCGTATTGAAGTCAATGCGCTTGGGAGGGGAAGACGTAGTCATTGGGGAATTGGCCAGATCATTCATGCGCACACCCTAGCGATCCTGTATGACAGAAAGATGACAGTGCAGTGACGCAGCAAATCCGCCAGCCGGAAGTCCGGCAGCGGAGTCGAGAATTCGAGGTTGTGAAACCTGTGCAGGAGCTGTCGAGTGAAACGAGGCTGCGATCTTTTGATCTTGCGATCAGAGGCCAGATCAAAAGATCGCAGCCTCGTTTCACTCGACAGCTCCTACACGGTTCCAGCAGGTCCGGGGGGTTGCCCCGGATCTGCGGTGTTACTTCTTGGCGACAGCGCCGCCTTCTTGCAGACCGAGGTCAGCCAGTGCTTTGGCAGCAACCTTGGCTGGCAGCGGGATGTAACCGTCTTTCACTACCACTTCCTGGCCCTGCTTCGACAGCACCAGCTTCACGAACTCGGCTTCCAGCGGGGCCAGAGGCTTGTTCGGGGCTTTGTTGACGTAAACGTAGAGGAAGCGCGACAGCGGATACTTGCCGTTCAGGGCGTTTTCTTCGGTGTCTTCGATGAACTCGCCGCCTTCTTTCTTGGCCAGGGCTACGGTTTTCACGCTGGCGGTCTTGTAGCCGATGCCCGAGTAGCCGACGCCGTTAAGCGAGCTGCTGATCGACTGCACCACCGACGCCGAACCTGGTTGTTCGTTGACGTTTGGCTTGTAGTCACCTTTGCACAGGGCTTCTTCCTTGAAGTAGCCGTAGGTGCCGGACACCGAGTTACGGCCGAACAGCTGGACCGGCTTGTTGGCCAGGTCACCGGTCACGCCCAGGTCACCCCAGGTCTTGACGTCAGCTTTGGCACCGCACAGGCGCGTCGAGGAGAAGATCGCATCGACCTGAGCCATGGTCAGGTGCTTGATCGGGTTGTCCTTGTGCACGAACACGGCCAGGGCATCCACGGCAACCGGGATCGCCGTCGGCTTGTAGCCGTACTTCTGCTCGAAAGCCTGCAGCTCGTTGTCCTTCATCTTGCGGCTCATCGGGCCCAGGTTAGCGGTGCCTTCGGTGAGTGCAGGTGGCGCGGTGGAAGAACCGGCAGCCTGAATCTGGATGTTGACGTTCGGGTATTCTTTTTTGTAGTTCTCGGCCCACAGGGTCATGAGGTTTGCCAGGGTATCGGAACCGACGCTGGACAGGTTGCCCGACACACCAGTGGTCTTGGTGTAGCTCGGGATAGCAGGGTCAACAGCGGCGAACGCGTTGGCAGTCGCAACGCCAGCAGCGACAAAAGTCATTGCCGCCATCAAACGCTTCAGTTTCATGCCTTACTCCTAGCAGATAGGGTGTGTTAAGTCGGGGCCAAGTATCAGCAGGCCATGTGAACACTCTATGGCTGAAATATGACAATTGGATGAAAGGCCAGCATCGGGTTTTGCTGGATGATTTGTGGCGTCCCCATTCGCGAGCAGGCTCGCTCCCACAATTGAAATGCATTCCAACTGTGGGAGCGAGCCTGCTCGCGAAGTGGCCGGTATTGGTGGAGTAGATCCTGGGCTTTAGCGCCCCTTCTTCCAGAGCCAGGCGCCTACCAGAATTCCCATCCCGCACAGCACTGCCACATAGTAGGCAGGCCCCATCGCGCTTTCCTTCAGCAGCAGGCTCACCACCATTGGCGTCAGGCCACCGAAGATCGCGTACGCGACGTTGTACGAGAACGACAGGCCACTGAAGCGAACCACCGGCGGGAACGCTTTGACCATCACGTACGGCACCGCGCCGATGGTGCCGACCAGCAAACCGGTCAATGCGTACAGCGGGAACAACCAGTCCGGGTGGTCGGCGAGGCTGTGGTAGAAGGTCCAGGAGCTGATCAGCAGACCGAGGCAGCCAAAGACGAAGACGCGACCGGCGCCGAAGCGATCGGCCAGCGCGCCAGCGCCAATGCAGCCGAGGCTGAGGAAGACGATGGCCAGGCTGTTGGCCTGCAGCGCCGTGGTTGGCGAGAAGTGGTAGACCGTTTGCAGCACGGTCGGGGTCATCAGGATCACCACGACGACGCCAGCCGAGAGCAGCCAGGTCAGCAGCATCGAAATGGCGATGGCGCCGCGATGATCACGCAGCACCGCGCGCAACGGCACTTCTTCGGCCAGTGCCTTGCGCAATTGCAGTTCGGCGAACACCGGTGTCTCGTGCAGCCAGCGGCGCAGGTACACCGAGAACAGGCCGAACACGCCGCCGAGCAGGAACGGGATCCGCCAGGCGTAATCCGACACTTCGGCTGGCGTATAAATGCTGTTGATCGCAGTGGCGACCAGCGAGCCGAGGAGGATGCCGGCAGTCAGGCCGCTGGTGAGCGTGCCGCAGGCATAACCGATGTGCTTTTGCGGTACGTGTTCGGAAACGAAGACCCACGCTCCCGGCACCTCACCGCCAATAGCGGCGCCCTGGATCACCCGCATCAGCAGCAACAGGATCGGCGCCCAGATACCGATCTGCGCGTAGGTCGGCAGCAGGCCCATGATCAGCGTTGGCACCGCCATCATGAAAATGCTCAGGGTGAACATCTTCTTGCGCCCCAGCAGGTCACCGAAGTGCGCCATGACGATGCCGCCCAAAGGACGTGCCAGATAGCCGGCGGCGAAGATGCCGAAGGTCTGCATCAAGCGCAGCCACTCGGGCATGTCGGCCGGGAAGAACAGCTTGCCGACGACGGTGGCGAAGAAAACGAAGATGATGAAATCGTAGAACTCCAGCGCCCCGCCGAGGGCGGACAGCGACAGAGTCTTGTAGTCATTGCGGGTCAACGGTCGTGCGGGTTGCTCGGGCTGCGCGAGGCTCGAAGGCGCTGTGGTCATGGCAAGGGCTTCTCTTATAGTCGAATCTGTCGCCACAACAACGCTGGCGGTGGCTTGGACAGGTTCGGCACCATAGCAAATTGTTCGAAAAAGCACATAGAGGCGCGTAATTGACGGTCGAAATCAGAACCGGGTGGTCGTCGCGGGGTCTATCGACCGATATACTCGCCACCTGCGCAGGATTTGTAAGAGGTTGCTGTGCGAAAACGTTGTTGGCCCGTCCTTTGCTCGGGATTTAGCCTTTTTCGCAGAGTTTCCCTTTAGGCGCCTGATGGAAAACGTGACGAACGCAGTGTGTTCGGTGTTGAATCGTTTTTCTTGAAGACGGCTACCACCCGCAATACCCACGAAGAGTCACGGGTCAGAGGCCCCTCGGCATGATAGAGCTCGAACAAGAAGATCCGATCCCACAGGGCGACCTGGCCCTGCAAATCACCGCACTTCCCCGCGAAACCAACGGCTTTGGCGATATTTTCGGCGGCTGGCTGGTCGCGCAGATGGATCTGGCCGGCACCGCCATGGCCAGCCGGGTGGCCGGTGGCCGCGTTGCCACTGTCGCCATCGACCGCATGGCGTTCCTCGTCCCGGTCGCGGTCGGCGCGCAGTTGTCCTTTTATACCCAGACCCTGGAAATCGGCCGCAGCTCGATCCAGATGATGGTCGAAGTGTGGAGCGATGACCCACTCTCCAGCGAATGGCGCAAGGTCACCGAAGCGGTTTTCGTTTTCGTCGCCATCGACGGCAGCGGTCGCACCCGTTCGGTGCCGCCACGCGCGCGTTAAACCTCGCGACCGTTTTGCGGTCGATAGTCGTCCCCAGTGTCTGATCGAGAGTTGCCCATGAACACGCCCAACGTTGAAGCCGTGAAACAGGATGAACTGAACTGCTGGCGCATCCGCCACGGCAAGGCCGAAGTGCTGGTGGCCCAGCAAGGCGCGCACATCCTCAGTTATCAGATCGACGGCCAGCCGCCGATCATCTGGCTCAACGACAAGGCCGAGTTCAAGACCGGCAAGAGCATCCGCGCCGGCGTGCCGGTGTGCTGGCCGTGGTTTGGCAAATTCGAACGCAACCCGAGCAGCGTGCAGGCCATGTACACCGGCGAGCAGCCGGCCCCCGCGCACGGTCTGGTGCGGGCGATGGACTGGGAGTTGGGCAACATCGAATCAGAGGCTGACGGCATCAAGGTCGAATTCAAGCTGCCCTACCCGGAAGGTGGCCTGCCGGGCTGGCCCCACGAAGTCGATCTGACCCTGACCCTGCATCTGGCGGATCAACTGCATTACAGTCTGACCAGCCATAACCGGGGGACGGACAGCGTCACGCTGAGTCAGGCGCTGCACACCTATTTCGCCGTGAGTGACGTGCGTAATGTGCATGTCGACGGCGTGGCCGGGCTCAACTACATCGAGACCCTGGACGACTGGAACACGGCCAGCCAGAGCGGCGATCTGCATTTCGCCGGCGAGACCGACCGCATCTACCTCAATGCTCCGCCGCAATTGAGCATCGTTGATCCGACCTGGGAACGACGCATCGTGCTGACCTCTACCGGCTCGCGCACTGCGGTGATCTGGAACCCGTGGATCGACCGCGCCGCCGCACTGCCGGACATGGACAACGATGGCTGGCAGCGCATGCTGTGCATCGAAACGGCGAATGTGATGGATGATCTGGTGACCCTGGCGCCGGGTGCGCGCCATACGATGGGTGTTAGCGTAGCCGCTACGCCGCTCTAAGCTCTAGCGCAATACAAAAGGGCAAAGAGCCCCGTGGCGAGGGGATTTATCCCCGCTGGGTCGCGAAGCGGCCCCCGCTTTTTTTAAATCAAAAGCTGGGGCCTGCTGCGCAGTCCAGCGGGGATAAATCCCCTCGCCACAGATAAATCCCTTCACCACAGATAAATCCCCTCACCACAAAGGCTCACTCCCAAATTTATGTACGGCGCGCTTTAGAGGTCAGCCTCCTGCACCACCCGCACCTTCTCCGCCTCCAGCGCATACGCCGCATCCGCCAGGTCATTGCTGACCTTTTCGATTTTAAGCGTGCCGGTCACCCACAGCGGTGTGTAGATGTCCTCCAGCTTCAACCCTTTCGGATATCGCACCAGCACCAGTTGATTCGGCGGTGGTGGCGGCACGTGGATGCAGGCGCCCGGATACGGCACAAGGAAGAACAGCGTGCTGCGGCCCTTGGCATCCGACTCAAGCGGCACCGGGTAACCACCGATGCGGATGTGCTTGTCGTTCATTGACGCCACGGTTTTCGTCGAATACATCACCGCTGGCAGACCCTTGGCCTGCTTCATCCCGCCCTTCTCGGTGAAGGTGCCGGTGGCTTCGGGGGAGTTGTGGTCGATTTCCGGCATGGCCTCGAGGGCCTTTTGATCCGACTTGGGCATCAGTTCCAGCCAGTCGGTTTCCGGCAGTTCGCCGGCGTGGGCGAGATAGCTGCCCAGCAAGAGGAGAGTCAACAGAAGACGGCGCATGAAGGTGCTCGGCAGGCAAAGGAATGGACGGTGAGTCGCCGCGCATTCTAGCCCTCCCGGCCGCGCTGGCCGAGAGGGCTTTGTCGCTTTCGATCAGTTCTTTTTGATCAGACCGTAGATCACCAGCAACACCACAGCGCCGACCAGTGCGCCGAGGAAACCCGCGCCCTCGCCCGCCTGATAGATGCCCAGAGCCTGGCCGCCGTAGGTGGCCGCCAGCGAACCGCCGATACCGAGCAGGATGGTCATGATCCAGCCCATGCTGTCATCGCCCGGTTTCAGGAACCGAGCCAGCAGGCCGACGATCAAGCCGATAAAGATGGTTCCGATAATTCCCATGGCATTTCCCTCTGATTTGGAAGATATGCGAAAGACTAGCCAGTGTTTCGCATCCTGCCATGAGAGAACGGCGGCCCCTGAATGGTTCCGCCGCGGCCACATGAAACTGGTTTACTCGGCGATCAGCGCTTCGACCTTGATGATCTGCGCTTGCAGCGTGGCCATGTCGGCGCAGCGCAGGTTGGCGTGGCCGACCTTGCGTCCGGCCTTGAAAGCTTTGCCGTAGTGATGCAGGTGGCAGTCTTCGATGGCGATGACTTTTTCCACCGGCGGCACTACGCCGATGAAGTTGAGCATCGCGCTCTCGCCGACCTTGGCGGTCGAACCCAGCGGCAGGCCAGCCACGGCGCGCAGGTGGTTTTCGAACTGGCTGCACTCGGCACCTTCGGTGGTCCAGTGCCCGGAGTTGTGCACGCGCGGGGCGATTTCGTTGGCTTTGAGGCCACCGTCGACTTCGAAAAACTCAAAAGCCATCACGCCGACGTAGTCGAGGTGTTTGAGCACGCGACTGGAATAATCTTCCGCCAGCGCCTGCAGCGGGTGATCGGTGCTGGCCACCGACAGCTTGAGGATGCCGCTGTCGTGGGTGTTGTGCACCAGCGGATAGAACTTCGTTTCACCATCGCGGGCACGCACGGCGATCAGCGACACTTCGCCGGTGAATGGCACGAAGCCTTCCAGCAGGCAGGCAACGCTGCCCAGTTCGGCGAAAGTACCCGCTACGTCTTCCGGTTTGCGCAGGACTTTCTGGCCCTTGCCGTCGTAACCCAGGGTGCGGGTTTTCAGCACGGCCGGCAGACCGATGGAAGCGACGGCGGCATCCAGGTCGGCTTGCGACTGGATGTCGGCGAAGGCCGGGGTCGGAATGCCGAGGTCTTTGAACATGCTCTTTTCGAACCAGCGGTCACGAGCAATGCGCAGGGCTTCGGCGCTCGGGTAGACCGGCACGAATTGCGAAAGAAACGCCACGGTTTCGGCCGGGACGCTTTCGAATTCGAAGGTCACCAGATCGACTTCATCGGCCAGTTGGCGCAGATGATCCTGATCGCCGTAATCGGCCCGCAGGTGTTCGCCCAGCGCGGCCGCACAGGCGTCCGGCGCAGGGTCGAGAAAAGCGAAGTTCATGCCCAGCGGAGTGCCCGCCAGGGCCAACATGCGACCCAACTGGCCGCCACCGATTACACCGATCTTCATCTCAACAACCTCAGGCAATACGTGGGTCTGGATTGTCCAGGACGCTGTCTGTCTGCTCGGCACGGAAGGTTTTCAGTACCGCGTGGAACTGCGGGTGCTTGGCGCCGAGGATGCTCGCCGAGAGCAGGGCGGCGTTGATTGCGCCAGCCTTGCCGATGGCCAGGGTGGCAACCGGAATGCCAGCTGGCATCTGCACGATCGACAGCAGCGAATCGACGCCCGAGAGCATGGCCGACTGCACCGGCACGCCCAGCACCGGCAGGTGGGTCTTGGCCGCACACATGCCTGGCAAGTGGGCTGCGCCACCGGCACCGGCGATGATCACCTCAATGCCGCGGCTTTCAGCCTCTTCGGCGTACTGGAACAGCAGATCCGGGGTGCGGTGGGCAGAGACCACCTTGACCTCGTACGGGATGCCGAGCTTTTCCAGCATATCGGCGGTGTGGCTAAGGGTGGACCAATCGGACTTGGAGCCCATGATCACGCCAACCAGTGCACTCATCGTCGCGCCTCTTCTCTCTGGAGCGCCCGCAGGCGCGTCATAAAACAACAAGCCACGCAGGTTGCGTGGCTTGATTGTACGAAAAATGGCCGGACGTGCCGGCCGAAGGCCGCGCAGTATACCGCAAAGAAAGCAATAAACAGCCCCCGAAACGACCATCTGTCAAATGAGCGAAACGCCCGGTTTTATTGACCTTGAGGTCAGCGAAAGAACACCGCAAAAATCCCCCTGTGGGAGCGAGCCTGCTCGCGAAAGCGTTGCGTCAGACGATACCTCAGCGCCTGAAACTCCGCATTCGCGAGCAGGCTCGCTCCCACATTCGATCTTCATCAGCTTCAAGCGCTTTGTGCGGCGCCACCTTCTAGTTTTCGCCACAGCAACCGCACGTTGGCCTTGCGCACCAGGGCGCAGCGGTACAGGCGGATCTCCAGCGGCACATGCCATTGCGGGCCGCCGCACACCACCAGTTCACCGCGGGCCAGTTCGGCGCGTACGCTCAGTTGCGGCACCCAGGCAATGCCGAGGCCTTCCAGGGCCATGCTTTTCAGGCTGTCGGCCATCGCGGTTTCGTAGATCGTGGTGAAACGCAACTGGCGCTGGCGCAGCAAGCCGTTCACCGAACGCCCAAGAAACGCCCCGGCGCTGTAAGCCAGCAACGGCACACTCGCCTCGCCTTCCAGATCGAACAGCGGTTTGCCATCCAGATCTGCCGCGCACACCGGCAGCATCTCGGTCTGGCCCAAGTGCAGCGACGGGAAAATCTCCGGGTCCATCTGCATCGCCGAATCCGGGTCGTAGAACGCCAGCATCAGATCGCAGCCACCTTCACGCAAAGCGTGCACGGCGTCGCCAACGTTGGTCGCCACCAGCCGTGTGGCGATGTTCAGCCCTTCGTTGCGCAACTGGGCGATCCAGCGCGGGAAAAAGCCTAGCGCCAGCGAGTGCGCCGCTGCGACTTGCATGACCTCGCCCTGCCCGCCTTCCAGATGATGCAGGTGGCGCAGCACTTCACCGAGTTGTTCGACCACGGTGCGCGCAGTCACCAGAAACAACTGCCCCGCCGCCGTCAGTTCGACCGGCGTGCGCGAGCGATTGACCAGAGTCAGCCCCAGCGCCGCTTCGAGGCTGCGGATCCGCCGACTGAATGCCGGCTGGGTCACGAAGCGCCGTTCGGCCGCCTGAGAGAAGCTGCGGGTGGCGGCCAGGGCACTGAAGTCCTCGAGCCATTTGCTTTCCAGATTCATCACGTCCTCCCGGACACGCACCAAAACAGGTCACACGTCTGCCGCACAGGCGGCGTCACACGGGCATTATGCCGAATGTGCATAGGGCAGTGCTGAACAGCATTGGCCCAAAAATCCCCACAAGCCTAGCATTCGCAGCGTTCCGGCACAGACCGGGTCCTTATCGAGATGATTTCTATCATGTCCTCCGCTGCATCTTTCCGCACAGAAACCGACCTGCTTGGCGCCCTCGAAGTACCGGCCCATGCGTATTACGGCATCCAGACCCTGCGAGCGGTGAATAACTTCCGCCTCTCGGGCGTTCCGATTTCGCATTACCCGAAACTGGTTGTGGGCCTGGCGATGGTCAAACAGGCCGCCGCTGACGCCAACCGCGAGCTGGGTCACCTGAGCGAAGCCAAGCACGCTGCCATCAGCGAAGCCTGTGCCCGATTGATCCGCGGCGATTACCACGAAGAGTTCGTGGTCGACATGATTCAAGGTGGCGCCGGCACCTCCACCAACATGAACGCCAACGAAGTGATCGCCAACATTGCTCTGGAAGCGATGGGCCACGAGAAAGGCGAGTACCAGTACCTGCACCCGAACGACGACGTGAACATGGCGCAGTCGACCAACGACGCCTACCCGACGGCGATCCGCCTGGGTCTGCTGCTGGGTCACGACGCGCTGCTGGCCAGTCTCGACAGCCTGATTCAGGCCTTCGCGGCCAAGGGCAAAGAGTTCGACCACGTCCTGAAAATGGGCCGTACCCAGCTGCAAGACGCCGTGCCGATGACCCTCGGCCAGGAATTCCGTGCCTTCGCCACCACCATGGGCGAAGACCTCGCGCGTCTGAAGACGCTGGCCCCGGAGCTACTGACCGAAGTCAACCTGGGCGGCACCGCGATCGGCACCGGCATCAACGCCGACCCGCGTTATCAGGCACTGGCTGTTCAACGTCTGGCTTTGATCAGCGGGCAACCGCTGGTACCGGCCGCCGACCTGATCGAAGCGACCTCCGACATGGGCGCGTTCGTGCTGTTCTCCGGCATGCTCAAGCGCACCGCGGTCAAGCTGTCGAAGATCTGCAACGACCTGCGCCTGCTGTCCAGCGGCCCACGCACCGGCATCAATGAGATCAACCTGCCGGCGCGTCAGCCAGGCAGCTCGATCATGCCCGGCAAGGTCAACCCGGTGATCCCGGAAGCCGTGAACCAGGTCGCGTTCCAGGTCATCGGTAACGATCTGGCGCTGACCATGGCAGCCGAAGGCGGCCAGCTGCAACTGAACGTGATGGAGCCGCTGATCGCCTTCAAGATCCTTGACTCGATCCGCCTGCTGCAACGTGCCATGGACATGCTGCGCGAGCACTGCATCGTCGGCATCACCGCCAACGAAGCGCGCTGCCGTGAACTGGTCGAGCACTCGATCGGTCTGGTCACCGCACTGAACCCGTACATCGGCTACAAAAACGCCACCCGCATCGCCCGTATCGCTCTCGAAAGCGGCCGCGGCGTGCTGGAACTGGTGCGCGAAGAAGGTCTGCTCGACGAAGCTATGCTCGCCGACATCCTGCGCCCGGAAAACATGATTGCCCCGCGTCTGGTTCCGCTCAAAGCCTGAGCCGACGCGAACTTGTAGCACCGCTCACCAGGTCGAGGGACTAGACACCTCTCACCTTTTGAGGGCTTGGGGATTTTGTCCCCGAGCCCTTTTTTTTAACTCTTTATCCTGAGACCCGAACGTAGAGGACTGAACAATATGGAGGTGAGCCTTTGTGGCGAGGGGATTTATCCCCGTTGGGCTGCGAAGCGGCCCCGATACCAACAATAAAGATGTACCAGAAACACCGCGTTCAATGGTTTACGACTGCTTCGCAGCCGAACGGGGATAAATCCCCTCGCCACAAACGCCAAGTGTTTCAAAGCTTCGTTTCGTCGCTTGCACCACTACCGTGCAGACGGGCGCGCCACTGATCGGTATAGTGCCGCCCCTCTTCGCGTGAGCGGTCGTTGGTAACGAGGCCATAACCCATGCGAAACCCGAACTAATAACAAAACCCGCGATATGGATCCGGGACGAAACCTTCGCCTCACCCGTCGTGCCGTGCGCAGACCGGTGTAACACGATGTTTCTCCGATCCAGCATTTGCACCCACAAAAAACAGCGAGGATAAATCCATGCTCGAAGTCATCAACGACTTCCTCTCAGGGAAAGTACTGATCGTGCTCATTGTCGGGCTCGGTAGTTACTTCACGATTCGCTCGCGTTTCGTTCAACTGCGTCATTTCTTCCACATGTTCGCGGTGTTCCGCGACAGCCTCAAAGGCAGCGCCGGGCAACTCAGCTCGTTCCAGGCCTTGATGCTCAGCCTCGCCGGCCGCGTCGGTGCAGGCAACATCGCCGGTGTCGGCATCGCCGTGACTCTCGGTGGTCCGGGTGCGGTGTTCTGGATGTGGGTGACCGCTCTGGTCGGCATGTCCAGCAGCTTCTTCGAGTGCACCCTGGCCCAGGTCTACAAGCGCGCGGATGGCGACGGCCTGTACCGTGGCGGTCCGGCCTACTACATCCAGCACGGGCTCAAGCTCAAAGGCATGGCGATAGTGTTCTCCGTTCTGCTGCTGGTCACCTACGGCTTCGCCTTCATCGGCCTGCAGTCCTACACCGTGACCCACTCGCTGCAGAACGCCTTTGACTTCAACCCGCAACACACCGGTATCGTCCTGGCGGTGCTGCTGGCCATCACCTTTATCGGCGGGATCAAGCGCATCGCTTCGGTGTCCGACCTGCTGGTACCGATCAAGACCCTGGCCTACATCGGCGTGACCCTGTACGTGATCGGCACCCAGATCGAACACGTGCCGGCCATGCTGGAAACCATCTTCAAGAGCGCCTTCGGCCTCGACCCGGCCTTTGCCGGCCTGCTCGGCAGCGCCATTGTCATGGGCGTGAAGCGTGGCGTGTTCGCCAACGAAGCGGGCCTGGGCAGTGCGCCGAACGTCGCGGCCGTGGCCGCCGTCAAGCACCCGGGCGCGCAGGGCGTGGTCCAGGCTTTCAGCGTATTCCTCGACACCTTCGTGATCTGCACCTGCACCGCGCTGCTGATCCTGCTGTCGGGCTTCTACACCCCGGGTTTCGAAGGTGACGGTATCGTCCTGACCCAGAACTCGCTGGCTGCGGTGGTCGGTGACTGGGGTCGCATGTTCGTCAGCGTCGCGCTGTCGCTGTTCGTCTTCACCTGCATCCTCTACAACTACTACCTGGGCGAGAACAGCTTGCAGTTCCTCAGCCGCAACCGCGCCCTGCTGATGCTGTTCCGCGGCCTTGTGCTGGCGCTGGTGGTATGGGGTTCGATGCAGGACCTGACGACGGTGTTCGCCTTCGCCGACATCACCATGACCTGTCTGGCCTTCGTCAACCTCGTGGCCCTGGCCATGCTGTTCAAGGTCGGCCTGCGGGTGATGCGCGACTACGACGAGCAGCGTCGCGCCGGCGTCAAACAGCCAGTGTTTGATTCGAGCAAATTCGCCGATCTGGATCTGGATCGCAACGCCTGGCCGGTGAACCCGCCAGCAGCGGCGGGCCAGACTGAAACTGCGCCGCAAGGCGTACCTGCAGCGCAACGCTGACAGGTGAATGACGGGCGCATCCCCTGCGCCCGTCAGTTATTGTGATGCAATAACTTGTAGGAGTGAGCCTGCTCGCGATGGCGGACTTTCAGCCAACATCATTGTTGAATGACACACTGCTTTCGCGAGCAGGCTCGCTCCCACAGGGCCCTCATCGTTTCGGAGAATCCTATGAGCTCGTCGACCTATCCCGCCGCTCAACACGTCATGGTGCTCTACACCGGTGGCACCATCGGCATGCAGGCCAGCGCCAACGGTCTGGCCCCGGCGTCCGGTTTCGAAGCGCGGATGCGCGACTACCTGCACAGTCAGCCTGAGCTGGTAGTGCCGCAGTGGCAATTTCGGGAAATGTCGCCGCTGATCGACAGCGCCAACATGACCCCGGCCTACTGGCAGCAACTGCGCGAAGCGGTGGTCAATGCCGTGGACGTGCAAGGCTGCGACAGCGTGCTGATTCTGCACGGCACCGACACCCTGGCCTACAGCGCGGCGGCGATGAGTTTTCAGTTGCTCGGCCTGCATGCCCGCGTGTGTTTCACCGGTTCGATGCTGCCGGCGGGCGTGACCGACAGTGATGCCTGGGAAAACCTCGGCGGCGCGCTGGTCGCCCTCGGCCAGGGCCTGGCGCCAGGCGTGCACCTGTACTTCCACGGCGAACTGCTGGCACCGACCCGCTGCGCGAAAGTGCGCAGCTTCGGCCGCCATCCGTTCAAACGCCTGGAGCGTCAGGACGGTGGTGTGAAGGCGCCTTCGATTCCAGTCGCGCTGAACTACAACCAGCCGAAGCAACTGGCGAAAGTCGCGGTGTTGCCGCTGTTTCCCGGCATCAGTGCCGAAGTCCTCGACGGCCTGCTCGACAGCGGCATTCAAGGTCTGGTGCTGGAATGCTACGGCAGCGGGACCGGGCCGAGCGATAATCCCGAGTTCCTCGCCAGCCTTGGCCGTGCACGGGATAACGGCGTGGTGGTGGTGGCAGTGACGCAATGCCATGAAGGCGGGGTCGAGCTGGATGTCTACGAGGCTGGCAGCCGCTTGCGTGGGGTGGGCGTGTTGTCCGGTGGCGGCATGACCCGCGAGGCGGCGTTCGGCAAGTTGCATGGCTTGCTGGGGGCCGGGCTGGAAACGGCTGAAGTGCGCCGATTGATCGAACTGGATTTGTGTGGTGAGTTGAACTGAGCTCGGCGCTGGATTGCCCCTCACCCTAACCCTCTCCCAGAGGGAGAGGGAACTGACCGTAGTGTCTTGCGCTATACACCGACCTTATAAACAGTGTCGATTATGGATTCGGCGGCGGTGTCTCACGTCGGTGTAGTTCTGCAATATCCCCCGTTCGGCCCCCTCTCCCTCTGGGAGAGGGCTGGGGTGAGGGCCTGCGGCATGCAACTTGCTGGGTCCCAGCCACCTCCAGGCTGGAAGATCCCATGCTCCACTCCCACCTCACCACCCTCAACGCGGTCTCGCTGATCCTCAACACGTTCAAGGCCGAAGGCCTGTCGAGCGAGGCGTTACTGGCCGGCAGCGGCATCGTGGCAGCGGATCTGCAGCGTGCCGATACGCGCATCACCACCCATCAAGAGATGCAGGTCTGCACCAACGCGGTCGCGCTCAAACGTGACATTGGCCTTGAGTTGGGTCGACGCATGCACGTGTCCTGTTACGGCATGCTCGGTTACGCCCTGCTGACCTGTGCCACCTTCGGTGACGCTTTGCGTCTGGCTATCCGTTATCCGGCGCTGTTGGGCACGTTGTTCGAACTGAGCCTGGAAGACGATGGCGAGCAGGTCTGGTTCGTCGCTGCTGATTACCGTGAAAGCGCGGCGATGGCGGTGTTCAACGCCGAATTCTGTCTGGTGTCACTGAAAGTCATCTGCGACGACTTGCTCGGCCATTCCCTGCCGCTGCGCGCCACGCGCTTCGAACATGCAGCGCCGGACTACCGCGACAGCTATGCCGAACCCTTTAACTCGCCACTGCACTTCTCGGCCAAAGACAACGCCTTCGCCTTCGACCGCCATTGGCTCGATCAGCCGCTGCCGCTGGCCGACGCGATCACTCATCAGGCCATGGCCGAACGTTGCCGCAAGCAGAATCTTGAGTTCACCGGACGTCAGGCCTGGCTGGGGCGGATTCGTCAGTTGCTCAGCGCACAATTGAATGCCGCGCCGGGGCTCGAGGGGCTCGCGCAGCAAATGAAGTGCTCACCGCGCACCCTGCGCCGGCATTTGAAAGACATGGGCAGCAGCTATCAGGAACTGCTCGATGAACTGCGCTTCGAACGGGCCAAGCAGATGTTGTGTGAGGACCAGTTGCCGATCTATCGGATCGCCGAGACGCTGGGCTTCAGCGAGACCGCGAGTTTCCGTCATGCATTTGTGCGCTGGAGTGGCGTGGCGCCGAGTCAGTTCAGACCGCATTGATGTCTGCTCCAGGCATGAGCCTGCATGAACAAGGGGCGAATTTCGGTCAGAGGTTTTGGCCATATCGATCCCCTTTTGGCCGCTCCCGACATTCTCCGATTCAAACTGCGCCGCAACACTGAAAGCCACCGAATCAGCCTTGCGGAGAACAACAAATGCTGACGATCTACTCAGACGATCACCACTTGCACCATGGCCGCTGCGAACTCATCGATGGCCAGCTCAAGCCGTGCTTCGAAATGCCGTCGCGTGCCGACCACGTACTGCAACGCGTGCAGAAGCAAAACCTCGGGGCGGTCGAAGCGCCGAAGGATTTCGGCCTGGAGCCGATCGCGCGCATTCACAGCCGTGACTATCTGGAATTTTTCAAAGGTGCGTGGGATCGCTGGACCGAGTTCAACACCGACGGCGATTTGCTGCCCTACACTTGGCCGGCGCGCACCCTGCGTGCGATCAAACCGACCAGCCTGCATGGCCAGCTCGGTTATTACAGCTTCGACGGCGGCGCGCCGATTACCGCCGGCACCTGGCAAGCGGCCTACAGCGCGGCGCAAGTGGCGCTTACCGCGCAGGCTGAAATCCAGCGTGGCGCACGCGCGGCCTTCGCGCTGTGCCGTCCGCCGGGACATCACGCCGCCAGCGACTTGATGGGCGGTTATTGCTACCTCAACAACGCCGCCATCGCCGCTCAGGCCTTTCTCGATCAGGGCCACAAGAAAGTCGCGATCCTTGACGTCGACTACCACCACGGCAACGGCACTCAGTCGATTTTCTATGAACGCAGCGACGTCCTGTTCACTTCGATCCACGGTCACCCGGAAGCGGAGTTTCCGTTCTTCCTCGGCTATGACGACGAGCGTGGCGAAGGCGCCGGTGAAGGGTTCAATTTCAACTATCCGCTGCCGGCCGGTTCCGGCTGGGATGTCTGGAGTGCAGCGCTGGATCAGGCCTGCGACGAGATTGATCGCTACGGAGCGGACATCGTTGTCGTCTCCCTCGGCGTCGATACGTTCAAAGACGACCCTATCTCGCAGTTCAAACTCGACAGCCCGGATTACCTGGCCATGGGCAAGCGCATCGCCGCCCTCGGCAAGCCGACCCTGTTCGTCATGGAAGGTGGCTACGCGGTGGAGGAGATCGGCATCAACGCAGTGAACGTGCTGGAAGGTTTCGAACAATGAAAAAGCGACTGATCGCCTCGGCGCTGTGCGCAGCCATGCTGAGCGCTGGCGCCCACGCCGAAGAACGCACGCTGCGCGTCTATAACTGGTTCGACTACATCACGCCCAAGGCGCTGGACGACTTCAAGGCACAGAACAGCCAGACCAAACTGATCTACGACATCTTCGACACCAACGAAGCGCTCGAGGCCAAGCTGCTCACCGGCAACTCCGGCTATGACGTGGTGGTGCCGTCCAACGTGTTCCTCGCCAAGCAGATCGAGGCCGGAGTGTTCCAGCCGCTTGATCGCAGCAAGTTGCCGAACTGGAATCATCTCGATCCGAAGCTGATGAAGCTGATCGAAGCCAATGATCCTGGAAACAAATTTGCCGTGCCGTACATGTACGGCACCATTCTGATCGGCTTCAACCCCACCAAGATCAAAGCAGCCCTGGGCGATAACGCGCCCGTGGACAGTTGGGACCTGATCTTCAAGGAAGAGAACATCAGCAAGCTCAAGCAGTGCGGCGTCGCCCTGCTCGACTCACCGTCGGAGATTCTGCCGCTGGCTCTGCAACACCTGGGCCTGGACCCCAACAGCAAGAAGCCGGCGGATTACGCCAAGGCCGAAGCGCTGCTGATGAAGATTCGTCCTTACGTGACCTACTTCCATTCGTCCAAGTACATGGCCGACATCGCCAACGGCGACATCTGCGTGGCCGTTGGTTATTCCGGCAGCTTCTCGCAAGCGGCCAACCGCGCCAAGGAAGCGAAAAACGGCGTGGTGGTGGAAATGCGCTTGCCCAAAGAAGGCGCGCCGATCTGGTTCGACATGCTCGCCATTCCCAAGGGCGCGAAGAACACCGAGGACGCCTACACCTTCATCAACTATCTGCTGCAACCGGCGGTGATTGCCCCGGTCAGCGATTTTGTCGGCTATCCGAACCCGAACAAGAACGCCACCGGCCTGGTCGATCCAGCCATTCGCAACAACCCGAACCTGTACCCGACCGACGCGGCAATGAGCACGCTCTACACCCTGCAGCCGCTGCCTCGGGATGCCGAACGCGCACGCACGCGAGCATGGACGAAAATCAAGTCCGGGACCTGAAACCGGCTCGTTTGCTCAAGACCCGCCTCGGCGGGTCTTTTTTTGCCTGGCAGCTTTATCTACCGCACGGGTCGCTGTTGCGCCTTTTAACTTGCCCTGCTCCGCCGCCCTTGCGGCGTCCCGACAGAGCAGGAAACCACCATGACCGCCATTCCCAAAGCCAGTGCCGTCGATATCGTGACTCAGCTGGTTACTGGCCCCTCACTGCAGGAAGTCGCTTCAAAAACGCTGCGCGATGCCCTCAAGACGCTGTATCCGAATCTCGACATAGACCCGCGTCTGGCGATGGTCGTGCAACCCACCTGGGCCATTGTGGATGGTCGAGTCGTACCCGACGGGTATCAGGCTGGATCGCTGACCAACGCCCTGGTGCGGCTCGGCCTGTCCGGCACCACGGTGACGTACCTTGATGGCGAGCATTATCTGACCCTGCAACCCGGCATGCCCGCACCCGCGCATCTGCCGGTAAAGATCGATGCCATCGGCCTGTTGCTCAACGAACTGGCGCCACTGCTGTTCATCGCCTACAAGGAGCAGCACGTCGAATACTGGGACGAGTTCACCTACCCCGGGCAACCGCGCTGGCAGCAATTGTCCGAGGCACTGCGCAACCTGTGGAACGTCGATGCCAGCGTCGGCTGGGACGCTGACGAGATCGCCATGGCCCGGGCGATTTTCAAACAGCCAGACCCGCAACAACGTCTGGCCCCCGCCCCGTACTCGGCAAAGGCATATCTGATTGACCTCGATCGCGGTGGCACCGACACGCCATCGCACTTGACCGTGGTCGATGCCGCAGTAGTGATCGGCACAATCGCAGACCGCAAGTTGATTCTCACCCATGCGGTCACCCAGGGCTTTCAGCGTTTCGACTCACTGGAGGAACTCGGCGAGGCTCTGCTGCGGATATATGGCGCAAGCGCCTCGGGCGAAGATCTCAAGTGGCGGCTGGTCGAACCCCAGGGCAATTTCTTCGACCAGCAGGCGTGCACGCTGATTTCCATGGAAGCGGATGCCTTGGGCGAAATCAGTTTTTTTCAGGATTCCCCTGGTAAACGCGTCTATCCGCATACCGGCACGGCCGGCAAACCGGCACAACCGACACCGCGCCTCGAAGCGCACTTCGAGCGTTTGCAGCCGATGCTTCCGGACTGGCTGAACGACGCACTGCCCATGGATCAGACGCGTTACAGCCGGCACCTGCTGGATCTGACAACGCTGCAGCACGAAAACAACGGCAAATCCTTTCAAAGCGAAATCACCAGCCTGCGGGCGTTCACTCGTGCAGCGCTGATCAAACAGATTCTCAAGGAGCAGCCCGGCGCCAAAGACGTGAACATCGACAACATCGAAATCACCATCACCAGTCTCGTGGTCTGGGGCACGTTTGTATTGCCGGGAAATACTCAGGCTCAGACATGGACGCTGACCGAGCTTGCCCTGCAAAACCTCGCAGGCCTGCCCTTGGGCAACAAGACTGTGCGGTACAAGGATGGCAGCCCGGTACCCGAGTGGATGAGCGCGACTTTTCTGGAAAAACTGGTCAGCACGGTCGATATCGGCAAGACCTACCCGGCGCATCTCAAGGCCATGCTGCTAGACGACCCCGTGCAAGCGCCGCTGTTGCAAGGGCTCTACACCAGTCAGCTGCGCATTGAGCTGCCATTGCTGGCGTTGCAGCACAAGATCCGGGGTAGAGCCGGCCTCGATGAATCGGGTTATCGATACGTGGTCGCCGCATTCGCCACCACTGGCGCGGAACGCTACGTCGATGGCGAGGAAATCGTCATTCGCCCTTTGGCCTTCGTCGCTCATCGCAGCCGCTCCACAGCAGACACTGTCGACAACATGTATGTCATAGGCCCGCGCGATGCCGACAAAGGGCCGTGCGTGCTGTATCGACCGCTGTTCGACAAGACTCTGCTGCAATATCCGGGGCCCGCGAATCTGCTTTTTGCGATCCAGCATTCGCGACATTTGCGTGACTCGGTACTGGCCTGGTTGCCGGACGATGTGCGCTTCAATTACAGCCAGTTCGTCTTCACCGCCAGGCTGCCGTCGGTGTGGACGATTCCGCAACTGATGATCAATCCGACCACTGCGCTGGATATGTCAGGCGCGGTTGCGCTGGGCACTCAGGTGATCGCCAGCGATGTCCTCGCAACCCTGCACGAACGCAACGTCAAGGCGCTTGTCACTCAAGCCGACCGGCAGTCGGTCTCCGATGCCGAAGCACGCTGGGCCTCGCTGAAACAGGGCGGCTGGGTGATGCTCAATGCCGCGCTGCCGTTCCTGGGCCGCAGCGTAGGCACAGCGGCGTGGATCTGGCAGATCATGGATGATCTGCAGGAAATCACCGACGGCGCCAACGAGCAATCGGGGAAGATCGCCTGGACGGCCATCGCCGATATTCTCCTGGCGCTGGGCATGGTGCTCGCCCACCGTGCGGCGGTGGGCGATGCGCCATCGACACCCGTGGCCACGGAGCTCGAAGAGGATGCAGCGACGACCAGACCTGCCGCCAGAATCGTCAAAGCGCTGCGCCAGCCCGATATCACCGGCCCGCAATTAACCCAATTCCATGGCACATCAATCGACAGCATCACGGCGCTGAAGCGATCCCCGACGGCACTCGCCACGCTGTTGGACGGGTTCGAGGTCGGCAAGCCCGAAGCCCTTGGCGCAGCCACCCGGGAAGGCGCGTACCGAGACCTCTACGCCCACGCAGACAAATGGTACGCCCGGGTCGGTGAGCGCTGGTTCGAAGTCGCGCGCAACGCGCATGGCGATGTGCACATCGTCGATACGCGTCAGCCCACCCGACCAGCCGGGCCCAGGCTTGCCCATACCGCCAATGGCCAATGGGTGATAGATCTGCGTTTGCGCCTGCGCGGAGGCGGGCTGGAGGACGGGCGCAAGGTGGCGCAAGGCAAAAAAAACCAGGAGGTGGCCGTATTGTCCGAGCAGATCACCGCGTTCGATTTGACGATGGAGAGCAAAGGCAGCCTTCTCGATACCGAACGCAACAGCCTTCGCGATGCCCCTGCGCAGGCACGCGAACAAGCGCTTGCGCAGTACCTCGCCACGCTCGATTCACAGCACAACGAATATGCCGCGAACATTCAGCTGATCAAGACACTCAACTGCAAGCAATCGATTCCCAACTACCGCACGGTCATGCCGGAGCGGTTGGACATGCAGTTGTTTCTGGGGCAGGAGTGGCTCAGTAATAACGCTTCGGATTACCAGCAACGCGTGCTGAGGGTGCAGGCGATACTGGACGACGAACTGCGCGGCGAATCGCAGGCGGTCACCTCTGCGTTCGAACAGTTGAACGATGCCACTCAAACCATTATCGAGAAAATGGAGTCGGCTGAAGCCTGCCTGGATGAACTGACCAGGCTGGGACCTGATGGCCTGGAGATAAAGCAGAAATACAACATCAGCCTGGCGCCCTACCCGCTGGATGATCTGAAGACCCTGCAGATCAGTCTCGGCCAGTACACCTGCATCAAGCCCGGCGATTCCACCGCTCATGTCGAGGCGCAACAAGCGCTGGCCAGTCTGTTCGAAGATGCTGCGCTGAACGTTCAGAGTTCGCGGGACCTGAGCGCCGATGAAAGCCTCAGTGATCTGCGCATACGCATCGACGCCCTGAGTCAGGTGAGCGAACAGTTCGCTTCCGTGGACAAGCGTTTCGATGACCTGGCGAGTGAATATTCCGAACACATACACACGGAACGACTCAGGCAATTGCAGGCGCGCGTGGCCGCATTCAAGGAAAGCGCCGACAATCGACTCGCCGATCTGTTGCGCTACCGGCATCTACTGGTGCCGCAAGCCGGTCCGTCGAGACCCGCAACGTCAGCTTCGAATCGGCAGATCATCAAGACACGCAACAAGGGCACCCTGGTCGGCCAGCGGAAAAAAAGCCTCGACGGCAAGAACACCGATCTGGTCGAAGTCGGTACGGCGCTGACGAGAGTGATCGCGACATTCAAGGAGGAATCGCCAGGTATCTGGGTCGAGCAGAGTGCACGGCCTGCACCGTTGCCTAAAGCCCGGCCCAACCTCAACAAGAGCATCAGCGAAGGGCAGGCATTGATCGACGGGCTGGCGGCGTTTCATCGGCGCATCGAGGCGCGTCTCAAACGCGGCTCGCGCATCCCCGTGGAGGTCGAAGAGGAATACCACAACCACGCCACCCTATTGCGCAAAGCCTGTGCGGCGATCGATGAAGCGTTAACGGCGAGTAACCTCACCGCTGCTCTGCATGAACCGTCCGAAGAGCTCAACCACAAGCTCGACGCTGCGGCTACGACACTGGAGCAAAAAGGCACCAGCACGCGAATCCGCCTGGTCAAGCAACAACTGCCAACAGCTGCCGGGGTCGAGTGGCTCAAGGACAAGGGCGAAGTGAGCATCTCGAAAACCCTGACCCGACGGCGTCTGAGGCGCCATCAGAACGATTTTCTCGACGAGTATCAGATTCGTGATGCGCATACCGACAAGGTCCTCTGCTATGCGCATTTCCATTACAGCAGCGTCGACGCGCCCGTTGGTGCATTTGTGCGTGGACATATGAAAACGCTCGCTCAGCACCGCATGGGGGGCGTCGCCGAAATAACGGGTGTAGATAATCAGAGGCTGATTGAAATCCATCGCAGCGAAATTTCCAGTCGCAGCGCCGAAACGCTGTTCTTCAATCTTGCCAAGCCTGCCGCAGACGCGACAGCGCCGCTTTGATCGCAGGCTCTGGTACGGCGGCAAAACCCAGCACCAGGCCGGCGCGCTGATCCATGGGCGTAGTCGAGTCGGGTAACCAGTAGCTGCTCAGGCCGTTGATTTCGACATCGACATCAGCGGCCTGAGCGATCAATTGCTGCTCGCGCTCGATGCTGTCCACGGCGACGGTCAGGTGCAGCCCGGCTGAAACGGCCGGCAACTGACCGACACCGGCGACCGTCGGCCAGCCTTCGAGCAGACAGTTGCGTCGGCTCAGCGCAGCCCGGCGCATGCGGCGGATATGCCGCTGGAAATGCCCGGCAGCCATGAATTCGGCCATCACCGCTTGGGTGCTGACCTCCGAGTGCCGCACATCGACGGCGCGGCGTTGCGCAAACGCGTCGACCAGCGCTGGCGGCAGCACCAGATAACCAAGGCGCAACGCCGGAAAAGCGACCTTGCCGAAGGTGCCGACGTAGAGCACACGCCCCTGACGATCAAGTGCGGCCAACGGCGCCAGCGGTGCGCCGGTGTAGCGGTACTCACCGTCGTAATCGTCTTCGACGATCCAGCCGCCGACCCGCTCGGCCCAGGCGAGCAATTCCAGACGCCGGGCCAGACTCATCACCACTCCGGTCGGGTACTGATGAGACGGCGTGACATAAGCCACCCGACAATCGCTGAGCCGGGCCATGGCGCTGCAATCGATACCGTCGCTATCTACCGCCACCCCATGCAATTTCGCCCCCGCCACAGCGAAGGCATGCCCGGCGGCGCGATAGCCCGGATTCTCGATCGCCACACCGTCCCCCGGCTCGACCAGCAACTGTGCACAAAGGCTGATGCCCTGCTGTGCGCCACTGGTGATCACAATTTGCTCAGCCGTGCACTGCATACCGCGCGAGCTGCGCAAATACGCAGCAATCATGCCGCGCAGCCGCGCGTCACCGGCTGGGTCGCCGTAACACAGCTGCTGCAGATCCGGTTTACGCCAGAAAGCCGCGTTCAGCTTGGCCCAGACCTCGAACGGGAACAGATCAAATGCAGGCACACCCACCCGAAAAGCGCGCGGCGGACCGCTCGGTGGTCGAGGTAAATGGTGCTTTTCAATGCGAGAAAAGCCACCACTGTGGATAACTTTGCTGGATGGATTCACAGGTAAATCCAGCCAGTTTGTGGATAAGGCTGTGGGTAAGCCTGTTGACAAGCCTGTGGATGAATTTGTGGATAGTTTTTTCTCAGGCGTGGATGCCTGAGCCAATTGCGCCACGTAAGTGCCGTCGCCAACGCGCCCTTCGATAAAGCCCTCGGCATACAACTGATCGTAGGCGCGCACCACGCTGTTACGGGAAATGCCCAGCGCCGAGGCCAGGTCACGGCTGGCCGGCAATCGCGTGCCACTGGCAAGACGCCCATCAAGCACCCGCAGGCGCAAAGCCTGATAGAGCTGGCGACTCAGGCCTTGACGGCGATCGAGTTCGATTCCGGCCGGATTGAAAGGCATCGACAAGGGTGGCAGATCGGGCATGGCTAATGGACCTATGAAATGGCTCATCAATGGCTCTTACAACGGACCAATAGCCTGCCTAGGATGCAGGCATTCGCCAAGGAAAATCTGTCCATGTACACGCCACGCGCCTTTGCCATCGAAGACTTGTCCCAACTGCACGAACTGATCCTCGCCACGCGCCTGGCCATTCTGGTCAGCCACGGTGACAGCGGATTGCAAGCCAGCCACGTGCCGGTGCTGCTGCATCGCGAACAGGGCGAATACGGCACGCTCTACGGCCATCTGGCCAAGGCCAATCCGCAGTGGAAAGACCTGCGTGACGGCGCCGAGGCCATGCTGATCTTTGCCGGCCCAGACGCCTACGTCAGCCCGGGCTTCTATCCGAGCAAGGCCGAGCACGGCAAAGTCGTGCCGACCTGGAACTACATCGCCGTGCACGCCTACGGTCATGCCGAGACTTTCAGCGACGGCGGGCGCCTGCTCGACATTGTCAGCACCCTGACCGACCGTCATGAAGCGGGCCGCGCGCAGCCGTGGTCGGTGGACGATGCGCCAGCCGAATACATCGACGGCATGCTCAAGGCCATCGTCGGGTTTGCCATTCCCATCGACCGCCTCGAAGGCAAACGCAAGCTCAGCCAGAACCGCAGCGCCGAAGATATTGCCGGCGTGCGCGAAGGCCTCGCCGCCAGCGCCGACGCCAACGATCAAACCCTCGCCCGCTTGATGCGCTAAGGAAATCACCATGACTGAGATCGACATTCGCCAGGTCAGCGCCGACGACCACGATGCCTGGCTGCCGTTGTGGCAAGCCTATTTGCGCTTCTACAACACCGAACTGCCGGACGCCGTCACCCAGAGCACCTGGCAGCGCTTTCTCGACCCGAATGAACCGACCCACGCCGCCCTCGCGTGGGCCGATGGCAAAGCATTGGGCATGGTGCATTACATCTATCATCGCTCGAACTGGAGCATCGAAAATTCCTGCTATTTGCAGGATCTGCTGGTGGTGCCGGAAGCCCGTGGCACCGGTGTCGGTCGGCTGTTGATCGAGCATGTCTACGCTACCGCCAAGGCCGATGGTTGCTGCAAAGTCCACTGGCTGACCCATGAAACCAACGCCACGGCGATCCGGCTCTACGAGCGCATTGCCGAACGCCCGGGCTTCATCCAGTTTCGTAAAGCCCTTTAAGGAGACGCGCACATGACTGCTTCACTCGCTGACTGGAAAGGCGTCCCCGCCCCCTCCGCCACGCTGCTCGAAGGCCGTTTCATCCGCCTGGAAAAACTTGACCCGGTACGCCATGCCGAGCAGCTTTACGCCGCTCTCGAAGGTCCGGGTGCTGATCCGAAACTCTGGGATTATCTGCCTTACGGTCCGTTTCGCGAGCGCAGCGCGTTCAACGACTGGCTGAACAATCATGCAGCCAACAGCGACCCATATTTCTTCAGCATCATCGACCGTGCGACTGGTCAGGTCCAAGGCATCCTCAGCCTGATGTCGATCGTCCCGGCGCAGGGCCGCATCGAAATCGGCCACGTCACTTTCGGTGCGCCAATGCAGCGCTCGCCGAAAAGCACCGAGGCGGTGTACCTGCTGGCAAAATATTCGTTCGAGCTGGGTTACCGGCGCCTGGAATGGAAGTGCAACAACGGCAACGCCCGCTCCAAATACGCGGCCGAGCGTCTGGGCTTCAGTTTCGAAGGGGTGTTTCGCCAGCACATGGTGGTCAAGGGGCAGAACCGCGACACCGCGTGGTATTCGATTCTGGATGCGGAATGGCCGGCGATCGATGCGGGATTCGAGCGCTGGCTGAGCGATGAAAACCAGACGCCTGCTGGCCAACTCAAAGGTCTGGCCGAATGCCGTAGCTGAACTTCACGGATACCCCTGCTCGCGAAGGCGGTGTGTCAGTCACTGCAAATGTGGCCTGACTGACCGCTTTCGCGAGCAGGCTCGCTCCCACAATTGGCGGGGTCTTTCTTAACGACGCAGTTCTTGCGCCAGCACCGCAATGTGCTCCGGGCCGATCCCGCAGCAGCCACCCAGATGACTGGCGCCGCGCTGTTGCCAGTCCAGCGCCCAGTGCAGATACCCCGGCGGATCGAGATCGTCACGCAACGGGTCGAGGCCGTCGTTGGCCGTGGCTTCTTTCGGTTGCGGAGGAAACGCGTTGGCATACGCGCCGATATTGATCCTGACGCCGAGACGCTCAAAGGTTGCGCGCGCCGCGTCGATGGCCGCGCCAATCACTTCAGGCTGACTGCAATTGAACAGCAGGGTCTCGACGCCAAGTTCAGCCGCCAGCGCAGCCGCTTCGGCTACCGGCTCACCGGAGCGCAGGCGTGGCACTTCATCGGTGTCTTCATCCTTGAGCGTGAATGAAAGCCAGAACGGTTTGCCGTCCTTCGGCAGCCCGGCGTGGATAGCGCGGGCCTCGACGATCGAGCTTTGCGTTTCTGCCAGCCACAGGTCCACATGTGGCGCCAGACCGTTAACCAAAGGCGTCAACAGTTCGGTCACGCGATCCGCTTCGAACAGATCCGGACGATACGAACCAAACAGCGGCGGCAACGAACCGGCAACACGCACTGGCTTGCCGGATGCCTGCACCGCCCGCCGCGCCAACTCCCCCGCCAGTGCCGCAAGCGCCTGGCCTTCAGCCGCAAAGCGCGCCTCGCCAATGTGAAATGGCACCACCGCGTAACTGTTGCTGGTGATCACGTCGGCGCCGCTGTTGATGTAAGCGGCATGCACCGCCTCGACCGCCTGCGGCGCTTCGCTCAGCGCCAGTGCCGACCACTCGGGCTGGCGAAATGGCGCCCCGGCGCGTTGCAGTTCACGGCCCATGCCGCCATCGAGAATGACCGTACTTGCTGCGCCCATATGCTTTTCACTCATATGCTTATGAAAATAACTCACTATCAGAGTCGTTCTTATAACTATTTAATACGCACCACTCGGTTAATAACAACCTCTTTTTTCAACAGGAAGCGACTGTGAAATTCCAACCGCTATTGGCCCTGGGCCTGACCATTCTGGCCTCCACCCAAGCCTTCGGCGGCGCGACGCTGGACCGCGTCGAACAGAAAAAAGAGCTGGTCGGCGTGCTCATGGAAAGCTATCCGCCCTTCTCGTTTCTCAATGAGCAGAATCAACTCGACGGTTTCGATGTCGACGTTGCCAAAGCGGTGGCGGACAAGCTTGGCGTCAAACTGCGTCTCGAAACGCCGTCCTGGGACGTGATCGCCGCCGGCCGCTGGAGCGGGCGCTACGACATCTGCATCTGCTCGATGACCCCGAGCAAGGCCCGCGCAGAAGTGTTCGACTTCCCGGTCGAGTACTACGCCTCGCCAGCGGTAATCGTGGTCAATGCCAAGGACGATCGCATCCACAGCGCCAAGGATCTGAGCGGCAAAAAAGTCGGCCTGACCAGCGCCTCCAGCTACGAAAGTTATCTGAACAAAAATCTGGTGATCGAAGGCGCCGAGGATACGCAGTTGCAGTATCCGTTCGAGGATGTGCAGATCGCTCCTTATGACACCGACAACGTCGCCTTCCAGGATCTGGGCCTGGGCGCCGGCGTGCGCCTGGATGCAATCCTTACCAATCTGGTCACCGCACAGCCGCGTCTGAATCAGGACCAGCGCTTCAAATTGGCCGGCGAACCGCTGTACTCGGAACCCAACTCGGTGGCCATCGAAAAGGGTGATCCGCAGTGGGACGCCAAGGTGCGCGAGGTTTTCGCCCAGCTGAAACAGGACGGCACTCTGAGCAAGCTGTCGCAGAAATGGATCGGCGCCGACATCAGCCAATGACTTCTTTTCCGACCCCGCCACAGCCACCGCAACCGGTGGCTGAAACACGCCTGCAAAAGCTCTTTGGTTTCCGCACGCGCCTGTACCTGACGTGGGCGGCGCTGTTCTGCCTGTTCGCCGGATTCTTCCTCAGCTTCGACCTGAAGTTCGCGATCATCCTCGACAAACTGCCCAACCTCGTTGGCCTGAAGCTGGCGCCAAACGGCTTCCTGCAAGGCGCAGCGCTGACGCTGTTTCTCTGCGCCTGCTCGATCATCGCCTCGTCGCTGCTCGGTTTCATCACCGCGCTGGCGCGCCTGTCGAGCAGCGCCGTGGCGTTTGGCATCGCCAGTTTCTACACCTCGTTCTTTCGCGGCACGCCATTGCTGATCCAGATCCTGCTGATCTACCTCGGCCTGCCGCAACTGGGCATCGTCCCCGGCGCCATCGTCGCCGGCATCATTGCCCTGTCGCTGAACTATGGCGCCTACCTGAGCGAAATCTTCCGCGCCGGCATCCTCGGCGTCGATCACGGCCAACGCGAAGCATCCCTGGCGCTGGGCCTGCGCGAAAGCGTGATCTTCTGGCGCATCACCCTGCCCCAGGCCATGCGCACGATTATCCCGCCGACCACCAATCAGTTCATCTCGATGCTCAAGGACTCGTCGCTGATCTCGGTAATGGGCGTCTGGGAAGTGATGTTTCTCGCTCAGTCCTACGGGCGCTCAAGCTATCGCTACATCGAAATGCTCACCACGGCGGCGATCATCTACTGGCTGATGTCGATCGGGCTGGAGCTGATTCAGGCACGGATGGAGCGGCATTTCGGCAAGGCGTATGTGCGCCGTAGTTGAGGTGCATTCAAATGGTGTCCCGGCGAATCCGCACTACGCCCATTTTCATGCCGAAGGGGCGGAACACCGCGTTCAGCGACTTCAGGGTCTGATTGCCTTCGCCATGTTCGATATGCACCAGCGTGCGCACTGAAATCTTGCACATCTTCGCGAACTGGGACTGATGCAGACCGGTGACTTCGACCCGTAAACGGCGCACGGCGTCACCGATTTCCAGAGTGCCTTCGGCCAGTGATTGCTGAATGCTTTCGATGAGCGCCGTGCGCTCGAGGACGGTCAGACTCATTGCAGGTCCCACTCTTTCAAACGTTGCTCGAGGTTTTTCAGATGAACGCTCGGGTGATTCATGGTTCTGGCGGGCAAACCGCTGGCCGCAAGAATATCCGGCAGTGCGGCCAGACGGCGGGCATCCGCGCGCAGGCCTTCGAACAGCGACGAGGCATCCAGCCCCGTCAAAGATTCGTGCGGATCTGCGCTATCTGCCAATACGCGGCAGACACCTCGCCAATCGACATCTCCCGCCCGCTCCAACTCTTTTGGCCACTTGGTCGTACGAGTCACGCCTTCGTCATCCATGACCATCGGGGCGAGGTCATAGATCGGCGCGAGTTGGAAAGCATTCTCTTGCCGGATGATCGCCGTGTTACGACCGTGGTTATCGGAGTTTCCGAGGATTTTATTGATCAGGTCGCGACGCAGATAATCGGCAACGAGGCCGGGAATCTGGCTGGCCTGACCCGCTTTGCGCCAGAGCCCGGCGAGCATGCGGATCACTTCCAGATGATTCATGGCGCTGCCTGGCGTCGTCACTTCAGCCAGCGAATAAATCGATTCGACGGCGAAACGCGACACCGCCCCATCTTTCACTTGTCGATCAAAACGCCGCATCCACAAACTCGGTTTGTTCGCCTCTTCCAAGGCCAGGCCTTCTGCTGCGACCGTTTCGATGCCCAATGTCTGCAGCGCTTTGTAGTAATGGAATTCGCTGCGCAGGATGTCCTGGTCGGTCTGCCCGCCCCTGTTTCTGGCGAATTTCACGAACCAGTGCTGTCGCACTTCTTCATCGTCCAATACCGCATCGGGATACAGAAGCCCGGCGCTGTTCTCTGCCAGTAAGAGCTTCGGAGCTTCCCCACCTGCCCCCGTCGCGCCACCGATGGCCGCGCCCAGCTCGTAGGCATATTCAAGAAAGCGGTTGTCGCGGCTAATGACCTCCTCGCGCTTGAATCCGATCGGCTTCCTGTCATCGACTGCTTCCGCCGATTCCTTTATTCGCATGTTGCCAATGGGTGCCGGTGTACTGCGACCCAGCAGAAAGAGATCGGCGCTGATCTCGGCGGGTCTTTCCTGACCCAGGCGGGCGAGTAGAAACCGCTTGGCTGCGCCTGCCGGTGCGATGTCGTGGACAAAGGCCGGCGTCTTCGCGCGCCGACCTTCCCAATCCAGCGGATACAGGGCACTCACGGCTTGGGAAAAAGGCGACCCGATCAACTCGATGTTTTCCACCAGATAGTCCGCTTCATAGCCAAAACTGCAGCGGCTTTCGAAGCCTTTTTCCGGATCATCGAAGTCAAGAATCATCGCGTCGTGCCATTGCCCAGCGGTGAAGATCTGGAGTGTCAGGTTGTACATGTTGATTCCGTGTGCATTTTAATGCGTTTCAAGAAAGAGAAATCTTCGACAATTGCAATATAGTGCATTCTGGCAGCCAAAGACGCCCCAAATCTGCAACTAAATGCACATTAGCGCTCGCTACTGACTTACCAAATGCAAAATAATGCAGACAAGCATTTAACTTCACGCTGATAAAAATGCCGTCTTCAAGCGAAAGCTGTAGGAAAAAGAACAAGTGGCGCCGCGCAAAAGAATTGTTTGCGAAATCCAGTGAGGATTTTCCACAGAACGATCCGATGTCGCCTGCGTGGATGTGGGAAGCGGCCGACATCGGTTTTTTTCAGGCAGCAATAGAGTTGGATTTTCTCGATACGGAAATCGAACCTGATGCCCACTCAACACCTATTCGCACCAAAACACCTGGCTCTGGCTATTTCATTGGCAATGGGTTGCGTAGCGCTGGCGAACGCCGAGCAATCCACTGAAGCAATCGAGCAGCCCCCAAGCATGGAAACGACGGAGCAGCCCGAAGCCAACCCCAAGCAACAGGCTTTGGAACGGCTCCAGGGTTTTCTCAACGACGCGAGCACAGTGCCGATTACCTTTACGACACCGGAAGCCGTCTTCAAAGGGACTGAAGTCAACGACTTGATCACCCTTGCAGACGGGGCAAGCTTCACTGGCCGGCTGGATGGCGGCAAGGGCGATAACGTGTTGTTCCTGAATGCTGCGGATGGCGGCACGTTGAACGACACGCGCAACTTCAATGGGTTATTCGTCGCCCAAGGCGACTGGACATTGAGCTCCAAAGGCGATTTCCATGAAGGTGTTCTGGTCGACAGCGGTGGAGCGTTGACCAACCTCGGCAGCATCAAGGGTGATGTGTATGTCCAGAATGGCGGCAGTTTCGCCGGTAAAGGCACGGTGGGAAATCTTGAGGTGGGTGGGCTGCTCACCGTCAATGCAGCGCTTGGCGCACCACGAGTGAAGGGTAATTTGCACTTGGCGCCTGGCGCCGAATTGGCTTACGAGGTCACTCCCGCTGGTGGTCAGACGATCAAGGTCGATGGCACCGCCCAACTCGAAGGTGCCACCCTGAAGATTGTTTCGGCTCCCGGAGAATATCCGCAGAGCAGCCAATACAAAATCATCGAAGCCCGTGAGGTGAAAGGCGAGTTTGGCCGGATCGAGAACGATCTGGCGTATATGACGGCCACGGCTCAATACAACAAGAAATCGGTTGGGCTGACTTACGCTCGCAATGGTGAACCGCTTGAAAGCCTCGCTCCTACAGAAAATGCAGGCGCACTTGCAGGAAGTATTATCGAGCCAGAGCAGCCGACTTCTCCCGCTGTACCGATCGCGACAACGCCCGCTCCAGCTTCAATGACAGCGGTGATCGCAGCTCCAGCCCCCGCCCTGACCTCAGTTGCGACCTTGATTGAAGACTCCGCATCGGTGGAATCATCGATGCCCGACGAAATCGTAACTGCACAAACCACCGCACAGCCCGCGTCGGAGCCTGCAAAGCCCATTAACACCGCCGTCGCCGCACTGCTGACCAGCGATAAAACCACCGCGCCAATCGCCCTCGATCAACTTGCCGCAGGCAGCAATGCCAACCTCGCCAAAGCCACGCTGAGCAGTATCACGCCGGTCAGTACGAGCATGCTCTCGGCGATGCGCCAACTGGACAACCGTTCCGGCTCTACTGACGGCTCGCGCAGTTCACCGCGTCAGGCCGCAGGCAACGAAGACTCCGGACGGGTGTGGGTTCAGGCGCTGGGCCACGGCGGCAAGGTTGACCGCGACGCTGACGGCATCCTCCAACATGCCACGCAAGGGCTGGTCGTGGGCGCTGACTGGCGACTCGACGAGCACTGGCATGTCGGCCTGCTTGGCGGCAAATCGCAGACCAAACTCGATGCCCGCCAGTACGACGGCGACCTCGACAGCTGGCACCTCGGTGCCTACGCCGTGCGTCAGGATGGCCCGCTGTCTTTGCGCCTAGGTGCGACCTACGCCAGCCATGACGGCAGCAGCACACGGCGGGTCGCGTTCAAGGGTTTCAGCGATCGTCTCAAAGGCAATTACGACGCCAATACTCAGCAAGCATTTGCCGAGGCCGGGTTCAACCTGGGCCGCAACAACGTGACCCTCGAACCCTTCGCCAGCCTCGGCTATCAGCGCTATCAGCGCGACAGCTACAACGAAAAGGGCGGCGACGCGGCGTTGAAAGTCTACGGCCAGACCCGCGACAACTTCAGCAGCACCTTCGGTCTGCGTGTTGCGCTGGTCAATACGCTGGATAACGGCATGCATTTGACCCCGCGATTGAGCGCAGGCTGGAAACATACCTACGGTGACATCGACAGTGACACCCGCCAGCAACTGCGCAAGGGCGGCAAGCGCTTCGAAGTGACCGGCGCGGCACTGGATCGGAACAGTCTGTCGCTGGATGCGGGGCTCGATCTTGGTCTTTCGGCGGCGCACACACTGGGCGTGGGCTTGACGGGTGAGCTGGGCAGCGACAGCCGAACGTATGGCGTAGCGGGTCAATGGCGCATGGCGTTCTGATGGATTAAGCACGCCTCCTGTGGGAGCGAGCCTGATCGCGAAAGCGGTGAATCATACAAAGATGCTATTGGCTGACCTGGCGCATTCGCGAGCAGGCTCGCTCCCACATGCGGTCCCTGACAATGACCTGACAAGGTCGGAAAATCACAGGCAAAAAAAAGGGGAGCACATGCCCCCCCCGAGGTTTAAAGCATTGGATCGCGACTGTTATCTCAGCCTTCGATCTCGATGAGGATTTCGCCCGGGTTGACCCGGTCGCCCTTGGCCACATGAATCGCCGTGACCTTGCCGGCAATGGCAGCCTGGACTTCGGTCTCCATCTTCATCGCTTCGGTGATCAGTACCGCCTGGCCTGCCTTGACGGTATCGCCCTCCTTGACCAGCACATCGACGATGTTGCCCGGCATGGTGGTGCTCACGTGGCCTGGTGCCGAGGCCTGTTTGCGTTTGCTGCTGCCACCACCGACAAATTCGTTGAGCGGTTCGAACACCACTTCTTCCGGCATGCCGTCGATGGACAGATAGAAGTGGCGCTTGCCTTCGGCCTTGACGCCGACACCAGTGATGTCGACGCGATAGGTTTCGCCGTGCACATCGATGACAAACTCGGTCGGCACACCTTCGCCACCCGCCGAGGCAACGGCGCCCGCTTCCGGGATAGGCAGCAGCACTTCAGGGGTAAGGGTGCCGGCGGCGCGTTCTTCAAGGAACTTGCGGCCGATGTCCGGGAACATGGCGAAGGTCAGTACGTCTTCTTCGGATTTGGCCAGTGCTCCGATATCGGCACGCAGCTTGGTCATTTCCGGCTTGAGCAGATCGGCCGGGCGCACGTCGATGACGTCTTCGCTGCCGATCGCCTGACGGCGCAGCTTTTCATTGACCACGCCCGGTGCCTTGCCGTAGCCGCCCTGCAGATACAGCTTCACTTCGTTGGTGATGGTCTTGTAGCGCTCGCCGGCCAGTACGTTGAAGAACGCCTGGGTGCCGACGATTTGCGAGGTTGGGGTCACCAGCGGCGGGAAGCCGAGGTCTTCACGTACGCGCGGGATTTCTGCGAGCACTTCGCCCATGCGATTCAGAGCGCCCTGCTCTTTCAACTGGTTGGCGAGGTTGGAGATCATCCCGCCCGGCACTTGGTTGACCTGCACACGGGTATCGACGGCGGTGAATTCGCTTTCGAACTGGTGGTACTTCTTGCGTACGGCATAGAAGTACAGGCCGATTTCCTGGAGCAGCTCCAGATTCAGGCCGGTGTCGTACTCGGTGCCCTTGAGCGCGGCAACCATTGATTCGGTGCCCGGATGGCTGGTGCCCGAGGCGAAGCTGGAGATCGCGGTGTCGATGTGATCGGCGCCGTTTTCGATCGCCTTGAGCTGGCACATGGCGGCCAGGCCGGCGGTGTCGTGGGAGTGGATGAACACCGGCAACGACTGCTCGGCTTTCAGAGCACGCACCAGTTCACCAGTGGCATACGGGGTCAGCAGACCGGCCATGTCCTTGATCGCTACCGAGTCACAGCCCATGGATTCCATTTGCTTGGCCTGGGTGACGAAAGCGTCGATGGTGTGCACCGGGCTGGTGGTGTAGGCGATGGTGCCTTGCGCATGTTTGCCGGCAGCTTTCACTGCTTCAATGGCAACGCGCAGGTTACGCACATCGTTCATCGCATCGAAGATGCGGAACACGTCGATGCCGTTCACCGCTGCTTTGGCGACGAAAGCTTTGACCACGTCATCGCTGTAGTGGCGATAGCCGAGCAGATTCTGCCCGCGCAGGAGCATTTGCAGGCGGGTATTGGGCAGCGCCGCACGCAGTTGGCGCAGGCGCTCCCATGGGTCTTCCTTGAGAAAGCGCACGCAGGCGTCGAACGTCGCGCCGCCCCAGCATTCCAGCGACCAGTAGCCGACCTTGTCGAGCTTGTCGCAGATCGGCAGCATGTCTTCGGTGCGCATGCGGGTGGCGAGCAGCGATTGGTGAGCGTCGCGCAGGATGGTGTCTGTTACGAAGATTTTCTTGCTCATTCTTGTATTCCTCACAGGCCTGCGTGGGCGGCGATGGCGGCGGCGATGGCCAGGGCCAGCTCTTCGGGTTTGCGCTTGATCGAGTAGTTGGTCAGTTCCGGGTGGCTTTCAACGAAGCTGGTGTTGAACTGGCCGCTACGGAATTCCGGGTTGCGCAGGATTTCCTGGTAGTAGGCGGCGGTGGTCTTCACGCCCTGCAGACGCATGTCGTCGAGGGCGCGCAGGCCACGGTCCATCGCCTCTTCCCAGGTCAGCGCCCAGACCACCAGTTTCAGGCACATCGAGTCGTAGAACGGTGGAATGGTGTAGCCGGTATAGATCGCCGTGTCGGTGCGCACGCCCGGGCCGCCGGGGGCGTAGTAACGGGTGATCTTGCCGAAACTCGGCAGGAAGTTGTTCTTCGGGTCTTCGGCGTTGATACGGAACTGCAACGCAAAGCCACGGTGCTGAATGTCTTCCTGCTTCACCGATAGCGGCAGGCCGGAAGCGATGCGAATCTGTTCGCGGACGATGTCGATGCCGGTGATTTCTTCGGTGATGGTGTGTTCCACCTGCACCCGCGTGTTCATTTCCATGAAGTACACCTCGCCCTCGGCGAGCAGGAACTCCACGGTGCCGGCGTTCTCGTAGCCCACAGCCTTGGCTGCACGTACCGACAGGTCGCCGATGTAGGCGCGCTGTTCCGGGGTCAGCTGCGGGCTCGGCGCGATCTCGATCAGCTTCTGGTTGCGGCGCTGGATCGAGCAGTCACGCTCGAACAGATGCACGACGTTGCCGAAGCTGTCGCCAAGGATCTGCGCCTCGATGTGCTTGGGATTGACGATGCATTTTTCCAGGAACACTTCCGCCGAACCGAACGCCTTGGTGGCTTCGGAGATGACCCGGGGGAAGTTCTGTTCGAGTTCTTCGCGGCTGTTGCAGCGACGGATACCGCGACCGCCACCACCGGAGGTGGCCTTGAGCATTACCGGGTAACCGATGCGGTCGCCTTCGACCAAGGCTTCTTCGATGCCGGAGACGTTGCCCTCGGTACCGGGCGTCACCGGTACGCCGGCCTTGATCATGCTGCGGCGCGCTTCGGTCTTGTCGCCCATGCGCCGGATGACTTCCGCCGACGGGCCGATGAATTTGATACCGCGCTCAGCGCAGATTTCCGCCAGCTCGGCGTTTTCCGAAAGGAAGCCGTAGCCGGGGTGCAGCGCATCGCAGCCGGTTTCCACCGCCAGGTTCACCAGCTTGCGCGGGTTCAGATAGCCGGCCAGTGGCTCGGCACCCACGCTGTGGGCCTCGTCCGCACGCTTCACATGCAAGGCATGGCGATCGGCGTCGGAGAAAATCGCAACCGAGCGAATGCCCATTTCGGCGCAGGCTCGTACGATGCGTACGGCAATCTCACCACGGTTGGCGATCAGGATCTTTTTTATCACTTGGAGGTTCCCTTGAGCCGGTGGCACCACGACCTGCTAGACCCAGGTCGACGCGTGACCAAATGTTTCAATTCAGTCGCAGGTCCACACTAGCGCTGCTGAGGGATTAACAAAAATGAATAAAAATTGGGTCAGGCATAAGCAAACACTTATAGTTGAAGCAACTGACCGCTGACCGAGCCTGAAAAAAATGCGTAAGTCATTGATGCGTATGACATTGCGTCAATTGCAGATCTTCAACGAGGTGTGTGATTTACGCTCGTACAGCCGCGCCGCCGAGGAAATGTCCCTCACACAACCGGCCGTGAGCCTACAGATTCGTCAGCTGGAAGAGCTGATTGGCCAGCCGCTGTTCGACTATGTCGGCAAAAAACTCTACATGACCGAGGCGGCGGAAGCGCTTCAGCGCGCCAGCCGCGACATTTTCGGGCGCCTGGAAAACCTCGACATGCAACTGTCGGACATGCAGGGTTCACTGCAGGGTCAGCTGAAACTGGCGGTGGAATCGAGCGCCAAATATTTCGTGCCGCATCTGTTTGCTGCATTCAAGCGCCAGCATCCGGAAGTCAATTTGCAGCTGACCGTGGTCAACCGTGGCCAGGTCATCCGCCGCCTCTCGGACAACCGTGATGATCTGGTGATCATGTCGATGGTGCCGCAGGACATGGGCCTGGAATTCCTGCCGTTCCTCAACAATCCGATTGTCGCCGTGGCGCGCCCGGATCACCCGCTGGCGCACATGGGCCCGTTGCGCTTGCAGGATCTGGAGCCTTACACGCTGCTGATACGCGAGCCGGGCTCGGGCACGCGTCTGGCCTGCGAGGAATACTTCAAGGAAAAACGCGTGCACTTCACTCAGACCCAGGAAGTGGCCTCGGCCGAAGCTCAGCGCGAATGCGTGTTGGCGGGTCTGGGCCTGGCGCTGCTGACGCGCCACGCCCTGAATCTGGAGCTGGCGACCGGCGGCCTGGTCGAGCTGCCGGTCGAGGAGTTGCCGCTGATGCGCAGCTGGTGTCTGGTGCAAGCCAAAGCCAAACGGCTGTCACCGGTGGCGCACGCCTTCCTGGCGTTCATCCGCAGCGAGCGGGCGCAGATTATTGCGCTGGTTGAGCGTTTCGACGGGAAGCGGCGGGCGCTGCCTGCCAGTGCGTGATCTCGGGAAAATCGCCGATCTCGGCCTGAAGCTGGCGAAGTTCGAAGCGATCCTCGATTGCGCGGCGAAATTCCATGCGGCGCTGATCTTCCTGCTGACGACGGGTTTTCGCGGCGCTGTTGCGTTCTTCGTAGGGCTGAGCCATTTCGAGTCTCCCAGGGCGAGTACGGGAGTTTTACGATAGGCGTGGGGGATGACGGTTTGGCTGCGCGGGGATGACAATGTGATGAAATGTGCGCAGGGATGTGCTGTTGTTGAGGACGCTTTCGCGAGCAGGCTCGCTCCCACATTTGATCCCGTTATGACCCAGAATTTATGTTCTCAGAAGCCCCCCTGTGGGAGCGAGCCTGCTCGCGAACAAGGTCGGAACGACCTTGCTCAATCGTCCAGCGCTTTCACGGCCTTGGGCGACAAACGCAGACTGCGCAGACTGCGCTTCACGCTCTTGAGATGATTGACCAGGCTCGGCCCGCGCGCCATGGCCACGCCCATCGCCAGCACGTCGATCACCACCAGATGGGCGATTCGCGAGGTAAGCGGCGTGTAGATTTCGGTGTCTTCATGCACATCGATCGCCAGATTGACGGTCGACAGTTCGGCCAACGGCGTCTGGCTCGGGCACAGGGTGATCAGCGATGCCCCGCTCTCGCGAACGAGGTTAGCGGTGATCAGCAAATCCTTGGAGCGCCCTGACTGGGAAATACAGATCGCCACATCGGTCGGCTTCAGCGTCACAGCCGACATCGCCTGCATGTGCGGATCGGAATACGCCGCCGCGGTCAGCAGCAAACGGAAAAACTTGTGCTGTGCATCCGCGGCCACCGCTCCGGAAGCACCGAAGCCATAGAACTCGACACGCTGCGCCTGGGACATCAGCGTCACCGCGCGCTGCAGCTCCACTGGATCGAGCTTCTCGCGCACTTCCATCAGGGTGTGCAGCGTGGTGTCGAAAATCTTCAGGCTGTAGTCGGCGACGGAGTCATCTTCGTGGATCGCGAACTGGCCGAAGCTGGCGCCGGCGGCCAGGCTTTGCGCCAGTTTCAGCTTGAGGTCCTGAAAGCCGGAACAACCGATCGCGCGGCAGAAACGCACGATGGTCGGCTCGCTGATGCCGACGCTGTGAGCCAGGTCGGCCATGGAACTGTGCATCACTGCCGCAGGGTCAAGCAGCACGTGGTCGGCGACCTTGAGCTCCGACTTGCGTAACAGGTGACGTGACTGGGCGATGTGTTGCAGCAGATTCAAGGGGCTGGACTCTTCTTGTGGGCAAGGATGTAGCAAGCTTGTAGTTATACTACATGAATGGGCATTTTGCCTGCTCAATGCGTAACTCGATGTCCCGGCATCAGGCGCGCTGAGGTGCATGTAGCCCTTACTGCGGATTGGCCTGATCACGCAGAAGCCCGGCCAGACGGGCAGCGTCCACCGGCCGGCTGATCAGATAACCTTGCACTTCGTCGCAGCGTTCGGCGCGCAGAAATGCCAGCTGATCCTCACGCTCGACACCCTCGGCGACGACTTTGAGGGCCAGTCCGTGAGCCATGGCGATGATCGCGCGAGTGATCGCCGCGTCCGCACTGCCCTCGCTCAAGCCGCGAATGAACGCCTGATCGATCTTCACGTAATCCACCGGAATGCGCTTGAGGTAACTCAACGACGAATACCCGGTACCGAAATCATCGATCGCCAGTTTCACCCCCAGATCGCGCAGTTGCTGGAATGTGGCAATGATGTGTTCGACGCTGTCGAGCAAATGGCTCTCGGTCAGCTCCAGCTCGAGGTAGTGCGGCGCCAGCCCGGTTTCTTCCAGCACTTGCCGGACCAGACTGACCAGCTTGCCCTGACGCAGCTGATGCACCGACAGGTTCACCGACACGCGGATCGGCGCCAGCCCCTGCCGTTGCCATTCGCAGGCTTGCCAGCACGCCTGACGCAAAACGAATTCGCCGATCGGCCCGATCAGACCGGTCTCTTCGGCCAGGCCAATGAAATCTGCCGGCGGCACCTGGCCCATGCTCGGATGATCCCAGCGCACCAGCGCTTCAGCGGCATTCATGCGGCCGGTTTGCAGGCACAGTTTGGGTTGGTAGAACACTGTCAGTTGCTGTTCTTCAATGGCTCGGCGCAAGTGGTTTTCCAACTGCAAGCGTTCGAGTGTGCTGGCTTGCAGGCTGTCGGTGAAGAACTGGAAATTGTTGCCGCCCAGATGTTTGGCATGCTGCATGGCCATGTTCGACTGGCTGACCAGCGCGGAAATCTCCCGCGCGTTGTCCGGCAACAGGCTGATGCCCATTGAAGCGCTCACCACCAGTTCATGCCCGTCGACGCTCAGCGGCAAACGCAGCTTGGCCGACAACCGCGTCGCTACCCGTGCCAGGCTCGACAGATTGCCGTAGGCATCGAACAGCACGGCAAACTCGTCTCCCGACAAGCGCGCAATGGTGTCGGCCTCAGGCAAGGCATTGACCAGCCGCCGGGCCATTTTTTGCAGGAGCTGATCGGCGACTTCATGGCCGAGGCTGTCATTGAGCAATTTGAAACGATCCAGATTGATGTGCAGCAATGCGAGACTGCGGCGCCCGCCCTGCCGCACCCGCTGATGGGCTTCGTGCAGGCGTTCGCGGAACAGTGAACGGTTGGCCAGGCCGGTGAGCTCGTCGTAATGGGTCAGATAACGCAGGCGTTCTTCCGACGCACGCCGTGCCGAGAGGTCGGCGAAGAAGCCGACAATATGGCTGACATTGCCCCGGCTGTCGCGCACCGCGTTGAGCTGCAACCACTGCGGGTACAACTCGCCGTTCTTGCGGGTTTCCACCAACTCACCCTGCCAACTGCCGTGCTGCTCCAGTGCATGACGGATCGCCACATAGTGGCGATGGGCATCGCGGCTGCAAGGCAACTCGACGACGTTGCGCCCGAGCATGTCGTCGATCTCGTAACCGGTGACCCGGCTAAAAGCCTGATTGATCGCAATCAGCGCGTAGTTCGGGTCAAGAATCACGATGCCTTCGCTGGCCGCTTCGAACACCGTGGCCGCCAGCCGTTGCTGCTCTTCGAGGCTTTTGCTGGCGCTGATATCGCGGCGAGTGCCGACCATGCGGATCACCCGGCCGCTGGCGCTGCGCTCCACGGCACGGCCACGGTCCTCGATCCACACCCAGTGGCCGTCGCCATGGCGCAGGCGATATTCGACCTGATAATCCTCGGTGCGCCCCTTCAAATGCTCGACCAGGGCGAACTTGAGTGACGGCACATCTTCAGGGTGCAGTCGTGGCTTGAGGTCGCGCAGCAGCGCCGTGACGTATTCCGGGGCGAGGCCGAACAGTTCCTGAATCTGCGTGTGATGGACCTCGTCGGTCTGCAGATTCCAGTCCCACAATCCGAGCTCACTGGCCTTGAGCGCCAGCGCCAGGCGCGCTTCGCTTTTGCTCAGGGCCTGATTGGCGGCATCCAGTTCGCGGCTGCGCTGGGCCACGCGATTTTCGAGATCGACCTGCGCTTCACGCAATTGCGCCTCGGCACAGCGGCGCTGTTCGATCTCTTTGCCCAGCTCCTGATTGAGTTGTTCGCTGCGCGTTTGCGCTTGCTGTAAATGCTCGATCAGATGCTGATTCTGGAAGCGCCGAAGCAATCCACGGTCGATCAGCCGATTGACCTGCCACGCCACCACGCTCAACGAACCGAGCAGGATCAGACCCAGCCAGCCCCAGCCCCGCGCCTGATCGTCGCCGCCCCAGAACAGGTAGCCGATCGCTGGCAGCAGGCACGGTAAGGTAAACGAGAGGAACGCCGGCAGGCTCACCGCGTAGGCGACGCTGGCCGACAGCGTTGCCGCGCCGATCAGGCCGAATACCCAGGCTTGCTGCATGAAGTTGTCAGCGGGCACCAGAGCGATGCCGGCTCCGGCCAGCGTCAAGCCGGTCATGGTCGAACCGAGCAGGAACATGCGGAACCAGATTGGCCGGGCCTGACGATCGGGAATCGCCGAATCGAACGCGGCCACCTGAATCACCCGCAGCGCGACCAGCGACAGCAGCCACACCAGCCAGACGCTGACCACGAAGTAGCGCTGCGGGCTCCAGAGCAAAGCGGCGCAGACCAGACCATTGATCAACATGAACAGCGTGGGCAACAACGAGCCCTGATACAGCAGACGCGTGCGCTCCACCGCCATTTCGACGGCATAGTGCTTGCGGATCACCCGGGGGTCCACGGAGGGCCCCGACAGTTCGGCGCTGAGGATCATGGGCAACGTTCTTGTTCTTATAGGAGGGCGTGCGCCCGAAACGTGGACGGAGCATACACAAGCCGATCCCGATGCCAAACTGCTGCCGATCACAATTGCGGGGAAATTTTCCGCCGCTTGCGCACCGCTGCAACCCCTCAGGCGAGACGGGCCGAAGCCTGCAGCCAGTGACCGACCGGTCGTCATCGGCAGCACTTTCATCGGCTAATGCAACGCACGGTTTGCCCGGGCCTGCGGCGCACCCTAGAATGCCCCGATGCGCGATGATCTCTCCCTTCTGCTGAACTCCCTCAACGATGCCCAACGCCAGGCCGTAGCAGCCCCCGTTGGCCGTCAGTTGGTCCTGGCCGGCGCCGGTTCCGGTAAAACCCGAGTGCTGGTGCACCGTATCGCCTGGTTGATCCAGGTCGAAAACGCCTCACCTCACTCCATCCTGTCGGTGACCTTCACCAACAAGGCCGCTGCCGAGATGCGCCATCGCATCGAGCAGTTGCTGGGCATCAACCCGGCCGGCATGTGGGTCGGCACCTTCCACGGCCTCGCGCACCGCTTGCTGCGGGCGCACTGGCAGGAAGCGGGCCTGAGCCAGACCTTCCAGATTCTCGACAGCGATGACCAGCAACGGCTGGTCAAGCGGGTGATCCGCGAGCTCGGTCTGGACGAGCAACGCTGGCCGGCGCGTCAGGCGCAGTGGTTCATCAACGGCCAGAAAGACGAAGGTCTGCGGCCGCAACACATTCAGGCCAGCGGCGACCTGTTCCTCGCCACCATGCGCGGCATCTACGAAGCCTACGAGGCAGCGTGCCTGCGGGCTGGCGTGATCGACTTCTCCGAACTGCTGCTGCGCGCGCTCGATCTGTGGCGCGATCACCCGGGCCTGCTGGCGCACTACCAAAAGCGCTTCCGCCATATTCTGGTCGACGAATTCCAGGACACCAACGCCGTGCAGTACGCCTGGTTGCGCCTGCTCGGCAAGGGCGGCGACAGCCTGATGGTGGTCGGCGACGACGACCAGTCGATTTACGGCTGGCGCGGGGCGAAGATCGAGAACATCCATCAGTACTCTTCGGACTTCCCGGACTCCGAAACGATTCGTCTGGAACAGAATTACCGCTCCACCGCCGGTATCCTCAAAGCCGCCAACGCGCTGATCGCCAACAACACCGGGCGTCTCGGTAAAGAGCTGTGGACCGACGGTGGCGATGGCGAAGCGATCAACCTGTACGCCGCGTTCAACGAGCATGACGAAGCGCGCTACGTGGTAGAAACCATCGAAAGCGCGCTGAAAACCGGTCTGGCCCGTAGCGATATCGCGATTCTGTACCGCTCCAACGCCCAGTCGCGGGTGCTCGAAGAAGCCCTGCTGCGCGAGCGCATCCCGTACCGCATCTATGGCGGGCAGCGCTTCTTCGAACGCGCGGAAATCAAGAACGCCATGGCCTACCTGCGCTTGCTCGAAGGTCGTGGCAACGACGCGGCGCTGGAGCGAGTGATCAATGTACCGGCGCGGGGCATCGGCGAGAAAAGCGTCGAAGCGATCCGCGAGCATGCGCGACACAGCGACGTGTCGATGTGGGAAGCGATGCGCCAACTGGTGGCGAACAAAGGCCTGACCGGGCGCGCCGCGAGTGCGCTCGGTGCGTTTATCGAACTGATCGAGAACCTCGCCGCCAAGTGCGCCGAGATGCCGCTGCACCTGATGACGCAAACCGTCATCGAGCAATCCGGCCTGATCGCTTATCACGAAGCGGAAAAAGGCGAAAAAGGCCAGGCGCGGGTGGAAAACCTTGAGGAACTGGTCAGCGCCGCACGTAACTTCGAGAACACCGAAGAGGACGAAGAACTGACCCCACTGGCGGCGTTCCTCGGCCACGCTTCGCTGGAGGCCGGCGACACTCAGGCCGACGAGCACGAAGACAGCGTGCAGCTGATGACCCTGCACAGCGCCAAAGGCCTGGAATTCCCTTACGTGTTCCTCGTGGGCATGGAAGAAGGCCTGTTCCCGCACAAGATGAGCCTGGAAGAACCGGGGCGTCTCGAGGAAGAACGGCGTCTGGCTTACGTCGGTATCACCCGGGCGATGCAGAATCTGGTCATGACCTACGCCGAAACCCGGCGCCTGTACGGCAGCGAAACCTACAACAAGGTGTCGCGTTTCGTCCGCGAGGTGCCGAAAGGCCTGATCCAGGAAGTGCGCCTGTCCAATAGCGTCAGCCGACCGTTCGGCGGCAACCAGTCGATGAGCGGCAGCAGCCTGTTCAACGGCAGCGAGATTCCGGAAACCGGTTTTGTGCTCGGTCAGGCCGTACGTCACTCGATCTTCGGCGAAGGGGTGATCCTCAACTTCGAAGGTTCCGGCGCCCAGGCCCGGGTGCAGGTGAACTTCAGCGAAGGCAGCAAGTGGCTGATGCTCGGCTATGCCAAGCTGGAAGCGATCTAATCACCGGCACTGAACCCATGTGGGAGCGAGCCTGCTCGCGAAAGCGCTGTGTCATCAAGCAATCATTTGCCTGACACGACACCTTCGCGAGCAGGCTCGCTCCCACAGGTTATGCGGCGCAAGTGCATCAATCCCTCTGAACCTATCGCCTTTTCCTACAGACAAAAGTACATCGGCTGATTGCCTCGCCAAGCTGAACGCAACCTGTCAGGCAAAAGCCCGAAACACTCTCTCGCTAGCCAGTAACACTTCAGCTGTGCAACATGGCGCGCGTGTCTCCACAAAACGGGAATACCCTTTATGAAACGTTTTCTTAGCATCGCCATGGCGTTGTGCATCGGCCTGACGATGAGCCTCGACGCCAACGCCAAGCGCTTTGGTGGTGGCAAAAGCGCCGGCGCTGCGCCGACGCACCAGACCAGCCAGATGGCTCCCTCTTCTCCAGGCGTGGGCGGCGCAGCAGCGACCGCTGGCGCTGCCGGTGCTGCTGGCGCCGCGGCCAAGGCCGGCGGTGCTTCGCGCTGGCTCGGCCCATTGGCGGGCATCGCCGCCGGTGGCCTGCTCGCGTCGATGTTCATGGGCGACGGTTTCCAGGGCATGCAGATCTTCGACATCCTGATCATGGCCCTGATCGCGTTCGTGATCTTCCGCTTCATCGCCGCCCGTCGTCGCAAGCAGCAGGAGCAATTCGCTCCGGCCGGCGCGCCGATGCAGCGTGAAGTGTTCGAGCAGAAGCCTGCCGCCATGGGTTCGATCTTCGGTGGTTCGGCTGCTCCGGCTGCCGCCCGTCCAGTGATCAACGCACCGGCCTGGTTCAACGAAGAGCACTTCCTTGAAGCTGCGCGTAGCCACTTCCAGTCGCTGCAGCAGCACTGGGACGCCAACGAAATGGACAAGATCGCCGAGTTCGTGACCCCGCAAATGCTTGAGTTCCTCAAGCGTGAGCGTGCGGATCTGGGCGATGGCTTCCAGTCGACCTACATCGACAACCTGCAGGTGCAGCTGGACGGCGTCGACGATCGTGCCGACAAGACCATCGCCACCCTGACCTTCACCGGCGTGTCGAAAACCTCGCGTTTCGACCAGGGCGAAGTCTTCAGCGAAAGCTGGAACATGGAACGTCCGCAGGGCGACAACCAGCCTTGGCTGGTCGCCGGTATCCGCCAGAACGGCTGATCCCTGCTGCGCTTCACTTGCGGTAACAGAACCCCGGCCTCGGCCGGGGTTTTTCATTTCACGGTTGCATCTATGGCGAGCTACTGTATAAACCGGCCCATATAAACCGCGCCATTCAGCAAGAGGATCCCGGACGTGGAAGAAATCATCGAACAACTGCGCGAAGCCAACGAACCCGTACCGGTTCCTTTGGAATTGCCTGACGAAGACCTGCTGGTGGAAATCGAAGAACAACTGTTCATCGACATTCCGTTCGTCTTCAAAGAATTTTTGCTGACCGTCAGCGATGTGGTCTATGGCAGCCTCGAGCCGGTGACCGTCACTGATCCGCAATCGCGCACCTATCTGCCGGACGTGGCGGCCAATGCATGGGACGCGGGTGTTGATCGCAGCTTGATCCCGATCTGTCAGGACGGCGATGACTACTACTGTGTCGAAGAAGACGGCACCGTGGTGCTGTGGCAGGCCGAAGAAGAACTGATTACTGAAGAAACCTGGGAATCGGTGTGGCACTGGGCGCGGGACGTCTGGCTGGAAAGCTGAGCCGCCAAACGCCCCTGTGGGTCAATGCCCCGACGATTCCTTATGGTTGTCGAGGGTTTCCAGCAAGGCCACCTGCATCCGCGTATGCACGCGGATGAACCAGCGCCAGAGCAGCGCCGCAACGGCGGCCGCGACGACGGCGATCAGCACCAGCAGCTTGTTGGTCGGCAGGATACTGGCCGACAAGGCTGCCAACAGCAGGAAAATCACCAGCAGCGAGAGAATCGGGATCACTTCGGCGATCACCCGGCGCACTCGCTGCGTGTGACGCCCGGCCATCTCCGGCTTGACGCCCATTTCCGCCAGCAGCATCGACAGCGCCTTGAGCTTGCGATAAGCCGCAATCAGGAACGGTAGCGAGACCAGCAACGCCCCGCCCCAGATCAGTGCCTTCTGCCAGCTCGGATCGCTGATCCAGTCCTGCAGCCACAACGACATGCGCTCGGCGAAGTATGCGCCGGCAAAGAAGATCGCAATCACCAGCGCCAGATTGACCCCGACCTGCAACAGGATCCGTCGGATCATCGACGCCAGTAGCGCGCCCTCACCTTGCGGCTGGATGCTGCGCAACCATTCGCCATACATGCCGAGTACACGCCCGAGACGCTTGGGCACGACTGCCGAGAGCTTGATCGACAACGGATCCGCCGCGCGGATCAGATACGGTGTCAGCAGTGTGGTGATCACCGACACGGCTACAGCGACCGGGTAGAGGAAGTTGCTGGTCACCTGCAAGGTCATGCCCAGCGCGGCGATGATGAAGGAAAATTCGCCGATCTGTGACAGACCCATGCCGACCCGCAGTGAGGTCCGTCCGTCGTTGCCAGCGATAAACGCACCGAGGCCGCAGGACAACATCTTGCCCAGCACCACGGCCACGGTGATCACCGCGATCGGCCAGGCGTATTCGATGAGAATCAGCGGGTCGAGCATCAAGCCGATGGCGACAAAAAAGATCGCACTGAACAAGTCGCGAACCGGCTCGACCAACTGCTCGATTTTCAACAACTGCTTCGACTCGGCCATGATCGCACCGATCAGGAAAGCCCCGAGAACCATGCTGTATTCGAGCTTGACCACAAGGAGGCAGAAGCCGAAACACAGGCCGAGCACGGTGATCAGCAGCATCTCGTTGCTTTCGAATTTCGCCACATAAGCCAGCAGACGCGGCACCAACAGAATGCCGATGACCAGCGCGACGATCATGAACAGCGACAGCTTGCCGACCGTGGAAAACACTTCCCCCGAGCTCACCGTGCCGCTGACGGCGATGCTCGACAGCAACGCAATGATGCCAATGCCAAGGATGTCCTCGACAATCAGTACACCGAAGATCAACTGCGCAAAGCGCTCGTTCTTCATCTTCAGGTCATTCAGCGCTTTGACGATGATGGTGGTTGAGGAGATCGCCAGAATCGCGCCGAGGAACAACGAATCCATGGTGTTCCAGTCGAACCAGCGGCCGATTTCGTAGCCGATCCAGATCATCAGGATGATTTCGAGAAACGCGGCAATGAACGCCGTGGCGCCGACCTTGAACAGCTTGCGCAGGCTGAACTCCAGACCAAGGCAGAACATCAGGAAGATCACCCCGAGTTCGGCCAGGGTCTTGATGGTTTCTTCGTCGTGAATCAGGCCGAACGGCGGCGTATGCGGGCCGATGATGAAGCCGGCGACGATGTAGCCGAGCACCACCGGTTGTTTGAAACGATGAAACAGTACGGTTACCACGCCCGCGACCAGCATGATCACTGCCAGATCCTGAATAAAACTGATGGCATGCATGGCGTAGGCTCCTTGATGACGAGGCGCGCGGACAGACGTAAGACGTTCTGCGCGAGCAGGGTAAAAATCCGCTTTTAATGTAGGAATTGCCCTTGGGCAGGGCTTTTGCAGGTTAACACCGCGACTTCGCTCTGGAAGCCGGTGCAATATATGGAAACAGATCGCTACCGGCGTGACGGCGGCCCGCCGCGCGGCGTCCCGATAACGGTGCTTTTTGAAAAGCCACCAGGTGCCCGCAGAGGCGCTTCCTGCAATCAGCCTTGATCCGTGAGAACGTTATGGAACCCGGAAACGCCCAGCTGTCGATGACGGTACTGATGACCCCCGACATGGCCAACTTCTCTGGCAATGTCCACGGCGGCACCCTGCTCAAATACCTCGACGAAGTGGCCTACGCCTGCGCCAGCCGTTATGCCGGGCGCTACGTGGTGACCCTGTCCGTGGATCAGGTGATTTTCCGCGAGCCGATTCATGTCGGCGAACTGGTGACGTTCCTGGCCTCGGTCAACTACACCGGCAACACGTCGATGGAAGTTGGCATTAAAGTGGTCACCGAAAACATCCGCGAACGCTCGGTGCGCCACACCAACAGCTGCTTCTTCACCATGGTCGCGGTGGATGATCAGCGCAAACCGGCCGCCGTGCCGCCGTTGCAACCGCAGAACAGCGAAGACAAACGCCGCTTCATGCAGGCGCAGCAGCGCCGGCAGATTCGTCAGGAACTGGAGAAGCGTTATCAGGAGATCAAGGGCGACGCCTGAAACGGGTAGCGCTCAATTGATCGCTTTCGCGAGCAGGCTCGCTCCCACATCTGGAATGCATTCTTCCTGTGGGAGCGAGCCTGCTCGCGAATAAAGACGACTCGGTCTCAGAGACTGATCGCTGTAGCCTCGAACTTCACCCGCGGATGCGCAATGCGATCCTGCGCCCGCACAAGTTGCAGCTCATAACTGGCGCACGCCTGGGTTTCCAGCAACACCTCGTGCACTGCCGCTGCGGTGAATTCGAATGCCGCCAACAGCGTGTCGCCCAGCAGTACCCGCGCCAGGAACAGGCCGGACGTTAGGTCGCCCACCCCCACCGGCTGACGCGGAAACGCCAGCAAGGGACGGCGCAAATGCCAACTGCCCTCAGCCGTCACCAACAACATTTCGAAGCCATCCGCCGGTTTGCCCGGATAATCCAGATGCTTGACCAGAACCGCTTTCGGCCCGCGCGCCAGCAGCGCACGTGCCATCGCCAGGCAATCGAACAGCGACTGCGGCTTGCGCCCGGAAAAACTGTCCAGCTCCAGCTGGTTCGGGCACATGATGTCCGCCACGGCAGCCGCTTCATCGAGAAGGAAATCGCTGACCTCGGTGGGCACGCTGCAACCCTTCTCTGGATGGCCCATCACCGGATCACACAGATACAGCATCTTCGGATTGACCGCTTTGATCCGCGCCACACCGCTGAGAATCGCCCGGCCCTGCGCGGCGCTACCGAGATAGCCGGACAGCACCGCGTCGCAATTGCCCAGCTCGCCAATCGCAGCGATGCCTTCGATCAGCTCAGGAATCTGCTGCGGTGCCAGCACTTCACCGGCCCACTGACCATACTGGGTGTGGTTGGAAAACTGCACGGTGTTGAGCGGCCAGACGTTGACCCCGACCCGCTGCATCGGAAAAACCGCAGCGCTGTTGCCGGCGTGGCCAAACACCACGTGGGACTGGATGGCGAGCAGATGAGGCGTACGTTTCATTCGGGTCATTCCGTAAAACGATTGAAATTCAAGCCGCGCAGTATGCGACGAAACACAGCCTGTACGACAGACCGGCGAGACAGTTAAGCTGACGCCATCTTTTGGAGTTCGATGTCGATGCTGACCCTGGAAAACATCTTCGTGCTGATGCTGTTCGCCGCCGCTGGTGCCTGGCTATGGCACAACCACGGCTTGCGCGAGCGCGCGCTGGAGCGGGTCAAACAGCATTGCACCAATGTCGGCGTCGAGCTGCTGGACGGTAACGTCGCGCTGAAAAAGATCGGGCTGATCAAGGATGCCAACGGTCGCAGGCGACTGGCGCGGGTCTACAACTTCGAGTTCACCGTGACTGGCGAAAGCCGCCACAACGGCACCGTCACCCAGTTCGGCGCGCACAGTGCGCAGATTGAACTGGCACCCTACCCGGCGCCGTTCGACGACACGCCGCCGGTGGTCGAAGTGCACAAGCCTCGCGCAGAAGTCATTGAGCTGAGCCAGTGGCGCCAGGAACATACCAAGTGGAAGCCTTGAGCTGACTCATTGAATCCGGCATTCAGCCAAACCGGCTTGCAGCTGTTCGATGTTCTGCGGTTCAGCGAAGATCAGCTCAATTCTTGAGTCTTTTCGCCATTCGCTGGCTTGCCAACTCAGCTCGGCATGCTCCAGCGCATTGCCCGAAACCCAGCCATCCGTGCTGTGGATAACCAGTTTCGCCCGGTTCCAGTCGAGCGCGCTCAGCCAATCGGCGATGCGTGCTTGATCAAATACCTGCCCCGGATGCCAGCGCCAACCGATGCTCCAGCCCCCCTCTTGAGCCTGACTCAGGCAGATCGGTTCGGCCGGATCGCTCCAGAGCGCTGGCAGCTGTGCCAATCCAGTGGGCAGCGGCAGATGCCCTGCGTCTTCGTTCGCCTTTACTGCCAGCCCCGGAAGCTCGCTCAGAGGCAGTTGCGCTTGCTGCGTCCAGATCAGCCTGACGGGCGGCAACTGGCTGGCGATTCTGTTTCGAGCTGTTTCATCGAGATCTTCCGCTTTGTTCAGCAGCAACAACCCCGCACTGGCCAACGCTTGCTGCTGAGCGTCCGGCAAGGCTCTACCTGCGTGCAATGCCTGAGCGTCCAAAACCAGAACACAGGGCTGAACCGCCAGCACACCCAGCCACGGCGCCTCATTCAGTTGCTTGAGCAATTGCGCCGGATGGCCCAGCCCGGATGGCTCGATAAACAGTCGATCCGGCCTGGCCTTGCGCAGCAGGCGGCCAAGGCCGATCTGGAATGGCGCGCCATTGACGCAACACAGGCAGCCCCCGGCCACCTCACCCAGTGCGATACCATCGTCGTCGCGAGTCAGCAGCGCGGCGTCCAGACCAATCTGGCCGAACTCGTTGATCAGTACCGCCCAGCGTTCGTCCGCAGGCCGTTGCGCCAGCAACTGGCGAATCAGGCTGGTCTTGCCGGCGCCCAACGGGCCGGCGATGACGTGGGTCGGAATGTTCTGCAACATGGCGGGTACTTTCTGCGGACAGTTATTGAGGAGATCGAAGATGCGCTGGTCGGGATGGTCGTTGCTGTTGGCGCTGCTGTCGAGTGAAGCGTGGGCCGAGGCCTGCGTGGTGCACACACAGGGCGAACGGCTCGACGTCAAAGTCTGTCAGCAGAACCGGACGATTCCGCAGAAATTGTTCAATCACGGCTTCTGCCAACCGACGCTGGCCGGGCAGAAGGTCGAGGTGCAATACGTCGACCAGTGCCCGAGCGCAGCTTTCGGCGTATGCAGCAACGCGCAAGTCGCCAATATGCCCTATCGCCAGGATATCCACTATTACGGCGTGGCCACCGATGCGGCGTATCTCAAGCCATATTGCGAAGGCCAGAGCCAGGGCGTCTGGCGCAAGCCCTGATGTGTCAGCCGAGCCAGTCGAGGGTCAGCAGCAGACGGCGCTCACCGGGCGCCGGTTGCGGCGAACGATGGATCAGGCCGAAGCCTTCATTGCCGTGCCATTTTTCGCCTTTGAGCAACGCGACGTCGCCGCTGTTGAGCTGGCGAATCGACGCTGGACTGTGCGGTTCGGCATTGGCCTGGCCAAGTTGCAGGCGATCCATCGCGCCCTCCTCAAGCCATTGGCTGCCGATGCCAGCGTAAGTAGTGATCAAGCGCACCGGCACGTGATCGACGTGGAAACGCGGACACATGGCCTTGTCCAGCACACGCAAACGCACGCCGATACGCCGCGCACCGAGCAGGCAGGCGAAGGCACTGATCAGCCACTTGAGGTCGCTGATGAAACCTTCGAATCCTTGCAGATCACGCAGCCCTGCAGCCAGACCGGCGAGATCCGGTTCGGCATCTTCGTCGGGCAATTCCACACATAGCGACTCGGCCAAGGGCTCGTTGAGTGACAGCACCAATTGCGCAAAATCGGCGATGTGCACGGGTAGCTGGCGCTGCCAGACGGCGAGATTGGTCTGGTCTTCCAGGATTCGCGTCAACGTTTCCGGTGTCAGCCCCTCGTGCTGATGACGGGTAAGAAGCGGCTGATCTTTGAGTGCGAGCATCAGGCGGCCTCTTCGTGCCAAGGGCCGAATGGATCAGGCAGCAAGCGCCAGCCTTCTACGCCCGTTGCCATTTCTTCGTCGGTCAGCAGACAGGCATCGAGTTCGGCGGAGAGCTGTAGGAAATCTATGTTCTGACCGATGAAAACCAGCTCCTGGCGGCAATCTCCTACGCTTGGAATCCAGTTTCCCATGATCGCCTGGACACTTTCCTGATCCTGCGGCCATTGATTCTTTGGCACAAAACGCCACCAGCGACCGGCGAATCCATGCCGCATCAAGCCACCAGCCTGCGACCAGCTACCGGCATCGGTGGGTTTGCTGGCCAGCCAGAAGAAGCCTTTGGAGCGCAGCAGCTTGCCGTTCAGCCAAGGCCGATCGATGAAGCTGAAGAAGCGTCGCGGGTGAAATGGCCGGCGCGCGCGGTAGGCCGTCGAGGCGATGCCGTATTCCTGTGTCTCCGGGACGTGCTCACCGCGCAATTCCTGTAGCCATCCGGGCGCTTGTGCGGCCTGATCGAAATCGAAACGACCGGTGTTGAGGATTTTCTCCAGGGGGATTTCGCCCATCACCATTGGAATGATTTCAGCCTGGGCATTGAGGCGCTTGAGGATGGCGGTGAGTTCTTCACGCTCGTGCTGGCTGATCAGGTCGATTTTGCTGATCAGCAGGACGTCGGCGAACTCGATCTGCTCGATCAACAGATCGGTGATGGAGCGCTCGTCTTCTTCACCGAGAATCTCGCCGCGAGAGGCAAGACTTTCGGCCGCCTGGTAATCGAGCAGGAAATTCACACCGTCGACCACGGTGACCATGGTATCGAGGCGAGCAATGTCGGCGAGGCTTTGCCCCTGTTCATCGCGGAAGGTGAAGGTTTCAGCGACCGGAAGCGGTTCGGAAATGCCGGTGGATTCGATCAGCAGGTAATCAAAACGATCCTCGCGGGCGAGTTTGCTGACTTCTTCAAGCAGGTCTTCGCGTAACGTACAGCAAATGCAGCCGTTGCTCATCTCAATGAGCTTTTCTTCCGCACGGTTCAGACTGACATCGCGCTGGACTTCGCTACCATCGATGTTGATCTCGCTCATATCGTTGACGATCACCGCAACGCGCAAGCCGTCTCGGTTACGTAGTACGTAATTCAAAAGTGTACTTTTTCCGGCGCCGAGAAATCCTGAAAGTACGGTGACGGGCAATTTGGCTGACATTGGATAATCCTCATAAATGGCAGCCGATTTGCGCTTTGAGGTGTGCGCTTGGCGCGTTGCGCTTCATTTACTCGGGTCAACGAAGGCAAATGATTGTGATCGGCAGCTCAGGCTGGTTCCGATTTATGTTATAGTATAACAACTTGAGTTTGCCAGTCCGACAGAGGAGATTTCGCAAATTGCTGCACCACCGATCGTGGACACTCGCAATGAACAAGGGGTTGAAATGCCTGCTTTTGAGCTTTGCTATGTCGCTGGCCAGCCAAGCCCAAGCGCACATGCCGGGGCCGGCGCACTGCACACGCAGCGCTAATCTGCTGGCGTGTGTAGACGCCGACGGCAATGCCTATAGCGTGAATACGGTAGGCACCACGCTTTACCTGCGCGGATTCGAGAAGAACGGCCATCGCTATTGGGCGCAGACCAACAGCCGCTTCGGCCAATTAACCTTTTTACCGGCATCGCCTCCGATGGCGAGGCTTGGGTTGGCTATACCCGCCGTGTCGGCTGGACAACCATCAACCGCTTCTCCAGCTCGGGCGGTAGCAGCGCAAGGTTCACTTGCAGCCGGATTACGGGCTGCTAGTGAAATCCTTTTCATGAAAAAAGCATCGCTGAATGGATTGTTATAATGTAACGTAAATAGAGATCAATACGACGGTCTCAACCATGAATGCTCTTACTCTCCCGGATATCGCCGCCCAATCTGCACGCCTGGCACTGCCCCTCGACTGGGTGGGCATGCGTGGGATTGCTCTACCCGTTGTGCTCGAAAGCCAACGCCTCAGCGCCAGAGTCGACGCTGGCGTGAGTCTCGATGATGGTGAAGCGCGTGGTATTCACATGTCGCGCTTGTATCTGGCACTCGAAGCCCTCGAACAGCGAAGCCTTTCTCCCGCTCTGCTGCATCAGGTACTCAAGGGTTTTCTGATAAGTCACCAAGGTCTATCCGCCTGCGCATATCTGAACATTCACACCGACTTATTGCTGAAACGGCCGGCGTTAGTCAGCCCCCTAGCCGGCTGGAAATCCTATCCGACAACCATTTCAGCAAGCCTGAAACAGCAAATGTTCCACGTGGAACTAAAACTCGAGGTGCCCTATTCCTCGACATGCCCCTGCTCGGCAGCCTTGGCAAGGCAATTGATCCAGCAGCAATTCGTCGACGATTTCGCCAACAAGGCTCTGCAACACGCAGATGTTTTGGCATGGCTTGGCTCAACCAAAGGGATCGTAGCGACGCCGCACAGCCAACGTAGCTATGCGCAACTGCACCTGCATCTCGACAATTTCATCGACGAGCTACCGCTGACAGCGATCATCGATGACGCTGAAGCAGCCCTCGGCACAGCCGTGCAGACCGCAGTAAAGCGCCCCGACGAGCAAGCCTTCGCACTCGCCAATGGGCAAAACCTGATGTTCTGCGAAGACGCCGCGCGCCGCCTCAATCTGGCACTGCAGCGCACGCCCGGCATCAAACAATTGCATATCCGCGTGATCCACGCCGAAAGCCTGCATGCTCATGACGCCGTCGCCGAAAGCAGCTGGCAGCGGGAGCAAATATGATCCGCTGCCAATCGCTGGCCTGGGGCGCTCCCGGTCAACCGCTGACGACGCCTCTGAGTCTTGAGTTCGAGAGCGCCAGTCTGACCGCCATCATCGGCGCCAACGGCTGCGGCAAAAGCAGCCTGCTAAAGGTCATCGCCGGATTGCAGAAGCCTCTCGCTGGCAAAGTGGAAATGGCTGTTCCACGCCAAAGCGGAATTTCCTTTCTGCCGCAACAGCAGCACTTGGATCGGCAATTTCCAATAAACCTGGAAGAACTCATCGCCGCAGGTTTCTGGGGCCGCCGGCTGTCGACGCAACTGCGCACGCAGCGACTGAAAAACGCATTGGAAGACTGGCACTTGAGTGGCCTCGAACAGCGTCCGTTGATGGCCCTGTCCGGCGGTGAGCTACAACGTGCCCTGCTCGCACGACTGAGCCTCGCTGACGCCCCGGTGCTGTTGCTCGATGAACCGCACGCCGCACTCGACGATCTCGGCCAGCAATTGCTCTGGCAACACATTCACCACTGGCACGCCGAGGGCCGGACACTGCTTGTGGTCTGCCATGACCTGGCGGCTGTCCGCCAACACATTCCGCATACCCTGCTGATCAAAAACGGCCACTGCGTGTACGGAACCAGCAGAGAACTGATCCAGCCAACACCGCACATGCAGGTCGCCTGATGCTCGCCACCCTCAGCCATTTCTGGCAGCCGTTCAGCGAATTCGTGTTCATGCGCCGGGCCTTGCTCGGCGGCCTGGTGTTGGCGTGCAGCACGGCGCCCTTGGGCGTGTTTCTGATTCTCAGACGGATGAGCCTGATCGGCGACGCTGTCGCCCACGGCATTCTCCCTGGTGCAGCGCTGGGATTCTGGCTTGCCGGTTTGAGCCTTCCTGCCCTGACGCTCGGCGGCCTCGGCGCCGGCCTGAGCATGGCCGGACTTGCAGCCTGGATCACCCGGCGAACGGGGTTGCGAGAAGATGCCAGCCTCGCCGCGATCTATCCGATCTCACTGGCCAGCGGCGTTTTGATCCTTGGCATCGCCGGCAAGCGCCTCGACCTTCTGCAATTGCTGTTCGGTTCGGCGCTAGCCGTGGATGGACCGACGCTGACCGGCATGCTTTGGGTCTCGGCCATCAGCCTCATGGCCATGGCGGCGATCTACAAACCCCTGCTGTTGGACACACTCGACCCGCTGTTCTTGCGCACAGTCAGCCGTATCGGGCCACTGGCTCATGGCGTGTTCCTGACTCTGGTCGTGCTGAATCTGGTGATCGGTTTTCAGGCCATCGGCGCACTGATGGTGGTGGGACTGATGATGCTTCCGGCTGCCGCGTCGAGATTCTGGAGTCGCCGTCTGCCAATACTGATTGCCGTCGCCGCCGTCATGGGCTGCGTGTCGGTGTGGCTCGGTTTGCTGCTGTCGTTCTATTACTCGCTGCCCAGCGGCCCGGCCATCGTCCTGGTTGCCGGGGCCGGCTATCTGCTGTCGGTGGTGTTTGGACCGGTTCACGGTTTGCTGCGCCGCCCGCCTTTGCTCACATCCCAATGAGGTGTTTCCCGATGCGCGCTCTACTCGTGCTGTTCAGCCTGATGCTGTCGATGTCCTTGTCGGCCGCCGAAAAACTGCCGGTGGTCACCAGCTTCAGCATCCTCGCCGACATGGTTCATCAGGTCGGCGGCGAGCACGTGCAGATCACCAACATGGTCGGCGCGGACGCCGATGCGCATACCTACGAGCCAACACCGGACGATGCCAAGGCATTGCTCAAAGCCAAAGTGATCATCAAGAACGGCCTCGGTTTCGAGCCTTGGCTGGATCGCCTGGTGACCAGCACCGACAGCAAGGCGACGGTGATCAGCGCCAGTCGCGGGGTGATTCCACGTTCGCTCGATGAAGACGGCGAAACGGTTCCGGATCCACACGCCTGGCACAATCTGGCGAACGCTGAGTTGTACGTCGCCAACATCACCAAGGCGCTGATCGCCGCCGACCCGGCCAACAAGCCTGACTACGAGCGCAACAGCCAGACCTACCTCAAGCAGATCTATGCCCTGCTCGCCGAAGCCAAAAACAAACTCGGCGCGCTGCCGCCGGGTAATCGCAAGATCGTCACCAGCCACGATGCCTTTGGCTATCTGGGTCAGGCCTATGGCATCGACTTTATCGCGCCACAGGGTTTGTCCACCGAACGCGAACCCTCCGCCGCCGAAGTCGCTGCGCTGATCACGCAGATTCGCCAGGCGAAGGTCAAAGCGGTGTTCATGGAGAACATCAAGGACGCGCGCCTGCTCAAGCAGATCGCGGATGAAAGCGGCGCACACATCGGTGGCACGCTGTACTCGGATGCGCTGGCGGTGAGTGGACCGGCGAGCACCTTTACCGGGCTGTTCGAATACAACCTCAATACGTTGTACAAGGCGTTGAGTCAGCCATGACTTGAGGCGAACTTCCGATCTATTCGCGAGCAGGCTCGCTCCCACAGTTGGAATGGGTTCCAACTGTGGAGCGCTGCGAAGGTTTTAAGCGCGGGGTTTTACCGTGCCGCAATCCTGGCCCAGCCAGACTGCCCGGGTTTCCAGGCTGCCCTTCTGGTTGATGCCGATGGCGTTGAAGGTGCCATTGGCAACGGTGGTGAATTCGCGGTCACTGAGGAATGTCGCCACGCCGGTACCTTGGGCTTTCGGGCAGCTGAAGCGGAATTTCCACTGGTTGCCGGTGCGCTCGGTGATCTGCTGTTTGCAGCCCGATTGCGGATCGGCCAGCGGGATATCGTTGGTTGCCACCTGCTGCGGCGTCAGGCAGGCACGGATCCCCTTGCCGCCAATATTGATGCCGTTTTTCTCGAGCGCAGCGCGCTGCTGCGGGGTGATCTGGCCTTGAATCTGGCCAAGGATCGATTGCACGTCCATGGCCTGATCATCGACCTTCAGATTGCTCGAAGACATTTCCCACAACCCCGGCTGCAGCATTTGTGCCTGCGCAACCACCGGTAATGCCAAACCCAGGCCCAGCGCCAAACCCAGCAGACGAACGTTCATCGAGTAACTCCTGATCAGTTGTGGCCGTTAGACGCCGGCCGATTGTGTCGGTTCATGCGCCGATTAAATAGAGACATTCGCCGCAGAACATGGTCTGTTAAGCATTGCATCTCGCGGAGCAAGGCTGCCCCATGGATTTTTTCGGACCGCACATTTTCGGTTACCTGATCGCCCTGTTGCACACACTCGGTTCGATCGCTGCAATCCATGCGGTGCTCACCGTGCGCACAGCGCAAGGCTCGATCGCCTGGGCATTGTCGTTGATCTTCATTCCCTACTTCACGCTTATTCCATATCTGGTATTTGGTCGCAGCACCTTCGATGGCTACATCAAGGCCCGGCGCCAGGCCAACGAGCAGATGCGCCTGGCCATTTCCGAACTGAACTGGCGTCCGTGGGTGGAGGAAGCCCTGGCCGCTCGCGCTTCGAGTGCCTACGCCTCACTGCGCGCGATGCCGAAACTGGGGCGCATGCCGTGCCTGGCGAACAACGAGGTGCAACTGCTGGTGAACGGCACCGCGACCTTCGATGCGATATTTCAGGCGATCGAACAAGCCAGGCAAGCAGTGCTGGTCCAATTCTTCATCATTCACGACGACCGGCTCGGCCAGCGCTTGCGTGATCTGCTGTTGAAGAAAGCCGCCGAAGGCGTGTCGATTCATTTGCTTTATGACCGCATTGGCAGCCATGCCCTGCCCCATCACTACGTGCAAGCGCTGCGTGATGCCGGCGTCGAGGTCAAAGCCTTTGCCACGCGCAGTGGCTGGCTCAACCGCTTTCAGGTCAATTTCCGCAACCACCGCAAAATCGTCGTGGTCGATGGCGTAGTCGGTTTTGTCGGCGGACATAACGTCGGCGATGAATACATGGGTGAGAAACCACCGCTGGCGCCATGGCGTGACACCCACGTCAAAGTCCGCGGGCCGGTGGTAGCCTGCATGCAGGAATCCTTCGCCGAAGACTGGTTCTGGGCTGCTCGTACCCTGCCGCCGTTGATCCTGCCGGATACGTACCCGGAGGATGGCGTGCTTTGCCAATTGCTCGCCAGCGGCCCGGCGGACGCCTACGAAACCTGCTCGCTGTTTTTCGTCGAAGCCATCCACGCAGCAACGCAACGGGTGTGGATCACCAGCCCGTACTTCGTCCCGGACGAAGCGGTATTCGCAGCACTCAGGCTGGCGGTTTTGCGTGGTGTCGATGTGCGCCTGCTGTTGCCGTCGCGGCCTGATCATCGCATCGTCTATGCCGCCTCAAGCCTGTATGCCTTTGAAGCGGTGCGTGCCGGCGTGCGGGTGTTCCGCTATCGACCGGGTTTCCTGCATCAGAAAGTGGTGTTGATCGACAGCGAAATCAGCGCCATCGGCAGCGCCAATCTGGATAATCGCTCGTTCCGCCTGAATTTCGAAGTGATGTTGCTGACCGTCGACAGCGAGTTCGCCGCTGCTGTGGAACAGATGCTCAATGACGATTTCGCCCAGGCCGATGAGGTGGCCAAAGAAGAAAGCCGGGAGATCCACCGCCTGCAACAGGTCGGCATGCGGATCGCCCGGCTGATTTCGCCGATTCTCTGAGCGCCCCGTTTCAGGGGTGGTAGATATCGTCGCGGGTCCAAGGCAGTTCGTGGCTGCCATCCGGATGCGCTTTCACAGCGAGGATCTGATGCAGGTTGATCCAGCCCCGCGCGAAGGCATAAGCGCAACCGGCCAGATACAGACGCCAGATACGCAGTGCTTGCTCAGGCACCAGTTTCGCCGCAGCTTCGAGGTTGTCCTCCAGTCGCTCGCTCCAGTGATCGAGCGTGCGCGCGTAATGCAGGCGCAGGCTTTCGACATCGACGATTTCCAGCCCGGCTTCACTGATCTCGGCAGAGATCATCGCCAGGTGCGGTAACTCGCCGTTGGGAAACACGTATTTTTCGATGAAGTTGCCTGCGCCGCGTCCAACCGGGCGGCCGTCGGTGTGCTTGGCGGTAATGCCATGGTTCATTACCAGGCCGCCCTCCTTCACCGCACCAAACAGGGTTTTGCAGTATTCGGCGAGATTGGCGTGTCCGACGTGTTCGAACATGCCGACGCTGACAACCTTGTCGAAGCGGCCGTCCTGGGGCAAATCGCGATAGTCGAGCAATTGCAGTTCGACCTGATCGTCCAGCCCTTCGGCTTTGACTCGCTCCTGCGCCAGGGCCAATTGTTCCTTGCTCAAGGTAATACCGAACACTTTGACGCCAAACTCTCGCGCCGCATACCGCGCCAGACCGCCCCAACCACAACCGACATCCAGCAAATATTCGCCCGGCTGCAAGCGCAGCTTGCGGCACAGATGGCGGAATTTGGCTTGCTGAGCCTGTTCGAGGGTTTCGCTGCCGGTTTCGAAATAGGCACAGGAATACGCCATGTCGCTGTCCAGCCACAGCTGATAAAAGGCATTCGACAGGTCGTAATGATAGGAGATGGCTTTGGCGTCGGTGTCCTTGTCGTGTTGCGCGCGCACCGGCTGACTGTCTTTGTCTTCGTCGAGCAGCGCATTGCTCAACTCATCGCAAACCCGGATGACCTCGCTGATCGAGCCCTCCAGTTCCAGCTTGCCTTCGACGAACGCCGCACCGAGTACATCCAGGCTTGGGTGGGTGAATTGAGTAACCATCTGCGGGTCCTTGACCACGATGGTTACGCTGGGCGTCGGCCCCAGATTGAACTCGTGGCCGTCCCAGAGTCGCAGGCGAAGCGGTAAATGCAGGTTCTGCAAGGCCGGTGGAAGTTGCGCGAGCATGGAAAATCCCCCCTTGTTTCAGACGTCTGATCTGAGGGTAGACCAACCTTGAAAAATAGCAGGCTATCGATTCGATCGGCCTTGTCTATCGTGATCGGCACATCGGCTGAACGCCACAGGCGACGTGCCTTACGATAGATGACTGCCTGCGTACTCTGCGGTTCGATGAATTTTCTTTCACTTAGCCTGAGGGTCGAGCCTGAGCAATGGCTCCTGAAAGCGCAGCAAACGTCCGGCGTTGCCCAACACCAACAAGGTACTCAGGTTATGCAGCAGCGCCGCGATCATCGCCCCGGCCGCGCCAAGCCAACCGAAAGCCGCGAAGACCACGATCGCCAGGGTCCAGCCGAGGCCGATGATCACATTGACCTGCAAAGTACGCCGGCACTGACGACTCAAGCGCACGCAAGTACCGAGGCGGCGCAAATCGCTGCCGATCAACACAATGTCCGCTGAAGCCAGAGCAATATCGGCCCCGCCAGCGCCCATCGCCACGCCGACCACGCCGGCCTTGAGCGCGAGTGAATCGTTGATGCCGTCACCGACCACCATCGGGCGGAAGCCGTGATCGATTTCCTTGAGCACGCGATTGAGTTTGTCCTCCGGGAGCGCTTGCGCCTGGATTTCATTCAGCCCGACTTCCTGCGCCAGGGTTCGCGCGACGCTCTGACGATCCCCCGTCAGCAGGAGTTGGCGTCCCAGCCCCAGTTCGCGCAATTCGCTCAAGGCAAAGCGCGCTTCGGGTTTGATGCTGTCTGCTAGCAGTAGCCAGGCGAGGAATTCACCGTTCAAAGCCAGGCCGGCAATCGGGCCATCGTGTTCAGGAACGAGGGGCGTTGTGATGCCCAGTTGCGCGAACAACTCTGGACGACCGAGCGCAGCTTCGCCCTTCTCTGTCGTCGCCACTACGCCCAAGCCTTGGCGCTCATGGATGTTGGTCAGAGGCCAATAGGCTTCCTGATCGGCCATCCCGGCGAGTGCCCGGCTCACCGGATGACTGCTCGCCGCGCCAAGACTGGCGGCCAGCGCCTGCACTTCTTTAGTGTCCACACTGAGGCTGTCGATCGACTGCAAACGCAACGTGCCGTAAGTCAGCGTGCCGGTCTTGTCGACCACCAGCGAGGTCAGATCGGCAAGTTCTTCGAGGAACGCCGAGCTGCGAATCAGAATCCCGTGACGCGCGGCGACGGCGACACCGGCAATCGCCGTGGCCGGCGCCGACAGCACCAACGCACACGGACACGCCGCCACCAGCACCGCGAGCATCGCCTGTGCATCATGGGTGACGAACCAGGTCACCGCCGCCAGCAACAAGACCAGCACCATGTAGCTGCCGGCATAGCGTTCGAGCAATCGCGTGATCGGCGGTTTCGAGCGCTCGGCGTTTTGCATCAGGGCGATGACTTTGCCCAAGGTGGATTCGTCGCCGGTGCGGGTGACTTCGACGCGCAGCAATCCATCGAGGTTGATCGCGCCGCCAAACACCAGCATGCCCACGCCCGCTTCCACCGGTACCGATTCACCGGTAATCGACGCCGTATCGAGACTCGCCTGGCCGGACAATACCCGACCGTCCGCCGGCACCCGATCACCGGCCCGCACCTCGACAATATCGCCAGCACTGAGCGTGCGGTTGTCCACTTCGATGATCGAACCGTCTGCCTGCAGCTTGCGCGCATGGCTGCGGGTCAGCCGGCCAAGCGCATTGATCGCTTCCTGGGAACCGATGACGCTGCGCTCCTCGAGCACATGGCCGAAGATCATGATGATTGGCAACAACGCCGCGGTGAGCAGATCACCGGTCGCCCAGGCACCGAGCATGGCCAGCGCAATCAATTGATCGGTAATGCCGTGCAGGCTTGGATAACGCAGGCTGTACCAGGCCGACCGCATCACCGGAACCGCTACGAGCAAAGAAGCGAAACCCAGCAGCAGTTGGCTGACACCGATTTGCTCCGGGAGTATCCAGCGCCAGACCAGCCCCACACCCAGCAGCCCGAGCGCAAGCATCGCCAGGGTCAATTGGCGCGCGGCGCGACGTTGTTCGGCCGAGGACAACAGACTTGGAGCAGCGGTGGTCGCGGTCATTGACTGGCTCCTTGAATGATCAACCGGGAATCGTCTTTCGGATTGACGGTGGTGACCGACCCGGCCTGACCGAGAATTTTCGGCAGGCGTTCGCGATACAGACGCAGGAGCATTTGCGGGTCGGTAGACGTGGCCAGACTCGTGACGGTTGCGGTATCGGTCGAGGCTTTTGCAAGACGCTCGCCTGCCTGCGCGTGGGCCACCTGGAGCGTGCGGTCTGCCTGTTCGTTGGCGGACTGGGCAAGTTTCTCGGCATCGGTGCGCGCGTTAGCCACTGCTTTGTCAGCCTGCTGACTGGCCGTCAGAACCGCATTGAAAGCAGTGATCGCTGGCTCCGGCAGACTCGATTGCACATCGACCCGCGACACCTCGATACCGATGCCCTGCCCGCTCGCCTTCAGTTCAGCAAGACGCGCGTTGATGCCTTGCACCAGATCACCGCGCAATCGCTCACGGCGCTCGGCTGCCTGATTGTCGGCGCCGATCAATTCCGGGCGAGCGACCAGAATGGTGTCGAGATCTCGCGCGGCGGTCAGGGCTACGGCGCTGCGCGTCACCAACCGATCGAGCGCTGGTAGCACATGTTCGCCCTGTAACACGAACGCATAGGGATCGGAGACTTGGTAAAACACTCGCACGTCCAATTGCACCACACCGGCGTCACCGGTCAATAAATAACCAGACCCGGCAAGTGCATCGCTCAATGGCGTAGCGAAGGACGCCACCCGGTCAGCCTTCAACGCCTCGTCACTGCGCAACAGATTTTCCACTCGACGCTCGATCACCCGATCAGCCGCCGGCAACAGAATCACCTGCTCAAAGGGTTGCGGCCACGCCCATAACAGCCCGGCATTCTGAACGCGATCAAGCGCGCCAAAGTGCAGTACTACTGCGCGGTTTTGCGGATCAATCTGCCGGACATTCGAGACCGCCCATGCTAATGCGGCCAAAACAGTGATCGCATACAAGGCGATGAAGGTCAGACGGCCGGCCTGAATCCACGGACTGTTCAACGCATGTGTTCCACGTGGAACTTCTTCGCTCATGGCTGCGATCCGACTTTTTTGTCGAGAGTCGGTGGGCCGTCGACCAACACACGGAACGGCGCAGCATCGGTGCGCAGAATCAGTTTGGTTTCCGGTGTGACAATGGTGCCGAGGGTATCGAGCGAGCGCAGCAGGTCGTAAAGCTGCGGCGAGCTGGCGTAGGCGCGTCCATAAATCTGCGCAGCCTCGACTCGCGATTGCGCTTCAATGTCGGCGGCTTTCACCGTCGCATCAGCCTGGACGATTCGCGCATCGCGCTCGGCGGCGGAGCGAATTTGCGCCGCTTCGCGTTTGCCGATCGCTGTACGTTCCGTAGCAATGGTTTCACGCTCGGCGCGCATGCGATCGACCGTGGCACTGAGCGTGACCGAGGGCAAAGTCAGCCGCTCGATACCGACCTGCACCACGCGCACGCCATAAGTGGCGAGCAACTGTTGGTCGATCTGCTGACGCAACTGCGCTTCAAAATCGCCGATGCGCACTTGTTTGGCATCAGTGTTGACCAGATTGGCCAGATCGAAACTGCTGGCCGTGGTCTCCAGTGCCGAGCCGACAAAGGTGCGAATCTGCCGCGCCGCCTCGTCCGGCTGATTCTGCACGGCACGCATGAAACGCTGCACATGTTCAGGATCACCCTGCACCTGCCACGCCACGTAGGCCTGAACGATGATGCGCAAACCGTCCTTGGTGCCGACGTCCTGCAAACCACTTGAGGTGGTACGTAGACGCAAGTCCACCGGAATCGCTGCTTCGAACGGCGCAGGCCAGCGCCAGCTCAAACCGGGATCAAGCAATACCCGCGACGGATTTCCGAAACGGGTGATGACCGTGGCTTCGCCGGAGCGCACTTGCACCAGACTCGCGGCGGCAATGGCAAACGCCACCAGCAACGCAGCCCAGCCCATACGCCGCCACGGAAATGGTCCGGCCGCTTGCGGATCGCCGTGATGGTGGTGATGACCATGATGATGGTGATGCCCGCCGTGGCCGTGGTCGTGGCCGCTGTGGTCGTGAACGTCATGAACAGGCGACTGGCTCAATGGGTGGCTCCTGGTTGAGCGGTGGTGCGGGGGGACGACGGATCAGTCGGCAGTGCGAAAGTACGCAGATCGATGGTTGGCGCATTCGCGCTCCCGCCAAGTCGATGGTCGAGCACCAGCAGCCTGGCTTTATTCAAGCCCTGACTGAGCTGGCTGAGATATTGCTCCAGCACAAAAGCCTGGCCAGCACTGGCGAACGCTTTCTGCTCGGCGCTGAATTTCAGGTCTGCCGTTTGCGCAGCGGCACTGATCTCCCGCGCATTTGCCGTTGCCTGATCCCGCGTCGCGCTCGCCTGCAACTGCGCCTCGTTAGTGGCCTGCGCAGCCGCCCCGCGTTCGCGAGCGATCAACGCCTGCGCGCCGATCTGCGCCGCTTGCACACTGTGATAGGCATTCGCCGCGCCGGCCGGTGGATGAATCGCTTCGACGACTGTGGCAAGGATCTCCACACCACTGTTCAATCTGTTCAGATCGCTTTGCACCGAGCGACCGGTTTCCTCGGCCAGCCCTGCCCTGTCGCCGCCGAGCAGACCGTCGAGGGTGCGCGAGGCAAAATCGTGAACCAGAATGCGGCTGGCGGTGCTGCGAATCAGCGTCGGTACATCGGCGCTGTTATAGGTCGCGGCGAGCGCCGCCTCGTCGTTCAAACCGATGCGATAAACGAAGCGCACGTCCATGTTGACGATTTGCAGGCCCTGTTGCGCGCCGCGGCTGCTGGCGATGACCTGGGATTTGTCGTTGACGTGGCTGGCGTCCCACAAACGGTTGGCGGTCAGCGGCGCCGGGCCTTCAGCGGAATCGGACTGCACGGCGATTGGCTTGTCGCCGACACTGGTTGCCAGTTCATGAACCACACCGTTTTCAACGGAGATCACACGCCCCAATGGCCAAGGCAACCCGCTATGCAAACCCGGGCCGAAAACCTGTACCGGTTTACCGAAGCGCTCATAGATGCCGCGACCTTGCAGGGGAATTTCATGTACGCCGGTCAGCAGCCAACCGCTAAGGGCGACCACCGCCAACACTGGCAACAAGGCCCGGCGCATGTAACTGAAGGCCCAGATCTGGCGCAAATCGATGCCGAAACGGTTGTGCATTTCATGCTGTAACGCCAGCCACGGCTGCGGCGGCCAACGCAGCATATCGGCGATAAAACTGCGCGCCAGCAGGGTCGGTTCGAGTTGTTCGCGGCGCGGGCTGAAAACAGACAGCACCGCGCGCAATAACAGTTCGATGGCAACCAACATCGGCAGGATTGCGCTGAATACCGCAACACGCGCCGGCCAGACTGCGTCTTCGCTGGCAAACAACAGACACAGCGCACCGATCAACAGAGTGATGATCACCACCCGGATCAGTTGTGCCAGCGCAGCCGCTTCCGGCCACTGCGCCGGCGGTTCCTGCGCCAGTTGCCGCTCCAGCACCAGCAGGGCAAACGCCAGCAACAACGCCAATGCCGCACCGATGCTCGCCGACAGCCCCAAGGCCGCCGCAGGCAACGTGAGATTCCACACCTGCTCAATACCAAGCAGAACCAGCAACGCCCAACCGCCGAGCCACAACGTCGGCGCACCGATTTGTCCAAGCAGATGGCGGCTCTGCTGACTCAAGCGCTCCAGAAGCCTTTCGTACCAGCCCTCGGCTGCGGCGCCCTCTTCCTCGACGGTCGATTGCGAGGCGGGCGGATGCATCACCCGCGCGCGCCATTGCGTCACCCACCACGCCGATTGCAACCCGGCGACCAGTACCAGCAACGCCGCGCTCTGATTGACCAATAACGATAACCACAGGGACTGCGGCGCAAACAGGCCGACGAAAAACGCCAGCACCCAGCCCGACGCGGCCACTGCGCCGAGTCCATACGCCAACCGACGCAATTTGCGTGACTGCGCGGCTGCCTGCTGAAAGCGCGGCAGCCCGGTGACTGGCGTGGCTTCCAACTCAAGATCGACTTGCATAACACCCCGAAAATGTAGGCTCAGCGTTCATAGCGTTACGATATAACGGACACTGTGAAATATTCGTACACAATTTCATCTATTCAAAGATGCCGCAGCTGTCGCTTGCCTGAAGCCTTGACCGAAATGTTCGACGAAGCTCATATTACGCACATAATCTTTATCGCAACTAATCTTGGCTATCCCCATCGAGCAATCTGGAGCAAGCGCATGAGCAACTATGACGTGGTGATTCTGGGCGGCGGCCCTGGCGGTTATAACGCAGCGATCCGCGCCGGCCAGCTCGGGCTCAAGGCTGCTTGCGTTGAAGGACGTGCAACCCTCGGCGGCACCTGCCTGAACGTCGGCTGCATGCCGTCCAAAGCCTTGCTGCACGCGTCGGAGCTGTACGCCGCTGCGGTGGGGACAGAGTTCGCCAATCTCGGCATCGAGGTCAAACCGACGCTGAACCTCGCGCAGATGATGAAGCAGAAGGACGAAAGCGTCGCCGGCCTGACCAAGGGCATCGAATTTCTGTTTCGCAAGAACAAAGTCGACTGGATCAAGGGTTGGGGCCATATCGACGGCCCGGGCAAAGTGACGGTGACCGACGCCCAAGGCAACAAGAGCGAACTCAGCGCCAAGGACATCATCATTGCCACCGGCTCCGAACCCACTCCCCTTCCCGGCGTCGAGATCGACAACCAGCGCATCCTCGATTCCACCGGCGCGCTGTCATTGAGTGAAGTACCCAAACATCTGGTGGTCATTGGTGCCGGGGTGATCGGCCTGGAGCTGGGTTCGGTATGGCGCCGACTCGGCGCGCAGGTCACCGTGGTCGAATACCTTGATCGCATCTGCCCCGGCGTCGATGGCGAGGCCGGCAAGACCTTGCAGCGCGCACTGAGCAAGCAAGGCATTGCCTTCAAACTGAGCTCGAAGGTCACCAGCGCCACCAGCTCCGCCACAGGCGTGCAGCTGAGCGTCGAGCCTGCCGTTGGTGGTACGGCTGAGCTGATCGAAGCCGACTATGTGCTGGTGGCCATCGGGCGCCGGCCGTACACCCAGGGCCTGGGGCTGGAGAGCGTCGGCCTGAGTACCGACAAACGCGGCATGCTCGCCAACAAGCAACATCGCACCGAAGCCGCCGGGGTCTGGGTGATCGGCGACGTCACGTCCGGGCCGATGCTCGCGCACAAGGCTGAAGACGAGGCCATGGCCTGCGTCGAGCAGATCCACGGCAAGGCCGGTGAGGTCAATTACGCGCTGATCCCCAACGTGATTTACACCCAACCGGAACTGGCCAGCGTCGGTCAGACCGAAGAACAGCTCAAGGCCGAGGGCCGCGCCTACAAGGTCGGCAAGTTTCCCTTCACTGCCAACAGCCGGGCGAAGATCAACCACGAAACCGAGGGCTTTGCCAAAGTCCTTGCCGACGAGCGCACGGACGAAGTCCTTGGCGTGCACCTGGTCGGGCCGAGCGTGAGCGAGATGATCGGCGAGTTCTGCGTGGCGATGGAGTTCAGCGCCTCGGCCGAGGACATTGCCCTGACCTGCCATCCGCACCCGACGCGTTCGGAAGCGTTGCGGCAGGCAGCGATGAATGTCGAGGGGATGGCGACGCAGATGTAGGTTCCAAACCTTGCCGCCGTCTTCGCGAGCAGGCTCGCTCCCACTTTGGAAGCGTTCCCCCTGTGGGAGCGAGCCTGCTCGCGAATGGCGCCACCCGATCTACAGCGGCAGATGCCCCAACGGCAACGCCCCCGGCGCTTTCACCGTGTGAATGGCAAAGTTGCTGCGAATATCGCTCACCCCCGGCAGTTTCAGCAGGTGCGCGCTGACAAAGCGGTCATAAGCGCGCAAGTCAGGCACCACTACCTGCAACAAAAAGTCCGATTCGCCGGACACCAGAAATGCTGAGACCACTTCAGGCAACGCAGTGACGGCCGCATAAAAAGCCTCGGCGCGTTCTTCGTTGTGCCGCTCGACCTTGACCCCGACAAACACCGTCAGCCCCAGCCCGACTTCATCGCGATCCAGATTGGCCTGGTAGCCTCGAATCACCCCCGCCTCTTCAAGCATGCGCACCCGCCGCAGACACGGTGAGGCCGACAGTCCGATTTCTTCCGCGAGCTCGACATTGCTCAGGCGCCCGTTGCGCTGCAGCGCAGCGAGAATCTTGCGGTCATAAGCGTCGAGTTTCATCTTTGGCAGATCCCGATAGTCTGACGGTTGAAAACCAGCAGGTTATGCCAAAGCTGTGAACAATTGAAGCCGACTACGCAAGCACCTGCCCTGCCGTCTCGCTCTAGACTGGCGCGAGAAAATCGACATCGAAAACGGGGGGTGATGTGGCAAGTCTTTGGCTGTTTATTCTGACGCTGGCTGTAGTTCTGCTACTGCCGGGACCAGACATGATCCTGCTATTGCAAACCGGTGCGCGGCAAGGTCGCGGTGCGGCGCTGGCCACCGCACTGGGCCTGGCCATCGCCCGCGCCTGTCACGTTGCCTTGGCGGCACTGGGGCTGGCGGCGCTGTTCAAAACGGCGCCGTGGACCTTTGACGTGGTGCGCATCGCTGCCGCGGCCTATCTGTTGTGGATCGGTATCCAGTGTTTGCGCAGCTCGCTGGTACCGCGTCTGCAAAACCAAGAGCAGGCACCTGCTCCCGGCCAGTGGCGCGATGCGATCCGTCGCGGTTTGCTGACCAACCTGCTTAATCCCAAGGCTTTGCTGTTCTGCTCAGTGCTGTTGCCGCAATTCATCGTCAGTCACGGCGCGCCGGTGCTGAGCCAGTTTGCCGTGCTTGGCATGGTGCTGGTCGCCGTCGGTCTGCTGTTCGACAGCGTGGTTGCCCTGACTGGTGCGGCACTGGGCCGTTGGCTGCAACACAGTCCAACCGCCCAGCGCGTTCAGCAATGGTTGTTCGGCAGCCTGTTGATTGGCTTCGCCGTACGCCTGAGCTTCCTTCAGCAGACTTAAGCCTTGCGTACCTTGCGCTGACGACGGGTGATCAGCAGTAACGCGATGGCCGCGACTACGACGATCGCGCCGATCTGCACCGGCCACTTGTACGGCCGCAGCGTCCCACGCACGGCATCGGTCACTTGGGTAACGTAACGCTTGTCGGCATTTTCGAAGTCCGGGTACGGGCATTGATTGCCGAAGTCTTGCGCCCACGGCACATAAGGGCCTTCCTTGACGTAGCGCTGATACAGCGCACTCTGGTCCTCAAGGCTGCTGTTCCAGCCGGCCGCGTTGCACAACACGGCGGCAAACGCCTGACTGGTGTGCGGCAGGTTATCGGCGGCGCGACTGGCCAGTGCCGTGGCGACGAAACGATAGTGATAACGCTGATCCGGTTGCGCGGCGCTGGCCTGTTGGCGCTGCACTTCCGCCGTGGAAATCAGCGGGCCGACATCCAGCTTCGTGCTCTCCAGCGTGTAATTGCCGCCGAAGGTGGCGTAATCAGGGGCCATCTCATAACCGAGGATGTCCATGCCCCACTCCCGGGCTGTCCACGCGGCGTTGTACAACGCACTGGCGCGTTTGCTCGGCCACCACGCCGACTCGGCCTTGAGCCGTTGCTCGCCATAGAGCCGGGCCTTGTGCTGCAGATCGTCACTGGCGAAATAACCGACCGCCTCCTCGTATCGCCCTTCTCGCAGCAAGCGCCGACCGAGCAGATTGCGCAGATTGGCGGCCACCGACAGCGGCACATAGTTATCGCGCTCCTGCTGCGTCAATGGCGGCGGCGCCGGCACGTTCTCATCGACGTACCGCTTGAGCTCATCGACCGTCAGCACCCGCTCGGCAACGGTGGCGGCATCGAACCAGTAAAGGCTGTTGCTGCGATACAGCTGCACGAATGCTTGCAGGTATTCGCCGCGTTGCAGCGCGAGGATCGCGCTTTCGCCTTCCACCCGACATTTGGGCTGCACCGTTTCAAACGCCCAGTCCGGCGTGCGGCGATATCCCCAGTCTTCATTCTGCGGAAAGGCCTGGGCGGCTTTGGCGTAGGCGGCAGCGGCGGCAGTCGTGTCGCCCTCACGCACTGCCAGTTTTGCCCGCAGCCACCAGGCCAGTCCGCCGTCCCCGGCGTTTACCAGAAAGGCCTTGGCAGACGCGTAGTCGCCCTGTTGATAACTCATCGCCGCCAGTCGATCGGCATTGTCGAGGCTGCCACGGGTGCTGTTTTGCAGGAGTGTGACGAGTTTCTTTTCATTCGGCGGCTGCTCACCGAAAGACCAGCCCTGACGGCTGACCAGCGACGCCGTGACCAGTTGCTGCACTGCTGGCTGCTGCAGCAGTTTGGCCAGCTGAGATTCCGGCAATTCGGCCAGTTCGTTCATCAGTTGCTTGAGCGAGGTGTAACCGACGGCCGAACCGTGCAGGTTCTGCGCTTCGTACAGTTCGATGGCGCCGCTCCAGTCGCCCGCGCTGCGCAACACCCGTGCCTCTTCACCGAGGCTGGCAACGCCCAATTCCAGCGGATCGCTGAAGCCGTCGATGCTCAGTTGCCGGGCCTGGCGAAAGGCATCGCGCGCCTGCTCCAGCGCTTCGATGCGGTCGTGCGCCCCGTTGCTCATGGCGAAGGCGATGCGCCCCAGGGAATACGCCGCCCACGTGCTGCGCAACGGACGCTGGTCTGCCGGCAGGGCCAGCACCTTGTTGAAATACTCACTGGCCAATTGATGATCACCGGTGGCAAAGGCCACCGCGCCGGCGACGTACAAACGTATTTCCGCCGGCAGACTGGCGCCCTGCTCCTCGGCCTGACGCGCATCGCTGAGCCCGCGCAGTCGCTTGACCACGGCGTATTGCTCAGCGCTCAGGCCCACCTGCTCAGCCTGTTCGCGCGCCAGCTCTGACGCGTTGTCTTCGGCATAGTCGTTGGGGTTATGGGTCGCTGCGGTGACGTTTTTCAGCCCGGCAATGGTTTTACCCAGGCGACTGATTTCGAAGCTGAAGCTGCCCTCGGGCAAATCGGCCAAGGTCTGCGCGCGGTTGTCGAGCAGGCGCATCGGGAAGTCCGGGCCGCAGGCCAGCGCCGAACCCAGCGGCAGGCTAAGGCTCAGGCAGAGCAGATGGCGGGGCCAGTTACGGGTCAACATGCGAACCTCCTTGATCAATATGTGCACAACGCGCCCAACCGACAGCGCGCTGCCCGCCCGCCGGCAAGCGGCCGTCACGCAGGCGGGTGAAGGTAAGCAGATTGGCACTTTGTTGCAACGAGTAACCGGCGAGCGCATCGGCGCCTGCACAATCCTGCGCCTTCAGCGTGATTTGCGCGGGCCACGGACTGTCGAGATTGCCGCGGTTATCGAGCTGGATGTCATAGAGTCCGCCCTGCCCTTTGAATGACAGATGCAGATGACTCTTCAGCACATCGCCCCGCGCCACGGCGCGCAAAGTAGTCAGGCTCCAGGCGCGACGATCGTTGGCCAGCGGCAGGCGAAACCAGATCAGCCCGGCCAGATGCTCGGGCGGATCCTCGCGCAAGGTCTTGGCCAATTGGCTGAGTTGCTGCGGATCGGCGAGCAACTCCCGGCGCTGCCCGCCGCGCTCCAGTTGCACTTCGCTTTCCACTACCGGCGCGCCACCGTCATCGCTCAACAGCGCAACGCCGTAGGCCGGCAGCGCCAGATAGAAGGGTTTGTCGCTGATACGTGCCCAGGCCTTGGCCCATTTCAACGCCTGCTCGGGATCGAACAGACCCAGTCGCGGATCGCTCACGGCGTGGACTTGCAGCACGCTGCTGTCGACGCTCTGCAACAGCGCCGGCAAGTGCGCGCTGTCGAGCCAGGCCGGCAGTGCGGTGATGCTCAAAGGCAACGATGGCGGCAAGGTCGCGCGCAGATCTTTGAGCAATTGGGCATACGCAGGCAGCCGTGCTGTACCGGCGTCGTGATCGATCTCGACGCCGCTCAACGTGAGGCGCTGCGCCTGCCAATCGGCGATGACTTGCAGAATCTGCGCGGTGACCTGCTGCTGGTCCAGCGACTGCAACTGGCCATCGAGGCGAATCACTGCAATCAACGGCCGGCCATCGGCTTTTAGCAAGGCTGGATCAACCCGCGCCCTGCTCCACCGCTCGCCGGGAAAGGCCTGCAATGCCAGTACGCGCAGGGTAGAGAAGTCATGGCGACTGTCGCGCAATGCCGGTTCATGCGCAGGTGTCCCTTGGCGCTGCCAGACGTAGAGTTGCTGGTCGAGGGCCGGCGCGACGTGTTGCTCGCAACCCGCAAGCAAGACGCCAAGGAACAGACACACAATCAACCGCATACCTTGAAAATTCCTGAAACCACAGGGCTGCAAGGTTACACAAAAACCGTGTAGGAGCTGACGAGTGAAACGAGGCTGCGATCTTTTGATCTTGCTTCAAGACTCCAGATCAAAAGATTGCAGCGTGCCGTAGCGCCTACAGGGATGCCGCAGGCTTGCGCGCGATAATCACCTGACTCTTGGCCACCACCGCATCCAGCGCCTGCTTGATCTGCGCGCCGCGCGGGGAATCCAGCACCGCTTGCCAGGTATTGGCCCAGTGCTCGAGCATCGGGTGATCGGGGTTGCTGAGATCGACCTTGGCTTCCCAGAACAACATCATCCACATCGACCAGTAGAAGCCATATTTACTGTGGCTGATGATCTCCAGCCCGGCGTCGCTGACCATGGCCTTGAACTGGTCTTCGCTGATAATGCGTATGTGATTGGGTTTCTGGAAATACTCCGGCGCGGCGATGTCCTTTTGCAGGTCCTCGGAGCTGGGATGCGGCACGCTCAGCAGATACAACGCACCCGGTTTGCCAACCCGTACCAGTTCGGCAAGAAACTGCGCAGGATCGTCAACGTGTTCGATAACTTCGGTGCAGACCACGCGCGTCGCCGTTGCCTCGGCAATCGGTAGCGGGTTGCAGTCGGTAACGTGGCATTCGATGTCCCGGGCCGGGGTGTCGCTCAGACGCCGGCGCGTGGCCTCGACCTTGGCGGTATCGATATCGGCAAGAATGATCTTCGCCCCGCGCATACCGCAGAAGTGCACGTTGCCGCCATCACCGCAGCCGACATCAAGCAGCGTGTCGTCGGCGCTCACGGCGAACCCCGTGTACAGCTCGTGAGTTTCCTGGTTGAACCAGCCGCTGAGTTTCGCGTCGTAAAGGCCGAGCGAGTACGGATCAACCTTGTCGGCAACCGCAGCGACCGGTTCTGCCGCAGTTTGCGCAGGCGTTGTCGCCGAGAGTTTCTTCAAAAAGCTCAGCATGAGGTGGCTCCGGGTGAGGTAACAGCAATTCGGGAGGAACCGAGGCGCTTGACCAGTGCAGCACCGCGATTGCGCATCGGCATTTCGACCACGCGGTAGTTGAGTTCGCTGAGGAGCGCGATCAGGCCAAAGGCAATCAGCATCGTAATGATGGGATGTCCGGCGGGGCTCGGCAGGCCACTGCTCTGCAAGCGAAAGATCAGTTCACGCACCAATAGATACGCCGGAATGTGAATGAGATAGATACCGTAGGAGCGGCTGCCGATCCAGGCCAGGCAGCGCTGAATGCGTCCGGCAGGCATCAGGTAGTCACGGTTGTACGAGGCGATCCAGACCAGCAGCGCACTGAGCACGGCGATCGAACCGATGCGGAAACTGGCCAGGGTAAAACGGTCGGTGGCCATGAAGCTCAACAGCGCTCCAATGACCATCAACGCTGAAATGCCAAGCCATGGTCGGCGCAAGAACGAGGGCTGCCAGCGCTGAAAACCCGGCTGCGCACTCCACATCGCCAACAGCACGCCAAGGGCCAGCGCATCGGTGCGTACTACCATCAGCAAAGGCGTGCGCACAGTCAGAATCTGCACCGCCACCAGCGCCAGCAATGCCCAGACCAGGTGTCGGCGAAACAACAGGATCAGCAACGGAAAGAGCAGGTAGAACTGCTCCTCCAGCGCCAGGCTCCAGTAGACGAAACTGCTGCCGTATTCGTATTGGAAAAAGCTGTCGGCGAAGCGGAAATTGGCGTATTGCAGTACCCCGGCGAGGGTCGCCTGAAGATTGGCGGACAGCGTACCGAACGCACCGGACCGGTTGAAAAACATACAGGCCAGCAGGATCACCGCCAGCCATAACCAGGCCGAAGGCAACAGGCGAAAAGCCCGGCGCAGCCAGAAATGGCGCACCTGTTGCCAGCGCTCCTGGCCCGTCGTGCAGCCTTGCAGCACCGGGATCAAGCTGCGGGCGATGACAAAACCGGAGATCGCAAAAAACAGGTCGACGCCCCACCACGTCTGCGCCCATTCGTGGATCCGGGCCAGCGACGGCACCGGGTCAGTGAACAGATTGTCCGGCAAATGGTGGAACAACACCGCGAGCACCGCGACCGCACGCAGGACTTCAACGTCCATGATGCGCTTGGCGTTCATGCTTGGGGGGCTTCCAAGGCAGGCGCACGATGCTCGAACAACTGCGTCAGAAACCCTCGCAAACGCTGTTCAGCCACAGTCTGGCTGCAGAACGCCTGCAAACTTACGACTGCCTGCGCCGACATCTCGGCATAGCGCTGCGGCTGGTTTTTCGCGACGTCGTAACTGGCCCGATAGGCCTCGCACAATGAGCTCCAGTTGGTCACATAACGCAGGGTTCGGAAGGCTTTGCGCGGGTCGTGGGGCCAGGCTGTCAGCTCGTCGGTGGACTCGATGAGAAAGGCATTTTCCGTGCTCAGGTAATCGATCATCGCCGTGGTACGCGGCGCCACCGCCGGCTTGCCGCAGGACATGAATTCCATCAGCGGCAGGCACTGGCCTTCACCGTACGAGGTGTTGACCACATACCGCGTGGCCTGCACCAGTTGCTCGTAGTCCGGATCGGCAAGGTAACCGTAGATCAGAACGATGCGGCAGCGGTAAGACTGGTTTTTGTACAAATGGTGGAGGATATCGCTGAGCGCTTCTTCGGCGTCGTGGTGAGTGAGCTTGAGCACCAGCGTCGCGTCTTCGACATCGCGAAAACTAACGCAAAAAGCGCTGAGCATGTCTTCCCAGTTCTTGCGCCCGTCACCGGGATTGAACACCGAGGTATAAACCACGCCGTCAAGCACCAGCGTCTGCTCGGAGGCCGGCGCGGCGAAGTCGATGCCGTCGCCGCTGCGCAGGTGCGCCGGCCCGAATGCATTCAGATTGAGGGTGCGGCTGTCCGCGACCAGCCCTTTGATCGTCAGGCTGTAGGCGGTGGCCAGGGCTTGCTCGGGCATTTTCGCGCCACGGGCAGCAAAGCGGTCCCAGACCGGCGCCGGCACCGCGACGATCGGGTACTCGGCACCCATCGCCTCGTGCACGGCATTGACCGTGTAGCTGGAGTGGGTGATCGCTGCGCCACAGGCATGCAAGACGCTACGCCAGTCATTGCGCGGCTCGCCCGCGAAGGCTTCATTGGGGATCGTGCTGAACTCCCACGCAAACACCGGCAGCGTCGGACAGGCCAGCTGAACGGGAGTGCGATGCGGCGGCGAGAACGACAGAAACACGCAGGGCTCGCCACGGCTCAGACACTCCAGATACAGAGCATCGACTTCCGTCTGCGGATCGGCCACTTCCACGACCCGACCGATGCGTTCGAGCACCGGGCGATACTCCTTGAGCACGAAGTAATAGCTGTACTCCGAACGCCCGAGGTTCTGCGCAATGGTGTGCCGGTTGGTTTCCGAATGAATGATGATCAGCATGAGGCGTTATCCGTCACAGGCGCAGCGTCGTTGGGGCCTGCTGTCAGCGCAAAGAACTCCGCGAGCCGTTTGCGCACCGGCGCGAAGGCGCAGTATTGCTGCATGCGCGCGACGGCGGCGGCAGACATCCGCTGATACTCCTGCGGCTGGGCCTTGGCCATTCGATAGCTGTTTTCGTAGGCGTTTTTCAGCGAGCCCCAGTCGGGGCGGTGCCGCAGCGTGCGGTAGATGATCCGCGTGTCCTGCGGCCAGATCGTCAGCTCTTCACTGGACCTGACCACGAACGCCACCGAGTCATCGATGTAATCTTCCATCGCCGTGTGATCGGGGGCGATCACCGGTTTACCGCTGGACATGAACTCCATCAAGGGCAGGCACAGCCCTTCGCAGCGTGACGCGTTGACGTAGAAACTGGCCGCCTGATAGAGCCTGGCGTACTGCGCGTCGTCGAGGTAACCGTGCATCACCACGACCCTACAGGCGAACGGCGTGAGTTGCGCCAGCAGGGTCATCAACTCGCTGTAATAGGACGCCAGATCATTCTGGGTAATCTTGAGCACCAGCGTCGCGTCGGGCGTTTCGCGGAACGCCCAGCAGAATGCGCTGATCAGTCGATGCCAGTTCTTGCGGCCATCCTTGGGATTGAATACCGAGACGTACACCACACCCTCGACTGTGGTTTCGACCACCGATGAGGTGTCCGGCAGATCGAGTGGCGCCGGTTCGATCACGGGCACCGGCGCAGCGCCGCACACCTCAGGCCAACGCTGTTGCAGCCAGCCATTCAACGCGTCCGGCAGCAGATCGCGAATGCCCTCCCAGTACCAGTTGTGCAGAAATTTCACCCGCGGCACCGGTTCCGTCTGTTCGCGTCCCAAGTCCAGTGCCCACAGGCGCAGATAATGTCGAGCAATGACCAGTCGGCGTTTGAACGTCAACGGTGGCGGGCGCGCGGCTTCAATTGCTGCGGCCAGTGCAGCCTGCTCTTCAGGGCTGATTGGCGTTGGGATCAGCGCATCGGCTGACAGGCCGAGGGTGCGCGAATCGAAAATACAGCCCTTGATCGCCAGTGCAGTCCCGGGATTGACCGGCATGGGTTGGTGTTGCTGACGAATCGTTGCGAAGCTGTCCCACAACGGCGTCGGCAAAACCAGCACCGGGAACGCTTCGCCCATGGCGCGGCGGATGGCCGTTGCCGTGTGGCTCGACAGAGTGATGACCCGGCCGTGGCGTGCGAGCATGCGTGTCCAGTCCTGACGCGGATCGTCGTCCCACTGTTCATCGGGGATCGAATCGAACTCCCAGGCCACCACGCAAATCGTCGGGCATTCCAGATCAACCGGGGTCTTCTGCGGTGGGGTGAAGGACAGGAACACAGTGTCTTCACCTGCGGCGAGCAATTGCCGGTAAATCACATCGACGTCGGCGACAGATCCGGCCACGTGCACGCGCCCCAGGCTTTCCAGCACCGGGCGATAGGCTTTGAGGACAAAGTAATAGCTGTATTCCGGACGCCCCAGACTGGCACTGATGGAGCTGTCGTTGACGTCCGAGTAGAGAATGAAATTCATGGCATCCCACGATGAAGCGCCATCCCGGCGACTTCATGCTATGACGGCCGCGCGTCGGATCGGGTCGGCAGGGCCGGCACTCGTCCGTCATCATCGGGCACGTCTCTGTTCTTGTTTTAGTGGTCAGTTTCACCCCGCGTCGCGGCGTCCGGAAAACAATCGGCCAACTCGCGACGAAGGCCATTCTAAACACATCCATCGCGAGTCCGGGAACCGCCGGGCGAGAATAAATCGGACTATGCTGACGAGAACTGACCAGTCACGGTTTGCCCGGTTGAAATTGCCGAGCAATTGGCACAGATTGGCAACCAAACAACTACAACAACGGCTTCGCCTGCTGTTTGCGCGGATATTCCCCGCTGTATTTCAGACTTATCCCAAAAGCATCCGGGAAAGCGGCGCAAGTCATGACCAAGGGGTCGCTGTTTGAAAAAACGTCTGTTCGTCACGGGCCTCAGCGGCTTCGTGGGACAACACATTCAGTCTCGTCTGGCTTCGCCGGGATCGTCGTGGGCGCTGCTGCCTGCCGCATCGGCCTACGACCTTACGAACGCCGACAGCCTCATCGACCTTTGGCCCGAGATGCCGGATGCAGTCATTCATCTGGCCGGACAGACCTTCGTGCCGGAAGCCTTTCGTGACCCGGCCCGCACCCTCGATATCAATCTTTTCGGCACCCTCAACCTGTTGCAGGCGCTCAAGGCTCGCGGCTTTGCCGGCACTTTCCTGTACGTCAGCTCCGGCGACGTTTACGGGCAAGTCGGCGAGCAGCACCTGCCGATCACCGAGCAACAACCGCCGCTGCCGCGCAATCCTTACGCGGTGAGCAAACTTTCAGCGGAGTTCCTCAGCTTGCAATGGGGCCTGAGTGAAGGCTGGCCGGTGCTGGTGGCGCGTCCGTTCAACCACATCGGCACCGCGCAGAAGGACAGCTTCGTGATCGCCAGTGCCGCCCGGCAGATCTGCCGCATCAAACAGAGCCTGCAAGCACCGCAACTGCAAGTCGGCGATATCGACGTGACCCGCGATTTCCTCGATGTCGGCGATGTGATTCGCGCGTACTTCGCATTGCTGGAAAACGGCACACCGGGGCAGGTCTACAACATCTGCTCGGGCCGCGAGCAAAGCATTCGCAGCCTGATCGAGCAATTGGCCGATCTGGCCGAAGTCGACGTTGAACTGGTGCCGGATCCGGCGCGCATGCGTCGCGCCGACCAGCGCCGCGTCTGCGGCAGCCACGCAAAACTGGCCAACGCCACAGGATGGGCGCCAGCCACCACCACACAACAATCCCTGCGGGCGATCCTGTCCGACTGGGAGATGCGAGTACGACAAGAATGACAAAAAGTGCACTGATTACCGGGATCACGGGCCAGGATGGCGCCTATCTGGCCAAACTGCTGCTGGACAAGGGTTACAAGGTTCACGGCCTCGTTGCTCGACGCAGCAGCGATTCACGCTGGCGCCTGCGCGAGATGGGTGTCGAAGCCGACATTGTCTACCTCGACGGCGACATGGCCGATGCCTGCTCGGTGCAGCGTGCGGTAATCAAATCGGCACCGGACGAAGTCTACAACCTCGCCGCACAGAGTTTTGTCGCCGCCTCCTGGGATCAACCGGTGACCACCGGCATCGTCGATGGGCTGGGCGTGACGCACCTGCTCGAAGCGATTCGCCAGTTCAGCCCGCACACGCGCTTCTATCAGGCCTCGACCAGCGAAATGTTCGGCCTGATCCAGGCAGAGCAGCAGGACGAAAACACCCCGTTCTATCCACGCAGCCCTTACGGGGTGGCCAAGCTCTACGGCCACTGGATCACCGTCAACTACCGCGAAAGCTTCAACCTGCACGCCAGCAGCGGCATCCTCTTCAACCATGAATCACCGTTGCGCGGTATTGAGTTCGTCACACGCAAAGTCACCGACGCCGCCGCGCGCATCAAGCAGGGCAAACAGCACGAGTTGGCGCTTGGCAACATTGACGCCAAGCGCGATTGGGGTTTTGCCGGCGATTACGTCGAAGCCATGTGGTTGATGCTGCAACAGGACAAACCCGACGATTTTGTGGTCGCCACGGGCGTCACCACCACCGTGCGCGAGATGTGCCGCATTGCCTTCGATCACGTCGGCCTGAACTACCGCGATTACGTGAAGATCGACCCGGCGTTCTTCCGCCCGGCCGAAGTCGAAGTGCTGCTCGGCAACCCGGCCAAGGCCCAGCGTGTGCTGGGCTGGAAACCGAAAACCGACCTGGAAACCTTGATCCGCATGATGATGGATGCGGACATGAAACGCGTCGCCAAGGAGTAGGCCATGCTGATTCCGGTGATTCTGTCCGGCGGTGCCGGCACCCGTTTGTGGCCGGTGTCCCGTGAGGGCCACCCCAAGCCGTTCATGACCCTGCCCGACGGCCAGTCGCTGCTGGGCAAGACCTACCAGCGAGCGGCGGCGTTGCTGGACGGCTGGGGCGACATCGTCACGGTGACCAACCGCGAGTATTACTTCCAGAGCAAGGATCACTACTGCGCGGCGCAGGTGTCGCGCCATCGCGGGCACTTTCTGCTGGAGCCGAGCGGGCGCAATACCGCACCGGCGATCGCAGCGGCAGCGCTGTCATTGCAGGCGCTGCATGGTGACGACGCAATCATGGTGGTGATGCCGGCGGATCATTTGATCGTCAATCAGGACGCCTTGAAGTGTGCGGTCGAGCACGCAGTGAATCTGGCGAAGGACGGTTATCTGGTGACCTTCGGCGTGGTCCCTACCGCGCCGGAAACCGGCTTCGGCTATATCGAAACCGGTGCGCCGCTGGACGCCAGAGGCGCGGCCAAGGTGCAGCGCTTCGTCGAGAAACCCGACCTGCAGACCGCCACGCATTACCTGGAGAGCGGCAACTTCCTGTGGAATTCGGGGATGTTCTGCTTCACCACCGCGACGCTCATTGCCGAACTGCAACTGCACGCACCCGAGTTGCTGGAACAGACCCGCGCCTGCATGGCCGTCAGCGCACCGGTCGAAACGGTCGGCTGCCTGCAACAGGAGTTGTCGTCGACCCTGTTTGCCGAGATCACTGACATCTCCATCGATTACGCATTGATGGAGCGCTCGGAAAAAGTCGTGGTGGTGCCCGCCGGTTTCGATTGGAGCGACATCGGTTCGTGGAACGCGGTCGCCGCGCTGATTCCCGCCGATGCTGATAACAACCGCGCCAGCGGCGAAGCGATCTTCATCGACAGCCACAACAACTTCGTGCAGAGCGAAGGCCGGCTGGTGGCGACCGTCGGCGTGGATAACCTGATCATCGTCGACACCGCCGACGCCGTGCTCGTGGCCCATGCCGACCGCGCTCAGGATGTGCGGCGCGTCGCCAAGCAGCTCAAGGACAAATCCCACGAAGCCTATCGCCTGCATCGTACGGTCAGCCGTCCGTGGGGCACCTACACCGTTCTGGAGGAAGGCCCGCGTTTCAAGATCAAGCGCATCGTGGTCAAACCCGGTGGCAAGTTGTCGTTGCAGATGCACCATCATCGCAACGAACACTGGGTAGTGGTCGAAGGCATGGCCAAGGTCACCAACAACGGTTCCGGCACGACCCTGGTCGCCAAGAATGAATCAACGTTCATCGCCGCCGGCCACAAGCATCGCCTGGAGAACCCCGGGGTGATCGATCTGGTCATCATTGAAGTGCAAAGCGGCGAATATCTGGGCGAGGACGATATCGTTCGCTTCGAAGATCAATACGGCAGGACGGTCTGAATGCTGCTTTCCCTGTACCGCTCGCTGCACAGCTACCGTGGATTCATCCTCGGCAGCGTGCAGCGCGAGTTTCAAGCGCGTTATCGCAATTCGCTGTTCGGCGCGCTATGGCCGATTTTCAATCCGCTGTCGATGATCATTGTCTACACGGTGATCTTTTCCCAGATCATGCGCGCACGTTTACCGGGTGTGGAAGACAGCATGGCCTACAGCGTCTACCTGTGCGCTGGTCTGCTGGCCTGGGGACTGTTTTCCGAAATAACCCTGCGCAGTCAGAACATGTTTCTGGAAAACGCCAACCTGCTGAAGAAAATCAGCTTCCCGAGGATCTGCCTGCCGGTGATTGTATTGATCAATGCCGGGATCAATTTCGCCATCATCATCAGTCTGTTTCTCGGTTTTCTGCTGATCACCGGGCGCTGGCCGGGAATGGCTTTGCTGGCGCTGATTCCGCTGATTGCTCTGCAAATGATGTTCTGCGCCGGGCTGGGTATGGTCCTTGGCGTGTTGAACGTGTTCTTTCGCGATGTCGGCCAGTTGTTCGGCATCTGCCTGCAGTTCTGGTTCTGGCTGACACCGATCGTCTACCCGATCACGATCCTGCCGGAATGGGTGCAGCGCCTGCTGCAACTCAACCCGCTGACCAAGCTGTTCAGCAGTTATCAGAACCTGTTTCTCTACGGTCAGTGGCCGGTATGGAGTTCGCTGCTGCCGGTATTCATTACTGGCGTGGTGTTCTGTCTGATCGGTCTGCGGCTGTTTCGCCAGCGCGTCGGCGAAATGGTGGATGAACTCTGATGGGACATATTCGCGTCACCGGCCTGGGCAAGGCCTATAAGCAATACCCAAACCGCTGGGCACGGCTGGCCGAGTGGCTGATTCCGTTTTCGCCGCTTCGGCATCAACAGCACTGGGTACTGCAAGATGTCGAATTCGAGATTGCTCCGGGTGAAGCGGTGGGTATCGTCGGCGCCAACGGAGCAGGCAAAAGCACCTTGCTGAAAATGATCACCGGCACCACTCAACCCACCCAAGGCAAGATTGAATTGCAAGGGCGCGTCGCAGCGCTGCTGGAGCTGGGCATGGGTTTCCACCCAGACTTTACCGGTCGGCAGAACGCAATCATGGCCGGTCAGTTGTTGGGCATGCAGCTTGAAGAAATCCAGGCCCTGATGCCCGATATCGAGCGTTTTGCCGAAATCGGCGAAGCCATCGATCACCCGGTCCGCACTTACTCCAGCGGCATGCAGATGCGCCTGGCGTTCAGTGTCGCCACCGCCCGGCGCCCGGACATCCTGATCGTCGACGAAGCGCTGTCGGTGGGTGACGCCTATTTCCAGCACAAGAGCTTCGAACGCATCCGCAGCTTTCGCAAATCCGGCACGACGTTATTGATCGTGTCCCATGATCGCTTCGCGATTCAGTCGATTTGCGACTCGGCGATCCTGCTCAAGGATGGGCGCGTGGCCATGCGCGGCAAACCGGAGCCGGTTCTCGATTATTACAATGCGCTGTTGGCCGAACGTGAGGGTCAGGTAGTACGCCAGGAAACGCTCGCCGGCGGCGAGGTGCAAACGGTCTCCGGCACCGGCGAGGCGGCGATTCTGAGCGTACGCCTGCTCGATGAAAACCAGCGCAGCATTGAGGCTGTCGAAGTCGGCCAACCGGTGGTGCTCGAAGTGCAGGTCGAAGTGCGCAAGGACATCGAACGGCTGGTGCTGGGCTTCATTCTCAAGGATCGCCTCGGCCAGATGATGTACGGCATCAACACCCACCGGCTGAACAAGGCATTGACCGATCTGCGCGCCGGTGAACGCTTCACCTATCGCTTCGCCTTCATCATGGGCCTGGGCAAAGGCAACTATTCGGTGTCGCTGAGCCTGTCGCGTCTGGACTCACATCTGGATCGCAATTTCGAGTGGCGTGACTACGGGATGGTGTTCCAGGTGATCAACAGCCGTCGGGAAGACTTCGTCGGCTGTACCTGGCTGGACGCTAAAACCACCATCAGCCGCGACACCGAGGCCCGGCCTGTCGAGCGTGCGCCATGACCCGCCTCTTGGTTGAATGCACTCACGTATTCAAACACCCCAAGATCAATTCGGGGATCCAGCGCGTGGTGCGCAACGTCATCAAGCAGCTGCCCGCCAGCGCTGACGGCGTTGAGTGCATGCCGGTGGTGGTGATCAATCGCCAGCTCTACCGCGTGCTGCAACTGGCGCCACTCGATACACCGTTCTGGAACAGCCTCGAAACCTTCGGTGAACGCCTGGAGCGCCTCGCCCATCGTTTCTGGCAGTGGCATCAGCGCCGCGATGCGCTATGCACTTCGAAACTGGCGCGGCGGCTCCTTTACGCCAGCTATCGGTTGACCCAGTTTGCCGTGCTCGGCCTGCCGATTCGGCTCGTCAGACGGATCAATCGCAGGCAGCTGCTTAAACGTTGCTCGCCGCTTCAACACCACCCGGGCGATCAACTGGTGCTGCTGGATTCATCCTGGCACTCGGACTTTTTCGCCCATGTCGAGCAGCTCAAACGCGACGGCGTCGGCATGATCGCGGTGATCTACGACCTTATTCCGCTGACGCATCCGCAGTTTTACGACACGCGGCTGGTCGAAGTTTTCAATGAGTGGTTCGACTGGATCACCCGCACGGCCGATGGCTACATGGCGATTTCCGCCACAGTGCGTGATCAGGTGCGTGGTGAATTGCAACGCAGAGTCGGTGCCGAGCAGACTGAAAAGCGCTGGTTCGATTACTTTTATCTGGGGTCCGAGCTCGATCTGCAGCACAGCGAAGCCACGGTCGAACCGCGCCTGAGTGACCTGTTCACTGCGACCGAAGCGGTTTTTCTGATGGTCAGCACCATCGAGCCGCGCAAGAACCATGGGTACCTGCTCGACGCCTTCGAACGCGCCTGGGCTGCCGGTTCGACCGCACGCTTGTGCATCGCCGGGCGTATCGGCTGGAAATGCGAGGCGCTGCTTGAGCGAATCCGCAATCATCCGGAACTGAATCGGCGCCTGTTCATGTTCAATGACCTGAGCGACACCAGCCTTGAATACGCATATGCGCAGGCCAGTGCGCTGGTCTTCCCCTCGTTCGTCGAAGGCTTCGGCCTGCCGCTGGTGGAAGCGATGCAACGCGGGTTGCCGGCAATGGGCAGTGACATCGCGGTATTCCGCGAAATCGGTGGCGAGTTCATGGCTTATTTCGATCTGCAGGACCCACAAAGCCTTGCCGATCTGATCGAAACCTATCAGCGCAGCGGACAGTTTCCCGCCGCCCGCGACGTCGCTGACTGGCGCTGGATCGGCTGGCGCGAGGCCAGCGAGCAATTGGCGACACGCAGCCTTGCCCATGTTCAGCAGGCCCTGCGCGTGCAAGCGAGGCCGCATGCGCATTGCTCTTAACGCCCGCATCCTGCAAGCGCCGCGCACCGGCATTGGCCACTACGTCGCCGAACTGGTCAACGCCTTGCGCAGCGAACCTGATGTGGACGTAAGCCTGTTTCATGGCTGGGGCTGGAGTTCGGCCCTGCCGGACGCGGCCATGCCCGGCTACTCGCGCATGACGCCATTGCTGCGAAAAATTCCCGGGGCCTATCAGGCACGCCGCTGGCTGGAGCAGAAACGTTTCGATCAGGTGCGTGCACAAAAGATTGATCTTTATCACGAGCCAAGCCTGTGGCCGCTGGCCTTCGACGGTCCGACCGTGATCACCCTGCATGACCTGACGCACCTGCATTTTCCAGAAACCCAGCCACCAGCACGTTTGAGGGAAATCGAACGTCGTCTGGCCGCCGGCGTGGAGCAGGCGCGGGTCATTCTGACCGATTCGCAGGCGATCGCTGACGAGGCGCAGGCCTACTTCAATCTCCCTGCACAGCAACTCGTTGTGGCGCCGTTGGGTGTGTCCGAGCGCTTCCGTCCCCGGCCACTTGAGGAAATCGACAGTGTGCTCAAGGCTCACGCCGTCCAGGCACGGGAATATTTCCTCTGTGTCGGGACTCTGGAGCCGCGCAAGAACCTGAGCCTGGCGTTGCAGGCCCACGCCCTGCTGCCAGACGCCGTGCGCCAGCGCTTTCCCTTGTTGATTGCAGGCATGGCCGGATGGCAGCGCGAACAGTTCAACGAGCCACTGCGCCAGGCACTGGCCAGCGGCCACGTGTGCCTGCTCGGCTATCTGCCCGATGAGCAATTGGCGCAACTGCTGGCCGGCGCCCGGGCGCTGATATTTCCGTCGTTGTATGAGGGCTTTGGCTTGCCGGTGCTGGAAGCCATGGCCAGTGGCACGCCGGTGGTGACCACCCGTTCTTCGGCGATGCCGGAAGTGGCTGGCGCGGCTGGCAACTATATTGAAGCGGACGATGCCGAGGGTCTGCGTGATGCAATGGGCCGGTTGATCGACGACTCGCTGCATTGGCAGGCCTGCCGCGAAGCGGGATTGCAGCAGGCGGCACTTTTTTCCTGGCAACGTTGTGCACAGGCTACGGCTGGTGCCTACCGCCAGGCCATGGGAGGTTGAATGCGCGTTCTTCATTTCTTCAAGACGTACCTGCCCGATTCGGTCGGCGGCATCGAACAAGTCATCTTCCAGCTGTGCGAGAGCGGTGCCCAACACGGCATCGACGCGCAAGTGCTGACCTTGAGCACAGACCCGACACCGCCCGTGGTGCAACTGGGTCAGCACGAAATACATCGGGCGAAGCTGGATATCCAGTTCGCCTCGACCGGGTTTTCCTGGAGTGTGTTCAAGCAGTTCCGTGAGCTGGCCGCCGAAGCCGACGTGATCAACTATCACTTCCCCTGGCCATTCATGGACCTGGTGCATTTCGCCAGCGCCGTGAACAAGCCGAGCGTAGTTACTTATCACTCGGACATCATTCGCCAAAAGCATCTGCTCAAGCTCTATCGGCCACTGATGAATCGCTTCCTCGCCAGCGCCGACCGCATTGTTGCTGCATCGCCGAACTATCTGCACACCAGCGATGTGCTGCAGCAGTTTCAGGACAAGACCCGCGTTATCCCCTACGGCCTGAATAAAGCAGGTTATCCACAGCCCGATACCGAACGCATGAACCGCTGGCGCCAACAGCTTGGGGATAAGTTTTTTCTGTTCGTCGGGGTGATGCGTTATTACAAGGGCCTGCACATCCTGCTCGACGCGCTCAAAGACATTGATTATCCCGTGGTGATTGTCGGTGCCGGTCCGCTGGAGCAGGAACTGCACGCACAGGCCGCCACGCTGGGCCTGCGCAATATTCACTTCCTCGGCCGTCTGAGCGACGAGGACAAAGTGGCGTTGCTGCAATTGAGCTACGCGATTGTCTTTCCTTCGCACCTGCGCTCCGAGGCTTTCGGGATTTCGTTGCTCGAAGGCGCGATGTACGGCAAACCGATGATCTCCAGCGAAATCGGCACCGGCACCAGTTTCATCAATATCCACAACGAAACCGGACTGGTGGTGCCGCCGAGCAATCCACAGGCCTTTCGGGAAGCCATGCGTACGCTATGGGACAACCCTGAGCGTGCTGCCGAGATGGGGGTCAAAGCGGAAGCGCGCTATCGGCAGCTGTTCACCGCCGATGAGATGGGTCGCAAGTGGACAGAGCTGTATCAGGAACTGCTGGCTGAAAAGGCTCTGTCCTACGCTTGAGTGGAGGTCACGCGGTTTTCTGCAACCCGGCCACCGTGCGCGGCATTGCGACAAAACCCGGCAACGCTTCGATCCGTGCCAGCCAGGCGCGAACGTTGGCGTAGTCATCCAGCGAGACATTGCCCTCCGGCGCGTGAGCAACGTAGCTGTAGGCAGACACGTCAGCGATGGTCGGCTCTCCGCCCGCCAGATACGCTGTTTTGCCCAACTCCAGCTCCATGACCTTGAGCAGATTGTGCGCACGGCCAATGACTTCCTCGGCATTCAGTTGCGCACCAAACACCGTGATCAGGCGTGCCGCCGCCGGGCCAAAGGCAATCGGTCCCGCCGCTGCCGACAACCAGCGCTGCACATGCGCTGCGCCCACCGGATCGGCCGGCAGCCAGCGTCCGTTGCCATATTTCTGCGCCAGATAAACCAGAATCGCGTTGGAATCGGCCAGCACCACGCCGTTGTCATCAATCGCCGGCACTTGGCCAAAGCTGTTGATCGCCAGGTACTGCGGCTGCTTGTGCTCACCTTTGGCCAGATCGACGAAGATCAGCTCGGTCGGCAGTTGCAGCAGCGACAGCATCAACTCGACGCGGTGGGCGTGACCGGAACGGGGAAAGTTGTAGAGTTTGATCGCTTGCATGGTCGACTCCGCTGGAAAGTGACGTCGCTACGGGGATGAGCGCGTCGATGGAGTCATCATCTATGGGTTGCCGGAACAACAGAATAACCAGCCACTGCAATCGATTATTTCATCTCGTGCAATAACGCCGCAGCACTCAAGGCTGGATGCTCACGCAGCGCCTTCACGGCGAAGTCGACAAAACTGCGGATCCGCGCCGGTGCCTTGCGCCCGCCCTGATACACCACATGGATCGGCAACGGTGGCAATTCAAACTCGGCGAGGACGATTTCCAGCTCCCCCGCCGCGACTTTGTCCGCCACTTGATACGACAGCACTCGCGTCAGGCCCAGGCCTTTGCGCGCGGCAGTGATCGCCGACTGATTGGCCGTGACGGTCAGGCGCGGTTCGGTGCGCACACTGAGTGCTTCACCGCCGTCGAGAAACGGCCAGTTGCGTTGCTGACCGATCGCCGATGTCGCCACCACCGGCAATCCGGCCAAGGCCTGCGGATGCTCCGGGCGGCCATGTTCAGCCAGAAACCCCGGCGAAGCACAGATTACCCGCCGCACTTCCCCGACGCGAATCGCATGCTGATTGCTGTCCGGCAGCTCACCGATGCGTACCGCGACATCAATGCCCTCCTCGACCATGTTGACGACCCGGTCCAGCAACAGCGCGTTGATCGACACATCCGGATAACGACAAAGGTAATCGGCCATCACTGGCGTCACGAACAGATCGCCAAACAGCACCGGCGCAGTAATCGTCAACTGCCCGCGCGGCAAGGCATGGCTGCCTGCCGCAGAATCCTCGGCCTCCTGCACTTCGGCAAGAATCCGCCGGCAGTCATCGCAGTAACGTTGCCCGGCTTCAGTCAGATGCACAGTGCGCGTGGTACGCACCAGCAACTGCGTACCGATATGCTGCTCCAGCGCCGCCACCGCCCGGGTGACACTCGCCGCCGACAGACCCAGACGCCGCGAAGCCGCCGAAAAGCCTTGCTCCTGGGCGACAACAACGAAGATCTGCATTTCCTGAAAGCGGTCCATCGAATTCCTCCGGGCGGATACGACAATCGCAGCCGAGGCTGCGATTGTGGGAGAGCTGGGTACCAACAACATAGTTTGACACAAACCCTCGCCTAAATCGGGGTCTGTAGGATGATTCGGGATAAAGACATCAGCAACATAGATTGACCCAGATAGGCTGCGTTTGAAATACAGGGCCCGATTGCTCACAACATAGTTTGACACGAAGAGCTAGAAGTAAGCAGCCATGAAGGGAGAGCCCATAAACTGCTGTCTTCAGCACAAGCTCAGTGCGATATCTAAATCTGTACGCAACCTACGTCCGGCTCCCATGAGCACATAAACCGTGTTTTTCGTCTCAAATAAGCAGTTCTGGGACAAGGAAACCTCCAACGTTGATCTAACCCAATCACCAGGTGCAAAACGGCCTTTACTATCTTGGATAACAGTCAACGCGTAAACCAAGGCCGGGATAAGCCCTCTAGCGGCGATGGCAGTTCGCTGACGTGTTGTAACTTCTAGGTCCAAGATTACCCAATCCGCAACAAGGCAATAGGCACGGGAAGGAAAATGCAGATTTGCGAGTGCCACTGCATCTGAGTCAGTGAGCGGGAACCCGTCTATGGTCTCGCCTGCGGAAAGCAGCAAGGTAAACGCCGCCAAATTCATTAATTCCTCCGGCTGGTCGGTAAACCGTCTCGAACGTTAATCATCACTAAGCATAGCTCCCAGCGAACAGCCTGGTATTGATGGCGACAAAAAGTAGTCAAGTCATCTCACACCTTGTTCCTCTACTCTTCCTTTATCTCCCTGAACGGGATGATTGCTGTTAGCGGAGTGACCGCACAAAGCGGTTAGCGCCAATAGCCCACGCTTTGCCATTGACCGTGCTCGAAACCAACCTCCGGGTAGGTGCCGATTTGAGTTAGCCCGAGCGCTTTATGGATACCTGTGCTTCCAGCGTTGGGTGGGGCAATGCCGGCATAGGCTACATGAAAACCTTGTTTCTCTAGGCCTAGAAGAAGCTGCTTATAAAGCACACCTCCCTTCGGTGCAAAGCCGGGTCGACATATACGGTGACATCCACCGACCAGGGCGTTTCTCGCTCGATGCTGGCTTGCGTGAGCGTATCCATCGACGCTGCCTTCCACCCTGGGCTACCAGATAGGGATACGTTGGCAGTGTCGCGGCTATTCGTGCTTACATCTTTTTCGCAGTCGGTAGTATCAACGCGAACGAGATGAATGAGCCCGAAACCACTGGTCCATAGATTGGCTTGGATGGCAAAGGCATCAGTGGGTGAAGCACCCCTCACCTTATAATTCATATCTTTTCTTGCTGCCACTTGAGGAACCGCGTTTGAAGGGCTGAACGACTTAAGGCACAGCCTTCAGCTTGGATAATGGTGCTGTCCGCAAATGCGCTGCGACTCCGGAGAGTTGCGTCTTAAAGTCCTCAATCTGAGCGTGGCAGTAACTCACTTGCTGATCCGCGGCAACCAGGTCGGTCTGGTGCGCGCCAGCGGGCTCGTAATTACATATCGCCCCAGCCATCTGGAATGATATTTTAGGAAAAAATATCATAAGGACTAAAATTTATAAAGCTGTCACCTATTCTAAAAAACCTACTAAACCTGAGCGACAATGTTTCAGATGGCGCAAGAACCTATAGTGAAGTCTTTTCGCTGATAACCCGCCCCCTCGTCCATAACTGTTATTGCAGATATCATATCCAACCTCACCTCTTGAAGTAAATTCGGGGACTCCAGTTGAAGATACTCTTCCTTGGAAGCGGAGGTTTTTGTAGTTAAAGCTCGTGCTTTTATACGTTGGCCGTCTAACATTTCCACATCGAGCAAATTATGTCGCATACAGACCATTTCAATAAAATCGTAGAGACCGCAGTCCAGTGGCTGATATGTCATATCAATTACCTGTTTTCAAATATTACGAAACCATCATCTTTGGATTCGAGTGCCGAAAGTGAATGACCGACGATAAATATTGATACTGCGAGAAGTGCAACATCCTTTAGCAAAAACTGTCCAAGAGAAACCGTAATAGCGGGAAAACCAAGGCCTTCTTCAATAACTCCAGGAGTAGAAAACATAAAGCTTATCGTGGTTAAAAATAACCCAATAGATAACACACCACCGAGCAATGAAATCTTTGGTGATACGATGCGACCGAGGATAAGGGCTCCAATCAAGACCTCTATATAACCAAGCGCACTAGAAAAATTACCCACGCTGAGCATTTCATATGTCCAACCTACCACCGGGCTGTTGCTAACAAGCGGTACTAAACCTTGTGCTTCGTATTGAGTGAACTTCATACCGCCAAACCAAAAATAGATTACAGCTAAGGCACAGTATAAACCATAAATACTAAGCTGCATGATTTTGTCGCCCCAAACGCGCAACTTCTCAATGCCAAATAATGAAGTTTGATTCTTGAGCTGTGGATTCGTCATTTTAGACACTCACGGAGAAATATTTATTTGCTAATAAGATACAATTTTGCACGAGGCAGAATAACGCCGGTATCAGTGCCGCACGGCGACCGTGCGGCACCGACTGATTTTCAGCTAACCGCTGGAAAATCTAGCGGAGTATCATTTATACGGTTAATTAAATTAGTAAATGTGATACTTGAAACAGCAAGCACGACATCCACAATCTGCTGATCTGAATAACCGACTTCTTTGACAGTATTAACGGCTTCGATCGCGAGGGTACCCGATGTACTAACGAGCGTTCTAGCGAACTTCGACAAAGCATCAAATTTGGAATTGCCAGAAGGCGTATTGTGGCGCGCCGCGAGTATTTCGTCGTCCTTAAGACCGGCACCTTTCCCGATCACAGTATGTGCTGCAAGGCAATAATCACATCCTGAAGCCTGGCTGACGGCGAGTTTGATTACCTCGATTTCCTTTACGCTTAGACTTCCCTTATGTAGAGCACTATCGAGTGCGAGCGCGGCTTCCAAAGCGAGAGGGCTGTTAGTGCCTGCGACTAGAAAAGCATTGGGCACTCCACCAAAAGCACGCTTAATAGAGGCGAATACTTCTGCAGAGTGACCGGTCGCGTCATCAACGCCCGTTACATTCAAACGATTCATAAAGTTACCTTTTGTCATGCATGAGTGAACGCTCAGCCGCCTCTTTTTAAAGAGGCTGTTTAATCATGCTGCGGCGTTCATAATTACGCCTGAGATCAGGCGATCTCCAATGTCAGCTTTCAAACCGACATTGGTGGATTCAGAGCGAAGAAAAATTACTATTACGCTTACAAGTTCTTCGAATTATTACCAAGAAAATTAAGCATTCTCTCGGCAATTACATCTCCATGAGTTTCAATTGCAAAGTGACCGGTATCGAGAAATACGATTTCTGCATTCGGAATATCCCGTTTGAACGCCTCAGCACCAGCGGGGAGGAAGAAAGGGTCATTTTTCCCCCAGATCGCTAACAGGGCAGGCTGCCTAGTTCTAAAGTATTCTTGCACCTCAGCATACTGCTTGATGTTTTCGCCATAGTTCATAATCAAGTCGAGTTGGATGTCGACGCCCAGACGCTCCACAGCTGCCTGTGCCAACAGGTAGCTCTCAGGCGCGATAAGCGCAGGATCATTTACTCCCTCGGTGTACTGCCACTTGGTCATTTCCAGCGTATTCAGTTTTCGCAACGCTTCGCGATTTTCAAGGGATGGATCCGCCCAGGCTTTACGCATATCTGCCCACCCTGGGCTAAGCCCTTCTTCGTAGGCATTCCCATTTTGAGTGATGATGGCTGTGATTTTTTCAGGGTTTTTAACAGCAAGACGCCAACCTACAGGTGCACCATAATCAAAAACATAGATGGCATATTTGTTTAAAGCTTTAGCTTCTGTAAACCTTTGTACTACCCCTGCAAGATTATCAAAATTATAAATAAACTTTCTTGTAGGATCGACTGTAGTCAAACCAAACCCCGGTAAATCTGGTGCGACCACATGGTACTTCGTAGCCAATTTCGGAATTAAATCACGAAACATGTGGGAGGATGCACCAAACCCGTGCAGCAATAAAACTGTCGGAGCACTCTTATCACCTGCCTCGCGATAGAAAACTTCTACTCCATCGATATTAATAGTCTGGTGGCGGGTTTGATTTAAAATCGGGGACGCCGAAGCGACACTTGCGATCAAGCCTAATGTAGTAACCAAACCAGCAATCAAAAAAGATTTCATATTTAGTTTCATAAATCCCTCTCTATTTTCTTTTAAGTTTAGTGCCTACCAACGTTTTAACTCCATAATAATCTGCCTTAGCAGTGGCGCTACAGCAACTTGCAATTAATCATTCGTCACTGCGAAGGTCACTGCTAGTTCTACAGATGCTCCAAGCGGTAGCTGCGTTACAGAGAATGCCGTCCGGCTATGGCTACCAAGAGACTGGCCAAAAACAGACACAAAAAGCTCTGACGCTCCATCCAGCACATGTGGCTGTGCAAGGAAATCCTGTGCACTGGCAACATACCCTTCCAAACGCAATAACCCGCCAAACCGTTGAAACCCACCTAAGGCCGTTTCAATTTGCGAGATAACATTGAGAGCTGCCGCTCTTGCAGCGGCGTAGCCATCGGCTTCACTTATATGGAAGCCAACCACACCAGGGTGGAAAAGTTTGCTGTTAACTAAAGGAAACTGCCCAGAAACAGCCCCTATGCCATTGCGAATCATCACCGCACTATAGGAACCGACCGGCTTAGGGGGCTCCGGTAACGTAATGCCGAGCAAGCGCAGTCTTTCAGCAATTTCGTCGCCACTTAGCGCGTCGGGCGATAATTCCAATGATATAGGTGTCTTCATGATCTACTCCGAATCAAGGCTTCAGCACTAGATTGCCCGACACACGCCCTTCCCCGAGTAGCTCATGAGCACGAGCTGCTTCAGAAAGCGGAATTACTTGATCCAGTACTGGGCGCACAGCGCCTTTCTTTATCAAATCCAACCCGAAACGCAGGTCGTCCAAATCCCCCATAAGCGTCCCAAGCAGCCGACGCTGGCTGAAGAAAAAGCTACGAATATCAAGATTCAGCTCAGACCCTGCGACGAAGCCCAAGGTAACCACAGTGCCAGTAGGACGCGTTGCTTCAATACTGCGGGCAAGAATTTCACCACCGAGGTTGTCGATCGTTACATCCATACCTTTACCTCCTGTCCACTCGCGAGAGACTGCTACAAAGTCTTCACGCTTGCTGTTGATGACCAGATCGGCACCGAGCTTTCGTGCGACTTCAGCTTTCTCATCGTTACTAACTGTAGTTACGACCCTGGCGCCAAGCGCCTTAGCGATTTGGATGCTCATCGAACCTGTACCCGAACCGCCCGCTTGGACCAAAACGGTGTCTCCCGCTTTCACCGCGCCTACGACTCTCACAGCGCGCACAGCAGTCACTAGGACCATTGGCAACGTCGCAAGCTCCTCTGGGGACAGGCCCGTATCGTCGCGCAGCAACCAATGCGCGGGAACTTCCATGTACTCAGCATAGGCCCCCCAACTCATAATGCCTGCAATGGCATAGCTGGTAGCTGCACTCATGGGGGAAAATGCATAGTCAGCTTTATCTAGCGGGTAACCAGGCATAGGTACTACACGTTCACCCAGTGAGAAGTCGGTCACACCGGCACCCAACTCGACTACCTCCCCAACCGCATCCGACCCAAGAATATGAGGCAAAGCGAGATCACGGGTGATAGCACCTTCACGCAGGTAGAGTTCAAGTCGATTGATGCCTGCAGCTAGTACCCGAATGACCACGTGTCCTGGGCGTGCGCTTGGCGTAGCAACGTCCTCGTAGCGCAGAACGTTCGGGCCACCGAACTCACGAAAAATAGACGCTTTCATAAAAACTCCGTTAAACAGAAAAATAAGAGAGATCACGTCGCCGGCATCGTTCATCTTGAACATTTACCCGCTTGAGTGGCTATTATGTGAGCGAACGAAGCAGCCGAATATTGGGATTTTCTTGCCGGAGCAATAAGCTGTGCTTAACGAAGAAGCTCGACGGATTGCAATTTATTTGAATGCTCTACGGGCATTCGAGGCAGCTGCAAGGCTGCAAACGTTCTCCGCTGCTGCGGAGGAACTCAACGTAACCCCTCCTGCGATCAGCCAATTAATCAAAACGTTAGAAGATTACGTAGGGCGTTCTCTGTTTGAACGATCCCGTAGTGGCGTGACGTTAACCCCTGAAGCCGCTGCGATTTATCCTCAGATCCGCGACGGATTTTCACTGCTGGCGGAGGGATTACAACGTTTGCGGACAGCGCTACCGGTTAATGTCGTCACGCTATCTGTAACGCCTGCTTTTGCTAGCAAATGGCTCTTGACCCGAATTTCTGGTTTCAGCGCTCGCTATCCACAATGGGATATTCGATTGCACACTACTGACCGTCTTGTCGATTTTCGCAGTGAGGGCGTAGACATCGGCGTTCGCTTTGGGATAGGCCGTTACCCCGATTTAACAGCGGAGCGAATGATGGGAGAGTACGTATTCCCGGTTTGCAGCCAAAATTTGCTAGACAAGCTGGGAAAGCCTTCATTAAGTCTTGACGATATTGCTTTTTTGACCTTGATACACGATGCAACCATAAGCTTCGATCCAAATTTCCCAACGTGGACTTCATGGCTGTCATCTCGAGGGTACAATAATATTCATGGACTGCGTGGCATGCATGTGAATGCATCTGCGCTAGCTATCCAGGCAGCTATTGAAGGGCACGGTGTCGCGTTAGCTCGCAGCCGATTAGTAAAAGAGGATTTGGTTTCAGGGCGATTGGTGCGTCCTTTCGATGGATACGAAACGTCTCACTCTTCCTATTTCGTGGTGTATCCCCACCACGCTACCCTGCGCCCCCAAGTAAAAGCAGTGCGTGATTGGCTGATGTCGGAAGCAGAAGAGGAACAAATACTGACAACTTACTACTAAACGAGGCGCCTTAAGAATTATTCGATCAGCATAAACTATTTAATTAAGGGTTTTTGTTGAAGGTGATGTTCGAATCCCGTGTAGCGCAAGGATGCCCTTCGTGATATCGATAATGATAGCGGCCTGCCTTTTCCAACTTCTAAAACGGGAGTTGTTAGGCCCTTCATACTTAATAGCGCAACGACTATTAAAAGCCCAAAAACACTGATCCTCCGGAAGCACGAAAAAGTATTAAGCCGTTGCATAGCAACTATTCCTGAATCGTGTAAGACGCTTACGACGTGTTCTCTGATGCGGCGTAAATGCGGCGTAAAAACAGCCTCGGTGAACTGAATTTATAGTAATTTGGTCAGTCCATGATCGCTGACAAAGCACGTTCTTTTCATTACCCTAGCAGGGCGTCACGACTACCCGCGTGCTCAAGTGCAATCATATAATCGAAGCCACTTACATGATGCTCTCCAACAAACATCTGCGGAACGTTGTGTCGTCCCACTTTTGATAATCCGTTCTCGCAAGTGCTGAGAATCAGCCTTAACATTAATTTCTTCCACCCTATTGCTCTCGCCTGTTAAGAATGCTTTGGCATAATGGCAACGAGAACCAACGCTGGGGAATAAACATTGTTACATTTTTCATTTTATCTACTCCCAAACTACTATTAAAGCTCTGGCAAACCGATCGATATTACTCGCCATAATATGTTTAGACAATTTTAAGTCCTAATTTCTGCAACGCCCTACTGACCGCCGCGGCGAGTTCACCGCGGCTGAGGAACAGAATTAGACAGTAACCACTTTCCGCTATTGAGAGCTAATCCTAAACTTTGAGCAACTTACCGAGATCTTGCTTCAGTAGATAGACAGAAGCCATCAATAAGACGAGATCTTTCAACAAGAAACCCGAAACTATGGTCATCGCTGGGAACCCGCCAGCTTCTGGGTGCCAAGCTCCTGGTGCAAACGGGAAAATCGTGAGTGTACCTATAAATGTTACAATCGAACCAAGAGCGCCAAGTACGCCAATTTTTTTGTTCCAGAACCCAAGGAACAATAACAGCCCGAAAGTCCATTCCGCAGTACCCAGCAAAATGCTCGTGCCGCTAACACCTAATACTGGAATTGTCCAAGAAAGAAGTGGCGCGTTGGTCAGCAAAGGAATTAAGTCTCTTATTTCAACATCGAACCACTTGTCATAGCCAAACCAAAGGAAGATAAGCACCATGGAGGCTCGGAGCAAGTGATAATCTAGGTCGTGCTTCATGATAAAGGAACGGCCAAGCAAATTAATAATGTAGTTCATAATTATTTCCTCTAGACGAATGATGGGCAACTGGCTATTAATAGTCGCTGGGGACTATAAGCAACATTACGGTGATTTTGTATACTGGGTGCTGCGCCTAAAACTTACTGGTCTTTTCAGGTTACTTTCGGAAACTCAATTACGGTGTCATTCACACGATTAAAGTAGTTAGTGAAAATACCAGACGAGATAGCAAGAAGGATCTCAACAATTTGCTTGTTGTTATAGCCGGCGGCTTTTATTGCATCCACATGCTCCGCTGGTAGAGTGCCTCGAGTTTGGTACAAAACTCGGGCAAATGACGCGAGCGCATCTAGCTTTGCGTTGCCCGATGATGCATCGCCATGGCGAGCAGCCAGGATTTGTTCTTTACTAAGACCCGCACCTCGACCGATCACCGTATGCGCGGCAAGGCAATAGTCGCAACCGGTCTGTTGGCTGATAGCGAGCTTGATTACCTCGATGTCTTGTGTAGTCAGCGATCCTTTTGACAAGGTGCTATCGACTGCCAGAGCTGCCTCCAGCGCTGCGGGGCTATTGGCACCGATATCTGCGAAGGTATTGGGTACAGCGCCAAAGGCAGTCTTGATAGCAACGAACAATTCGGCAGCGCGGCCGGTTGCCTGATCGACGGGGTGGGAAGTAAGGCGAGTCATACGATTTCCTTTTGCTAATGTGGACCGGCAGGAGCGCCGGATGTAGCCACTTTAGCGAGGTAATCGATCCAAATGATGATAGGTTTGGGCATCTTCTTGCCCTAGCGTCTCAATCTGGAAAGAAAATGGACCTATTAAGCCGCTTACTGCACCTCTATCCCGTCGAGGTCGCTCTAGACCATGTGTGCAAGCTCGGGGCTCCCTGGGCGCTCGAGAACCCGCCTACCAATTACGGAGTCGCTCCTTATCATATTGTTACCTCTGGAAGTGTGTGGCTTTACACCTCTGGCTTCGAGCCACTGCATCTGCACTGCGGTGACGTTATCGTTTTCCCTACTGGCGCTGCACATACCTTAAAAGCAGACCCTGATAGTTTGCCGAGCTTAGTACGGGTGGAAACCGGTTCAGCGCTGCCTGTTGCAGTAAATGATGAGGTGGGTGCGCAAAGCGAGATACTGTGCGGGTACTTTCATTTTGAGCCTGGCATTGCTGGCCCATTGTTCAGCTCTCTGCCTAGCTTGATGGTTGTTCGCGAAGCCGGCGGTAAAGACATGCAGGTTATGCAATCTTTGATCGCCATTCTTGGCTGCGAGCAACGGGCCACAGGTCAGGGGTCGGAAGTAATCCTGAGCCAGCTTGCCTCAGCCTTGTTCGCAATCATTCTCCGGGCATGGATGTCCCAGGCACAAACTCAACCTAGTATGCTGGCATTACTGTCGGATCCACGCCTCGTTCGCGGCTTATACGCTATGCTGGAGGACCCGGCTCGACAGTGGTCGGTGGAAGAGCTGGCTAATACCTGTCATTTATCGCGCGCTACGTTCGCACGTCATTTCGTGAAAGTAGCAGGAATGACGCCTGGAGATATGCTCGTGCGTATCAGAATGGCGAAGGCTGCGCATTGGTTAAGTCGTGACACGCGCAGCGTGGCCATCGTTGCAGAGATCGTTGGTTATCAGTCCGAGGCAGCCTTTAGCCGCGCTTTTAGTCGCTTCCATGGCAAGAGCCCTGGATCATTTAGGCGTGAAAACGGAAGATAAAAGTATCCGGGCCTGCGCTTTTCGCTGGACGCGTATATCGTCCACGTTCTTCAAAGACGTTTGTGAAAAAACTCCACACCACAATTTTTCCGTTAAAGAACCACCGTGGCTCCTAGCGACGACTTCATTTGAATCACACACTTCCTTGTAGAGCTCGACGCTGCGACATCTCAACTGAATGTTAGTAGTCACCAGAATGCTTGCGGCTCTGGTGGTTGAAACGTAAGCGTCCGGGCAATACACCGGCGCCTTACTGAAGGGCTTAACGTTTAGCGAAGGCGAGACGCGCCGCAAAAAGAACGAAGATCATTCCTGTTGCACGATCCATCCACGCGACCACCTTCTCACGCCGCAATATACCGGCCAGCGACTGGGTTGCGGCGATTAGAATAATCGACCATAGCAACCCAATTACCACGTGAATGCTTACCAAGCCGAACGTCCAAGCAACCAATGGTTGGCCTTGGGGAATGAATTGGGGCAAGAAAGAGACGTAGAAAATACCAATCTTGGGATTCAGGATATTTCCCATCATTCCCTTCAGGAACCAGTTATGGCCTGGCTTTGCTGCCGCTTGGACAGGCGACAATGATCTACGCGGGCGTAAGATCATATTCAGCCCGAGCCAGGCTAGATAGGCGGCACCGCAGTATTTCAAGACGTTGAACGCCAACTCTGATACGGCAATCAGTGCGCCTAGTCCAAACGCCACAGCGGCGCCCCACAGCAAGCAACCTGTATTGATGCCCAGTGCGGCGCGAAAAGCCTGTTGCCTACCTTCCACGGTGGCCGTTCTCAATATCAAAGCAGTGTCGAGGCCTGGCGTCAGGGTTAACAGCGTTGCTGCGAAGGTGAACGCAATAAGGTTGTCAGCAATTGACATAGGAAGATGGCCTCGGCGTGATTTAGAGGAGAAGTTAACCTCAAAAAGCTGTCTGTTAGAAGTCGCATCTCTAGGCAGAGTGGGCTCAGACTGACGACAAGGATGCTGTGAATCCGGACGAGGAGCAGCCTGACTGGGCAAGGAGCTGCCTGTTTTACCATAAGTCCGTACTCGCACCCGGTGAGCAGTAAGCATCCGCGTTTTGCTCTAGATGTGGGAGGCTAGCGTCCAGTTGTGGGGCAGCAAGACGTTGATGTCGCTCGCCCGCTGCGTCGGCAGACGAGCCAGAACGTGCTTAATATAAGCATAAGGATCGTGCCCGTTCATGCGCGCAGACTGGATCAAACTCATGATCGCCGCCGCCCGCTTGCCGCTCCGTAGCGATCCAGCAAACAACCAGTTCGAGCGCCCAAGTGCCCACGGTCAGATCTGATTTTCTACCTGATTGTTGTCGATAGGCACAGCTCAGTCGTCCAGGTAGGTGTCCACTTACGAACAGGGTTGGCGTTGATACCGTGTCGCAAGGCTACGCTAGCTATCGATACACCGGGTTGCAGGCATTCTTGAACGACTTGGGCTTTAAAAGGTTTTGGATAAGAGGTTCGCTGGCGCATGGCAATCCTAACGATAAGGGCGATGGTGCCCACGTATTTTTAAGTGGACACCATCGCCCTTATTGCAGAGATCGGGTAGGTGACTTTGCCGGACGCTTACGTTGAAACCTTCAAGCAGGGCTTTGCTTATCCAAATTGGGTAACCGCCGGCACGGGCATGCCGCTAGGTTCGATTCTCCCGGGTTTGGTGGATGACATTCCTTGTACCTTCGCCTATCCCTAACTCGGCGAAGAGTTTTTGACAGCCAGGTGAGTGGTGAACGCCTCATTGGCGACACCGGTTACCGGCAGCTTTAGTAACTCATTTCTTTATGGAGACAATCGTTCCTTTACCTCCCTCGACCCGAAAGGAGAATGACACACGATCTCCTACCTTCAACCCTGCCAAGAGCACACCAGCGTGGTGATCACCACCAACCTCAGCTTCTCGGAATGGTCGAGCGTGTTTGGTGACGCCAAGATGACAACGGCGTTGCTGGATCGGCTGACACACCACTGCCACATCGTCGAAACGGGCAACGAGTCCTACCGCCTGCAACACAGCAGCTTGGTCGCCCAGACCAAGATCAAATCACGTGAACGAAAGCGCAAAGACAATGATGGTGCCGAGGACGATGAGCTGTTTTGATCCGCACCGAAAATACCCTGCCGCATGCCCACATGCGGTGGGGCTTTAATGCCTCTTCCACCGGGACACGACTGCTAAGCTTATCCACAATTGCTGATGCCAAAATCAGCAATCCGCCCTGGGTCAATTTTCAATCGGCAGGGTGGGTCAGTTTTCAATCAGCGCCGACAGGCTAGAGACCTTCGGTGCGTATCGCGCCTGATTTGATGCAATCGGGCCGAGAATCCGTTGCATCCGCACCCCCGTGCTCTTGCTAGGCTCTGCACGTAAAGTATTCTCGCAGGCACTGCTTAACCCAGGGCAACGAGTTCCTAACCCCAAACTTGAGTCATTCATCTCGGCCTTACCGTGCAGAACAGCGAAACGAGTGGCTGGAGGTTGCACCTGAGTTGCTGGCCCACATGTCGTCCCTGGGTGGCGCACACATCCTGCTTACTGGCGAGTATCTGTGGCCCAAAGAAGCCCAAGGTGTCATTTCGGCCCCAGCCGAAACCTACCTCTAAAGGATGCCAGCTGCGTCGACGAAGCCGCCAAAATGGAACCGTTATCCGCAATATTCCCACTAAAGAGCTTTCGTCATGACGTGCCCTTATGAATCCTATTCGCACTACCCCATCTTTCATCCCGCACATTCATTCACCCGATGCGGAAGAGCCGACGCCCGGTAAGCCACTGCACTCGGCGGTAGTCGGCCGTGATAGCAAGGCTGTGGCGCGGCTGCGTAATGAAGGCGTTCGGGCCAATACATTGAATGCCCAGGGGCATTCGCCGCTGGATGTGCTCGACAACATGCGCGATATCGACGAGCGCAGCCGGTCTAGTTTGCGCATGGCGTTGCTGCAATCACTTAACCCGACTGCGCCATTGGGCTATGCCAAGCCGGAGGCGCTGCATGGGACGCCATGGGGCCTTGAGATTCTTCAATCCGGGGCGCTCAAGGGTGGCGTTAATGATGCCAAGGGGGGCACCCAGTCCCTGGAAGGCAAGGTATTTTTCTCTGATCGAACCCGAGAAAGCGCGACCGATGAAACCACTCGCGCAGACTTGCGCAGCAAGGCCCGAGTGTACGCTGCCGGCAAAGGCATGCATCCCAGCAACGCCTACTCTCGGGCCCTGCAACACCGCATGACGCAAGTCATCCTGCATGCGCTGGACAACGGTAAAGCGATCCCGACCAGCAACATCAAGCCATCAATCGAAGTCAACAGTCATGACCAGCTACATATCGAAGGTGCGGCGTGGCTGCAGCGATTGCTGCATGCCGGCCACATCAATTCCGGTGGACGAAAATTCCTAAATGCGACACTGGATGAATCTTTAAATTCTCTAAAGCTGCCTGGATCTCTTGCTTTGAAAGCTGATGACCAAGTAAAAGAGTTAAAGGGTGAAGAGCTGAATGGGTTCTACCATCGGGCTGCAAGCGAACTGCAGCGCTCCTTGGAAAATGGTAAAGCTCCCTACTTAGGCCTGCTAAATCAAGGAAGCATCGTCCCATTGGTTTTCGGTTTCGAGAAAATCAATAACTTGTCCACCCACGAAATCCAATATTCTTCCAAGACAAAGCAATATTCCTATCAAGATGGGGACCACCCATTGTCCGGCAGCCCGGAAAAGGGCGGCAAGCTGAAAGAAGTGGAAGTTCGAAGCCTAGGCGATTTCGCCACCCTATGCTTAGGCTGCGCAATCAAGGGCGTCGAATTACCTGCTGACTTACTGGTGCGGGTAAAGGGCCAGAACGGCAGCAAGGCCCAATATCTAGACGCGCAAAAGATAGCGACATTCAGGCAGAAACTGGCAGCGCAAGTGGCCGAGCAGGCTGGGGAGCAACCTCTGCCGGCGCTTGGTCTTCATCAGCTGCAAGAAATCAATTCCCGCCTACGGGCTAATGATTTGAGTGGATGGCTCAAAGCTTGAGGATGGAGCAGGCGATGCCTGCTCATCGCCGGATTCGCGCAGTCAGCCGATCATCGGCCCGCCGACGCCCAATGCGTTGGGTTTGGTGAAGATATCAGCAACCAGATCCTAGGGCTCTGCACGAGAAGTATTGTCGTAAACACCGCATGGCACAGCCCAGCGAGACCATGGCGGCAAAACTTCTCGCGAGCTTATCGAAGCGCGTAACGATCCGGCGGTTCTCCTTCAGCCATCCGAACATGCGCTCAATGATGGTGCGTTGCCGGTACTTGGGACGGTCAAACAGTCTGGCCAACCCTGGCTTGGGCTTGCACTTGATGCTACGCAACGGTGGCACTGGCTGCATGCGATAACGATCACAGTACTGGCGCAGAGCTTCAGCGTCATAACCCTTATCAGCCAGCAGCCATCGGCAGCGCTTGCGTGGGCGACCGCGCAGGCTGGGGATATAAGCCCCATCGAGTAACGGCTGAGCATAGGCAATATCACTGGCTTGTCCGCTCGACAGCAGGAAGCGAAGAGGCACGCCATTGGCGTCGCACAGCATATGGATTTTGCTCGTCAAACCGCCCCGACTACGCCCGAGTGCGTGGTCTTGCGGTTCTTCAGACCCCCTTTTTTACCGGCACCTGATGAGGCTCGGGTTGCCTGTACGGCAGTGGAATCGATCATCCACGTATCCAAATCGATCAAGCCTTGCTCGTTCAACCGGACATGGAGCCGCTTGAGCATCTGATCAAACGCTGCGCAATCACGCCAGTCACGGAAGCGTTGGTAGACCGTTGACCAAGGGCCGAATCGCTCGGGCATGTCTCGCCAGGCTGCGCCAGAGCACAGTACCCAGAGGATGCCGTTGAGCATTAGGCGATCATCGGTTCGAGGCCGCCCGGTGCGTCGGGTTTTAGTGAAGAGATCAGCAACCAGAGCCCAGGCTGCATCAAGGAGTTCATACCGTTTTGCCATCTTGGCCTCCTGGCTTTAATGACGGTGGATTCTACGGAAGACTGGTGCTTTCAGGGTTTTCGTACAGAGCCTAGCAAAGCGCCTAAGAAATGGACCATTCCAGGTCTTCAAGGATGTGCCGGAGAATGGATATGAAAGCCGACATTAGCGATGCCCCTGAGCGAATCATCCGAGGGCATCACAAACATAACGTCCTCTATATGGCGATCTGTGTGCTAATCGCGAGCTTGGCGACGGTAGCTACACTTCAGTTGATTGGCCGAGCTCCAAGCCTCGACTCAGTATACAAGCGGACGGAGAGCTCGACTGGACGGGAAGAACAACTGACTGTCGTAAATCCGATGCCGCCGAGGCAGGACCTCGATTCATCATGGCTTCGAGCATCATCGGAAATCCGTTCACCAGACAATGCGCCTAGGCAAACGGTTTTCAATGATCAGAACTTCGTTCCTAGAGGCGCTGACAATGTGGTCGCTTTTCGAGTTAGCTCCGATCTTTCGCCAAGGCCAGAGGCTCCGAAGAAACCGAAGTTGACGATCGTCCGGCAGTGGCCGAGCATGAAAGAACGTGCGTGCTGGCCTTACAGACAGGGAAGTATCAAATCGCGAAATTGCCACGCCTCAATCGGCCTTAAGCATCGTGACTAAATGACCAAGCGCAGCGAAACCATGTTCTGTCTCGTCACACATGGCTGCGGGTCGAAAGCGGTGATCCACGGCCGACCGCTATCGATCCAAAGCGTCGCTCAGCCCTTCGGCATCTTGCTGCGTCTTGATTGCGCGTAACGGCATATCCGTTAAAAAGGCCCCCGGACTTTCCCACCGTCCGGGGGCCTTTTTCATGCCTTTCGGTTACCGCCTTACGGTAAACGGGAAACCGATTTAGGCTAAGTGGGTTTCGGGTGCGAACCTGCCCCTATCAGCAAAGGACAAAGGATGAACACAGCTTTATACGAAGTCAGTCTCTCTGGTAGCCACCCTGGTTATCAGAGCGTGAGCCTGCGGTGCCGCCCAGGCTACGATAACCATGTGGTTGTCATGGTTGATGTACAAAAGTTGGTTCACTATTCGGATCAGCACGAACACCAAAGCTTTGTAGTCTCACGGTAGAGAACTGGGACCAAGATAAACGCCAGGGCATATTTGAATTTCTGGCACCATCTGGTCCAAAGGAGCGGCACGTCGAAATGCCGATCGTTTCCTTCAACGAGGTCAAAGAAGAGTCCAAACAGAATATCTTGAAAATATTGGGTCGGAGGTCTGAGCGCGTGTCGCGCTGGGTCGGCTACACCAATGGTCGCCATCGCACACGTTATCTTTACTTTGCGGGTGCGAAAAAAATGCCGGTCATGTGTCACAAGGATCAAGCGGCAGACCTGGAGCAATATTGCGGCGTTTAGCTGCGTGGTAGCGCAGACGTAATCAATTTCCGTGAACACCGCAGCACGCGGGCCTGTAAGCTATTCGGGAGGCCCGAACCCAATTCTCTCAGAATCGTCCACGATTCGTCATCAATCCTGACAGAGAGTCCCATGCCCGCACTTATCCGCCGCGTCATATCCCTTCGCTCTGGACAATTCAAGCACCTAATCCGCGTTGCATCCGTTACTGGCCGTCTGCCAGAGCGCGACGTGATGCTTTTGTGGCTCACACACCATAGGCATTCGCGTCACCGAGCTGGCCTTGCTGGAAGTCGCAGACATGCTGTACCCCAGCGGAGCCATCAAACCCGGGGTCTATCTTGAGTGGGAAGGCTCCATGACTGAGACTTTTAATACAAAGCGGCTCAGAATCGTGCGGCACGATAATTTCTTTACTATTACATGGATGAGCAACCTTCGGTTTAGCTTTACAGAACAGTTTCCAAAGCAACTTTCATGGGAACTTCTTAATTATTATCGCCCATAATGTAGGCTGCCAATTAGAGCCACGCCATCCTTATTCCGAACAATCTGTTCAGGCACAAAGAAATGTCCAGGCGCCATTAAGATTTCATCCTCTCCACTGAGGCGATGTTCACCGCCGCCAGGGTTTGCTGCATGCTGTGTAGCGTTGACACTAATGCCAGCCGCATTACTTGCTTTGAATAAGAAAAGCAGAGAGCCAGTCTCCATATTTCCTTGGTGTAAATCACGCATAGCATGGCGTCTCAGTATTTCATTTTTCTCATCATTTTTTGTTAAGTCAACAATATACTGTGGTTGTCCTAATGCGGAGGAAGGCATTTTTCCGCTAAAATCCAGCGCGGATTCGTACTTGGAGCTAGTGCTCAGAAAACCATTAAAATTGAGCGCCTTACCTTCTAACACTGATTCCAGCGTTTTATTTCCATCCACTTGGGTTGTAACCGGATTATCTCCACCTGTAACCCCTTTTATTAGAGGAAGCCCGCCTTGAAGTCTTGGCGCATTGTGAAGATAACGAGTCAGCTGCTGCGTGGGTTCTTTTAAACGTTCATCCACGCGCGACTTGATTTCGTCAAGTTCTTCCTCTTCATCATCAATTCCCGTAAAAGCGCTATAATGGTGACCAAAACTGGTCATAAATTCATTGACCTCATTTTCGTCATTGAACATTGGGTCCCGCATTTTCAAGTATGTGTTAATATCTGGAAATCCCATAGCCGCTACATTCATAAGAAAGTTGTCGCCGTGCGAACCTTGGTAATCTTCTAGAGCTTCAGAAATATTATTTTTATACTGCGTGGGAACACTGTGATAATGTTGTTGACTAAGTTGATCCACATGCTGTTTGGCTTGAGGAAAATTATTCAGTTCGGAACCTACAATATGTTCCATTGCCATGCGAGCCTCCGTCGATAGCTGCTCATGTTGGCTAAGCAGTTGCTGGGCACGTTGTGGGTTGATGCCAATACGGCTGCGTTGTGCTATCGCAGCAGAGTTGCGGGTTGGGAATGCAGAAGTGAAGCCTGATTCATTCAAAGATGTCATTGGTACCATCTGACCATTGACCCGTGCCATTCCATTGCCTGGTTTCGGTCGAGCAGAGATTGCAGTGCCCGAATTTGCCTGCGAGGTACCACTTTGAACTGACTGGGCACTGTTTTGATGTAATGCATTGAGATTTAAAGACGATTGATTAGAAATAGGGCTGGGCATTAATGTATTCCTAAGCTTCATGAATGAAATTCTACTGACCCCCTGAGTGGTATTTGCTAAGCAAAGGTTCCCTGAAATGTCGCGCAGGCCCGGCAAACGCCTCGACGAACTGGTTGTAGCGGTAGGTCGGCTGGTCGGGATGAGCGGCGGTGTATTCCTCCCACAGCAGTTGTAGCGTCACGCCTTTGCGACGGAGTTCGCGGTGCAGGGTGATCACGTCGGGCAACACGCGGTCGCCGCGCGCGTGCACGGTCTTGGCGGTGGGTTGTGAGCAGTCCATGTACGCCCAAACCGGCGACTTAAAGTCCCGACCCTTCCATTATTGGGTTGGGCGCGTGGGTTACACCCAAACAAGGGTATGGTTTTGGGCGTATAAATCCGATACTGCACGGTTGTACTGTCAACATCTGCCAGCTGCACGTTGAGGAATAGGACTGTGAAGAATGAACGACGGATTGAGGAATGGAACGGTCGATGGTCGATCGTTGCCGGGCGTGCTGTATGCAGTGGCTGCATGGAAAGCCAAGCGTTGGAAGACTGCGAAACCTCCTTCCTACACGCCGATACCTGTCCAGCCAGCGGTGTGGAAAGCCATCATCCTTGGGTCTCGTTGCACCACATTCTCGACAATGCGCGTGGGTGAGCTGTTGCTCACCCCTCAATTCCTTCGACTAATACTTCACCTTGTACGTCGGTGAATCCTCCGGCCGGTTCCCTCTCCGGTCATAGATCTTGGTCGTGCTGATATTGGCGTGACCCAGCCAGGCCTGAACCTTGGCAATATCGGCTTCATGCTCCAGGGCATTGGTGGCCGCGGTAGCCCTGAGTCCGTGCACTCCGAGGCCGTCGACCTGAATCCCAGCCATCTTCGCGTAGGCCGCCACACTCGGATCAGGGCTCCCAATACGGTAGCCGACAATTTCGCCAACGGCTCTGGCGATATCGCATACGTCAGAGCATGAGTCGTCGAGGTAATTGCTACGATAACTCGCCTATGGAGCGTGTTTTCCGGAGTCTAAAAACTGAGTGGATACCGACCGTTGGCTACATGACAGCCCAAGAAGCGCAGCGAGATATGAGTCATTATTTGATGCATCGCTACAACTGGATTCGGCCACACCAGTTCAACAACGGGCTACCACCAGCTCAGTCCGAAAAAAGACTTAACGTCGTCTCCGGGATCAGTTGACCACTACAGATATTGCAGATGACGGTTCCATTTCGGCGGCTTCATCGACGCAGCTGGCATCCTTTTAGAGGTAGGTTTCGGCTGGGGCTGAAATGACACCTTGAGCTTTTTTGGGCCACAGATACTCGCCAGTAAGCAGGATGTGTGCCCCACCCAGCGACGACATGTGGGCCAGCAACTCAGGTGGAACCTCCAGCCACTCGGTTCGCCGTTCTGCACGGTAAGGCCGAGATGAACGACTCAAGTTTGGGGGGTAGGGACTCGTTGGCCTGGGGTGTGCGGTGCCTGCGATAATACTTTACGCCACAAAGGTCTAAACCCCAAGGAGGCAACACCATGGTTGATTCAATCCGGTCTCACTCCCCTCAACTCCAGCTGACGCAGGCCCACCATGATTCCGACGTGGCGCAAGGTTCCAGACAACTTCAGCAGGCGAATCCGGTAAAGGCGATCACCAGCCAGCGAGAGCGGGCCAATGTCATGGCCTACATGGATGACCTGTTCAAACATCACGAGATACGCCCCGGCCCCAATAGCCAGCCCGGCAGAACGTCAGGCGATCACCCGGCACAACGCGAGCATTAACAGACTCGCTCGCAGCAGGGCCGAACGGCTGCTGCGCGAGGGAGAGGATGAAGCATCCATTCGCAAGACCATGGATAACGCGCACCGTCTGGACCGCTACACCACGACCGGTACTTCGCTCGTGGGCGGCCTCCCCTTCACCGGCATGGTGGCCGCTCAGTTCGCCAAACCAGAGGTGGTCAGCAAACCCACGCAGTATCTGTTCGGCGAAATAGAAAACGCCGTGGCCAAGGCAGCGGCAGAAGGAGGCATGGAGGCGCATTATCCTGATGAGTTTTTCCAACGACTGTTTCAGGAGGCAAAAGACAACTCGTTTTTCCTGAAAGCACCCGCCGACAAACTTCACGCTGCCGTGGCCGATTCATTGAGTGAAAAAAATCCAGGCAAGCTGAAGGACGCTATGGAGGACGCTCGCCAGATCCAGACGTACCTCGTCCGAGCGGTGGCTACTAACGTAACCTCCGCTGTGCTGACCGCAACCAACAACGCTCAACACGTCGAAACCTTCAACAAGGTTGCGGTGCCCGTTGGCAACTACCTGGCAGGTCTGGCGACGGCGCACCTCAAGCACAGTGCCCAGAACGGACGCCATGAGCGCGCGAAGCACTCTTGTTTGCCCTGAAAGACGCCGAGCCAAAGGAAAATCTGGATGATGAAGAAGACTGGCTCAACGTCTACAACGCTACCAAAAACGGAAGTATATTTTCCGCCCTTGGGCATGGCGGTGAACGCATGGGCAACATGCTGCTCGGCGCAACCTCCAACAGCCTTGATGCGTTAGGCAAGGCCTTGACCAGCGCCAACAGCCTGGGCGGCGGATACCTTGGCCTGGGCGCCACCTTCGCGGCGCGTGGGGCAGCCCAGCAGTACGCCACGGATCTTGTGTCAGGGCCAATCGCCAGGTCGGCATTGGGCGGCACGGTCAATACCATCGGAACGGCGACAGCTTTCGGGATATGGGCGTTCGTCGCGTCGTTGTCCAGCAAGCTATCGGATGAAGGCAAGGCATGGATGAGCGATAACAACCACGCTGCTCCCAAGGCCGCAGCCAAGGAAGCCGCCCGGGGCGCTGGCGCGTATTTAAGCCGTCAATTGCAAGAGGGCTACGACAGCGCCAGCAACGGTGTAAGCAGTTTACGACAGCGCAACAGCCGCCCAACCGGAACACAACCCGCTGATATTGAAACTCAGGCCGGTGCAATTGCTATGGGCAATACAAGAGCAAATCCTGGCGCAGACGCTTATAGGCGTACCTGAGAAAGGCTCCCGCCACACTCCGAATAAACGTCAGAGGAGGCGGGAAACCACTGCCGTTCCGGCATGGACAACCATCTTTGCTCATTGCGATTGATCAGCAGGTCATCCCCTGCTGCTCGAAAATTGCACCTGCCCGTTTGATATTCCCGCTGGCAATGCTGCTCAAAAATCGCGCTCATTGGAACCGTTTCAACTGCTTCACCACACAGTTGTATCCATAGTTGTCACACAGAAGGCAATGAACATGAATATGCGCGTCTCCCCTGATATGCCCAGCCAGATCCCTCTCAACGGTCAGGAGGGGATGCACTCAAACGACGCTTCTGGCCAGGGAGTCAAAGGCACCGAAGTGCCGATGAAAGCCTTCGTGGCCGGTAATGGCGGTGGCGGCATCTCCTTCGGCCAAGGCAACGCCACACAAGTGCCCCGCCAGCCAAACGGTCAGTTCGCAGCCGGCAAGACTCAAGACGCGCCCTCGCCCTCGGCGCTCATCTCGTTGTTCAAGGAAGTACTGGAACGCCTCAGCACACCCGGCGGTGATCAACCGGAGGAAGCAGCGTTCGGTAAGCCAGCTCAGCCGCAAGGCACAAGTGCGCAGCGCACCGGTAAACCAGACGGCGTTGACAGAACCTTCGGCGTGACAGCCCCCAAGGCCACTCATGCCCCCACAGGCGCAGCTCCCGCGGCCAGAACGGGTCAGGATGCCGAGTTTCTGGATAACTCCAAATACTCCACACCAAAAGATCTGGAGAAATTCGGGCCGATGGTGACCAACTTGCCGCCCGCGCAGCAAGAGCAGGCTGCGAAAGAACTCAACCGCCCCATCGCGGCAGCGAAGATGGCCGCTGCGGGCGGTCCGGACGCAGAAAAAGCCAAAGCATTCATCGAGGCCAATCCGGTGCTCAAGACCGCCGCGGATGTCGGCAAGCGTGGTGGTCAGGCTGACGGAAAAACCACCGATGGCGATTACAAGTCGCTGGCGAAAAATCTCGAGAAGGCTAGGGACGCCGGGGCAAAATCCGTCAATGAGTACATGAAAGCCAATCCCAAAGCTGACCCGCAATCACTGCAAATGGTGACCAATGCGGCGTTGCTGCGGGCCAACGAACCCATTACCAAATGCGCCGATCCGAAAAAAGCTGCAGGGGGTGAAGAGAAAGTTGGCAAGTACACCACGGTCGACGACCTCAAGGCTTTGTCCTCTGGCAACCCTGGCTTGTCCAGCCTGCTGACAACCTCAGCGAAAACGTTTGCCCAGCCAGGCTTCTCGGACTTGCTCGACCAGGGCGGACTGGAAGGCAAGGCACTGGCGAAGAAAAGCGCCGACGGCGATATCAGCACCCGGAACATAGAAGACTGGATCAAGAAGCAGGCCCCCACAAAAGGTGGCGAATTCGCGGCCATGATGAGCAGCGCCGCGACGCTCAACGCGACAGCCGGCGTCGATATCAGCGCGCTGAACGAAGACGTGTTTGCCAATCCTTCCAACTACAGCGGCGACCAGAAAGCAGCGGTCATGGTCAAGCTTCAGAAAACCCTGGAAAGCGTGGAAGCCGGACAAAGTCTGCGCAAGACCGAGAAGACCGAAACGGCTCTGAAGGAAAAAATCGCACAGTTGCAAGGCGATAAAGACGTACAAGCCTTCCTCGACAAATCGATTCCTGAACAGCAGAGAAAGTTGATCAGTAACGATCCTGCTCTGAAACAAGCGGTCAATCAGCGTTACCATAGCCTGACCTCGGGTAACTCACTGGAAACCGATATGCGGGGCGATTTTGATGCGGTGACCAAAGACAAAGACGGCAAGCCGGTCAAGGATCCATCCTCTCCTGATTACAGTGCGTCGGTCGGCAACCTGAGCGCCGAATTGCAAATGCAGAAAGATTTGCGCGGCCCTGACGCGGGTGTTCCCACAGCCAGCGATGTAGTAGCCAACCGCCCGGATTTGAGCGCCGAACTGCAAATCTCTTACCAACAGAATTTTGCCCAGGGCGGCAAAATGAACGAGCAAATGAAGTCGAAGGACGCCAAGCCGGAAAAAGTACTGGCCGACGTCGATGGACAAAAAGCAGCCTACGACGCTGTGTTGCCGCCAGAAATTACCGCTGCCAGCCAGGACGCCTACACCGAGGCGACGCTAGCCGCCTTGAAGACCACCAAGGCTGGTGTCGACATGATTACCGACTTCAAGGACGCCACCGCGGGGCTGGGCAATAAAGACCCACAAAGCATCACCGCTCAAGACTTGAAAGCCGAAGCCGAAAAGCGTGCCAATACTGCCCTTGACGGCAAAGGCATGGCCGGTGGCGCTCTGGGCGCGGCGGGTGGTGTGTACGCCATGACGTCCGTTTCCGGATTGCTGGCTCAGGGTAAGGATGCCGAAGCAGGTAAAGCGATCTACGACAGTATCCGTGGCGCTGGTACCGCTGCGCGGGTTGGCTATGACCTGGCAACCAAATCCAGCACTGCCGGTGGCGAGATCGCCGGTAAAATCGCGGGTAGAGCCGTCGGCGCGATTGCCGGCCGTGTTGCAGGCATGGCGGCTGCCAGTGCAGTCGCAAGCGCCGTGCCAGTGGTTGGCTGGATCGCCGATGCGGCCATGGCGATAGGTTTCGGCATCAAAGCGATTATCGATGCGGTGCACAAAAAACAGGATCAGAAGGCTTTCGATCATAATGTCGACCCGACACTGGACCAGTTCGGTATTCCCAAGGCGCATTAACACATCTCCATGCAGGGATGTTTGGGGACATATCCGTTACCGCGCTAATGGCATGTATTGGTTGCGCTTTTACAGCGCCTCACTTTTGATGGAGCGCAAAAGTAAGCAAAACGCTCTTGCCCCACCACTGGGTCCCTCGCATAGGCTCGGCATGCCCGTAATCCGACATTGCTGCGTGGGGCCGCCGCCACCGGCCATCCATGGCCTGAGGCGGCTAAACCGGCATCCCTGCCGGTTTGCCTCACACAGCAATATCGAATATCGAATTCCGGCCGGCGTGGTTTAACGGGGCGCCTAAGATCAAAATCAAAAGCAGATCAAGAGCAGATCAAGAACAGATCAAGAGCAGATCAAGAGCAGATCAAGAGCAGATCAAGAGCAGCGGGTTTCCCCTCGGATTGGTAGGAGCGAACTTGTTCGCGAGACACCAGCCAGCACCGGCCTTGTCTGACACACCGCTTCGCAGCCTTCGGCAGCTCCTACAGAAGATCGGTAAACTCACACAACCAGGTCGGCTGTCATGCCGCCGCGCTTTTGATTTTGATCTGAGGCACCCCGTTAAATCACGCTGGCCGAACGCAGATTCTGAAGCGTGGGCAACCCGGCAGGACGCCGGGTTAGCCGCACCGGGCCATGGATGGCCCGTTGCGGCGGCCCACGGTTCAGGATCTGCGTTCGGGTACACCGAGCCTAGGCGAGGGACCGAGTGGTGGGGCAAGAGAGCTTTGGTTACTTTCGTCTGGGCCGGCTTCCGGATTTTCGAAAGTGACGCGCTGTAAAAGCGCAACCAATATTCGCCATAACGCAGCAACGGATATGTACACAGATTAGAAGTTGTATAGATACCCATACGTTGCTCAGCGATCAGCAAACATGCGCTTCAGTCGTTCCTGAATCTTGCTTTTGTAAAGCCGCGCCGGTTCGCCACCCGCCGGGCGATGGTACATGCCCGCAGCGCTGACCCAGTCTCCGGTTTGCTGATAGTACTGACGCAGCAGCAAAGCAGCGCTTTGCAGGTTATTGATCGGATGCAGAGCATCGCAGGGCTCGCGAAACCGGGCGCGACCGATGTAACCCCAGTTCTGCTGGGTCAGGCCGATATCCACCGCATACACACCCTGCTCGGAGATTGCCTTGAGCACCGCCCGGCAGGCCTCCTCGCGAGTTTCGAAACGCAGCGGCTTGCCTTTGACATTCAAGGTCCAGGGCCATGGGTAATAGCCGATGCGCAACTGCGTGTTGCTTTCAGTCTGCGCCACCGCATAAAGCAACTGCGCCGGGACCCCGGCGGCCTCGGCCACCTGCCGGTACGCGGTTGGCGGACCGGCCCAGGCGGGATCAGACGCCAGCACGCCGAAGAACGCCAGCAGCGCACCTAACTGCCCCGTCCTCACCCGGCGCCCCCGCTTCATGCCGACATCTGCCGGTTGCCCCGCGAATTGGCAGCGTTTGCGGCAGCGCCTTTGTCATCGGTTAGTGCAGACCTGGGGCGTCGAATATTGATGCTGATATTCATAAAGCTTCCTTGACGGTAGACAGACAAACATCGGCCATCAGTAACGGATGTCCGGCATGTTGCGCTGGTTGAGATGCTGTTGTTGAATCCGCTGGCGCAGGCGCTGTTGCTCGGCAATGCGACGTTGGGCATTGCGCTGCTGATTGATCTGGTCTTGCTGTCGGCGCTGCTGAAGGTAGCGCTGCTGGTTTAGTTCTTCTTGCTGCTGGCGCTCCTGAAGGTAGCGCTGCTGAGTCCGGCGGTTATCCTGCGCTTGCTGCGCAGCCCGGCATTGCGCAACGATGGTTGCTAACTGTCCACGCCATTTAGCTGCACCGACGTTGTCCTGATCTGCAATTGCCTGAGCCATACGCTGGCTTGCAGCCCTGTGAGCCTGGTAGCAGGCGCTGGGGGTAGGCCATGCCGCTTGCGCCAGACAAGGCATCAACACCATGATCAGGCACAGCATGATTTTCATGATCACATCTCCACTTGCGTCACCACCTATAAGTCTGCGTGGTCACAGCATGCGAAAACGTTGCATGTAATCGATCAGTCGATCAGGTCACGCCAGCCCGGGTCGATATCGAGCGCCAGACCAGCATTGTGCAGGGTGTCCAGCAATTGGTAGAGCGCGCTACGATCGGCGATCGGACACTGAGCGGGATAGTCACCCACTGGATGGGGCAGGAAAAGCATGGCGGGGAAATCATCCACCGCCAGACCGCCCGGGCGAGGCCTGATGTCTTGCTCAAGCGGGGCTATTGCGGCGGCGTCGTCATCCAGGGCGGCGAGGATCATTTCGATGCGTCCGGCCAGCTCGGCGCATGCAGGGTCAACGGGCTCAGGACTCTCACCCAGGCTGCGCCGATAGGCAGCGTTCCAGAGCCGGGTTTCCTCATAGCTGGGGCCACCGCAATCTAGCAGCGGTGCCAGCAATAAAAGCTCGTAATCCCCCGCCTTACCGACCGGTTCAGCCGGGGTGGTGCCCAGCGTCAAGGGCATACCGCCTTGCCAGAGGCTCCACTGGTCCGGGCTTTCGCGCCTCGCCAGGAGCGAAAGAATCTGATTGCAGATACCCAGGGTTTGCAAACTCTGTATTCCGTTGCGTTCCCCGCCCATCGCCAACAACTCACCCTCTCTAAGCATCTGACGCAAGCGACTGTCGCTGAGCAAGGCGGGATTTACTGCAAGGCTTGTGCTCTGGGGCCCGGCATCGGGCGATGGCAAGAGGTAAGTTTGGCTGAAACCCGTCAGGCTGTCGAGCTCCCACAATGGCCGCCCATCCACCCACAATTGGGCAGGCCCCGAAGCCCTCGCCCGCACACCGAACACAATGCGCCGCCGCTCGGAAAACCGCTGGAATGCATGGGCATGAGCGCCCGGCATACCGGGCCACGCAGCATTGCCGGCTTTCTGCAAGCACTGGTCAAGGGGATCTTGAGCGGCCCGTAATGGCACGGGCGCCAAGCCGGGCTGTATTTGCCGCGGACCTCCAGTCTTGAAGTTCGACATGCTTACCTCTCACGCGCGAAAACCTTCTGGCAGATTATCACGCAACTGCGTGCGGGCCCTGGACAGTCGGGAGCGAATTGTACCGATCGGCACGCCCAACACATCGGCAGCATCCTGGTAGCTGCCTTCGGTTTCGACAGTGACTTGCAGCGTATGACGCATGACGGCTGGCAGCACGGCGATAGCTTGAACAGTACGCTCCAGGTCTCGATAACTTTCTATGTGACCGCAAATATCCAGACTTGGCTCAGCATGCGCAAGCTGCTCTTCGAACTCGACGTGCATGGGCCGACGATAGAGTTTGCGAAAATGATTACGGATCAGATTCAGGGCGATACCGCATAGCCAGGTCTCGAGTTTGCACTGCTGCAAAAAGCGGCTTTCGGCATTCAGGGCTTCGACAAAAGTTTGCTGAAGAATGTCTTCGGCATCCTCCTGGTTAATGACGCGCTTATGTATGAAGTTCTGCAGTTTCTGGAGTTGTTGTTGGGTCAACTGGGCGAAGCAGGAGGTGCCGGTACGCGTGGGCAGTAAGCTCTGGTTCATCGCATTCATACTGAATTATCCCCTTAGATCCTCGTCGTGAGCGCTTCACGGCGATACTAAGACTCCTATAGCGAAACCTGTGCCAGCCTTTTAAAACCATACAACTTATTGTTTTTAAATATATTTTTTATTAAACAGGAATGTTTTGTGCGCAAGCTTTTGCAAGCGCCCCTGAAAAGCTTCGCATTATCTTGCAAATCTTCCTGATCAAACGCTGGCCTGTTTTTCGCGTGGAACCGGATAGCGCCTGCGACCACACAGAGAGGTGTACTCCAGACGCGTAGACGGCTCATGTCCCTCAACCACATCACCCCCCTGCCGCACACCACTGTGCATACAGCGACGCCGCAGCCCACTGCTTCTCCTGTCGCAAAAGCAGGGGCGACCAGCGTGCATCAGCACAGCGAATCTGCGCACATGATGCAGCAGATGAGCGCTGCACTCGCCTCTATGAGCAAGCCTCTGAGCCAGCGCGAAGTGGTGTGTGGACAGCACGCCAGCAGTCAGCCGATGAGCCTGCAACAGTTGCTACAGGGGATGGGCAACCATGCGCCGACGCAGCTGAACGCCCGGTTGAACAAAATGCGCCAGCAGTTACGCCAGCAGAAATCGGTTAAGGAGATGGTCAAGGACCAAGGCGGCAACGCACTTCAGACGCACCTGCTGCTCAGCGAAGTCGCTCACCAGGCCAAGGAACAGGGCAACGAGGCCGAGGCCGAACAGGCCCAGGCACAACTTGAAGAACTGGATGCCGAGCACGGCGAGGAAATAAAGACCGGTCTGAGCATCACTCCTGCGCTGACCCAGGCAGTGAAAGACCCGGATCTGCGCGACAACTTGCGCACCATTTATTACCAACACCTGATCAAGAACCCGTCACTGGGCAACTTCATGGAGGCGGTGCTGCATCTATGCGGTGAGAAAAACTTCATCAAGGGGCTGCGGGCCCTGCAGCAAGCCCTTGCCGACGACATCGCCAACCTTGCGCAACTACCCCAGGAGGGCAAATTGCGCTCGTTGATGGAAAGCCTGGGGCGCACTACTCAGCTCAACAATCTGGTGCATGGCTGCTCGGACCTGGCCAGCCGCATGGCGGCTAAAAATCCGGCCATGACTTTGAGCGGCCTGCTGTTGATGCGTCAATTGATGCAACTGGCCAACCAGTCGATGAACGTACGCGACACCCAGCAACTCTCGGAAAAAGTCGGCGGCCCATCGCCGACACTGCAACTGACCTTTCTCAATGGCCTGCGTCATCTGCTTGCCGACCTGCCCAACAGTCTGTGGCGCGACGACAAGACGCGCCAGACCTCATTGCGCAACGTCTTGCTGATCATGGACGAGCTCGGGCAAAGCGAACGCAAGGCCCTGCCAGACCGGAGTAGCCGTTTATGAATGCCGTGCTCAATGGCTTGACCCGGGTGGCGATAGCCGCCTCCAAGCGTTCAGAAGTCGCAGGCGCAATCATCGTCATCGGCATCGTCTTCATGTTCATCACACCCTTGCCTACCGGACTGGTGGATGTCCTGATTGCGGTGAACATCTGCGTATCCTGTCTGCTCATCATGCTGGCGATGCAACTGCCCAAGCCCTTGGCGTTTTCGACGTTCCCGGCGGTACTGTTGCTGACAACCATGTTCCGCCTGGCCTTGTCGATCGCGACCACCCGGCTGATTCTGCTCGAACAGGATGCGGGGCACATCGTCGAAGCCTTCGGCAACTTCGTCGTCGGCGGCAACCTGGCGGTGGGCATGGTCATCTTCCTGATCCTGACCGTGGTCAACTTCCTGGTCATCACCAAAGGCTCCGAACGGGTTGCAGAAGTGGGAGCGCGCTTCACGCTGGACGCAATGCCTGGCAAGCAGATGTCCATCGACAGCGATCTGCGCGCCGGGCTTATCAGCGTCGATCAGGCCCGCCAGCGTCGAGCGGATCTGGGCAAGGAAAGCCAACTGTTCGGCGCCATGGATGGCGCGATGAAGTTCGTTAACGGCGACGCCATTGCAGGCCTGATCATCGTCGCGATCAACCTGATTGGCGGCATCTCCATTGGTGTGATGCAGCACGATATGAGCGCTGGCGACGCCATGCATCTTTATTCAGTGCTGACTATTGGCGACGGCCTGATCGCGCAAATTCCGGCGCTGCTGATCTCGGTCACCGCCGGCATGATCATCACCCGTGTACCCAACGAGGAAAGCGACGAAAACTCCAACATCGGCGGCGACATTGCCAAGCAACTGGGCGCCCAACCGAAATCACTGGTCATTGCGGCAGTGGCCATGCTCGGTTTCGCGGCACTGCCGGGCATGCCAACAATGGTGTTCGTCATCATTTCAATCCTCGTCGGCACGCTGGGCGTGTTCCTGATGCGCAGCCGGGCCCCCAAGGCCCAGGCCGTCGCCGCCTACGTCCCTCCGGAACAGAATGGCGACCGGGACATCCGTGAGTTCTTCCCCTGCCGCACTTTCCTGCTGCAGTTCAATCCAGGCCAGGACCAGACGGAAATCATGGCGTTGATCAACCAGGTACGTCAGCGCCGGAACCAACTCGTGGCGCAGTTCGGCATCACCCTGCCCTCTTTCGACATCGAGTACGCCGGCCATGTGCCCGCGGACGAATTCCGCTTTCTGGTGTACGAGGTGCCCGCGATCAAAGCCACCTTCACCCAGGATTTTCTAGCGGTAGAACGACAGCTGCTGGCTGCGGAACCGATCAACGCTCATCCCGGCCATGTTGCACGCGAAGAGGCTGACCTGCTCTGGATACCAGCCGACGATCCGACACTGCAAGAGCCGGGATTGCACCCCAGCACCTCAACCCAACTGATCGTCGAACGCATGTTCCGCGCCATGCAGGCCTGCGGCCCACAATTCATCGGGCTGCAGGAAAGCAAGGCGATCCTCAGTTGGCTGGAGCGCGATCAGCCAGAACTCGCCCAAGAGATGCAGCGGGTCCTTCCTCTCGCTCGCTTTTCGGCAGTTCTACAACGCCTTGCCAGCGAATGCGTGCCGCTGCGCGCGATCCGCCTGATTGCCGAAGCACTCATTGAGCACGGCCAGCATGAGCGTGAAATCGGCGCCCTGACCGACTACGTACGCATCGCGCTCAAGTCGCTGATCTTCCATCAATACTGTGGCCCTGAAGGCTTGCAGGTCTGGCTGCTGTCACCGGAAAGCGAGCACTTGATGCGTGACAGCCAGCGCCAGACCCAGAACGAAACCTTTTTCGCCCTACCCGCCGAAGCCAGCCAGCAGTTGGTCGATCAATTGCGCCAGGCCTTCCCGCGTCGCTCCAAGGCAATGGCAGTGTTGCTGGTTGCGCAAGATCTGCGCAGCCCTTTGCGCACGTTATTACAGGATGAATTCCATGAAATTCCCGTGCTGTCTTTTGCTGAGCTCAACAGCACGGCGCAGGTCAAGGTGCTAGGCCGCCTGGATCTGGACGACCAACTGCAAACCATCGCCGACGAAAATGCGGCATGAGTCTGCTTACCCGTTCAAGGAGTGAGTGATGTACGAGCTACGCGTATTGAACGGCTTGCACCGCGGTGCCGCCTTACCGCTGATTGGCGACCACTGGCTGGTCGGGAGTGACGAACAACACGATCTCCTGCTGCAGGATCCCGGCATCGCCCGACGCCACTGCCGATTGACGTGCGACGGTGAAACCTGGCGCCTGGAGGCCGAAGACGGCTCGCTGTTCGACGAGCAGGGCCAACCCTGTGAAAGCCTGAATGCGGTCACCGCTGAGCAGACGTTCCGGCTGGGCACTGTGCAGTTGACCATCATGGCAAGTTCAGCGCAGTGGCCAGCGGTGGTCGAACCGAAACCCTCCGGAGAATCCGCCCCGTCAGGCTTCGGCGAATCCCGCGCCGAATCTCAGGCTTCCCCCACGCCGTCACAACTCGCCAAACGCCCGGCGCTGCACAAGCGCCTGGCCATTGCCGGGATCGTGATCACGCTGGCGGGCAGTGCCTGGGCATTGACTACACCGGGGCCTGTGAGCCCTTCGCCTCCGACGACTCAGCCACGCGAGCCTGCTGCCATGAGCGCCACGGACACTGCCGAAAAACTGCACGTCATGCTCCGCGAACGCGAACTGCGCGATACGGTCAGCGTGAGCACCAGCGCCGAAGGCATCGTACTTAAAGGCTCGTTAACCCCTGAACAGATGGCGCTGTACAAACGCATGCTGGAACGTTTCGGCCAGCAGCAGAAAAGCGCGGTGGCAGTGCTTGATCAGGTCAAGCCATTCGGTCGCAAACTGCCTTTCGAGATTGTTCAGATCGCCAGCGGCAAGCGCGCCCACGTGGTGTTGGCCGACAACCGCCGGTTATTTCTGGGCGACGAAGTGGATGGCCTGCGCCTGACCAAGATTGACGACAACCACGTCGAGTTCGACGGCGACGAGCACTATGAGGTGAAATGGTGAGCGCCGCGCTGGCCGAAACTGTCCCGTTGGCAGAATGGGCCGACGCCTATAGAACGCGCCTGAACAAGCTCTCGCCGGTGGTGGTCAGCGGTCGGGTCAGCGCAGTCAACGGCATCCTGCTCGAATGCCAGATTCCGGCAGTACGCATAGGCGACCTGTGCCGCGTTTACAAAACCGGTGGCGAAGCGATGCTGGCGGAGATCGTCGGCTTCACCGAAGACTGTACGCTGCTTAGCGCTCTGGGCACGCCAGAAGGCATTGAGCAAGGCGCTCGGATCGAGCCACTGGGCGTTGTCCACTCGGTGAGTGTCGATGACAGCCTGCTCGGCAGCGTGCTGGATGGTTTTGGCCGACGTCTGGACGGCCAGGGTGACGGTGCGTTCGCCTTGCCCGGCGATCATCGTCCGACCCAACCAGTGATTTGCGACGCCATTCCGCCCACCCAGCGACCGCGTATCGTCGACGCAATGCCTACCGGGCTGCGTGCCATCGACGCGGCCATTACCCTGGGTGAAGGTCAACGCGTAGGGCTGTTCGCCGGTGCCGGCTGCGGCAAGACCACGCTGCTCGCAGAGCTGGCGCGCAATATGCCGTGCGACGTGATTGTATTTGGCCTGATCGGCGAGCGCGGTCGTGAACTGCGCGAGTTTCTCGATCACGAACTGGACGAAGAGCTGCGTGCGCGTTCGGTGCTGGTCTGCGCCACTTCGGACCGTTCGAGCATGGAGCGCGCCCGCGCAGCCTTTACCACCACCGCCATTGCCGAGGCCTACCGACAGCAGGGCAAACGCGTACTGCTGCTCGTCGACTCGCTGACCCGCTTCGCCCGCGCCCAACGCGAGATCGGCATCGCAGCGGGCGAACCTTTGGGACGCGGTGGCCTGCCGCCCTCGGTCTATACCCTGCTGCCGCGTCTGGTGGAGCGCGCCGGACGTAGCGAGCAAGGCTCAATCACCGCGATTTATACCGTCCTGATCGAACAGGACTCGATGAACGACCCGGTGGCGGACGAAGTTCGCTCGCTGATCGACGGCCACATCGTGATGTCGCGCAAGCTCGCCGAACGCGGCCATTATCCGGCCATTGACGTGCAGGCCAGCCTCAGCCGTATCACCAGCAGCGTGACCGACAAGCAACATCAGCGCGGCAATATCACCCTGCGCCGATTATTGGCGGCCTATCAGCAAGTGGAAATGCTCCTGCGTCTGGGCGAGTACACTCCTGGCAACGATGCAATGACTGACTGCGCCGTGCAGTTGCACGAGCAGATCAACGAGTTTTTGCAACAGGACCTGCGCGAACCGCTGGACCTGCAAGACACCCTTGAACAACTTTTTGCGTTGACAGCCCATGCGCCGTAGACCGGCGGTCGAAGAAGCCGCACCGGATGCCGACCCGCAGCGCGACGCGCTGGTCGAGGTGGTGACCTTGCTCTCGCCGCTGCGCGAGTTGCGCAAGCACAGCCTGGAGCGCCGCTGTCGCGAGGCCCAGCAGGAAGCAGAGCAGATGCAGGCGGCGGTAGAACAGGCTGATGAAGACTGCGCCGAAGACCTGCGCCAGCAAAAGCAGGCACGCAAGGCCTTGGCATTGCAGTGTGAGGGGCAAGTGATGACCCTCAACGGTATTCAGCAGTGGCACCAGCAAGAGCAACAACTCATGGACCGACAAACCGAGCTGCGCGTCCACGTCCAACGCCTGAATCTTGAACTTGACGCCCAGCACGTGCGAGTCAGCGAAGCCCAGGCTCAATTGCGCGCCAGCCAGCGTGCCTTGGAAAAACTGGCATGTCTGCGCGAAACCCTGGCCTTGCCAAAGGAGACGACATGAATCTCAGCAGCCCTGCACACGCTATTCTCGAGCATCGCGCGCCTGCCAAGCCTGAACGACAAGAGCCACAACACGATACGTCTCGAGACAGACCGCAACCGCAAGGTGGTACTGCGCGCCCGCAAGGCCGTGGCCCCAACGAGCTTGATCGGCCTCGCGAGACGTCGGCGCGAGACAGCGGCAAAACCCGACATGGAGATTCCGAACGCATGGCCGACGGGCTGTTTTTCCAGCAACTCCTGGCACCTTTGGGCGGCATGGGTGGCCAGGGGCAAGGCGGCTCACGCGGTCAGTCATCCGCAGGCCAGGCTGACGGGATGGGGACCGCAGGTTTCACGGCCTGGAACCAATTGGTTGATGACCTGACCATGCGACTGCCCGCTGGTACCGGCCAGTCACTGCAAGCCACGCTGTTCATGCCGAATCTGGGCCGCATCGGCCTGAATGCGCGTAATCGTTCACCACGCGGCTGGGACATTGATCTGGATTGCGCCGAAACCCATGCCGCCGAGCATCTGCGCCAGAATCACCCACGCTGCCAGGACGATCTGAGCCGCGCACTGTGTCAGCCGGTCAACCTCAGCGTGCGTCACCGGGGGTGCGCATGAATGCCCCCGTGCTGCCGCTGCGGCGAGTCAGCCATGTCCAGGCTCGCCTGTCCCGAAAACTGGCCGGCGAGCCTTGGATGACATTCAGCGTGGAGGACCAGACGGGTCGTCTGACGCTCAAGGCCAGCCGCCGAGCGCCTGTCGCCGCTGAGCTGCAATGCTTCGACAGCGCACTGGGGACGATTGGGCTCAGCGATGCTCAACCTGTACTTAACGCGTGGTCGAGCTGCCCGGGTTTTGCCGGGGCTGTCGGGTCTGTAAAAGCAGACACCGACGAAGACTGGCTGTGGCCACTATACAACGCAGGCCTTTCGGCAGAACTGGCCGCTGTCCTGGGCACACTGAAACCACTCCCAGCCTCTGAAATAGCGCAGGCCGTTTGGGTGTACTGCGAGATGAGCCTGCAATTGAGTCAGGGTCGCGTTGACAGTGTGCTCGCAGTCTCTGCCCCTGCGCTCGCCGATTGGCTCGACGCACCCGCATGGAACGTAAATCCACCACGCGACCACTCAGGGTTAACGCTGGCTTTCGCGCTGCGTCTGGGCAGTCTGAATCTCCCCCGGCAAACGCTCGAAACCTTGCGAGCTGGTGATGTGATATGCCCCACCGAGGCTGACTTCGACACCGCAGGTTTTGGTGTGTTGACCCTGGGGCAGCGGCGCCTTCAGGTCCGTGTTTGCGAACAGCCCGAACGGTTGCAACTGGAAGTTCTGGAAATCGAGGAGACGACGGTGGCAGACCGTAATGAGCTTGACGAACCGATTGCCGAGTACACCGACCCTTGGGCGGATGAAGACGGTTATGCCGATGAGGCCGATGGCGAAAACGCCTTCGCTGAAGAGGCTGACGCTCCCGAAGAAGATCAGTACTACACCGAGCCTGCCGGGCATGTTGACGGTGAAGATGATTACGCCGATCAAGCCCCTCAGTCGCCAGCAAGCCCTACCGAAGCTTTCGCCGACCTCGCGATGCCGCTGACCCTGCGTTGCGGCCAGATCCGCCTGACCCTGGGCGAACTCGCGGCTCTGGCACCCGGCGCGATCCTTGAAGTCCCAGGCGTGACGCCAGGGCTGGCCGGTCTCTACTACGGTGAGCGAAGGCTGGCCCAGGGCGAACTGGTGGATGTCGAAGGCCGTCTCGGTTTGCAGATTACTCAGATGGATGAGCGCGGATGACGCTCAATGACACGAATCCAATCATGTTGGCGCTGTTTCTCGGCGCATTGTCCCTGCTGCCATTCCTCCTGGTGGTGTGCACCTCCTTCCTGAAAATCGCTTCCGTACTGCTCATTACCCGCAATGCCATTGGCGTGCAGCAAGTGCCGCCGAACATGGCGCTGTATGGCATTGCCCTTGCCGCCACACTGTTCGTCATGGCACCGGTGTTTTCAGAAATTGCCACTATTGCTCAAGAGCATCCGCTGCAACTGAATGACACCAAAGGCCTGGGCAAGAGCGCGCAGGCCCTGCTCGCCCCTCTTCAAGCGTTCATGACCCACAATGTGGAACCCGACGTGCTGACTCACCTGCACGAAAACGCCCTGCGCATGTGGCCCAAGGCGATGGCCGATGCCGCCAGCCGTGAAGACCTGTTGCTGTTGATCCCGGCCTTCGTGCTGTCGGAACTGCAAGCGGCGTTTGAAATCGGCTTTCTGATCTATATCCCGTTCATCGTCATTGACCTGATCGTCTCCAACCTGCTGCTCGCACTGGGCATGCAAATGGTTTCGCCGATGACCATTTCCTTACCCTTGAAAATCCTGCTCTTCGTGCTGGTCAGCGGTTGGACGCGCTTGCTCGACAGCCTCTTCTACTCCTATATGTGAGGTCGCGATGGAAGCCTTGAACCTGTTCAAACAGGGCATGATCCTGGTGGTGCTGTTGACCGCACCACCGCTGATCGTGGCGGTCGCGGTTGGTGTGCTGACGTCATTGGTCCAGGCATTGATGCAAGTCCAGGATCAAACCCTGCCGTTTGGTCTCAAGTTGCTCGCAGTGGGCGTGACCCTGGCAATGACCGGCCGCTGGATCGGCGTCGAACTGATTCAACTGACCAACCTGGCGTTCAACATGATTGCCCAGACCGGTAAGGGCTGAGCATGTTCGACGCTCAGTTCGCTTACGAGCTGCTCAATGGCATCGCCTTGTCCATGGCCCGCCTCTACCCTTGCATGTTTCTCGTCCCTGCGTTTCTGTTCAAGCACCTCAAGGGTCTGCCGCGCTATGCCGTACTGACCGCACTGGCGCTGATCCCCGCCCCGGGCATCGGCCAGGAGTTGAGTCGGCTGGGCAAATCATGGTCGGACATCTTCTTTCTGATTTTCAAGGAAATGATACTTGGCACCCTGATGGGCCTGGTGCTTTATCTGCCGTTCTTTTTATTCAGTGCGGTGGGTGTATTGCTCGACAACCAGCGTGGCGCATTGACAGGCGGCCAGCTCAACCCGGCTCTGGGCGCCGATGTGACGCCGTTATCTCATCTATTCGAAGAAACCATGATCATGCTGTTGATGATCATTGGCGGGTTGCCGCTGCTGATGCAGGTGATCTGGGACAGCTATCAAATCTGGCCTGCAACGAGCTGGTGGCCAGCGTTGCAAGCTCAAGGTTTCGATGTCTACCTGGGGGTATTGCAGGACACCTTCACCCATTTACTGCTGTATTCGGCACCTTTCATTGCCTTGTTGCTAATGGTCGAAGCGGCGATGGCGTTGATCGGCATCTACAGCCCCCAACTGAACGTGTTTATCCTCGCAATGCCGGCCAAGTGCGTGATCGGCCTCGCGTTCCTGGTGATTTACTTGCCGACCCTGATGGACCTGGGCACCGAGCGCCTTGAGCTTCTCAAGGACGTGCGGCATACCCTGCTGCTGATGGTCCCCGGCCCTCGGGAACCGGCGCCATGAGCGAGAAGAATCAGGACGCCACGCCCAAGCAGATTCGCGATGCACGCAAGCGCGGGCAAGTCGCGCAGAGCCAGGATCTGCCCAAGCTGTTGATCCTGGTGGTAGTCAGTGAAATCACTCTGGGCATGGCCGACGTCAGCATGGAAAAGCTGCAGGCGCTGATCAACCTGTCGATGACACGCATGGATCAACCTTTCCTTCGCACCGTGGGTGAAGTGGTCACTCAGGGTGTCTGGCTGGTGGCCGCTTTTGCTGCGCTGAGTGTAGGCGTCGCCATGCTTATGCGCCTGGTCGGGAGCTGGATGCAATTCGGTTTCCTGTTCGCCCCCGAGGCGCTCAAGCCAACCATGGAAAAGTTCAACCCGTTCAGCCACCTCAAGCAGATGTTCACCATGCGCAGTCTGGTCACGTCGCTGTCCGGCGTGGTCAAGGCTGTGATCATCGCAACCGTCATGTGGTTTATCGTCGAGCCCGCGCTGGGTACGCTGGTCAGCCTGGTGCACACCGATCTGGTGACGTTCTGGCACGCCCTGTCGACGCTGTTCCACCGAATTCTGCGGGTGACTTGCGGGATATTGCTGGTACTCGCAGTGGCGGACTTTGCCATTCAGAAGTATTTCCACGCCAAGCAATTGCGCATGAGCATGGAAGACATCAAGCAGGAATACAAAAACTCCGAGGGCAACCCGGAGGTCAAGGGCCACCGCCGCCAACTCGCCCACGAATTGCTCAATCAGGCCCCGAAGGCACCGCCCAAACCGGTCAAGGATGCCGACGTGTTAATCGTCAATCCGACTCACTATGCAGTCGCCCTCTATTACAAACCTGGCCAAACAGCCCTGCCGCGTATCCATTGCAAACATCTGGATGCCGGCGCCCTGGCGCTGATCGAGGAAGCAAAGCGCGAACGCATCCCGGTGGTCCAGTGCGTGTGGCTCGCCCGTGTTCTGTACCGCGTGCCCGAAGGTCGCTTCATCCCTCGCGACACGCTGCAGGCGGTGGCGCAGATCTATGGTGTGATCAAACAGCTGGACGATGAAGCCAAACGGGAAGTCATCCTGGCGAACGATATCGACATGCTCTGACCACCCATGCCGTCAGCGTTGAAACGCCCATTCCAGAGCCTTGGAACTGTTTCGGCGCGGCGGACCACACATTGGTATCAGCCCTGAGACGAGCAATCACGGAATGATTAATTCACTACTATCGCGCTTGCACGGACAATCCCAGGCCGTCCAGCAGCCACCTGCGGCGCCCCCCCTGCACAGTCAGGTCAAGGCCCCGAAACTCAATCAGCTTCGTGAACGCACACCCCATGCTGGCGTGGCGAACTCGCTGATCAAGGCGGGCAGCAAATTCACCGGCATGTTTCGCGCCCGTCAGCGTGACGTCGGCAAGCACGAACAACGCGAGTGGCACGACGACCTGATGCGCGTGCCACGGGACGGTAAAACCACCGACCTGCAAATGGTCAACTCCAGTTCCGCCCACGCGATCACGCAAAAACTCAATGCCGAAGGCCGCTACAAGGATATTCGAGCGATCAATCAGCATCACTTGGGCCCCGGGGTGAAGGGCTACCAGATGAAGGACCAGGACGGCCACTATCACCAGGTTCAGCAAAGCGATGCTGTGATTAGTACATTGAAGTCGTCGATGCCCCAGGGAGTCAGCGAGCTGATCGCGGCGGGCAAAGGCCATCAGGCCGAAAGCAGCGGTATTTTTACCGACAAGCACAATGTCCAGCACACGTTGCACAATCGCACCCTGTACACCTTCGACCGGGCGACGCAACGCTGGGCCCAGGCACAGCCTCTGCAGAACAACATCTCACGGCTGTCACTGGATCAGCGCGGCGAAATGATCAAGTATCTCCACAAGGGCGACATACGCGACCACAGCGCGATCAAGAGCCATGAGGTCCAGCTAAAGCGTGACGGCAAGATTCGCCTGACCGAAGGCACTGATCCTGAAAAAGGCGTCGAGCTCAGCCTGCTCAAGCACGATGGCACCCCTATTGATGTCCAGCGCGTCGGGTTGCTCAAGCCCAGTTACAGCCATGGCAGCCCGACGCTGTTTGTACTGGACAACGAAGGTGGGCTCCATCACAAGCTCCTCAACGATGACTGGCAGTCAAAAGCCACCATGACGCTCCAGGCTGTGAAACCAAGCCTGAATCAGGCGATAGGCACAGAGGCCGCCGACAAAGCGGCAATCGAGGGCTTCATCGCAGACGCCGGTACGCTCAAGGCGGTGATACGTGACGGCGTAGGCTTGCGCCACAGTGCGCCGCTCATTCAGCCGATGACTACCTCGAATAAAGATGAGCCCACCCAATGCAGAATGGGCCCCGGCTGGCGGCTGAGCGAGCAGATGCATCTGGTCAACCAGAACGGCCTGCCGGAAAGGATCGACGTCGATGACACGCAAGTCCGCCTCCACGGCGGCGCTGCGCTGGGTCTGAATAAGACCCGAGACCTGTGCGGCTGGAACGAAACCACCCAGAGCTGGGACAAGCTCCATGTCCACGGCGTCACTCAACTGTTGCGCGGCCTCGACGACAAGCCGTATGTAATTCAAGACGGTAAACCCAAGGTCGTGGACGCCAGCTTCGCGCAACCCAAACTGAAGCTGGGCAACGGTGAACCGGTGGCATTGGGTCGCTCGACCGCTGCGGAGGTGGGGCGAACGTTGAGCGAAGAGAAGGTCAGCCATTGTGCGGTGCTCGACGACAAGAATTTTGCCCTGCTCACTGAAGCGACCCCGGCGAAGCTCAAAGCCAGCATCGAAGGGCTGAATGTCGACATCCCGTTCCCGCGTGATGCGCAAGGCAAAGAACTGGCAGTCACCAGCGTAGTGCTTGATCAGTCTCGTCACCTGTACGTGACGGCGGGCGGCAATCTGTACCGGCTGCCCCACGATCAGTGGACCCAGAGCCATCACGGCGAGACCGCAGCGTGGAAGCCAGCCGGCCTGCAAACCAAGGCACCTTCGGCGCCTGCTGCGGCTGCGGTTGCTGCTCCTGCACCGGCCCCTGTTTCGGCGACGGCGACGGCCATTGCCATGGCGACTACAGCGGCGACAGCTTCTGCTACACCGGGTGCTCCTGGTACGCCGCCGACATCCAGGATCGGAAATCCAATTTCGCCAGGCATCACCGACCCGTCCAGAAAAGACGGCACAGACGTGCTTTTGGACCAGGTCAAAAAGACGCTCGCACCCGGTATTTCCCTGAGCGCTGCAGACTTGTCCCGCGCGACTGTAAGTATCGGCAAAGTCGAGATTGGGCCAAACAAACGCCCGGTGATCGAAGCCACGCTGTTGCCTCCAAGTACGACTGATGCCAACGGCCAGACGGTTCAGCCCGGACCGTCCAACCATTCGCTGGAACTGTCCTACGGTCGCCTCGGCGAAATAGTGTTGCGCCCGGCCAAGGCACAGGCCAATCCAACGGCCAACAGCCACATGGAAAGCATGCAGGCGCGCAATCACAAGACAGCCAAAATCGGCAATGCCAACGGCTCGTCGACCACCACCATGTTTGGTTCGACCACCGACAATGTGCGCATCGGTGGCGCGAAGAACATCTTCAAGACCGCTGCCGAAGGGTTTCGCAAGATGGGCGAGTCCTATCAACACCACTTCCACCCTTTGGAAACCCCCAAGGCAAACGCCAAAGAACTCAAGCAAGCATTCAATTCAGGCGAGAACATCAAGCAGAAGCTGCAGGCTGCGGGCCACCATGCATTGACCCCTGGCCCGCGCAGCCGCTCGGGCATGAGCCCGATCTATCAGGAGTCGCTGCGACTGTATAAGCGTTTTGATAGAACTAATACCAACACCACTACCAATACCAATACCAATAGAACCGCCAGGCCGATGCTGGAGGCAGGGATAGCGCTGCTGGAAAGCAAGTCTGTGCCAAAAACCCGCGCCGACCAGGAAAAAGCGCAACTGCATACCGGCCTCAAAACACTGCACAAAGACATTGAGGACAGCAGCTACCAGGCAATCGTCCGCCTGGGCCAGATTCACAAACTGCTCGATGAGCGCGGTAAAGCCCTGGAACCTGCGGCAGCCAACGTCCCGGCCGCGGCCCCGGGCGCAGGCACAGTCAAGGCCACCGGCGCAGTCAAAGTCATGCAGGATGCCTTGCTCGACAGCGGACTCAGCCCCACCAGCAAGGCGCAGACCAAACTCGAAGAATTGATCCAGTTGGGCCTGACTCTGCCAGTCCGCCAACTGGAACCGGGCTACGACAACACAGGCCGCAACGAAAGCAAGAGCAGCCTGCTGGAGGATCGTGTGCTGCTCGATGCCCAGACGCTTCTTCAGGTGCGCGATCTTCTGGGGCAGGTGCACAGTCAACAAGGACAGACCCAGATCGTAAACAGCGAAAATGTTGCGCCCGGCAAGAGCACTACTCTGGATCAGTTACAAGGCCTGCGCATGGCCTATGAAAACAGCGACATCAAGCTGTTCAGCGACAACGGCATCGTCAGCCACCGCCAACTTGAAAAGCTGCACCAGGCTCGCGATACCGTTGCCCGGGAGCTTACCGGCCGATATGGCCTGAATTACAACACCACGCGCTCGTTCTCCGAAGATCTGCGCGCCATCGGCGACCATTTCGGCAACCTGCAGGTTGGCGACGCGACCTCACTGCTGCGCAGCAAGGGCGCAACCCTGACAACACCTGCGATGTTCGTCCCGCTAACCCCGGATGGCGGTGGGATCTACTTCAACTTTGGCGCAGGTCGTGAACACGGGATCAGCCTGGAAACCGAAGGCGGTGAAGAGGCGACGACACTGGGCCTGAAAAACAGCCACAGCACAAACGAGTTCCTGAACGTCGGCTACTACCACGGCCCTTCGGCGGTTTTCGCGCGCTTGTTCAGCTCAGAGCCGAAGGGCAATCCAAGCAGTGGCGGCGAATTGTACAGTGCCGACGTCAGTTTAAAGCTGACTCAAAGCCGCGCAGTAGCAGGCTGGTTGACTGCCAGCAATGCCAGCATGGCCAACGTCATGGAGAACCTGCTGGACCCCAGTGCCTCGCTGGCCGATCTGTACCGTCTGGGTCAGGACAAGGGTGGTTCGGTAGAGGCCAGCAAGGTCAACCAGCAGACGTTGGGCGCTGGTATTGGCGTCGACCTCGGACGGCTGAACCTGGGCGGTACGCTGCTGCGCAACGAAAGCGGCGGAGTGTGGAATGCCTTTCTGCGCGCCACAGCCGGGATCAATGCTGAAGCCACACTGCTGAGCAATTCCAAGAGCACCGTCACCACCCACAAAGGCGAAGGCGCGGATGCTGTTGCGACGAAACGTGCCTTCGAAGTACTGCCCTCCGCCAGCGCAGGGGCTTATGCCCGGGTAGGGCTGGCCACCAACGGCAACGTTCACCCTGACCAGACGGCCAACAACATGGGTGTGAATAATCATATTCTGATCGGCCAGACCGTGCTGCCTGACGCCCTTAGCGTCAGCTTCGCGCTGGACCGGGCCAAGAATGACAAATTCACCCTCAACTTCAAGCCCGGCAAGGCAGTGACCACGCCTCAGTTGCACGACGTGGAAAAGTCCCTGGGCAAGGTGCTCAAAGACAAAGAGATTGCCAAGGCACTGGCAGAGCGAAAAGTCCTGCTGACCGAACTGGAACGCTGCGCACCCGAGCCAGCACAGGCCTCGGCGACCCTGCCCTCAAGACCTCTGGGAGGCCGCGCGTTGCCGCCAACCGTGCCACCGCGGCCAGCGCGAGAGCGCGTGGCTAACTTGCGCGAGCTGTTGCCGCGTCTGAATGACAGCATGCCCAAAAATGATGATGTTGACTCGTTGCATAAGGCAATCGCCAGCCTGCCTGCAGCGCCTACCCAAGAGCAGCGAAACAAAGTACTCAGCGAAGCTCGAACCCTGGCTGTCGCAATGAAAGCCAATATTAAGGCCACGGAGAATTCCAAGCTGCTGGAAAAAGCCGGCAAAGCCATTGAAGCAGGCGAGAAAGTGGCAGATCTGGACGGTCATCTGGCGGCACTGAAGGGCTTGGTCAACCAGCTCGACAATCTGCCTCACGATAACGAGAGGCTGCAAGAGCTGCGTTACAACGTCCAGCAACTGGTCAAGAACAACGATCTCTCCAAGACCGGCGGACGCCTGCTGGCCTCTGGCGAACACAAGTTCACCAATACAGGATTGCAACTGCGCAAAGGTGGTCTGGTCGGTGACTCAGCCCCTTGGCGCGACAGGACCTCAACCCAGAACGCTAACGCCATCGCCACCTTCATCAACAAGAGCCCGGTACTTCAGGAAATGGCCCGCCGTGCGGAACACTCCGGCCCTACGTCGATAGAAGTGACCCTGGAACTCAAACCCAAGGTATTGGAAAGCATCGAGAACAGCCTGAATACGCAAGACCCGGATATTCAGAAAAAACTCGAAGAAGCTTTGAGAAATGACGACAACGTGCGGATCAAGCGCTTCACCTTGCTGCGCGGCGCAACCCAGACCGACGCCAAGGCACTGCCAAGCCCGGTGTTCAGTCCCAAAAGCAGCGCATCGGTCACCGACTCCGTGGTACTGGCATCACTGGACCTCAAGTACAGCCAGGAAGAGGAGCACAGGCCAATCAGCATGACGCCTGGCGGTCTCTTGGTGCGACCACTGGTGGACAAGTCAGTGCGTGATGACATGAACGCCAAGGGCTATGTCATCAAAGGTTCACGCAACAAGAAGGATCTGCACAGCGAAGAAGACGTTGGCCGGGCCAAGCCTGGGGAAACCACTGTCGAGCATTCCAGCAACAGTGCCAATACCGGCAGCGGGCCACGCAGTACAGGCGCTCTGTGATGGTTACAGGCGCCGCGCAGGAAGTTATCTCTCGTTTCACCTCAACCCTGTTTTACCAACCCTGAAAGGAAAACATCATGATCCCAGCAGTCCTCGCCACCGCAGCACGCGCAGCCGCTCCAATGGCTAAAGATCTTGGTAAAGACCTGGGGGCAAATCTTGCCCAAGGTGCTGGTCAGCAACTGGCCAGCAGCGGCCTCGACGCCGTAAAAAACCTGATGAGCGGCGGCCCCAGCAGCGAACCGGTGTCTTACGCCAGCGCGAACGAGAACAAACCAGCGACTTACTAAGCCTCTCCCCTCCAGGCCGAACGTTGCTGCGGTATGCGGCGCGTTCGGCGCTGATTGCCTCCTATCTTTTCGCAATATCCGTTGTTGTGGTAACGGCTTTAATTGGTTGCGCCCTTACGGCGCCTCACTTTTGATAGAGCGCAAAAGTAAGCAAAACGTACATGCCCCACCACTCGGCCCCTCGCCTAGGCTCGGGATGCCCGCCCGCAGATCTGAAACCGTGGGCCGCCGCAACGGGCCATCCATGGCCCAATGCGGCTAACCCGGCGTCCTGCCGGGTTACCCACGGTTTCAGATCTGCGTTCGGCCAGCGTGGTTTAACGGGGCGCCTCAGATCAACATCAAAAGCGCGGCGGCCTGAAAGCCGACCTGATTGTTTTAGCTTTCCGGTCTTCTGTAGGAGTTGCCCCGGTCTCCATGGCACCGCGCTGTCGCACAGCAAACACAGATCTGTTGGAGCGAGCGGGCGGCGATCCGACTTGCCCGCGAATAAGACGACGCGGTACATCAGCCCCACGGCGTTATCGTTCTTCGCGGGCAAGCCTCGCTCCAACAGAAACCACTGGGATATCAGGCAGTTATTTTATGTTTGATGGGAGCTGCCGAAGGCTGCGATGCGGTGAGTCAGATGAGATTTGTGCTGGCTGTGCTGACGTCTCGCGAATAAGTTCGCTCCTACCGGTCCGAGGCGATCCCGCTGTTTTCGCTTTGCTTTTGATCTGCTTTTGATTTTGATCTTAGGCGCCCCGTTAAACCACGACGGCCGGAATTCGATATTGCTGTGTGGGGCAAACCGGCAGAGATGCCGGTTTAGCCGCCTCAGGCCATGGATGGCCGGTGGCGGCGGCCCCACGCAGCAATGTCGGATTACGGGTATGCCGAGCGACAGCGAGGGACCTAGTGGTGGGGCAAGAGCCTTTTGGTTACTTTTGGGCCCCAAAAGTGACGCGCCGTAAGGGCGCAACCAATAGAAGCCATTAACGCGGTAAAGGATACATACACAAATATCCCTATGAATAGAAGGAATGCAGCCGCGTTACCGCACCAGCGCACGACGCAAAGTAGCCAGCCGATCAGCGAAGCCCATGATCCACTGACTGAAGCTCAACTCATTGAGCACGCTGAGATCTTGCTGAGCGCACAGACGGACGGTGTTTTGCGCATCAAGCGCCAGCCAGCAACCGCCCAACTGGTCAGGCTTGAAATTGAGCTGCAGCAAACGCTCGTGGATGCCACGCTGCGTCTGATCAAGATCAATACGGGCATGGACGAACGCGACATCGCCCGGTGCCGGGACTTCGATATTCGCCAACTCCTGCCCCTGTTCGTCAGCCAGCGCACATAGGCCATCCTTGAATACCAGTTCACTGCCAGCCTGCGCGGCCAGTGCCGCCAGCAAGCGGTCGGCATGAGGTGTGGTCATGAGTTCTGCTCCCTATCAATGAAAATCTGCTTTGCCGTACATGGCGCTTATCAATGACGCGCCAGGCCGTCGCCCAGGTGCTCAAGCCCCATGAGCTGCAACTGATGAGCGCTGATTACATCCAGCGCGGCACTGTCCAGTTCGCCTGGCAAACAATGCCAGACCACGAAATCGCGGCGAGAATCCAGGAACAGAAAGTAATCGTTATAGCGCTCCGGGTCATCGAAACGACGCTCCAGCGCAGCACCAAGCTGCGATGGCCCAAGGCTGTGCCAGTCAACCTGTAGAGCCAGGCCCCAATCCAGGCATTCGCGCCGTGTGCAAAAGGCTACGCCAGCGGCGATTTCCCAGATAGCAGGGCGTCCTGCCACCACCTCGGCGTAAAATTGCGCCTTGTCTGTATTACGAGCGGGCATAGCGTTAATCCTCCAAGGGCACTCGAGTGAAATCGACCTGTTCATCCCCCAGGCCGAGGCCGTCGCGCATATCCGACGGCCACCAGATAACAACCTCACGGTCGTTGGAAACAGGCCGGTCACACGCCTCTTTGGCGCACCCGCGGTGGCCAAAAGACGAGCAACCGGCCAACAACATCACGGTGACAGCGAGCAAGACAGCTTTCATGGCTGGCTGACCTCCACAGTAGTGAGCAATGAACGACGTTGCGGCGCGCCGCTGTTGACCTTGGGCGGACGCAAGGCAATGAACACCTCGGCCTCGCCACCCGACGGCACCCAGGCACTTGGCCAGACGCTCACGCCGACCGCATAACGACCGCCACAGCTGGCTTCATCAACGCGTTGCGGCTTGTCGGTCGGGTTGCGTACCAGCGCGACGGCGACACCAAACCCTGCATCGCCGGCATACCATTGCGCACGCCGTGGATCGAGTTGCAGGTCAGGATTGCCATCGCACAATGTTTCGGGACGCAGAGGTATGGCCGCAGCGGTAAAGCCCGCAGGCAACGTGCCCTGAATCATCTCGCTCAGCGCTTTGGTGACCACCGTGCGGTTGGGTCGCTCGGTGCCTTCGCGGCGCTTTTTGATCTTGTCCAGACGATCCTGCACGTGATTGGGGTTGGCGTAGTCGACGTAGCGCATCGGATTAACCTGGTCGCCAATCAGGCGCGGTGTCAGGATGAACAAGCGTTCGCGATTTGACTCACTGCGCTCGCTGGCCGTGAACAGCAATTTGCCGATAATCGGGATCGCGCTCAGATAAGGCACTTTCTTGCGACGCTCGTTGTTTTCATAGACATGAAAACCGCCCACCACCAGCGAGGCCTTCTCGGCAATGACCGCCTGGGTGCTGACGTTGCCACGGCGCACCGAAGGCTGCTCGGCGCGGATATTGGATTCCTGAATCTGCCCGTCCTCGATATCGACGACCATCTGAATCATCTGGTCTTTGGCACCGGAAGCCGTGATTGAACGCGGAATAACCTGCAGGCTGGTGCCCGCTGTCAGCGGCTGAAAATTGGCAACCCGCTCGCCGATGGCTTCAAGAATTTCGGTCTGGCTGAAGTCGATTACCGCTGGCTGGTTTTCCAGGGTCAGTACCGAAGGATTGCCGATGATCGTGGCCGATCCTTTACCTTCCAGTGCGCGCAAGCCCAGAAAGAACTTGTCCCGATCCTGAACATACATCGTCGAGCTGCGGCCGTTCTCGGCGATGCTCGCGCCGCCGCTGAAGTTACCGGCGCTCAACCCCCAGTTGCTGGACAGTTCATCCATGGAGTTGCGGTCAACGTCGACAATAATCGCGTCGATCTCGATCACGTTACGTGGCTTGTCCAGCTCCTCGACCAGATCCTTGTAGATCGAACGCCGCTCGGGATCGTCGTAGATCAGCACGGCGTTGTTACGCACGTCCGCCTCAACCCGAATGTGATTGCGCGAGCGCGTAGAGCGCCGCTCGTCTTCGGTAGGTGCCACATAATTCTTGCCGCTGAAATTACTGGCGACAGAGTCGTCGAACAATTGCGGGAAATTACTCGCGTCAGCGCCGAAACCCGTGCTCATCCCACCCATGCCTGCCAAGGGCAACGTGCCGGTGCGCAGGGCATCAGAGGTCAACCCGCCGCCCATTGAGGAGCGACGTTCCAGCAGGTTTCGCAACAGCGTGGCGACGCCATCGACTTTCAGGCTTTCGCCACGGTATTTGATCGGCCGGTCGGCAGCGTTCGCATAGCGCAACGGCAGGTAGATGACTTCCTGTTTTTCATCGCGGCTTTGCTGCTTCTTACTGAAGTCTTCGATCAACTCCACATAACGACGCGGCCCCCGCACCAGCACCACACCCTGCTCGGGCAGAGCGCCCCAGCCGAAGCGCGGATCGAGCAAGCCGACATCGGTCAATGCCTGGCTGAGGTCATCGACTGACTTTTCATCCACTTCAATACGTTTGGATTGCTGTTGATCAAGCGGACTGATGTACAGGCTGTTGTTATAAACGAACCACTGAAATTGGTGCTCCAGCGCAAGGCGATCGAGAAACGCCTCCGGGCTTTCGCTGCGCATCCGCCCATTGACGGTGCCGCTGATGTCTTCCATCTCCAGCTTGACGCCGAAACTCTCGGCGAAATCCTTGAGGACCTGGCTCAATGGAGCATTCTTGGCGTCGTAGGCATACGGGGTGTCGCGCCATTGCTCAGGTACGACAGCAAATGTGGGCGTGGCCCAGAGCATCGCGGCCATCAACGGCAGGCAGGTCCAGGCAGTTTTACCCATTCATCAATCCTCTGTGCAAAAGTCCCAGACCCAGCGACGCGGGCATGGCGGGTCGGCCTGCCGTTTTGCGCGGGGCCTGTTCGGCGAGTACCAGCGCCCAGGCGGCTTGCTGGTTGGCCAGGTTTTCAACGGTGGCGACCAGCGCCGCAGTGTCGACATCGGGGGGCAGCCAAAGCACCAGGCAGGCACGTTGTTTGTGACGGTCATAAGCCAGGGCAATCGGGTCTTTACCCATCAGGCTGGCTTCGACAAGGCGCAACAGGGGGGCGAGCTGATCATTGTGTGTGCCCATGCGCCCAGGCAGTGCGACACGACAGAAGAACCCGCCGCCGTGGTTTTGCATCTGGATGCTGACCCCGTCCACCCAGCACTCGAAAAGCCCGCCAGCCTCGCAGCGGCAGGCTTCTAGCTGGGTGTACAGCTCACTGGAAGCCATCAAGCACCGACTTGGTCATGCCATGCTTCGCGCTCAGAGCTTGAGTCAGCGCGAAATTGGCCGAGGTGGTGTTCATGGTTTCCTCGAAAATGGCCTGCATGTTCTCGACACTAGGATCGTCGGCAGCGGCTTCGCTCGCGTATTCGTAGTTGCGGCTGGCTCGGTCGTAGTTGTTGTCCAGTCGTCTTTCCAGGGCATTGGTTGACATGGCGTGCTCTCTCGAAATGGGATGACTATCGATGAGTGGTCACGCCTGACAGAACAGTTCCTTCACTGATGATATTGATCACGCAAGTTCTAGAACGCGCTCACGCAACCGTTCCCAGTCGAGGCTGAAGTCGCCGCTTTCAGTGCTCAGCCAGAACGTACCGGGAGCGAGGCCGGTGTCGCGTTCGAGCTGCCAGTGAGTGTGCGGTTGTCGCTGCAGCCAGACATCGACCGACTCGTGGAGGTCCACCGAGCAACGCAATGTGGCGCGCACCGGACGTGTCTGACTCTGGGCAATCTGGCGCACCAGTGCCAATGCGCGCTCTTCGTCAGACAGCGTGCCCAGCAGACTGGTCAGCGTCTGGCTCAACAGGCTCCGGGCCTGCTCGACCAACGACTCACGCTGGGCCTGCCGTTCGGCCTCCCAGTCTTCCAGCATTGCATTGGCGCGGGCCCAGAATTGCGCTTGAGCATCGGCCACCAGTTGCTCACCCTGAGCCCGTGCATCGGTGAGCAAAGCCTCGGCTTGTACATGAGCACGCGCAAGGTGCTCACTGGCAAGCACCACATCGCTGAAATATTCGCGACGCAGCAATGGCTCGGCAACGCCAGGCTGCGCAGCATCAAAACTGAGCGTGCGACGAATGAACATCAGGCTCCTCCAGAACACGTTGCAACGCGGCGCGCCAGAGCATATCCAGACGCTTGGGCTCCGCGCAGGGTGATGCAGTTATGGCATTTGCGGCAGTCCGGGGCCAAAGCAGCCTTAGCCGCTGCCACTGCGCTTCGCCGCGCCATTGGGCGAGCAATTGCAAGGGGTCGACTGGCTCGTCAGGCAACCAGCTGCCCGGTCGTAACGCTTTGGCCACGCTTCGGCACCAGGGCCGCAGATTTTCATCCGGCAGTTGTCGCGTTGCCCGCGCGGTGCACAGATGCTCGACAACAGCGAGCAATGACTCCCGATGTTCGCCGGCTTCGAGCAAGCTGACGATCATCGGGTCCGGGCGCGACGGGCTGCTGGCCTGAACACCGAATGCAACACCCAGACGATCCGGGTGCACCGCTGATAACCAGGCAAACTGGGCATCGCTCAAATGTCGTTCGCTTATCACTTCAGACCAACTGGCGTCAGCCCATTGCCAGGGCCGAGCCCACCATTGCAGCCACTGCTGCCCCAGTGCCGGATTCATGCCCCGCGCTCGTCAAACCGGCCAACAGCGGTACCTGGTGCCCTGGGTGCCGAACGCATGCCCACCAGCTCAAGCAATTTGTGGCGTAACGCCGGGCGTAGCCACAGAATCAAACCCGCGAATAAAACGAAAATCCCCAACGCGCCACCCAGCATCATGCCTTTGAGAGCGCCAACTTCCTGCTCTGGCACCATAAACGGTCCGTAATGAACCAGAACTTGCTCCTCCTGGTAGGCCCGTGCGTTGACGAAGACCACCGACAGTTTCTCGGTGTTATCCACCGCCGCTGCCATGCCGGGAATACTGCTGGCGACCATTCGCCGGATTCGCGGCAGCACGGTATCCGGATCAAGGCTCGCAGCGTGTTTGATGAACACGGCTGCCGAGGCTGGCTGCACAGGCTCGCCAGGCGCTACCCGCTCTGGCAGCACCACGTGTACGCGAGCGACAATGACGCCATCAATTTGCGACAGCGTCGACTCCAGCTCTTGTGACAATGCGTAGATGTAACGCGCGCGCTCTTCAAGAGGTGTGGAGATCACCCCTTCCTTTTTGAAGATTTCACCCAGATTAGTGCGCGTGCGCCGTGGCAGACCCGCCGCCTCCAGCACCCGCACCGCTCGATTGATGTCCGAGGCGGACAGCAGAACGCTGACCCCTTCTTTGTTGCTGCGCTTGCTGGCGTCAATGTTCTTGCTCGACAACTCGGCGATCACATCATTGGCATCGTTTTCAGAAAGCTTGCCGTGCAGTTCGATCTGATCACCGCAAGCCCCCAGCATCAGCGCCATCCCGATCAGGCTCAGGTATTGCAGAAAATGCCTCATCAGCCCACCCATCACTGCATGTTGGTGAGTTTGTCCAAGGCTTGCGAACCCTTGCTGATCATTTTCACCGACAACGAAGTTTGCAGCGAGTAATCGCTCAGTGCCCGGGTCGCTTCCATGAACTTCTTGGGGTCCGAATGCAGCGACGCCTCGCGCAGCGCCTTGCCAGCGTCCCTGGACATATCCTCCAGGGACAGTGCCTTGCGCGTCAGCGGGTCCATCACCTGCTCCGAAAAAGCCCCCGCACCCTGAGTCGGCTCTGGCCTTTGCATGGCAGCCCTGAACCAGTCAGCATCGCCTTGCGTCGGGTTATCCAGCTCCGCTTCCGGCTTGAGCGCCGTGTCGGAGGCCGAGCTGTTTTCAAGTTTCCCAATCGTCATATCGACCTCCTTCACGGTTATCAGCTGAACAGCTTGTTCATGATCGAACCGGCTGTATTCTGGGCATCCTGCTGCAGCGCTTGATCCTGAGCCTTTGGACCAGAACCCTGAGTGGTATTGCCGTCCTGACCCTGCCCCTGCAACAGCTTGAGCAGATCATCGAGGCCCATGGTCACCGTCCCGTTGCCGCCGCCGAAACCGCCGCTACCGCCCACGGCACCGCCACCGAATCCTCCACCACCGCTACCACTGCCGCTGCCTTGATCCGGAGAGATGGGGATTGCGCTGTTAGCCAGCATCCCTGAAGCGGGTGCTGTGCCGCTGCCAGCAGCCTGGCCAATCATGGCGATAGCATCCTTGAATTTGGACGTTTCATCGCTGTTGAGGAAGTTATCTGCTTTGCCGTCCTTGCCTTTTTCGTTAAGTTCATCCGACCAGGATTTGACATTGCCACTGGCATCATGGGGCTTTTCGAATTTATCCGAATGCTGGTCCATGAAGTTAGCGACCTCCTGCAACAGGGCTTTGTCGTCCGGATTGAACGTTGCGCCACCCGAGTCACCCTTCGCAGGCTCCAACAGGCTGCCTAGCTTCTGCTCTGCCAGTCCACCGAGCAGTGACGAGAGCGCATCGCTACCGCCGCCGGCACCGCCAGCTGCACCGCCGCCGCCCATACCACCGTTGCCGCCACCAAAACCGTTGCCAGCCCCTGCACTGCCTGCACCGCCCGTGCTACCGCCCAATAACTGGCTCAAAAGTTTTAGCAGATCGTCAGGACTCATGTCCTTCACGGAACCGGCAGCAGGTTTTTGATCAGACATACCGCTGGAGCCCTGACCGCCAGCAGCCTGGTTTTGCGATCCCAGCTTCTCCATCAGTTGGGTAAGCAGTTTTACCAGCGGGTTTTCGCTGTTGACCTGCCCTTTGTCATCGGTCATCGACTTGACCAGAGTGTCCAGGGCAGCGTCCGTGCTCTGCGGGCGTTGGCTACCTCCTGTTGCATTGGGGGAATTACGCGTCTGCTGCTCATTACTGAAACTGGTCGGGCGACTGTTCTCAAGATTTATCGAAATGGTCATGCCTATACGTCCTCTTTGTAATCAGACATCCAGAGTGCGGGCGGGGCCATGTCGCACCTCCACTGAGGGGACAAAGCCGCCGCCTGAATGATCAGTAATTGATTCCCTTGGCGGTTGAAGCGACGTTACTGAGGTGCTTGAGGTCGCTGTCCTGGCTCATCGCCTCGACAGTGTTCTTGGCGTCGGTCTCGATTTTCTTGATGCCCGCGTTGGTGACTTTGGAGTCCGCAGCACCCGTGGCGTCGGTCATGCGCCCGGCGTTTTCCGCAGAGTCGCTTTCGTAGCCACCGTCGGTACCGGCAGTAGCGGCTTTGATGTTGCTGCTAAAGCTGTTGCCCATGTTGTTCATGCTGTTGAAAAAGCTTTCCATAATCTTGCACCTCAGCGGAATGATTGATGTAGGAACTCAGGCCCGGCAGGGTTCAAGCGCCGGCCCTGTTCAATGAGTGGGCATGAGGTTGAAAGCAGTTCCACGTTTAATCTGAGGACTTTGCATCCCGCTGACAGCAGCGGATCTGCGGGACATGGAAACCCACTGTCTACCGCCAGTCAGAAAACCGGGAGACGCAAGGGCAGAAAAGAAATAGGCAGGAAAGAGCGTGGTGTCAGACTGAAAGACTTTTGATGCGGTGATACAACGTGCGGCTCGGAATACCCAGTTCGAAACTGGCCGCTTCTACGCTTTGCTGATGGCGCTTCATGGCTTCATCAATGAGGATACGTTCAACGACCCGCAACTGCGCCTTGAGCTGCAATGGCTCCGGTGAGCAAGGCTCAGCAAGCGGCGAGAAGCCCAGCACGTAACGCTTGGCGCTGGATTTGAGCTCACGAATATTGCCCGGCCAGGTGTGTGCAAGCAGCTGTTGGGTCATAGCGGGAGTCATTACCGGGGCCGGTCGACCGACCAGCGATGCCTGCTTGGCCAGGAAGCGATTGAACAACGGGATAATTTGTTCGCGACGCTCACGCAGCGGCGGCATCTTGATGCTGACCACACTGAGACGAAAGTAAAGATCGCGACGGAAGGTGCCCTCTTCAACCAACTCTTCAAGGGGGCGTTGCGAAGAGGTGATGACGCACATGTCCACCGGGATGAACTCAGTCGATCCCAAGCGTTCAACGCCACGGGTTTCCAGCACACGCAGCAGCTTGGCCTGTAACGACAGCGACATGCTGTCAATCTCATCCAGGTACAACGTACCGCCCTGGGCAGCCTCGACATAACCACTGCGTGATTTACTGGCGCCGGTGTAAGCGCCGCCGACCACACCAAACAATTCGCTCTCGGCCAGACTCTCCGGGATGGCCGCACAGTTCATCGCAACGAAGGCACCACGCCTTCGCGATAAACGGTAAATCTGTCTCGCGAGGGTGTCCTTGCCGGTGCCTGTTTCGCCAACCAGCAGCACATCAATATTCAGGGGGGCCATGTTGGTAGCCAGGTACTGCAAGTCTGCGAAATCGCCAAAATAGGCAATTTCCTTAAGGTCTGATTCAAACTCGCGTTTATCCATGTTGGAGTACCCTCTTCGCACTTACATCCAGTATCGCGACCCCCTGACAGGCAGTTTGCAATGGCAAACTACTCAGGTCGCATCACTCAAGTGGTACCATTTTCAAAGGACACTTCTACTCTCAACATAAAGCAGCAAGAGAATTTGGAGGGGACAGGTCGCTTGAAAAAGCTTGCGTAACGTAGACAAAAACAGACAACAAAAGTTCAGATAAAATTTATATTTCAACAGTGCGCGATATAGTGCGCAATTAATATCGATTTTTCTCTGAAAGCATCGCTTTAGATGCCTTACGCATCACCAAAAGCGACCTCTGACAAGGCTCTTTACGACACGGCAGGCGAGAGTAACTGTCGTAGGTGACAGTTTTATGAATGGCTATTATCTATAACTTATCTTCCGCAAGTTTCCAAGCACAATCAGACTGTCACACGATGATTACTTATATGCTTTTACATGGCCACCACCCGAGGGCTCTTTACATCACAGTATAAAATCGTATCACTGCCAGTGAATAAGAGTATTTGAAAACTTTTAGCCTCTGTGCCTACAGGGCCATTGAGAAATCATCGCTGCAGTGAGCCCTACACTGGCCGGCTGTTTCAACACTTCCGGATGGTTGAACAGGTAGGCATTAACAGCGTTGACTACCTGCCCTGCATCGACATCCTCCCGACTGCAAAACAACAAGCCTGCATTGGCATCGTAGACACCCTGGACATAACCCAATGCCTGCATCTGCGCCAGGGACAATGGCTGCCCCTTGCGAATTTCCCGCAGCGGCACCTGCAGATCATGCCCGCTGAAAAAAGCCCCTTGGGTCGTCTCGCACAACCCTGCGAGCATCAACGTCCCGCCCACGCAGACTGAACACATCAAACGGTTTTTCCGGAGACGACGCCTGGTGACACCGCCTTCGCGCGCGTGCAAGTCCCTGTGTGTAGGTTGCGCAATGGAAAATCTGTCATCCGCCATCGATCCGATCCCGTGGTGATCTGAATGCTGAGTGGTCAGTGCCTGAAAAACGGTTCCACGCTGATGCACATTTTTTTCGGCGAGCATTCCCGCGCGTCCATCAAGCCCGTGGAACCTTTTGCAGCGCGTTGACTACTCAGGCTAAGTGATTCAGTCAAAGGTCCCGACTCATGAACCCGTCCAAAAGCATCGGCCCCTCATTCTTCACTCATCCAACAGGGCACCTGCCTGCCGCAGATGAGCAAGTCAAGCCGTCAGCTCGTCCAAGCGGACCACGCGGACCACGCGTTCCGCAGACTCATTTTCAATCTTTCCCTCCACATATTTCGCGCGGCGCCCGCACGCCCATTAAGGTGGGTAGCTTCAAGCTTCCCAAGGGGCTGAGCAAAAACCGGCTCGCGTCCTTGCTGAAACCGCTTGGCCCGGTGACCGAGCCGGACGCTAACGACTCTCGAGATTCTTCAGAGGACGGCGATACGTATCATCGCTACCGCGCCCTGGATCCTGCAGATGACACTGACAAGCCCGCTCGGGAGGTAGAGGTGACGATTCTGGTCAGTAAGAATGGCCAGCTCAAGAAACTAATCGCTTCCTTGCACCCCGAAAGGGGTGATGAAGCTAGACCCGATGGTATCGAGGTCGACTTTGTAGTGGTCAACTAATCCCGGACACGACGTTAAGTTTTTCTTCGGCCCGAGCTGGCGCCAGCCCACCATTGAATTGATGGGGTCGAACCCAGTTGTACCGATGCATCAAGAAATGGCTGATATCGCGCTGGGCTTCTTGAGCCGTTCGGTAACCCGTGGTCGGTACTCCAATACACACGACTCGTTGAATGCTGATCTAGGAAATCGTTCATTGCCCAATCATGCTGGCCGGGGACAGTCATTGAACGCTTTACCAATGCAGCTACGACACGAACGAAAGACGATGAACGCGACCGATGAGGTTTTCCAGATCCTTCGAGACGCCAAGGTACTCGCCAGGCGCTATTACCATCTTACGGGCAAGCCGTTGGGAGTAACCGGCGAGATCGCGGAATTCGAGGCTGCGCGGATTTTAGATCTTGAACTGGAGCTTGCCAGGCAGGCCGGTTATGACGCGACAGAAACGAGGGACGGCCTGACGCTCAAAATTCAAATCAAAGGTCGCTATTTTCCCAATGTAAAACTTCGAGGTGGCCGACTTGGCTCAATCGACCTGAAGCAACCATTCGATAGGGACCGTCGTTTTTGGCCTGTCCATCTATGAGATCAGCGAATACGTTCACGTTAAGCGACCGGATAAAAAATACATCAGGGTGGCGGATCTGCCGGTGACTAAACGGCGTTCCGATTACCGAGATGGTTGGATGATGAGCGCGGATATGCCGACGGGCAGACTTTGCTTGCAGGTGTATTCGCCGTACTACGGCGTGGATTGGATTCAACGCTGGACTGAGAACAAGCCTGGAGACTTGGTCAGCAAAATTCCAAGCGTAGTAAAGTCACTGAAAGCTGAAGCTCCCATTCTCGCCGGTAAGGCGTCAGTCACGTCGCGAATTGGAACTTGCGCAGAAATGGAGAGCACTAGCGCCAGTGGGCCATCACCGTCCGGCGGAGGAGTAAACAGAAACTTGGGCGGCTCAGCGGACTGATCGGGCCAGCGCAGAAGATGCTCGCGGTTAAAAGAGAAGATCAAGCGTTTAGAACGGTCGCCGATGCTCTGACCCAACATCATCAAAGCTGGAATATCGGCCAAGCCCACTACAGCTAGTGCAGGCGCATCGCCATAGGTGCCGCCGCGACGCCTGAGTTGCTGCTCCAGCTCATACTGGACGCTGTCTTTGATGTTCTGCCAATAGGTCGCGTCCCTACCTCGCGGTCCGGGCGCAGGGAAAGTGATTTTGATGCCTTGATCGAAGGCCGTTAGTCCTTCAGCAGACATCGCAGTCAACAGATCGCGAACGGGAATGTCGTTGAAAGTCTGGAAATGCTGACTCTGGACAATTAGGAGAATGGCTCTGCCACCATCGGGGGTCGTTGCAGCGATTCGGATGCGTTCTATGTATGCTTGGTGCAAACCACTCAAGTCATTTTCAGGGTAACCATCTGCGTCACGATCAATTTTGTCATGACAGCCTGGGCACAGGAGCATCAGGTTAGCAGTATCGTTCGTGTGCCCCTCAGCATCATGATCCGCGCGTCCCCGAGGCCCCTTGGGACTGGCGGGTAGGATATGCGCCACTTCGCCCCATTTCATTGGCTTGCCGGCACGATAGTCGAACGTTAGATCTGTGCCGCACAGTTCGCAATGACCAGCGGTCTGTGTCCATACGATCCGCTTCGTCTCATCATTCGTGTTAAAGCGCCCACTCGCGGGCTTAGCGTCTTCTGGTTCTGCCATTTCGACCTACCCCCGAGAAACATCCATGATTGAAAACGATGATGGCAAGATAAGATCATATTAAGGTCATTTGCCGCGATTTCAAGAGAGATTTGAGGGTGATTAATGCCGAGGCGTCTTGACCAAGACGCTTTTTTTGACTCATCGAAACGGAGTGATGGCAGCTTTCGATTTCTGGCAAATGCTGATGGGTTATGGTGCTGACCAGAAGCGTATGTATCGAAATTAGCGATTTTATGCAGAAGACATAAACTCGCTAATTTCGATACATATCTCGCTCAAAAACCAAACGACATCAATCTCCATGCGCCCCCCACAAGAACCAGCTAAAGAACCCGATGCGCGATAATCGGTTCTTAAAGCTATCGCTCCAGCCCCTGAGGGCGTTTTCGGGGCGGATAGAGCGCAGATGCCCTCAGAAGCTAATCGCAATCGGCGGTCCCTCCCAGTCTCTCGATACTCCGGTAGACTTGAGCAAGGCCTCTGCATCCACGCCTGTTCTCGCCAAGCTTTCCAGATCCCACTCGAAGAAGCTGGAAAAAACCAAGAAAACTTTGCTTGCTACCGCCGAGGTCAATCTTACAGTCGAATAGTTCACCGGCAGCTTCATTCTTATGATTTCAGAGATGCTCCACACCAATGTCCTTAATCGGAAATACCACACTGACTCTTGGTGACGCTTGATCTGGTGATAAGTAAGAGGGAACCTCTGCTTACGCAGTTCTAGGCCGTGAGGTAACGAGTTTGGGAGCAGCGTCTGCAAATTTCTAATGTTCACCCTTTTAGGATCTTTCGCAACGCTATACAACTCATCCACGCCCGCTTCAATAAGGGCTGCATAACCAGCGTCTCTTGAGTCGATAGTCTTCTCAACCTTAACGGCAACCTTCTTAGGCATGCGAAGTTTTGCGATCAGCCATGCATTATCATTTTCCATTAGCCAATGAGTTGGTTTATAGGCTTTTTTCCAAAGGTACTCCACATCAGCCTCGGAGCGCAGCGCCAAAAGCATCTCGATTTTTTGACGGTACTTAATCATTTTACCGGAATGCGCATCTTCATTTTTAGAAGGTCGTGGCGAACTCGAAGCACTTAGCAGGATAGACTCATTCTTCAACGCTCCCTCGAAATCATCAGCACTGGAAAATAAATGAAGCGCGATAATCAAATGTCGCGCTAATGGCATATTAAGCTGACCCTTGTCTGACTTCAGCCTAATCCATTGCTCATGCTTTCCATTATTGTAGGCCGGATCAATTTGCGCTAAATACTCATCGCCATAAGCACTTTGAATACTATCAAAAAGTTTCGCAATGCCCGCATTGTTTCCAAATACAAATCCACGTTTCTTACATTGCCGCACATAGCAAGAGCTCAATACCGCGCTACCTATTGGCGGGATCTTTCGTTGCAAGATATCATGCGCGAATAGCGCGACCTTCTTCTCCAGATCCGAGCCCTTATGCGTCGTCTTAGCGTTAAGCGGATTCCACCCGCATGCGCATGGTTCAGTCAGATTTGGAAGCAGCTTCAATTTTCGATAGAAAGGGTGGGAGCACTTGGGGCAAGCATGGATCAGCGAGTCCCCGTGGCGCCAACAGACTGAAACACCGGGTATATGGTGTGATCGATGCCAGTAGGCAGAACCGCAATCGATCAAATCCTCCTGAACGCAGGTAGGGCAAAGCTTAGCTTTCCCATGGATGGACTCTTCGCGGCGAGGAATTCGTACCACCCCATCAAAAGCGTGCGATCCAGAATGGTCCTCCGGTCCTTGCCTCACACCTAGAAAAGGTCTGTACGCAGGAAACGTCGTGTTGTTACTGATAAGTTCTGCAAGATTGCTCTCCAGCTGCCCTGGTAGCCTGTCGGCAAGCTTCTCAATCTGCTGAGGCACGATGCCACCGATGCTAAATGGCTTAGATGCGAATAAATCACGGTAGGTTTCCGCCGCTGTTCTATTCCCTGACAGGTAGTGATAGCGGGTGACGCGAGAGTGCAGCATTTCATCCGGCATCGATACAGGGAAAAATAGTAGTTCAGACATCATTTACCGATTAACAAAGTAGGGTTAAAGAAAAACGCGGATCCAAGATGGAGTATATAGATTGCACATTAAATTTTGTACTGGGGTTAGGCTCTCTGAAATGACCACACGATAGGGTGTCACCCTGCTCCGAATTTTGATGGATTACCCAACCGCAATCGTAGCAGTATTCATTGAATCAAAAACACGTATCGATAATCCAGCTCCCGCAAGTTGAACGCGTGAGGAATATACAATCAAGATTATTCTGATCGCTAGATGAAACATACTTCTCATATCGCGACCTACGTAGCTTAATGCCAGCTATTTTTGAGAAGTAAACGGATTTTTGTGGAATGCCCTGCGGCACAAAGAGTTGAATGCGGGGTGTCGAATGATGATTTATTACCGGCTGGATCACACCGTTAGCCGTATGCTCGCGAGCCTGTAGAGCGAAGAACGCGTCACGGACTTGCCCTCCGAGAGCAGTTTGCGCCTAGCCCACCGTAAACGCCGTTCGTGAAAGCTTTCAACTGATTCACATACCTTGTCAAGCGCTGCTGCACAGAGAGGAAGCTTGCTGAGCTGCTTTTCGAAGCGAGACAGAACATGAAGTTCTCTCCCAATTCTGGTACGTGACACGCGGACCGGCTTACCTTTAAAACGATAGAGTACATCAGCACAGTGCCGTACTTCCCCGGCTAGTCTGTTATCGAGAGAAGCGAACATCTCTGAGCTATTGATTCGGGGTGCGCGATGGATACTTGGGTTTGTAGTTGATCTCGACAGCCACTGCTTGTCATTTCGATATAGCCAAGCGTACCCCTTGCACGCATGTGCTTTTTGCAAACGGTAATCGGCCTCGAAGACCCTGCGTCTTGCACATAGCTGAATTTGAAATCGAGCCTTCCTCCAAGCATCTTGACCGCCAGGTACGCTGCGGATGCGGCGATAGACGCACGCCAATGAGACACCTAAAACGGCAGCAATCTTTTTGGCATCAGCTCCCTCAAGGGCATGTTCCCATACAGCGGTCAACGAACAGTCCAGTCCTTTACTCGACGTCTCCGGTAGATCGCGCCTGGGTAGCCGCATGTGTGTTTTCGGACCAGACGCCACTTCCCGCTCCAGCGGGCGTTGTTCATGCAGCAACCTCGCCATGTCAACGTCCAGTGCACCGGCTAACAGAATGTATTTGAGCGGATGATGAGAGGTGATTGGCTTACGAAGCAGCTTCGTGACCCATGTGGCGGGTATATCCCCACCGACGTTCCCGAGTACAGCAAACTCCCAATCTCGAGGCAGTGCTGCAAAAAAATTGGTCATGTGCTGTGCCAGCAGTTGCAGATATAAACGGTGGTTTCCAGAGGCAAGATTAAGCTGTGTTGCCTTTTGCATAAACGTGTAGCGCATCGTATCTGCCGACAACGCACTGACTTCAGATTCAAGGATCTGAAGCGAGCGCAACGCTATATCGTGGAGCGGCGGCTTGCACACCGACGGGATATCAAGAGGTATCGTGTGTGCTTGGACATGCTCGTCACTCGGCAGTGTGAGTTGTCGAGAGTTGCGGCTGGACCAGCGATGATCAAGGATCCTGAGTGACGTGCCGTGATGCGGACAGACCAGCACGCCCGGAAGCATGTGAACCCTATGCCAGTAAGCGACCCCCCGTTGTACCTGATCTTGGGCAATACACTCTTCGCATAACCGCACTCTAGAGGCGAATTCAATACGGCTCGCGTTGACACCCAGCTTCAGCATCAGGCCTTTGCCATCAGCGGTCATCAACATACGAGCATGTTCTACCTGGCGCATACTCAAAAATGGCGCGTAGTAGGGTAATAACGTGTGGCGCATAAGAATCTCGGCTACTGATAGCTCGGTACCGCTGGGTAGCGCTTCGACAAAATCCCTAAGATGACTTGGGAAGGCGACATTCTGTGAAAATGCCGCCGCCGATTTCAGGCCGGAGAACGCGGCTCGGATACTACGAACACCGCAAAGACTGGCATAGCGAGAAATCAGGCTGTGCAGCGTTTCGTCTGGAAACGCTGTGGGGAAGAAATGGAGTTTAAGGTGCACTTCATCACCCCCTACTTACTCTTTTTGATACATCGGCGAGAACTCAAATAGATCCTCGTTAAGCCAGTCCGCAGCTCGCAACGCATCGAGAGGATTGTTGTGTTCACTTAACGATTTAGCCTCTGAGCTTTCCACTGCAGCAGCAACCGGCGATTGGCGCTCTTTCGCGGGAGATGCATCTGCCGGCTTTTCACGGGAAACAACGCTTCGAAGTAAGGAAAGGCGGTCCGCTCGTGCCAACCCGTCGAAAACCATCATTTCGTTCAGTTGCTCCTCAATCGGAAGCAAATCGTCGAACTGCCGCATGCGCTTCGGATCTCGGCTACGCAGAGCCGAAAGGGCTGGCTTGAGAATCTGCATTTTTGAGTTGCTGACCTTCACCAAAGTCTCGGCAGTCAAACACTCGGAGCCACTCTGAACCGCGTATCGCTGACTCAATACCAGCAGCTTGACCAGGAAATCTGTGACACCTTGGGTGTGCTCATACAGTGTGTCTAAAATTTCGTCGGTCAGCTCAGCGGTCTGCTTGCACCATTGATAGCTCCAAAGATTTTCGACCAACAACCGCCACTCCTCATCATCTTTCTCGAAGCGTTTGAATTCAAGCGTACCGGCTCCACAGACTCGGCGGGCCGTACGCATCACTTCTGAGAACAGGCTAATCATCGAGTTCGTGCCACTGAAAACGACCGGAATACCGATGTTGTTAACCAAGTGCAGAAAAAAATTCAGCATGCTCTCCTTACCACCAGTTTTCGCCAGGTGGAGGTTTTGCAGCTCGTCGATCAACAAGGCGCCGATGAAAAATGTACTCGCCACCTGCTCCATTTGTTGCAGCGCATCATTGATGTTTCGGTGCCTGTAGCGCTTGTGGTAGTCCTTGTCCCCTAGAGCATCCCCAACCGCATAAAAAAACTGCTGGCAAAACCCAGCCAGTGATCCATCCCGAGGGCAGTCAAGCTTCAGCCAAGTGATTTGGGTATGAACAAACTGTCTGCCTTCATAGCGCTCATGACGGATTGTCTGTGGATAAAGGCTCAAAATGGCGTGAAGTGCCGTCGACTTTCCAATGCCGCTCAGGCCGACGACGGTAAATGTCTCTGCGGTGGATTTGAACGCATCGTGGTAACGCTGAGCACCGGATAAAGAATGCAAATGCCGGACGGTAGCGGGCGACATCGGGTTACGCCCAACATACCCTCGACGGATGAGCAGCGAGAAGAGAGCCTCCAGTTCCAAGTGCAACAGAAACGGCTGTACCACTGTTCTCAAACGGTCGATACAGTGAATACGAGTGGCTCCTTCGAGGCTCAGCTCTTTCGGATCCACCGGCTGAGGAAAATTCGAGATCAGCTCTATAGCCGTCGCCTCCGAGAGTATTGGAGGCAAAGCTTCAATTAGCGGATTTCCGGCATACTCACGAATATCCTGTTTGACGTAATTGGCAAACGTCTGTGCACCTTTCATTGCGCCTGTCCTGGCCGAATTCTTTTGAGCAAATCGATAACCTGCGCGGTGCGCTCGCCGGCATATGAGTCACGCGCTGTCGGCGTCGATTCAGATTGTTGAGAAGCTGGCTCAGCCCTGACACCTGCTGGTACAACAGCATTTTCACGCTCACGGAGCCGTTCTTCGGCGCGGTTTTCGCGGATGTTTCCTGTGGCCTCGGCCTTGGTGGGAGGAGCAGGCTCCAGCTCTCTTTCAGAAAGGGCATTGGTGATGATCTGATGGACTTGATCGCTAAGCTGCACACGGCTTTCCAGCTCAGCTCGTCGGTGAGCTGGTGGTTTCTGGCGATAGGCTTCGAGCAGGTCAAAAATTTCGTCCGAGCGGTAGTTCGCGTAACTGGCATCCGATTGTCGAAGATCACAACGGATAAACTGCTTGGCATCACCCTGGATCCAAATGTGCGCAGCAGAGTTCGGATCGAACCAACACTCTATTGACCAAACTCCCCCTTTGCGAGCTTTGGCAAACCAGTTTTTCTCTACGGCCATATCACACACGTAGTGCATTCCGCGAAACATCACTCCACGCTTTTGAACGGTCGCGCGCTCTCGGGGCAGGAGGTGGAGGTAAACCATCTCGTCGGGGCGTTTGTTAGATTCGACCAGATCGTTCTCGCAAGCCCAACTCCATATTCCGCTGGGTGTTGGTTCAACGCCGTCATTCATCATTGCCTGCGTCAGCCGGTCAGGCTGACGATGATGCCGGTTATAGTGGAGCACGCAGTTGATGAGGATCTGTGTGAATTCTCTAAGCGTGAGGGTGGCATCGAGCCGGTAGTCTCGCTCGCCTCGCTCTTTATCACGCGCAGCTACCCCGCCAGGTAGCCATCTAATGCCCGTCAGATCATTCAAAATGCCAAACCGACTCTCTACCATAGGCTTCCAATCCGGCCGATATGGCGGGGCAGTGCCCATCTCAATCCCCAAGCCTGACGAAAGCCCTTCTGCTGCCAGTGAGAGCATCTCGCCCCTGTCGGCATAAATCTGGTGGGGCAAGTGGTGACAATCCCAGTCTTCTGCGTTGATTTCAACGCCGTTTTGCGCGCAAAACGCGACCTTTGAAGTAAACGCGTTGAATAGCGCCTGCCTCGCCCCATTCCAACTGGGGCCTTCCAACCCCACATAGAGACCAACGATCATTCCGGAAAAGCTATCCACTACGATATAAACTACGGGGCGGCCTATTAGCATCCGTCTAGAGTAGCTGTTGACCAAATAAATATCGGCAATAGTTGCGTCGATTTCAAACTGGTGACATGGTCCGCGCAGCCAATCGCGAACAGTACCTGAAAGCGGGCGGCAGTCTTTCAGCCACCTCCTCAAACCTTTACGGCCACGCTCAGTTTCTATTTCGTCAAAAAAGATTTGGCCCCAATATCTAAACTGCCTCAAGCTGGGTATTTCTGAACTCGGAAGCAAATGAAGTTCTTCTTCGCTGTTTTTCGAGATATCTCGAACAGAGTAGAATCTTCTCAACATTTCGTCATATGCGCTCGAAATAGATGATTTTTTATCTTTCACGTAAAGCGCATACCCAACACGAATACACTTTTTATCAACATCACTAAGCATCTTGGAGGACGACGTAAGAACGCCTTGAAATTTAGGCTTTCGACCTGGAGGCTTACTCGGATCATATTTTCTATCGGAAACACCTACCGCTGAATAATTCTTAAGCAAGGAGTTTCGGATTTGACCATAGATCCAATAACGGTAAAGAAGCCGATAAATCTTCTTCCGCTGAATCCCCAAGTCTGAAGCTCTTTTGCTAACCAACGGGCCCAATTCCCCCCGTGCGAATATTCGCCCTGGGTAGTCAGGATCTAGCAGAGGGGCAATGATGGCCCATTTTTCGTCTCGGCCCAGCTTGGCTGCCTCGTCCAACTGATCCTCAAGCACAAGCATGAACTCGGGTGTGGCGATGGTCACTGGTTTCGTATCACCACCGGATACCGATCGATGCAGCTCTTCAAGACTAATAGCGTATGGCTGCCTGGGAGGATCAGCTAGGTCAATCACAACAGCCACGTCATGCATTTCATCAAGGTAAATGAGCCTAACGATCGTACCAATAACTGACAAACCGGTAACAGGCTCAAAAACGTCATTTACGAACAAATTCATGACATTTTTTCCTTCGCCGAAATATCGATAGAGTTCTGGATAACTTCGAAGTCAGGAACTAGCCCAGTAAGATGTAGAGGAGAGCTTACCAAGTCGATTTTCAGTACCTTATTCCAAACCAGATGGAAGAGTATTGCTTGGGCGTCGATATAGGAGATGGACAGAAGGGATGCAATTTTTCTCAAACAGGTGGCCAAAGTCCACGGATATCCCCGGCTGTTTGCCAAGCAATCAATAAAATTAGAATGCAGCGATACTTTCATTAAATCACGAGGGAGTTTTGAGTATTTTCTGATTAGCCCAAGGTTTTTAATCAGATCTCGTGTAAAAAACTCGTCTGTGACGATTTTCCAATCGACACCTTGACCCTGCCAAAAGCGCTTTTCAATCTCAAGTTTTTCAAGCGTGCGTTTATTTCCTTTACCTACTAAATCAGAACGATACTTCACAGTTCTAGCTACCGACTTGAAATTTCCATTCTGGTCCTTAACAGTTAGTAGAAAGTCGGTCGTCATCACATAAGGTAGCGTTGTTCTAGGGTACCGGGGGAAGCGTACATCTATAGACGTTGCTATTGCTTGCGCCCGCTCTGAGGGGAGCAATGGGTATTGCTCACGAATATCCACGACGTCTTCTGAAAATTCACACACAAGGAAGTAAGAACGCTCGAGATCTGACAGCAAGTGATGGATCCTGTCGATCTTGACGCCTTGAATCTTGTGCGAACGACCGATCGAAGGAACGTCCTGTACCCGCAGCCAAGGCACGTAGCTCGCCCCGGCGCCTCCGCCAAATCCATTTGCAATGTGCCGATCAATGTCCTGCTGTGATGCAAACTTACGACCTCGCAACCCACGCCTCCTCAGTCTATGTGGACCGCTTCACCTCTTGCCGAGAAAAAGTCGTAGAAGAACATGACCACCGTAGCGACCATATTTAAAGCATTTCTAGACTACACCCGCTGAAAACTGAAGCGATGAATCCAGACCAAAGGAAAGCCTGGAAAGAAGAAACCCCCGTAGATACGGGGGTTTCAGCCTTGTGTCAATCTATGTTTCCGCGTGTCAAACTATATTGATTAGTGTCAATCTATATTGTTCAAAACCAAGAGCTTAGATCAACGGTGGATAACTTATTCCACGGTGACCGATTTCGCCAGGTTGCGCGGTTGATCGACGTCGGTGCCCTTGAGCACGGCGACGTAGTACGACAACAGTTGCAACGGGATCGTATAAAGGATCGGCGAGAGAATGTCGTGGATGTGCGGCATTTGCACCACGTGGGTACCTTCGCCGTTGGTCATCGCAGCCTTCTCATCCGCGAACACGATCAACTCGCCGCCGCGAGCGCGGACTTCCTGGAGATTGGATTTGAGCTTTTCCAGCAGTTCGTTGTTCGGCGCGACGGTCACCACTGGCATGTCGTTATCCACAAGTGCCAGCGGCCCGTGTTTGAGCTCGCCGGCCGGGTAGGCTTCGGCATGGATGTAGGAGATTTCCTTGAGTTTCAAGGCACCTTCCATCGCGACCGGGAATTGCGCGCCACGGCCGAGGAACAGGGTGTGGTTTTTCTCGGCAAACAGCTCGGCGATTTTTTCCACGGTGCTGTCCATCGCCAGCGCTTCGCCGAGACGGGTCGGCAGGCGACGCAGTTCTTCGACAAGTGTGGCTTCGACGCCGTTGGCCAGAGTGCCGCGCACCTGTCCCAGCGACAGGGTCAGCAGCAACAGGCCGACCAGTTGCGTGGTAAAGGCTTTGGTCGAGGCCACACCGATTTCGCGGCCGGCCTGGGTCAACAGGGTCAGATCGGATTCGCGCACCAGCGAGCTGATGCCGACGTTGCAGATCGCCAGGCTGGCGAGGAAGCCCAGCTCCTTGGCATTGCGCAGGGCCGCGAGGGTGTCAGCGGTTTCGCCGGACTGCGAGATGGTCACAAACAGCGTGTCCGGCTGCACCACCACTTTGCGATAACGGAATTCGCTGGCGACTTCCACCTGGCACGGAATACCGGCCAGTTCTTCGAGCCAGTAACGCGCGACCATGCCGGCGTGATAGCTGGTGCCGCAGGCGACGATCTGCACGTTGCGTACTTTGGCAAACAGCTCGGCAGCTTGTGGACCGAAGGCCTCAACCAGCACTTGATTGTTGCCCAGGCGACCTTCGAGGGTGCGCTGGACCACGGCCGGCTGCTCGTGGATTTCCTTGAGCATGTAATGGCGGAACTCACCCTTGTCGGCGGCTTCGGCACCATCGGTGTACTGCACGGTCTGGCGCTCGACAGCGTTGCCGTTCACGTCCCAGATCTGCACGCTGTCGCGACGGATTTCAGCGATGTCGCCTTCTTCCAGGTACATGAAGCGGTCAGTGACCTGACGCAGAGCGAGTTGGTCGGAAGCGAGGAAGTTCTCGCCCAGACCCAGGCCGATCACCAATGGACTGCCACTGCGCGCGGCGACCAGACGATCCGGTTGCTGTGCGTTGATCACTGCGAGACCGTAGGCGCCATGCAGTTCCTTGACGGTCGCTTTGAGCGCGGCAGTCAGGTCCGGTTGTTCCTTGAGCTTGTGGGTCAGCAGGTGCGCGATGACTTCAGTGTCGGTGTCCGAGCTGAAAGAGTAACCCAAGGCTTTGAGTTGTTCGCGCAGAGCTTCGTGGTTCTCGATGATGCCGTTGTGCACCACTGCAATGTCACCGGAAAAATGCGGGTGAGCGTTGCGCTCGCACGGCGCGCCATGGGTCGCCCAACGGGTGTGGGCGATACCGAGACGACCGGACAGCGGCTGTTCGGTCAGGGCGGTTTCCAGCTCACTGACCTTGCCCGGACGGCGCATGCGTTCCAGGGTCTGGTCATTGGTATAAACCGCCACACCGGCGCTGTCATAGCCCCGGTATTCGAGGCGCTTCAGGCCTTCGAGAAGGATGGCGGTGATATTACGTTCAGCTACAGCGCCGACAATGCCACACATGGTTATTTCTCCTGACTGACAGCCGCACAGATCAAAGTGATCCCGCGGGCCTGAAGCTGATCGCGTGCCTCGACAGACAGGCGATCATCGGTAATGAGGGTATGGATGCTGCTCCAGGGCAGCTCCAGGTTGGGAATCTTGCGACCGATCTTGTCGGCCTCGACCATGACGATCACTTCTCGCGCAACGTCGGCCATCACCCGGCTGAGGCCGAGCAACTCGTTAAAGGTTGTGGTGCCGCGAACCAGATCGATACCGTCGGCGCCGATGAACAGTTGGTCGAAGTCGTAAGAGCGTAGTACCTGCTCGGCGACCTGGCCCTGAAAGGATTCCGAGTGCGGATCCCAGGTGCCACCGGTCATCAGCAGCACCGGCTCGTGTTCCAGTTCGCTCAAGGCGTTGGCAACATGCAGCGAGTTGGTCATCACCACCAGACCCGGTTGCTGGCCCAGCTCGGGAATCATCGCGGCGGTGGTGCTGCCGCTGTCGATGATGATGCGCGCGTGCTCGCGGATGCGTTTGACCGCCGCGCGAGCGATCGCCTGTTTGTATTTGGAAATACTCTGCGCCGTTTCTGCGACCAGCTCTTGCGGCATGGTGATCGCACCGCCGTAACGACGCAGCAACAGACCATGGGTTTCCAGCGCCGCGAGATCCTTGCGAATCGTAACTTCCGAAGTTTCGAAACGCTTGGCCAGCTCGTCGACACTGACTTCGCCCTGCTCATTGAGCAAGGCTAGGATGTTATGGCGACGTTGGGGAGTGTTACGCTTGGACATGGCGACTTAAGTTTCGATTCGAAAGATAACGCAAGCAATGAAACTCTATCGAAAGGTTGCCGTCAAGACGCGGGGAGAAAAATTCAGAAAGATTGAAATGACTGTGGGAGTGAGCCCGCTCGCGAAAAGGAGTTTCAGCCACTGAAGACGTGACTGACAAACCGCATTCGCGAACAGGCTCGCTCCCACAGGAGTTGTGGATAAATCAGGATTTCCTGATTTTTTCCGGCCGCTTCCAGCCGTCGATGTTCTTCTGGCGGGCTCGGCCTACCGCCAACTGAGCGTTATCCACATTTTGCGTGATGGTCGAGCCGGCCGCAGTCGTCGCACCGTTGGAGATATCCACAGGGGCGACCAGCGAGTTGTTGGAGCCGATGAAAACGTCAGCGCCCAACACGGTTTTCCACTTGTTCGCGCCATCGTAGTTGCAGGTGATGGTGCCGGCGCCGATGTTGGTGCGTGCGCCGATTTCTGCATCACCCAGATAGGTCAGGTGGCCAGCCTTGGCACCTTCGCCCATGTGTGCATTTTTCAGCTCAACGAAGTTACCCACATGGGCGCGCGCTTCGAGCACAGTGCCCGGGCGTAACCGCGCGAAGGGACCGGCGTCACTGCCTTCACCGAGAATGGCGCCTTCTATATGACTGTTGGCCTTGATCACCACGCCTTTGCGCAGGGTGCTGTCCTTGATCACGCAGTTCGGGCCGATCTGTACATCGTCTTCAATGATCACCTTGCCTTCAAGGATCACGTTGATATCGATCAGCACGTCGCGGCCGACGCTGACTTCGCCGCGTACGTCGAAGCGGGCCGGGTCACGCAGGGTCACACCCTCAGCCATCAGACGACGGCCGGCGCGCAACTGGTAATGACGCTCCAGTTCAGACAGCTGCTTGCGATCGTTGGCGCCCTGCACTTCCATCGGGTCGTGCGGTTGTTCGGTGGCGACGACCAAACCATCGCTGACCGCCATTTCGATCACGTCGGTGAGGTAGTACTCGCCCTGCGCGTTGTTGTTCGACAGGCGACTCATCCAGTCCGCCAGGCGATTGGCCGGCACAGCGAGGATGCCGGTGTTGCCTTCGGTGATCGCACGTTGCGCTTCGCTGGCGTCCTTGTGCTCGACGATGGCCGCGACCTTGCCGTCGGCATCGCGCACGATGCGGCCATAACCGGTCGGGTCATCCAGCTCAACAGTGAGCAAACCCATCTGCCCCGGCACGACATGCTTGAGCAGACGTTGCAGGGTTTCGACTTCGATCAGCGGCACATCACCGTAAAGAATCAGCACGGTGTCGGCATCAATGAACGGCACCGCCTGGGCGGTGGCATGGCCAGTGCCCAGTTGCTTGTCCTGCAACACGAAATTCAGGTCATCAGCTGCCAGCCGCTCACGCACCACATCGGCACCGTGACCGATCACCACGTGAATGCGTTGTGGATCAAGTTGCCGAGCGCTGTGGATAACATGGCCGAGCATGGAATTGCCGGCAATCGGGTGCAGCACCTTGGGCAGCGCCGAGCGCATGCGCGTGCCTTGACCGGCCGCGAGGATAACGATTTCGAGAGACATGACTGGCTACCAATCCTGGGTGGTCAGCAACTGCGACCGGGTTTGAAATTCGGAAAAGAAAAAAGGGTAGCCGAGGCTACCCTTTTTTATCAATCGCACAACAAGCGGATGACGGATTAACCGCCAAACTTCTTGCGGATCTGCTGGACGGTGCGCAGCTGGGCTGCAGCCTCGGCCAGACGAGTGGCAGCGGCGCCGTAATCGAAGTCCGCGCCTTTTTCGTTCAGGGCATTCTCGGCAGCCTTGAGAGCTGCCTGAGCCTGAGCTTCATCCAGGTCGGCGGCACGTTGCACGGTATCGGCAAGTACCTTGACCATGTTCGGCTGAACCTCGAGGAAACCACCGGAGATGTAGAACACCTCGGCTTCCCCGCCTTGCTTGATCAGGCGGATCGGACCCGGCTTGAGATTAGTGATCAGCGGCGCGTGACCCAGAGCGATACCAAGATCACCCAGTGCACCGTGCGCAATCACCATCTCGACCAGGCCGGAAAAGATTTCCCCTTCCGCGCTGACGATATCGCAATGGACTGTCATAGCCATCTGATTGCCTCAACCTAAATTAGCGCCCGTTGCCGGGCGCCGGGATTACAGTTTCTTGGCTTTCTCGATCGCTTCTTCGATGCCGCCAACCATGTAGAACGCTTGTTCTGGCAGGTGGTCGTAGTCACCGTTGAGGATGCCTTTGAAGCCAGCAATGGTGTCTTTCAGGGAAACGTATTTACCCGAAGCACCGGTGAAGACTTCAGCCACGAAGAACGGCTGCGACAAGAAGCGCTGGATCTTACGAGCACGGTTAACCAACTGTTTGTCGGCTTCCGACAGCTCGTCCATACCCAGGATCGCGATGATGTCTTTCAGCTCTTTGTAACGCTGCAGAACATACTGAACGCCGCGAGCGGTGTCGTAGTGGTCCTGACCGATCACGTTCGGGTCCAGCTGGCGCGAAGTCGAATCCAGTGGATCTACCGCCGGGTAGATACCCAGGGAAGCGATGTCACGAGACAGAACGACGGTGGCGTCCAAGTGGGCGAAGGTGGTCGCTGGCGACGGGTCGGTCAAGTCGTCCGCAGGTACGTATACCGCCTGGATCGAGGTGATCGAACCTTCCTTGGTCGAAGTGATACGTTCTTGCAGAACGCCCATCTCTTCAGCCAGGGTCGGCTGGTAACCTACTGCCGAAGGCATACGGCCCAGCAGTGCGGATACTTCAGTACCGGCCAGGGTGTAACGATAGATGTTGTCGACGAACAGCAGAACGTCGTTACCTTCGTCACGGAACTTCTCGGCCATGGTCAGGCCGGTCAGTGCTACGCGCAGGCGGTTTCCCGGCGGCTCGTTCATCTGACCGTAAACCAGTGCCACTTTGTCCAGAACGTTGGAGTCCTTCATCTCGTGGTAGAAGTCGTTACCCTCACGAGTACGCTCACCCACACCGGCGAACACGGAATAACCGCTGTGCTCGATGGCGATGTTACGGATCAGTTCCATCATGTTTACGGTTTTGCCTACACCGGCACCACCGAACAGACCGACTTTACCGCCCTTGGCGAACGGGCAGACCAGGTCGATAACCTTGATGCCGGTTTCCAGCAGGTCGTTGCCGCCTGCTTGCTCGGCGAACGAAGGTGCTGCGCGGTGAATGCCCCAGCGCTCTTCGGTGTCGATCGGGCCAGCTTCGTCGATCGGGTTACCGAGGACGTCCATGATCCGGCCCAGGGTCGCTTTACCGACCGGTACGGAGATGGCTGCGCCAGAGTCGGTGACTTCCAGACCGCGCTTCAAGCCCTCGGTGGAACCCATCGCAATGGTACGCACCACGCCGTCGCCCAGCTGCTGCTGAACTTCCAGAGTGGTTGCGGCCGCGCTTTGTACAGTCAGCGCGTTGTAGATGCTCGGTACGCTGTCGCGTGGAAATTCCACGTCGATAACGGCGCCGATGATTTGAACGATACGTCCGCTACTCATAGCTGGATCCTCTGAATATTTGAACCGTTAAACCGCGGCAGCGCCGCCGACGATTTCCGAGATCTCTTGGGTGATCGCAGCCTGACGCGCCTTGTTGTAGATCAGCTGCAAATCGCTGATCAAATCACCGGCGTTGTCGGTAGCGTTCTTCATCGCGATCATCCGCGCAGCCTGTTCAGCCGCGTTGTTCTCGACCACCGCCTGATAGACCTGCGACTCGACGTAACGGACCATCAAGCCGTCAAGCAGCTCTTTGGCGTCCGGTTCGTAGAGATAGTCCCAGTGGTGCTTGAGATCCTGATCCGGGGTTGCCACCAGTGGAATCAACTGCTCCACGGTAGGCTGTTGCGTCATGGTGTTGATGAACTTGTTGGACACCACGGACAGGCGGTCGATACGGCCGTCCAGGTAGGCATCCAGCATCACCTTGACGCTGCCGATCAGATCATTGATCGACGGCTCTTCACCCAGGTGGCTGATAGCTGCAACGACGTTACCGCCGAAGTTGCGGAAAAAGGCCGCACCCTTGCTACCGACTACACACAGATCAATCTCGACGCCGTTTTCGCGGTTTACCGCCATGTCCTTGACCAGGGCCTTGAACAGGTTGGTGTTCAAGCCGCCGCACAGACCACGGTCACTGCTCACAACGACATAACCGACGCGCTTGATTTCGCGGTCGATCATGAACGGGTGGCGGTATTCCGGGTTGGCGTTGGCCAGATGCCCAATTACCTGGCGGATACGCTCCGCATAAGGACGGCTAGCAGCCATGCGCATTTGTGCCTTGCGCATTTTGCTGACCGCCACTTTTTCCATGGCGCTGGTAATCTTTTGCGTGCTTTTGATGCTCGCAATCTTACTGCGAATCTCTTTTGCGCCTGCCATGTAACACCTATCAGGTTAGCAAGCGGGAGCCTCGCGGCTCCCGCTGCGGCTTACCAGGTTTGGGTGGCCTTGAACTTCTCGATACCGGCTTTCATGCCAGCGTCGATTTCGTCATTGAAGTCACCTTTAACGTTGATCTTGGCCATCAAATCGGCGTGATCGCGGTTGAAGAAAGCAATCAGCGCTTGTTCGAAGCTGCCGACCTTGGCGATTTCAATGTCAGTCAGGAACCCACGCTCAGCGGCATACAGCGACAGCGCCATGTCAGCGATCGACATTGGTGCGTATTGCTTCTGCTTCATCAGCTCGGTAACGCGCTGACCATGCTCAAGTTGCTTGCGGGTCGCTTCGTCCAGGTCAGAAGCGAACTGGGCGAATGCCGCCAGTTCACGGTACTGAGCCAGAGCGGTACGGATACCACCGGAGAGCTTCTTGATGATCTTGGTCTGAGCGGCACCACCCACACGGGATACCGAAACACCGGCGTTCACTGCAGGGCGGATGCCCGAGTTGAACATGGCCGATTCCAGGAAGATCTGACCGTCGGTGATGGAAATCACGTTGGTCGGAACGAACGCAGAAACGTCGCCAGCCTGGGTTTCGATGATCGGCAGTGCGGTCAGGGAACCGGTTTTGCCGGTCACTGCGCCGTTGGTGAACTTCTCTACGTATTCTTCCGAAACGCGGGATGCGCGCTCCAGCAGACGGGAGTGGAGATAGAACACGTCGCCTGGGTAAGCTTCACGGCCTGGTGGACGGCGCAGCAGCAGGGAAATCTGGCGGTAAGCCACTGCCTGCTTGGACAGATCGTCATAAACGATCAGCGCGTCTTCACCGCGGTCGCGGAAGAATTCACCCATGGTGCAACCGGAGTACGGTGCCAGGAATTGCAGCGCAGGAGATTCCGAAGCACTGGCAGCCACGATGATCGTGTTGGCCAGGGCGCCGTTTTCTTCCAGCTTGCGAACCACGTTGGCGATGGTCGATTGCTTCTGACCGATGGCTACGTAGACGCAGAAAATGCCGCTGTCTTTCTGGTTGATGATCGCGTCGATCGCCAGAGCGGTTTTACCGATCTGACGGTCACCGATGATCAGCTCACGCTGGCCACGGCCGACAGGGATCATGGCATCGACAGCCTTGTAGCCAGTCTGTACAGGCTGGTCTACCGACTTACGCCAGATCACGCCTGGAGCAACTTTCTCGACCGCGTCGGTCTCGGTGTTGCCCAGTGGACCTTTGCCGTCAACAGGGTTACCCAGAGCATCGACTACGCGGCCCAGCAATTCCTTACCAACAGGAACTTCGAGGATGCGGCCGGTGCACTTGGCGCTCATGCCTTCAGCCAGCGACTGGTAGGAGCCCAATACCACGGCACCTACGGAGTCCTGCTCCAGGTTGAGGGCCATACCGTAGACGCCGCCCGGAAACTCGATCATCTCGCCGTACATGACGTCGGCCAGACCGTGAATCCGCACGATGCCGTCAGATACGCTGACGACAGTGCCTTCGTTACGGGCTTGGGAGGTCACATCGAGCTTGTCGATGCGGCCCTTGATAATTTCACTTATTTCGGAAGGATTGAGTTGCTGCATTGCTCTGCTGCCCCTTCAAACTCAAGATTTCAATGCTTCGGCAAGTTTCGCGATTTTGCCGCGAATCGAGCCATCGATAACCAGGTCGCCGGCGCGGATCACGACACCACCAATCAAGGCAGCGTCCTCCGCAACTTGCAGGCGCACTTCCCGGTTGAGTCGTGCACTGAGAACCTTGGCGAGTTTGTCTTGCTGTTCTTGGTTCAATGCAAATGCACTGGTTACTTCAACGTCTACCGATTTCTCTTGTTCGGCCTTGTACAGGTCGAACAGAGCGGCGATCTCCGGCAGAAGCAGGAGACGGTCGTTCTCGGCAACGACGTTGATGAAATTGCGTGCCTTTTCATCAAACTTGTCGCCGCACACGTCAATGAACGTGGCGGCCTTTTCTGCGCTCGTCAGTCGCGGGGCCTTGAGCACGCGCTGCAGGGTGTCGTCTTGCGACACCGCTGCTGCCAGGCCGAGCATGGCTGACCAATTGGCCAGTTGCTGGTGGGCCTGAGCGTGCTCGAAGGCCGCCTTAGCGTAAGGTCGGGCCAACGTGGTCAGTTCTGCCATGATCGCCCTCGCTTAGATTTCAGCAGCCAGTTGGTTAACCAGCTCTGCGTGCGCGTTTTGATCGATTGTGGCACCCAGGATCTTCTCGGCGCCGCCAACAGCCAGCAAGCCCACTTGGGCACGCAGCTTGTCTTTGACGCTGTTCAGTTCCTGTTCGATCTCGGCTTGAGCCTGAACCTTCACACGGTCAGCGTCGATACGGGCTTTTTCAACAGCCTCTTCGACGATCTGGTTACCGCGTTTCTTGGCTTGCTCGATGATTTCAGCTGCCTGAGCTTTCGCTTCGCGCAGTTGCTGACCCGCTTTCTCTTGGGCCAACTCCAGGTCGCGAGCTGCACGGCTGGCAGCGTCCAGACCATCAGCGATCTTCTTTTGACGTTCGTGCAGAGCAGCGATGACCGGAGGCCATACATACTTCATGCAGAACAGTACAAAAATCAGGAACGCAACGGACTGGCCAATCAGGGTCGCATTAATGTTCACGCCAACACCTCGCAGTTACGTTGTCCATCACACCAAATTACCCGGAAGATCCGAGTAATCAGCCAGCGATCTGACCAACGAACGGGTTCGCAAAGGTGAAGAACAGAGCGATACCAACACCGATCATGGTTACGGCGTCGAGCAGACCGGCAACGATGAACATTTTCACTTGCAGCATTGGAACCATTTCTGGCTGACGCGCTGCGCCTTCCAGGAACTTGCCGCCCAGCAGGCCGAAACCAATTGCGGTACCCAGTGCGCCCAGGCCGATCAACAGTGCAACAGCGATAGCGGTTAGACCAACTACAGTTTCCATCTTTCCTCCCGACTTTTACGTCGTATGGTTTAGGTTTTTTAGATTAAAGCGGTAAGACAAATCGTTTCAGCTGCCCCGCAAGGAGCTCCCTCCCGTTTGACCGGGAGGAACATCAGACTAGTCGAGACTGGTCTTAATGGTTTTCTTCGTGCGCCATCGACAGGTAGACGATGGTCAGCATCATGAAGATGAACGCCTGCAGGGTGATGATCAGGATGTGGAATACAGCCCACGCCCACTGCAGAACAACGCCCAGGCCGCTGAGCCAGAGCAGGCCGCTGCCGAACATCACAGCGATCAGAATGAACACCAGCTCGCCGGCATACATGTTGCCGAACAGACGCAGAGCCAGAGAGATCGGCTTGGCGATCAGGGTGACGAATTCCAGCAGGAAGTTCACCGGGATCAGCAGGGCCTGAACGAAGATGTTCTTGCTGCCGAACGGGTGCAGGGTCAGTTCGCCGATGAAGCCGCCGATGCCCTTGACCTTGATGCTGTAGAAAATGATCAGTGCGAACACCGAGAACGCCATGCCCAGAGTCGCGTTCGGGTCGGTAGTCGACACGGCGCGGAACGGGATGTGGGCATCGCCGGAGATCAGGATGGCCAGCTGAGGAATCCAGTCGACCGGTACCAGGTCGACGGCGTTCATCAGGAACACCCAGACGAAGATGGTCAGTGCCAGCGGTGCAATCACCGGGCTACGGCCATGGAAGCTGTCTTTCACGCTGCCATCGACGAATTCGACCAATACTTCAACGAAGTTCTGCAAGGCACCCGGCTGACCCGAAGTCGCTTTCTTTGCCGCCATGCGGAAAAGAAGAACGAAGATCAGACCCAGCGCGACCGACCAGCCGAGGGTATCGACGTGGAAAGCCCAGAAGCCCATTTCCTTGGCTTCTGCTGCGGTGTGGGCAAAGCCCCAGCCGCCGTTGGGTAGCTGACCGAAAGTCAGGTTCTGCAAGTGGTGCTGGATATAGCCCGAAGCGGTTGTCTCTGCCATGGTTGCCTCAAACGCCCTAAGGTCTCGAAAGTCTTGTTCTCATCAGCAGGGGAGCGAACCAGCTGACCGACTGCGTCAGCACGAACACGCCGAATACTGCGATCGGCGCCAGTGGCTTCACACCTGCGAACACCAGTGCAAACAGCACTGCCGTCAAAATAAGTTTGCCTGCCTCGCCGGCATAAAAAGACCGGACGATGGACTGGGCTGCTCGGGCGCCGGAAAACCGAAATGCCCTGTGAGCGAAATAAACATTGGGCAGCAAGGCTATCAGGCCTCCGCAAAGTCCCGAGTATCCGGCAACGACTCCATGCCATTGCCAGAGCGCCAAAGCGGCAATGAGCAGAATGACAAATTGAGCCATCAACACCGGAAAAACCGCCAGGCGATGGAAAGGCAAGCGGTTTGGCGTGCGGGTTCCCATCACAGTTGCTCTCCAATGGTCGGCTGCCGAAATCCAATAACTTGGCATAATTTGTGCCGACAAAATGCGCGCAGAGTATAGGGGCGGTTCTGCCCCTATTCAACTGTCAGGTAGTGATTTCCGACTGCGCGCTACATGAGGAAATGTTTCAGCGGATGTGTGCGAGCACACCTTGAAGCTCGTCGAGCGAGTTATAACCAATCACCAATTGGCCTTTGCCCTTCTTGCCATGGCGAATCTGCACCGCAGAGCCTAGGCGCTCGGCCAGGCGCTGCTCGAGGCGAGCGATGTCCGGGTCGGGTTTGGCAGCTTCCACAGGCTCCGGTTTGCCACTCAACCACTGACGAACCAGTGCCTCGGTTTGGCGCACGGTCAGTCCTCGTGCGACAACATGTCGCGCCCCTTCGACCTGCTGATTGTCCGGCAGACCGAGCAAGGCACGCGCGTGACCCATTTCCAGGTCACCGTGCGACAGCATGGTTTTGATCACTTCAGGCAGTGCAATAAGTCGCAACAGGTTAGCCACAGTCACCCGCGACTTACCCACAGCCTCGGCAACCTGCTGCTGAGTCAGCTGGAATTCCTGCTGCAAGCGCTGCAAGGCGACGGCTTCTTCGATCGGATTGAGATCTTCGCGCTGGATGTTCTCGATCAGCGCAATCGCAATGGCGGTTTCATCCGGCACATCGCGGACCATCGCCGGGATGGTTTCCTGCCCGGCCTGCTGACTGGCGCGCCAGCGGCGTTCACCGGCAATGATCTCGAAGCGACCGCCGCCAATCGGGCGCACCACGATCGGCTGCATCACGCCTTGGGCCTTGATCGACTGCGCCAGCTCTTCCAGGGCCTGCGGGTCCATGTCGCGGCGCGGCTGATATTTGCCGCGCTGCAGCAGGTCCAGCGGCAGGTGTTGCAGTTCGCGGGTGTCGGCCTGCGCGGCTTGTTCTTCCAGCGCGCTGACCGTCGGACCACTCAGCAGTGCATCGAGTCCACGTCCGAGACCTCGTTTCTTGACGGCCATGGGGATTCCTTAAGTTGGCTGAGCAGCAGCAATGCGTGAATTTTTGCGCTGACGACGAACCATCTCGCCTGCCAGAGCCAGATAGGCCAGGGCACCACGCGATTGCTTGTCGTAAGCCAGCGCCGGCATGCCGTAGCTCGGTGCTTCGGCCAGGCGAATGTTGCGCGGGATCACCGTGTCGTACAGCTGATCGCCGAAGTGTTCCTTGAGCTGCGCCGAAACATCGTTCATCAGGCTCAGGCGCGGGTCGTACATGGTCCGCAGCAGGCCTTCGACTTTCAGGTTCGGATTGAGCAGTTCAGCGATGCGCTTGATGTTATCCACAAGGTCGCTCAAACCTTCCAGCGCAAAGTATTCGCACTGCATGGGAATAATCACCCCGTCAGCGGCGACCAGTGCGTTGAGCGTGAGCATCGACAGCGACGGTGGGCAGTCGATCAGAATGTAGTCGTAGTTGTCACGGATCGGCGCCAGCGCACTGCGCAGACGGCTTTCCTTCATCTGCATTTCCAGCAGCACCACTTCGGCCGCGGTCAGATCGCGGTTGGCCGGCAGCAATTGATAACCGCCGTGCTCGGAGAAGTGCATGGCCTGACCCAGGTCGCATTCACCGATCAGCAGATCGTAGACCGAGTTTTCCAGACCATGTTTATCCACACCGCTACCCATGGTGGCGTTGCCCTGTGGATCGAGATCGATCAACAGCACCCGGCGCTTGGTCGCGACCAGGGATGCTGCGAGGTTGATGCAGGTGGTGGTTTTGCCCACACCACCCTTCTGGTTCGCTATCGCGAATACCTTAGCCATTCTTGCTTGTGTTCCCAATCATGCCGTGCGGCGCAGTATCAGCAGATGGCGTTGGCCTTGGCAACCGGGGACGGCCAGGGCGTGTTCGCTATCGAGTTTGAAATCTGCCGGCAATGCTACCAGCTCATCGGCCGGATGAACGCCCTTCATTGCCAGCCAGCGTGTATCGGCATCGCCGAGGTGACGCGTCCAGTTGGTAAAGTTTTCCATGCTGCTGAAGGCCCGGGAAATGATCCCGTTGAATGGTTGCGCAGGCTGAAACGCTTCGACGCGACTGTGGATAACTTGCAGGTTATCCAGCTTCAGCTCCAGTTTGACCTGAGTCAGAAAGCGGGTTTTCTTGCCATTGCTGTCCAGACAGGTCACCTGCGAGTCCGGATACAGGATCGCCAGCGGAATACCAGGCATGCCACCACCACTGCCGACATCGAGCCAGCGACCGTTTTCGATAAACGACATCACGCTGAGACTATCGAGCAAGTGCCGCGAAACCATTTCGTCCGGATCGCGCACAGCGGTCAGGTTGTAGGCCTGGTTCCATTTGATCAACAGGGCCAGATAACCCAGCAGCAATGCGTGCTGAGTTTCTGTGAGATTGACACCGAGCTCGCGGGCTCCTGTGGATAACTCTTCGGCGTGTTGCGAAGTGACCTTGGCACTCAAGCGCTTTGCTCCAACTGACGGCCCGCGCCGCGTTTTTTCAAATGAATCATCAACAGCGAAATCGCTGCCGGGGTCACGCCCGGGATCCGCGAAGCCTGGCCCAGCGTTTCAGGACGTGTGGCGCCGAGCTTGCTCTGGATCTCCTTGGACAGACCGGAGATGTTGGTGTAATCGATATCCACAGGCAATTTCGTGTCTTCGCTGGCGCGCAGACGGGCGATTTCGTCCTGTTGGCGGTCGATGTAACCGGCGTACTTGGTCTTGATTTCAACCTGCTCGGCGACCTGTGGATCTTCGGCGCCCTGCCCGGTCACTTCGACCAGACCGACGTAGTCGATTTCCGGACGGCTCAACAGGTTGAGCAGGTTGTATTCGTGGGTCAGCGGCGTGCCGAATTTCTCGGCAATCGCATCGCCCTGCGGGGTGTTCGGCCGAACCCAGGTGCTTTTCAGGCGCTGTTCTTCAAGCTCGATGCTTTCGCGTTTCTTGCAGAAGGCCGCCCAGCGCGCGTCATCGACCAGACCGAGTTCGCGACCTTTTTCGGTCAGACGCAGGTCGGCGTTGTCTTCGCGCAGAATCAGGCGGTATTCGGCGCGGGACGTGAACATGCGATACGGCTCTTGGGTACCGAGGGTGATCAGGTCGTCGACCAGAACGCCGATGTACGCTTCATCGCGGCGCGGACACCAGGCCTCTTTGCCCTTCGCCCGCAGCGCGGCGTTGGCGCCGGCGAGCAGACCTTGAGCGCCAGCTTCTTCGTAACCGGTGGTGCCGTTGATCTGCCCGGCGAAAAACAGACCGCCGATGACTTTGGTTTCCAGGCTGTACTTCAGATCGCGGGGATCGAAGTAGTCGTACTCAATCGCATAACCCGGACGCACGATGTGCGCGTTTTCCATACCGCGGATCGACTGCACGATCTGCAATTGCACGTCGAACGGCAGGCTTGTGGATATCCCGTTCGGGTACAGCTCATGGGTGGTCAGACCTTCCGGTTCGATGAACACCTGATGGCTTTCCTTGTCGGCAAAGCGATGAATCTTGTCTTCGATCGACGGGCAATAACGCGGGCCGACGCCTTCGATCTCCCCGGCAGCGGAATACATGGGCGAACGATCAAGGTTTGCCGCGATGATTTCGTGGGTACGCGCGTTGGTATGGGTAATCCAGCAACTGACCTGGCGCGGATGCTGCTCCTTGCTGCCCATGAACGACATCACCGGGATCGGAGTGTCACCCGGCTGCTCGGTCATCACCGAGAAATCCACAGATTTGCCATCAATACGCGGCGGTGTACCGGTTTTCAGGCGCCCGACACGCAATGGCAACTCACGCAGACGGAGGGCCAGAGCAATCGACGGTGGATCACCGGCGCGACCGCCAGAGAAATTCTGCAAACCAATGTGGATAAGTCCACCGAGGAATGTACCGGTGGTCAACACCACGGAATCGGCGAAGAAACGCAGACCCATCTGTGTGACGACACCGCGGACTTGCTCCTGCTCGACAATCAGGTCGTCAGCAGCCTGTTGAAATATCCACAGGTTTGGCTGGTTTTCCAGGATTTCGCGGACAGCGGCCTTATAGAGAATCCGGTCGGCTTGCGCACGGGTCGCCCGTACTGCCGGGCCTTTGCGGCTGTTCAACACACGAAACTGGATGCCGCCCTTGTCGGTAGCCATGGCCATCGCGCCGCCGAGGGCATCGATTTCCTTGACCAGATGGCTTTTGCCGATGCCACCGATGGCCGGGTTGCAACTCATGGCGCCGAGGGTTTCCACGTTATGCGTCAGCAACAGGGTTTTTGCCCCCATGCGTGCTGACGCCAGTGCTGCCTCGGTACCGGCATGACCGCCGCCGATGACGATCACTTCAAAACGGGAAGGGAAATCCACCACGCACCTCGTGCCTGCTTAAGTAGGTCATTCAGGAAATATTGAAACCAGGTTTCTGGACCTGGTCGGCAAGTATAGGGACTTCGCCCTTTCTAAAGAACCCTTTGCACAAAATTTAACCAGCTGTGGAGAACTCGAGGTTAAAAGAATAAAAAAGAGAGAAATTTATAAAACCTTTGTTTTTATGTTTATTCTTACTGAGCACACTTTCTGTGGATAGATCTCTACAGGCCATGTTTTACAATGTGTACAGAGATTAAAAACCCTGTGCTCATGTGGCAATGAGGCCCTTGGATAACCGGTGTAAGCCTGTGGATGAAAGGGGTGGTTATCCACAGAGCGGGTTATATCCAGTTTTCAACCCCCTTTATCAACTGACTTCAGGAACAGTTATTCACAGGGCTTAGTCCACAGAAAATCGCCGACATGTCTTTTTCCGGACGCAAAAAAAGCGTCAGCGGGGGATTGGTGACGCTCGGCAAGCCAAGGGCAGGAAATGAAAAGGCTATTGTGAGAGGACGTAACAGAAGCTAATAATAGCCATTATCATTAACACGTCAGTTTCTCCCATGCCCCTACCCGCCCACACCGCTGCGATCGAGCAAATCTACGAGCAACATCATTCGTGGCTGTATGGTTGGCTCAAGGGCAAACTGCACAACGCCTGCGATGCAGCCGATGTGGCGCATGACACGTTTTTGCGAGTTCTGGCGGCGCGCAATGCAGCTCATATTCGTGAGCCGAGGGATTACCTGACGACTATTGCGCGCGGCCTGGTCATCGATCGTTATAGACGCAGGGCGATTGAAAGCGCTTATCTGCAGGCCCTCGCAGCTCGGCCGGAAGCGTCAGTCATCAGCGAAGAAGACAGGGCGCTGATCATTGAAACCCTGATCGCTGTGGATAAAGCATTGACCGGGCTGGGTCCGCGAACACGGCAGATCTTCATGCTTTCGCAAGTCGACGGACTGACTTATCAACAGACCGCCGTGCAATTGAGAGTCTCGCTGACCACAGTAAAAAAACACATGATCCGCGCCCTGACTGAGTGCGCCCTGGTCATGGCGCAGCCATGATGGCCGCCGCTGCAAACCGTCAGGTATTGGAAACTGCCGCCAGCTGGTATGTGCAGTTTCAGTCTCAGCCACCGAGCCTTGCCGAACAAAAGGCCTGGCAGTTGTGGATAGACAGCGATCCAGCGCATCTGGCGGCGTGGAACCAGATGGAACAATTGCAGCGCCACCTCGGTACGCTGCCGCAGGATCTGAAACGACGTGCGCTCAATAACACTGGTCAGCACCGCCGGCAGGTGCTCAAGCTGTTGCTGCTCGCAGCGGGAACAGGCTTCGTTGGCTGGAGTGCTCAACGACACACATCCCTCGGCAACGTTTGGGCCGACTATAAAACCGGTGTGGGTCAGCGTCGCACCATCAGCCTGGCCGATGGCAGCCAGATCCAGCTCAACACCGACTCGGCCATCGATGTTTCTTTCGACGCAGCGCAACGCCTGATTCAACTGCGTGCCGGTGAAATCCTCATCCAAACCGGCAAGCTTGGCGATCAGCGGCCGTTTTATGTGCAAACCCGCGACGGGCGGATTCAAGCTTTGGGCACCCGGTTCTCGGTGCATCAGATGTCCAGCTCAACCAGAGTTGGGGTGCTGGAAGATCGAGTCAGCGTTCAACCCGCGCAGTCATCCACTGCTGCGCTCATTCTGAAAGCAGGCGAAGGCGCGGATTTCGATAGTCGACATATCGGCCTCAGTCATCCCTTCCAACCATCAGACGTCGGCTGGATCAACGGCCAGTTAATCGTTCTCGATGCGCGCCTGGGCGATGTAATCGCGGAGTTGGGACGCTATCGCAGTGGTGTATTGCATTGTGATCGCCGCGCCAGGGATCTGCGGGTCTCCGGGACTTTCCGGCTCGATTCGACCGACGCAGTGCTGGCCAACCTTCAGGCCTCGTTGCCAATCAACGTGCGTTATTTCAGCCGTTATTGGATCTCGATCAGCCATAGCGCTTGATCAAAAAATGCCTGGGGAAAAATAATTTCAAGCAGGGTTATCTTTTTTCGCCCTGACCCGGCCCTACAGGTAATCGCGATAAACGCGGCTCTTCGCCACCTTCAGGGCTAATCCACACATGCGTCTTCCCACGTTCCGTCAGCGCTTTTCTCCACATTGCATTGCATACAGCTTATTGATGGCCAGCGCTGCGTCCTGTCTGGTGATCAGCAACAGCGCCTTCGCGGCGTCGACATCCCAGCGCTTCGCCATTGCCGCCGGCCCGCTGGATAGTGCCTTGAGCCAGTTCGCCGCTGCCGCCAATGTGATTCTGTCGTTCTCGCCGCAGCAGACCAGCCGCTTGCGCAGTGCCGGTTTAAATGGCGATTTCAGCGTCGAACAAGGTTTCGCTCAATTGCTGCAAGGCTCGGGTTTACAGGCAGTGCCACAAGCACCCGGCAGTTACATTCTGCAGAACTTGCCCAGCGGTGATTCCCTGGAACTGGCGCCGACCAACATCAATGCGCAGTTGGGCAATCCAATGCATCTGGATTACGCCGCCGACGTCGGCTACAAGGCGCAAAACAGCCGGATCGGTACGAAAACCAATACGCCGCTGTCGGAAACACCGCGTTCCGTGTCAGTGGTGACCGGGCAGCGCATCAAGGATCAGAAATCCCAGACACTCACCGACGTACTCGGCTACGTGCCGGGGATCTTCGCCCCACCTTTTGCCGCCGGCGACAGCTTGGCTGGCGACCTGTTCTATATCCGTGGTTTCAACGCCACCGATTACGGCTACGGTCTGCTGCGCGATGGACTGCGCGTGCAGGGCAATCGCTATGACACCAGCACCGAGCCGTACGGACTTGAGCGGGTCGAGGTGTTCCGTGGCCCGTCTTCGCTGCTGTATGGCGAAAATGCGCCAGGCGGTCTGGTCAATCTGGTCAGCAAACGCCCGACCGCCGCGCCTCAGGGCGAAGTGCAACTGGGCTATGGCTCGAACAATCGCCGGCAAATCGGCGTAGATGTCTCCGGCCCGCTCAATGACAACGGCAACGTTCTCGGACGCGTGGTGATGCAGGGGCGCAAATCCGATACCCAGACCGAGCACGTTCCTGACGACCGGATTTATATCGCCCCTTCGCTGACCCTGAACTTCGACGATTTCAATACGCTGACGCTGCTGGCCAACTACCAGAAAGACCACACCAACATGGAGCTTGGCCTGCCGGCCGCCGGCACGTTGCTGAGTAATCCCAACGGCCAATTATCCAAAGACACAATGCTCGGCGACCCGGACTGGAATACCTTCGAACGGGAAACCTGGAGCAGCGGTTACGAGTTCAGCCACTCGTTCAACGACGACTGGCAGTTCCGCCAGAACTCGCGCTACATGCAGTCGCGCATCACCCGCCACGAAACCTGGCCGGGCAATCTGAACAACGCCGGTTTCGGCACGCGGTTGAACGTGACCGCTTACGATCGCTTCAACAAATCCATGGTGTATTCGCTGGATAACCAGCTCGAAGGCAAGTTCGAGGCGGGCGAGCTGGAAAACACCGTGCTGTTGGGCGTCAGCTACGATCGCACCTCGTTCAACCAGGACTGGAATGCCGGCGTTGTCGGGCCGATCGATGTGTATAACCCGGTTTACCTGCGCGATCCGACCACGCCAATTGCCGTGCAGAACACTTTGCTCGAGCAGCAGATGAAGGGTGTTTATGCACAGATTCAGAGCAAGTACGACCACTGGCTGTTCCTGCTGGGCGGGCGCCAGGACTGGGTCGACAGTGACTTCCGCGACAAGGTGGCGCGAGGCAGCAACATCAGCTCCGAGGACAAGAAGTTCACCTATCAGGGCGGCGTGATGTATGAGTTCGACAACGGCATGACGCCGTATGTCAGCTATTCAACAGCGTTCGTGCCGGTGCAGCAGATTTCCAATGCCGGCGCACCGCTTGATCCGATCACCAGCAGCCAGTACGAAGTGGGTTTGAAGTACGAACCGATGGGCTGGGACACCGCTTTCACCGCTTCGGTGTATGACCTGCGCAAAAAGGACGACACCTATTTCGACGCAACGACGTCAACCTATCGCCAGGTGGGCGAAAGCCGCGCCAAAGGGGTGGAGCTGGAACTCAACAGTAATTTGACGCAGAACCTCAATGTCACGGCGGCTTATACCTACACCGACGCAAAAATTACCAAGGATTCGGCGACGTCGCTGGTCAAGGGCCACCAAATGACCGGCGTGCCGCGTAATCAAGCGTCGGCCTGGGCGAAATATCGCTTCCTCGACGGTGATTTGAAAGGCTTGTATGTGGCCGGTGGCGTGCGTTATTTCGACAGTGCGTTTGCCTACACTTCGCCTTCTCTCTACGGAAAACTGGATGCCGGCGACGTGACATTGGTCGACGCGGCGGTTGGATATCAGATCGATACACACTGGAGTGTCGATCTGAACGCGAAGAACCTGTTCGATAAGGAATACGTTTCGGGATGCAACGATGCAGGTCGCTGTTACTGGGGCGAGGATCGTACTTTGCTCGGTACGGTGTCCTATAACTGGTGAACAAAAAAGGGGCTGTGGATGAATTATCCACAGCCCCCTCTTTTATTTGCCAATGCAGAAGCTGGAGAAAATCCGTCCGAGCAAATCATCAGAACTGAACGCCCCGGTAATTTCACCCAGGGAATGTTGAGCCTGGCGCAAATCCTCAGCGAGCAACTCCCCAGCGCCCGCCAGGGTCAGTTGCGCGCGGCCATGTTCCAATGCCGCGCTGGCGTGGCGCAGTGCCTCCAGATGCCGGCGACGTGCGCTGAAGCTGCTCTCCGAGGTCTGCTCGTAACCCATGCACGCCTTTAGATGATCACGCAGCAGGTCGAGGCCTTCAGCGGACTTGGCGCTGAGACTGATGGTCACGTGGCCGTCGTCACTGGTTTCCAGAGCAATCGCTTCACCGGTCAGATCGGCTTTGTTCCGGATTAGGGTGACTTTCGCCGGATCCGGTCGAGACTCAAGGAATTCTGGCCACAAGGCAAAAGGATCCAGTGCCTCTGGTGCTGTCGAATCGACCACCAACAAAACCCGATCCGCTTCACCGATGGCCCTCAAAGCCCGTTCCACGCCGATTTTTTCCACATGATCATCCGTGTCCCGCAGGCCTGCAGTATCGACAACATGTAAGGGCATGCCGTCGATGTGGATATGTTCGCGCAGGATATCCCGCGTGGTGCCGGCAATCTCGGTGACGATGGCGGCTTCGCGACCGGCCAATGCATTCAACAGGCTGGATTTACCAGCATTCGGCCGCCCAGCGATGACGACGGTCATGCCATCACGCAATAACGCGCCCTGCCCTGCTTCGCGCAGCACTGTGGATAACTCATCGCGTACCTTATCGAGCATGCCCAATACATGACCGTCGGCGAGAAAGTCGATTTCCTCTTCCGGGAAGTCGATGGCGGCTTCAACGTAGATACGCAAACCGATCAGTTGCTCGGTCAGGTTATGCACACGCTGGGAAAACGCACCCTGCAATGAGCGCAGCGCATTGCGCGCAGCCTGTGCAGAACTGGCTTCGATCAAATCGGCGATTGCTTCGGCCTGGGCCAGATCGAGTTTGTCATTGAGGAAGGCGCGCTCGCTGAATTCACCTGGACGGGCCAGACGGCAGCCCAGTTCCAGACAACGCTTGAGCAACATGTCCAGAACGATCGGGCCGCCATGGCCCTGCAATTCCAAGACGTCTTCGCCGGTAAACGAGTTCGGACCCGGAAAATACAAAGCCAGACCTTCGTCCAGCACCTGCTGGTCGTCACTGAAAAACGGTCCGTAATGGGCGTAACGTGGTTTCAGTTCTCGGCCGCTGATGGCTATTGCCGCAACGCTGGCCAACGGCCCGGAAATACGGACGATGCCCACACCGCCGCGCCCTTGAGCGGTGGCGACAGCGGCGATGGTTTCACGGGGTGTGCTCATAAAGCGGCATCCAGACAAAAGTGGCAGATAGCAAAACGCCCCACTAGGGGGCGCTTTGAGTGGTGTTATCCACAGTGCAAGTTACGCCTCGGCTTTTTTCGTCGCCGCTTCGATCTTACGCGTGATGTACCACTGTTGTGCAATCGACAGGCAGTTGTTCACAACCCAGTACAGCACCAGGCCCGCCGGGAACCACAGGAAGAAGAAGGTGAAGATGATTGGCATCATTTTCATGACCTTCGCCTGCATCGGATCCGGAGGCGTCGGGTTCAGCTGCTGCTGGATGAACATGGTTGCGCCCATGATGATCGGCAGAATGAAGAACGGATCCTTGATCGACAGGTCAGTGATCCACAGCATGAACGGCGCCTGGCGCATTTCCACGCTTTCCAGCAGAACCCAGTACAGCGACAGGAAGACCGGCATCTGCACGAGGATCGGCAAGCAGCCGCCCAGTGGATTGATCTTCTCTTTCTTGTACAGCTCCATCATGGCCTGCGACATTTTCTGCCGGTCATCGCCATGTTGCTCTTTCAGCGCAGCCAGTTTCGGAGCCACGGCACGCATGCGCGCCATCGATTTGTAGCTGGCGGCCGACAGCGGGAAGAAGATCCCTTTGATCAGCATGGTCAGGAAGATGATCGACCAGCCCCAGTTACCGACAATGGCGTGGATATGTTGCAGCAGCCAGAAGATCGGCTGGGCAATGAACCACAGAATGCCGTAGTCGACGGTCAGTTCCAGACCTGGGGACAACTCTTTCAACACAGCCTGGCTTTTCGGACCTGCGTACAGCACAGCGCTGGTTTCAACTTTTGCACCTGGAGCAGCGGTCAGAGTCGGACCGGTGTAACCGATGATGTAGTTGCCTTTGCTGTCTTTACGGGTCTGGACGATATTGTTCTCGCCCTTGGCCGGAATCCACGCGGTCACGAAGTAGTGCTGCAGCCAGGCTACCCAACCACCGGTGACGGTTTCCTTGAGCTGCGCCTTGTCCATGTCCTTCATCGACACTTTCTTGTACGGCTCGGAACTTGTCCACAGGGCGGCGCCCAGGTAAGTCGCGGTGCCAGTAGCCGTGGTCGACGAAGGATCAGCGCTGGCGTCGCGCTTCAACTGGGCAAACATTGCGCCGTTCCAGGGCTGAGCGCTCTGGTTATCCACAATGTAGGAGACAGCGACGTCGTACAGGCCACGTTTCATGGTGAAACGCTTGATGTAGTTGACGCCGTCCTTGCTGAATTTCAGGTCAACGACGAGTTGATCCTGACCGTCAGCCAGTTGGTAAACCTTCTTCTCCGAGGAATAAACCGGACGACCGGCCGGGTTTGCATCCGGGCCGTTGGTACCGATCAGACCGCTTTGCGCCAGATATACACGTTCGCCGCCGTTATCGAACAGCTGGAACGGAACGTCAGGACGATCCTGACGACGTGGATACAAAGGCAGAGTCAGTTGCGCAACGTCGCCACCCTGTGGATCGATCGCCAGATCGAGCACATCGGTCTTGACCTGAATCAGATCCTTGCTGGCGGCGACCGGCGTTTCGGCAGGTGCGCTGGTATCGCTGGCGGCGCGCGGAATATCGTCACTGGCAGCATTTGTGCCAGTGGCGGTGTCCGGCAAACCGGATGTAGTCGTACTGGAAGCAACATTCTGAGTCGGCAGGGCAGCCTGGCCATAATCCTGGTTCCATTTAAGAACCATGACGTAGGACACGATTGCCAGGGCGACGATCAGGATCGTGCGTTTGATATCCATGATTACTCGGCCATCGAAGAAGAACGGGAGGTAGGGACAGGTGGAACCGGGTCATAACCACCGGGATTCCACGGATGACAGCGACCTAAACGACGAAAGGTCAGCCAGCCACCGCGCAGAAGGCCATGATTTTCAATGGCTTCATACGCGTAGCAGGAACAACTGGGGTAGAAGCGACAGTGGCTGGCCATTAAAGGACTAATGGCATAGCGATAAAACTGGATCGGAACGAGGGCCAGTTTACGCATCGGTACTGTCTACCCCTACAGCTTCGGTTTTGACTGCCGGAACGGGCTTGTTGCGTGCCAGACGCTTCCAGAGTTTGCCGAAATGCTGAATCAATTCGGGGTTTTCTACATCACCCAAACCTTTGCGCGCGACGATAACGATGTCCCAGCCGACCAGTGAATCCTGGTGCAGACGGAACGATTCGCGCATCAGACGTTTAAGGCGATTGCGCTCAACGGAGAGCTTTACGCTCTTTTTCCCGATAACCAGCCCGAGACGGGGGTGATCAAGATCGTTGTTGCGTGCAAGGAGCAGGAGATTTTTCCCCGGAACCTTGCCGGTAGGGGAGTCAAAGACTGCCTTGAAATGCCGGGGGGTAAGCAGACGCTTTTCCCGACTGAAGTCCTGACTCACCTCCAGTACCGGATTATCAAACTGCCAGACGCGCACGACCTTTGGCGCGACGACGCGACAGGACTGCGCGGCCGTTCTTGGTAGCCATGCGAGCACGGAAACCGTGGGTACGAGCGCGTTTGATAGTGCTTGGTTGGAAAGTACGTTTCATGTCGTGTTACCTGGTTCGTCCACAACGGGCCGGAATGGCCCCCGTTTTAAGAGACCGGGGATTCTAGAGAAAGCAAGCCCTCAGGTCAATTTCCAACCAGCGTTTCCTTATAAATAGATCAGGGCAGGGTTTGAGCTCGAAAGCCTGTCAGCCAGATATAGAAATAAAGAAGGGAATTATTTAAAGCTTTTCTGTAAAGCTTGTAAAAGCTAGACACGCCATCTTCTGTGGATAACTGCCATGGGGCCTTATTCTTCGGGGTGTACAGAGAATGACAACTACAGTGGAAAACCGTGTTCAGCCTGTGCTGCGCTATCGGAAAAGCTGTGTGTGAAAGGGCTTGTTATCCACAGGCTGGTTATCCACCGGGTTTAACCCCCAGTTGTCCAGTGCCCTCAGAGGCGTTTATCCACAGGGCTTATTCATGTGCCGTTGGTCGCCTTTTAATGCGTTAACGCATTGATAAATGATGGCGATGGACCTACCTGCATGTGGATAAGTGAACCGCTCGCCGCTACAATGGCCGCTTGTTTTTGCCTCACCGGCTTTCAACTTAGGGGATATCCGTGTCAGTGGAACTTTGGCAGCAGTGC